>CAYUVR010000026.1:0-25838 GCA_964448225.1 uncultured Faecalibacterium sp. | reverse complement strand
CGACGACCTCCAGGGCCACAACCTGGCACTCTAACCAACTGAGCTACATCCACCACTTACTGGCGCGCTTGAAGGGGCTCGAACCCCTGACCTACTGCTTAGAAGGCAGTTGCTCTATCCAACTGAGCTACAAGCGCATATTTACTTTGGAGCGGGTGATGGGAATCGAACCCACGCGACCAGCTTGGAAGGCTGGGATTCTACCATTGAACTACACCCGCACATACCTTTGCAACGCTGATTATTATACACAATCAGCGTTGCAATGTCAAGTGTTTTTAATAAAAAATCGTATATTTTTTTATATTCTTACAGCGAGGTTAAAACTATCTTTTCTTCCTTAACCTCGGCAGCAATTGCACATATTACAGAGTCAGCATTATCAATGATAATATTTGCAATTCCGTCTTCTATTTCCTTGCGGATAAGGTTGCGAAGGTCTCTCGCTCCCCTTTGTCCGCCGTGAGATTTTTCTGCAAGATACTTCGGTACATCATCACTCCACTTGAAGTCGATATCCTTTTCTGAAATTGAACAAGCAAGTTCGTCAAGAAGCAATACAGCGATCTTTTCAAAGTCCTCAACCGTCAGCTGATTGAAAACCGCAATTTCATCAACTCTGCCCAAAAATTCAGGACGAAGGAAATCTGAAAGAGCCTTCATAATCTTCTCTTTTGTTGCGTCGCCCTTTTCCTTGCCGAAGCCTAAAGCGCCGCCCTTTCTTTCGCTGCCTGCATTTGAGGTCATAACGATTATTGTGTTTTCAAAGTTAACGGTTCTGCCCTGTGCGTCGGTAATTCTGCCTTCATCAAGAATCTGAAGAAGAATGTTCATAACATCAGGGTGAGCCTTTTCAATTTCGTCAAAAAGAATTACGGAATAAGGCTTTCTTCTTACCTTCTCAGTAAGCTGTCCTGCCTCATCATAGCCGACATATCCCGGCGGTGAGCCGATAATTCTCGATACGCTGTGCTTTTCCATAAATTCAGACATATCAAGTCTGATAAGCGTTTCGGGAGTAGAAAAAAGCTCCACTGATATCTGCTTAACAAGCTCTGTTTTGCCAACACCTGTCGGACCGACGAAAATGAACGAAGCGGGTCTTCTTCTGGGACTTATCTGAACACGGCTTCTTTTGATAGCTGCTGCAATTACGCTGATTGCAGCATCCTGACCGATAACCTTGCTTTTGAGTGTTTCTTCAAGCTTTGAAAGCTTTTTAAGGTCACTTTCAATAACCTTGCTTGAAGGAATACCTGTCCAGAGTTCAATAACCTTTGCTATATCAGCTTCGGTAACTGCGTTATCGTTTGCCTTTTCGGTAAGATTGGAAATGTCATTTTCACAAAGCACAATGTCACTCTTGAGCTTTGCAATGGCTTCGTAGTCAGCTTCCGTCTCGTTCATAAGCTCTTCCTCGTCCTCTTTAAGTTCGGAAAGCTTACGCTCGCTGATTTCAAGGTCGCTGATAGCCTTATTTCGAAGGTTTGCTGCCGTGCAGGCTTCGTCAAGAAGGTCAATTGCCTTATCAGGAAGGAAACGGTCTGTGATATATCTTTCTGAAAGTACAACTGTCTTTTTAACAAGAGCGTCGCTGATTGTTACTCTGTGATAGCCTTCGTAGTACTTCTTGATACCGAGAAGTATCTCTGTAGCATCTTCAATTGACGGTTCTTCAATTTTAACGGGCTGAAAACGTCTTTCAAGTGCGGCATCTTTTTCAATATTCTTTCTGTATTCGGTAAAGGTGGTTGCACCCACAACCTGTATTTCACCTCTTGAAAGTGCAGGCTTCAAGATATTAGCTGCATTCATTGAGCCTTCTGCATCACCTGTACCCACAAGATTGTGAATCTCATCAATAAACAGAATGATATTGCCGTTATCTTTAACCTCGTCAACAAGGTTTTTGATTCTGCTTTCAAACTGACCTCTGAACTGAGTACCGGCAACAAGAGCCGTAAGGTCAAGAAGATGTATTTCCTTATCAGCAAGCTTTGCAGGAACTTCGCCCTTTGCAATCTTCTGTGCAAGAGCTTCTGCAATAGCAGTTTTACCTACACCGGGCTCACCGATAAGGCACGGATTATTCTTTGAACGTCTGCAAAGAATCTGTATTGTTCTTGCAAGCTCTTTTTCTCTGCCAATAATGTTGTCTATCTTGCCGTCTCTTGCCTTTGCAGTAAGATCTGTGCAATAAAGTGACAGAAATTTACGTTTCTTTTCTTTATTCTTCCGATTCTTTCTGCCGCCCTTTTTGTCGTTGTGAGCAGTTTCACTTTTAGTCTGTGCCGGCTTATTTTCTGAATTTGCATCATTTCTTACCGTGAGCCCGTTTTGCATATCGCCGAAAAGCCCCTGAAGAAAAGGCATGGTCGGTGAGCCGCCTCCTTCAAAGCCGCCTTCTTCGTCTGCATCCGGGAACATACTGCTGAACTGCTCGCTGATTGAATCAACATCTTCCTCAGTAATACCCATTTGCTCCATCATCTGCTTGATAGGACCAATATTCATTTCCATAGCACAATTAATGCAAAGTCCCTCGGGGACGGTTTTGCCGTCGATGATTTTTGAAATAAATATCACCGCAGGGCGTTTTTTACATCTTGAGCAAATCATTTTTTTCATAGAATACTCCTTGAGTTAATTGGTAGTTGCTTTTTTTATTTTGCCTTGGCCGCTTTCTTTTCTGCAAAATGCTCTTTGAACTGTCTGAAAGTTTCAGGCATATAGCTGAGGAAAGCAATAACTGTCATAATTGCCGAAATAACAACGATGATACCTGTGGCAATTGCGGGAAGCTCAAAACCGAGCAGTTCATTGAAAGCACCGACTTCGGGGCCGATGGCAATGATGATTGTCATACCTATATAGAAAACAAGCGTTGCTAGTTTGCCCCAGATTTCAGCGGCACCGGGTCTGATGTTCATAAGAAGCATACCAAGGCCACCGATGAGCATAACTGCTTCCTTGATAAGGAAAACAAGGAAAACCCAACCGAAAGCATTGATAAGTGCGTTTTCTGCATTTCTGAAATCAATCAAAAGCATAACCGCAATTGTGATCTGTGTGAGCTTATCAGCAACAGGGTCAAGAATTTTGCCAAGGGCACTCACCTGATTGAATCTTCTTGCAATCTGCCCGTCAAAAGTGTCTGAAAGTCCTGAAATTGCAAGAACTGCAACTGCAGCAATTTTCTGATCGTTATAAAAAAGATAAGCGAACACGGGAATGAGTAAAATTCTTATCAGAGACAATAAATTAGGGATTGTCCAACATCCTTTGAATAAATCTTTCATTTTGATAACTCCTTCGTTTTAAAAATTCATACCGCTGATTGAAGCAAACATACCTTCAAAAGTATTGACAACAATTGAACTGTCTACACTTTGAATAAATGCATCATTATTTATAAAACCTGCAACAACGCTGACGAGCATTGCAACAACAGCAACAATGAGAACACCTCTGACAACGCCGAAAGCCGCGCCGAGAAGTGAATTGAACTTGTTGATTACAGGAAGTTTGCTGATAACCTTGTCAAGAACCTTGACAACAATTTTGATGACAAAAATCAATACAACCGCAAGAATAGCTGTAAATACAAACTGCAGAACAGCTGTTCCGACAGGCTCAACAACTGTGTTCATAATGCTTTCAACAAGGTTATTGCCCTGAAGGTTGGCGGAAGATACCTTTTCGAGAATTGAATCAGTGTTGATACCGATAATTTCCATCACACCGCTGAGAGATTCCGGAATTGAACTGAGAGCCTGCTCAACCTGAACGGCATAATCCGTTGTGCCGACATCAGAAAGTGTTGAAGCGAGATACTGCTCAGAAACAGGTCTTACAACGGCATCAAAGGCTGCCGGTGCAAAGGTTGAAGACAAAACCCTTGCAAGAACAAAAGCAACAATTGAACCGATTAAATCAAACAGACTTCTGATAAAACCTTTTTTTGCGGAAAAAATGACAATTACGGCAAATATTATAAGAAAAACAATGTCAAAAATATACGCCATTATATACCTCCTTTTATTACTGAATTAAATATGAAACATTGCGAAGAATTGCTCCCGCACAATTTCATCTGGATATTATAGCATAATAATGCAAAATAAACAATAAAAAATCAAAGAAAGTTAATTTAAATAAAATTAAAAGCCTGCTTCAACAACTCCCGAGGTATAAAAATAGGGCTTATTGTTCATTACCGTCACACCTTCACCCTTAACATCACAGACAAAGGTGTTTTTTATACTGCCTTCCGAATCAAGTGAGACAACGCTGTCATCTGTGAGGCAAAATACCTTTTTGCCGATGCAGACAATGTCATTCACTTCACCCGAAAAGGTGGATTTATAAATCACTGAATTGTTTTTGTCATAAAGTGTAATTTCATCTTCATCAAAAGAGTTTATCTTGTCAGTCACAACAACGGCATAGCCGTTTGAATCGCAGTCGATAAAGCGGGTTTCGCCGGAATATTCAATTTCAATCGGGCTTCCGTCTTCGGTGCGTAAATGGAGTATAACTCTTTTGTCAAGGCAAGAAACAATTGCTTTTTCCTTGCCGTAAAACTTCACATCAACACAACCCGAGCCGAGTATTGTATATTGAGATGTGACTTCATCTGAATCTGTCTCCAGTTTATAAAGCTTTGTATAAATCTCACCGTTATAGGCGCCTATTGTTCCGCAGAGAATTTCTTTTGAATCTGAGCTAATATCAAGTGACACAGCGTATTCTTCCGCACAAGACCATATGTAAAGTATACGGCCTTTCTTGTTCATAAGATATACTCTGCAAGCTGAATCGTCACTTTTGGTCGCAACGGCACAATTACCCTTTGAGTCAATAGAAGCGGTGATAATGTGGCGGTTATCTTCCGTGTTGCCCTCATAAACCAAGCCGTTTTTGTTGAAAATGAAATACTTGGAAGAGCCACGGTCATAAACCATGCCGTATTTTTCGCTGACTGCCATTTCCGGCTCCACAAAAGTGAAGGTTTCAGTATAAGCAACCTCACCTGAAGGTCTGATGCAAGTGAGAAGTTTGCTTGTCAGAACATACAGCCTTGAGGAAAAGGATTTTACAGTTATAATATCATTGTTTGTGAACGAAACGGGAAAACCGTCATTGCCGATGACCGACGAGTCAAGAACAACATCTTCACCGCCTGAAAGCGAACCTGAAACCACATCCAAGCCACCTAAGAAATATAATGAAACAAAAACCACAACTATAACTGCCAAAAGAGTCAAAATCACTTTTGAACGGCTGTTTTTCTTTTTATTTTCTGTTTTCTTTTTCTCTTCACTAAAATTTTTAATGTTATCTTTTTCCTTGTTCATATCAGTAATACACCTTATTAAGATAAAGTCCGTGAGCTTTTGCGGTAATTCCTGCACGAATTCTGTCCTGACTTTCAATTATGTCGGATATCGTATCCTTCGGAATCTTTCCCGAGTTTATATAGAGCAGTGTTCCGACCATAATTCTGACCATATTATATAAAAACCCGTCACCTTTGACAGAAAAAGTCACAAGTTCCCCTTCACGCTTTACACCACACTCTCTTATTGTCCGCACGTTATCTTTAACCGATGAGCCTGCTGCACAAAAGGCTGAAAAATCGTATGTCCCGATAAAATCCTTTGCCTGCTCATTCAGCATTTCTGCATCAAGGTCATAAGGATAATGCAACGCATAAGAAGTGAGAAAAGGGTTTTTACATTTTTCATTCCAAATTTTATAAATATATTCCTTACCCTTGCAGTCGAATCTTGCATGAAAATTCAAATCTTTTTCTTCAATGCCGTAAACTCCGATTCCGTCCGGCAAAAGAGCGTTAAGACCTCTGAGAATTTTGGCGGTATCAGTTTGATTTTCCGTTTTAAAATTGCAGCAGAACATATTTGCGTGAACTCCGCTGTCGGTGCGGCTGCAACCGTTTATTTTCACTTTTTCACCGAGGATTCTTTCCGTAGCTTCACTCAGATGTTGCTGCACTGTTTCTGCATTTTCCTGCATTTGCCAGCCGTGAAAATTTGTTCCGTCATAGCGAAGGGTAAGCATTAAATTTCTTTCCATTTTTAAATTACAGCTCCGAAATATACATTAAGAAGTACAACACCGGCAATGCCGAAAGCAAAAATTGCCAAAGCAATGAAATCGGCAGTCTTCATCTTCATCTGCTTCATTCTTGTTCTGCCCTCTCCCCCTGAATAGCAACGGCAGCTCATTGCAAAAGCAAGGTCTGCAGCTCTTTTGAAGGAGGACACAAACAGCGGAATAATAATCGGCACAATTGCCTTGAGTCTGTCCATAAAATTACCGCTTTCAAGGTCTGCACCTCTCGCCTTTTGTGCATTGGTGATTTTTTCAATCTCTTCAATAAGCGTGGGGATGAACCTGAGTGCAAGAGTCATCATCATTGCAAGAGAATGTACTGAAACGTGAAATACTTTCAGCGGTGACAGCAGTTTTTCAATTGCATCTGTGAGCATTGTCGGTACTGTTGTGTAGGTGAGAATTGACGAAGAGACAATCAGGCAAATGATTCTGATTGCCATAAATATTGCCGTCATAAGACCTTCTGTTGTGATCTGAATGACCCAGAAAGATACAAGAACTTTATCTCCGCCGATATAAAGCATATTGAGAATTGCTGTGAAAAGCACGATAGGCAGAATAGGCTTAAGACTTTTGAGGAATATTTTTACGGGTACTTTTGAACTGAGTACCGAAAAAATAACAAACACAAACATCAGAGCCAAGGACAGGAAGTTTTTGCAAATAAAAATCATTGCAATAAACATCACTGTGAGAATAATTTTCACTCTCGGGTCAAGACGGTGCACAATTGAATTTTCTTTGTAATACTGACCGATGGTAATATCAGAAATCATCCTTTTACACCTCCATTAAAGAGCTTCATTATTTCGTCTGCCGCTTTTTCGAGGGTATAAATATCTGTGTTCACGTCATAGCCTTTTTCTTTCAGCTTCAAGAAAAGCTGAGTGAGCTGAGGAATGTTTAGCCCCATTCTGCGAAGCTCCTCAGAATGGGCAAAAACTCCGTCAACGGTGTCGTAATAAGCAAGCTTAGACTCATTCATAACCAGCACCTTGGTGGCGATTTTTGAAATATCCTCCATTGAGTGAGAAACAACAAGAACTGTTGACCCTGTATTTTTCTGATAGTCCTTTATAAAGGAAAGAACTGTCTCTCTGCCCTTGGGGTCAAGACCTGCGCAAGGCTCATCAAGAATAAGCACTTCCGGTTCCATTGCCATAACGCCCGCTATTGCGACTCTTCTTTTTTCGCCGCCGGAAAGGTCAAAGGGGGACTTATTAAGATAGCTTTCATCAAGGCCGACAAAGGAAATAACCTCTTTAATTCTCTTGTCAATTTCCTCTTCGGAAAGCTTCATATTTTTCGGCCCGAAGGCAATGTCTTTATATACGGTCTCTTCAAAAAGCTGATATTCGGGATATTGAAAACAGATACCTACCTTGAAACGGACATTTCTGATGTTTTTCTTATCTTCCCAGATATCCTTGCCGTCGAGCATAACAACACCGCTTGAGCCTTTTAAAAGGCCGTTGAAATGCTGGATAAGGGTGCTTTTGCCCGAGCCTGTGTGACCGATAATACCCACAAGCTCTCCTTTTTCAATCTGAAGGCAAACATCTCTGATTGCATCAACCTGAGATGTTGTGCCCTTTGAATAAACGTGAGATAAATTCTTTGTTTCAAGTACAATACTGCTCAATTTCTGTCCTCCGTAATACTGACAATGTTTTGGAGAAGTTCGTCAATACTAAGTATATCATTGGGAAGGTCAAGTCCCCTTTTTATAAGCATATTTGTAAGCTCCGTAGCCTCGGGAACATCAAGACCTGTCTTTTTGAGTGTTTCAATCTGAGTGAAAACCTCTTTCGGCTTGCCGTCAAGAAGTATTTTACCCTCGTCCATTACGATAACTCTGTTTGCTTTAACAGCTTCATCCATATAGTGAGTGATAAGAACAACTGTGATACCGAATTCTTCATTAAGCATCTTAATCGTTTTCATAACCTCACGTCTGCCTCTCGGGTCAAGCATAGCCGTAGGCTCGTCAAGGACGATACACTCGGGTTTCATTGCGATAATGCCTGCAATTGCAACTCTTTGCTTTTGCCCGCCTGAAAGCTTATGCGGCTCAAAAAGACGGAAATCATACATTTCAACCTGCTTTAAAGCTTCGTCAACCCTGCGTCTGATTTCTTTCGGCTCAACACCGAGATTTTCAGGCCCAAAAGCGACATCGTCTTCTACAATGGTTGCAACAATCTGATTGTCCGGATTCTGAAAGACCATTCCAACCTTGCGGCGGATATCAAAAAGTCTTTCTTCGTCACTTGTGTCTATCCCGTCAACCAATACCTTACCCTGTTGCGGAGTCACGATTGCATTGCAAAGCTTTGCCATAGTGGATTTGCCGCAACCGTTGTGACCGAGGACTGCAACAAAATCACCTTTTTCGATTGAGAGAGACATATTTTTGATGACATTTTCCTGCGGAGCATTTCCTTCGATATCATCTGTATAACCAAAGGTAACATTTTTGAATTCAATGTAGTTTTTCATCTGTAACCTCTCAGAATTGCCTAATAATTATTTTTCCCAGATTGCGGAAGCACCGCAGGGAAGCACCATTCCCGTTTCACTGACGGGAAGACCGATTTCGGACGAAGATACCTTTCCGCCGAACTTCTTTTTCACAACAGAGCCGAGAATATACTCCATCACCGAAGCGGAAAGTCCCGTTGTGTAAGAATTGATAAGTACCATCAGTGAGTCTTCATACAAAAGCTCACTGCAAAGTTCAACAAAGTTATATACTTCGTCTTCCAATTTCCACACTTCGCCACCCGGCCCTCTGCCGTAGGATGGCGGATCCATAATGATTATGTCGTATTTGTTGCCACGGCGGATTTCACGCTGAACAAACTTGATACAGTCGTCAACAATCCAGCGGACACTTCTGTCCTGCACATCTGATGCGGCGGCATTTTCTCTCGCCCAGGCTACCATACCCTTGGAAGCATCCACGTGAACAACGTGAGCATTCTCCGAAAGGCCTGCAATTGTTGCACCGCCTGTATAGGCAAACAAATTGAGCACCTTAACAGGTCTGTTTACATTTTTAATAATTTCCCTTGTGTAGTCCCAATTGACAGCCTGTTCGGGAAAAAGTCCTGTATGCTTGAAGCCCATAGGCTTGATGTTGAATTTCAGATCCTTATAATTTATACTCCAGAAATCCGGCATTTTTGATTTGATATCCCACTTTCCGCCGCCTGATTTTGAACGGTGATAATAGGCGTTTGCTTTCTTCCAAAGAGGATTCTTTTTCGGTGTTTTCCAGATAACCTGAGGGTCAGGTCTGACAAGGATAATATCGCCCCAGCGTTCAAGTCGTTCACCGTCTGAGCAATCGATAAGCTCATAATCTTTCCAATCTTTTGTGTATCTCATAGTGTATTCACCTTAAAATAATTTCTGTTGACCGGGCATATCAATGCCTAAGTGTTCATAACCTGCAGGAGTGACAACTCTGCCCCTCGGTGTTCTGCCAAGGAAGCCTGTCTGCATAAGGTAAGGTTCATAAACATCTTCAATTGTAACCGCCTCTTCACCGATTGCCGCCGCAATGGTTTCAAGACCCACAGGACCGCCGTTGTAGCTTTTAATCATTGTCGAAAGAAGAAGTCTGTCAATTGAGTCAAGTCCCATATTGTCAATTTCCATCTTATGAAGAGCATAGTCGGCAATTTCTTCGTTTATGATACCGCTTCCCTGCACTTCGGCAAAGTCTCTTGCTCTTTTGAGAAGTCTGTTTGCAATTCTCGGTGTACCTCTTGAACGTGAGGCAATTTCGAGTGCGCCGTATTTATCAATATCAATGCCTAAAATTCCCGCACTTCTTGTTACAATCTGTGAAAGCTGTTCGGGAGTGTATAATTCAAGACGGAGAATGACACCGAAACGGTCACGCAAGGGTGCTGAAAGCTGACCTGCTCTTGTTGTTGCACCGACAAGTGTAAACTTGGGAAGGTCAAGTCTTATCGACCTTGCTGAAGGACCTTTGCCGATGATAATATCAAGGGCATTATCTTCCATTGCGGGATACAACACTTCTTCAACACTTCTGTTAAGGCGGTGAATTTCATCAATGAAAAGTACATCGCCTTCGTTCAGATTGGTAAGAAGTGCCGCAAGGTCGCCTTGCTTTTCAATTGCAGGGCCTGATGTGACTCTGAAATTAACATTCATTTCGTTTGCGATGATACCTGCAAGGGTGGTTTTACCAAGTCCCGGAGGACCGTAAAGAAGGACATGGTCAAGAGCTTCACCTCTGCCTGATGCAGCTTTTATATAAACTTCAAGATTTTCCTTTGCTTTATCCTGACCGATATAGTCCGTAAGTACCTTCGGTCGAAGTGAGGTTTCAATATCGCTGTCAAAGGAAGTGAGGTCAGGAGCAATTATTCTTTCTTCAAAATCCATTTATTTCACCTTTTATTGCTTTGATAATAATTTAAGTGCCTGTCTGATAATATCCTCAACCGAAAGAGAGGGGTCAATTTTGCTGACGGCAACTGCCGCTTCGCTCTGAGAATAGCCGAGCATCGAAAGTGCGGCAACGGCTTCACTTGTGTTAGGCAACTCAGTTGTTGCAGCCACTTTTGCACCTTCATAAAGGTCATCCTCGCCGGAAGAAAGACCACCGACCTTGTCTTTAAGGTCAAGAATAATTCTCTGTGCAATTTTGGGACCAATGCCCGGCGCTGACTTGATAAGCTTCACATCGTTTGCCGAAATTGCAAGAGCCAGCTTTGAGGGTGGAAGCTCTGACAAAATTGCAAGGGCGGCTTTCGGACCGACACCGTTGACAGAAATTAACATTCTGAACCATTGAAGCTCGTTTTCCGTGGAAAAGCCGAACAAATCAAGTGCATCTTCACGGACATTAAGATGAGTGAAAAGAGTCACCGTTTTTTCGCCGTTTATATCGTAAAGTGTACTGTTGGAGGTCTGACAGTAAAAGCCGACTCCGCCGCAATCAATAACTGCAAAGTTTGTACCTTTTTTGATGAGATTTCCCGTTAAACAGTAAAACACCTGTTAAATCCCCTTTCTTATCCTCATATTGCCGATAACCGACAATGAACCGCTTGAATGTGCGTGACAGATTGCCATAGCCAAAGCATCGGCTGTATCATCGGGCTTGGGTACTTTTTCCAAAGCCAGAATTCTTCTGGTCATTTCCTGCATCTGTTTTTTGTCTGCTCTGCCGTAACCGACAACACTCTGCTTGACCTGCAAGGGTGTGTATTCAAAAACAGGCACTTTGTTTTTCTGCGCCGCAAGCATAATTACTCCCCTTGCCTGACTAACATCAATAACGGTTTTTGCGTTACTGTTATAAAACACCTTTTCAACGCTCATCGCATCCGGCTGATACCTTTCGATTATAGCTGTAAGACCGTCATATATTTTTTCAAGTCTTTCGTTAAAGGGTGTTCCGGCATCGGTGAGAATAGCACCGTAATCAATAACGGAAAAATGATTGTTGCGGTAATCCAGAACACCGAAGCCCACAATTGCGTAGCCCGGATCGATACCTAATATAATCATAGCCTACTACCTCATCATAATAATCACTATATTGTAACACAAATTTACGAAATGAGCAATAGGAATAATAAGAAAAACCGACTTAAGAATACTTAAATCGGTTAAAAACTATTTATCTTTCTTTTTAAAGATGAACAGCTTTGAAAACACAAAGTTGAGAACTACCACAACAACTGCAAGGATAATCTTGGCAATCATTTCTCCGCTGAGACTGATTGACAGAATATTCATCGAATATTCGTTGAACTTCAGCAAATCAACAAAGATGTAAAGCCCAACTTCTTCCACAAGGAAAGAAAATACTCTTGCGGCAAAAAATGAAGGGATTTCTTTGAGAATGACTTTAGTGTCCCAGCTTTTGCTTTCGAAAACCCATATTTTGTTGGTGATGTAAGCGAAAATTACCGATGCAACCCAAGCAATGATGTTTGAAATGAGATATTGTTCTTCGCCTAAAATCAAATTCCAGAGTTTGAAAGTTATCAGGTTAACAACGGTGGTACACACGCCGAAAATGACATAAACTATCAATTCTCTGTATCTGGATATTAAAACTTTAATTATCTTCATAAGTTAAAATCTCTTTTGCAATGAAAATAGGTCTGTCTTTCACCTGAGAATGAATTTTGCCGATATAAGAGCCGAGTATGCCCTGAAAAATGCAGATAATTCCGGCAAGAAAAAGAACAAGCGCACATATAAAGCCCAAGCCGAGTTCTGCCATGGGAACTATAATTTCAATAACAGCAAAAAGAACAAGCAAAAATACAGAAAGTGCGACCATAAAACCGCCACAGTAATAAGGCAATTTTAACGGTAAATCGGTATATGCCATTATTCCGTCAACAGCATAGCTGAAAAGCTTTTTGAAATTCCACTTGGTTTCACCGCTTTCACGTTCTCTGACCTTATATGGAATGGAAATCGTGTTGTACCCCACCCAAGAAAAGATGCCCTTTGAAAAGCGGTGATATTCAGGCATAGAGAGAATTGTTTTGACAACACTTTGCCTTAAAGTTCTGAAATCACTCGCGTCAGCAATGAATTCAACCTCTGTCACCTTGTTGATTGCCTTGTAAAATAAGGTCTTGCAAAATGTGATGAATTTTCCTTCTTTACGCTCACTTTGAAAGGCAGCAACCATATCGCAGTCGGGATTTTCGTCAAGAATTCTGCCCATCTGAACGGCATATTCCGGATTCTGCTGCAAATCCGCATCAATAATTGTCACATACTCCCCTTTTGCCTCGGTGAAGCCTGCGTACATTGCAGCCTCTTTGCCGAAATTACGGGAAAAATTGATAACCTTGATTTTTACATCTCTGTTTTCGTTATAAAGCTGTCTTAATTTTTTCAGTGTACCGTCACGGCTGCCGTCGTTGACGAAAATAATTTCGTAGCTGTCAGTATATACTGACATCGCTTTTTTTGCTTCAAGAAGGAATTTTTCAACATTGCCTTCTTCATTGAAGCAAGGCACAACAAGCGAATGTTTGATTGACATTACAATTCCTCCTTTTAAATCAGCATTGTTATATATAATACACCTTAAAGCGAAAAAAAGCAAGAGTGAAAGCATTTAACGGATAAAATATATCACAAATACCTTCACTCAACTTTAATTATTTCTTTTCTCTTTCACGAATAACGAATCTTGTGGGTGTGCCTTCAAGACCGAAAACTTCTCTAATCTGGTTATCGAGATAACGCTGATAGCTATAATGAAACAGCTCTTTATCATTGACAAAGCAGACGAATGTAGGCGGTCTTGTTGAAGCCTGCGTCATATAGTAAATCTTGAGTCTCTTGCCTTTATCCGTAGGTGGCTGAACTCTTGCGGTGGCGGCGGCGAGCACATCGTTTAATTTACCTGTTGAAATACGCATTGAATTCTGCTCATCAACAAACTTGATAAGTTCAAAAAGTCTGTCAAGTCTTTGTCCTGTTTTTGCGGAAATGAAAATGATGGGCGCATAGGACATAAATGAAAAGTCATTCATCAGCTTTTTGCGGTAGCTGTCCATAGTTTTGCCGTCTTTTTCGAGAGCGTCCCACTTGTTGACGGCAATGATGCAGGCCTTGCCCATTTCGTGTGCGATACCCGCAACCTTTGAGTCCTGCTCTGTGAAGCCTTCAACGGCATCAATCATAATAACACAGACAGAAGCTCTTTCAACAGCCATTTTTGCACGGATTACGGAATACTTTTCTATCTGATCCTCAACCTTGCTTTTTCTGCGAAGGCCGGCAGTATCAATGAACATAAATTCACCGAACTCATTGTTGATAAAAGTGTCTGTGGCATCTCTTGTGGTGCCTGCAATGTTTGAAACAATCGCTCTTTCTTCACCTGAAATTGCGTTGATGAGTGAAGATTTGCCAACATTCGGCTTGCCGATAACAGCGACCTTGATTGTGCTGTCGTCTTCCTGTTCTTCCTCCTGTTCGGGGATATACTCCAAAACAGCATCAAGAAGGTCACCTGTTCCGTGACCGTGAACGGAAGAAACGGCAATGGGGTCACCCAAGCCAAGGTTGTAAAATTCGTAATATTCCAAGGGCATTTCGCCGACCTTATCACACTTATTGACACAAAGCACAATAGGCTTGCCGCTTTTGAGAAGCATTGCAGCAACATCTTCGTCAGTTGCAACAACGCCTGTACGAAGGTCTGTGACAAAAACTATAACATCTGCGCTGTCAATGGCAAGCTGTGCCTGGCGGCGCATCTGCTTGAGAATTATATCATCGCTTTTCGGCTCAATACCGCCTGTATCAATAAGAAGAAAATGACGGTTAAGCCATTCGCAGTCGCCGTAAATACGGTCTCTTGTGACACCGGGAGTATCATCAACAATGGAAAGACGTTGGCCGATAAGCTTGTTGAAAAGTGTGCTTTTGCCAACATTAGGTCTGCCTACTATAGCTACGATTGGTCTTGCCATTTTATCGCCTCCTTAATCTATATTCAAAATATTCTTTACTAAATTTAAACCTGAAGATTCAAAAACTGTGCATACTCTGACATTCAGCTCTCTTTCAACATCTGCCAAAGAAACATCGTCAAGGAAAAGGTCGCCCTCACTTCTGAGCATAACATCGGGAATGATAAGCTCGTCGAAAAGTTCCTGGTCTTTCAGCTGATTTATGAGATCCCTGCCTGTCACAAGTCCTGCAACGGTTATGCTATGACCGAAAAAGTCATTTTTAATTTTATAGACATTCACTTTAACCTTCGGATAAAGCTCAGAGAGTTTTTCTGCAAGACCTTTTATAAGAGGATATGCTGCAACACCTGTTGCAACACTGACACTTCTTTTATAGTCTTCATTCTTATCCAGAGTTTCAAGAAAATCAGCAGTTTCGTCCTTAAAGTCATTCCACATACCAACACCGTTTTCAATCTGCGGGTAGCTTTCATAATATTCGCTGTCGGGAATTTCTCTTTCAGCCTTGAGATAAAATTCATCAGCCGCATAAGCGAGTCTGGTATCGTGATTCTGTTTGAAATCGTCACCGAAACGGTTGATAATATCAATAACATCGGCAGCAGTTTCCTTTGTATATTCGGGCATATCGAAAAGCCCTTCACGGTACTTTGTGAGACCGACAGGAACAGCGGCAATGCTCTGAACAGCAGGGTATAACTTGCCTAGTTTGGTGAGACTGTAGGAAAGCTCTTCACCGTCATTGATACCCGGACACAAAACGAGCTGGGTGTTAAGCTCAATTCCCGCATCGGCGAGACGCTTAATCATATCAAGACATTCACCTGCTTTTTTGTTGTGCATCATTTTCACACGGAGCTCTTTGTTCATTGTGTGAACGGAAATGTTGACGGGACTTATATGCATTTTGATTATTCTGTCAATGTCTTTGTCCGTAAGATTTGTCAGAGTGATATAGTTGCCGAAAAGGAAAGATAAACGGGAGTCGTCATCTTTGAAATATATTGTTTCACGCATACCTTCGGGATTCTGGTCAATAAAGCAGAAGATACATTTATTATGGCACCTTTTCTGATTATCCATAAGGTAAGTTTCAAAGCTCAGACCGATATCGTCCTCAGCTTTTTTGTGAAGATTTATCTTTTTGATTTTTCCGCCGTGTTCAATTTCAATGGTGATTTTTTCTTCCTTGAGATAAAACTGATAATCGAGAAAGTCACAAATTTCATTGCCGTTGATGCTCAGAAGCTTATCACCGGCTTTTATCCCTTTGAAAAAAAGCTGCGACCACTTTTTGACAGACTTGATTTCTACTGACATAAATTACTCCTGACTGACAAATCATTCTATAACAGCTTTGGCTGTCGACAATAAAAAAGGTAGAGCAGCTGCATAGCTTCTCTACCTCTCAAAGTTCCAAAGGCTTAGTCTTCGTCCTTAACAACAACTTGCTTGCCCTTGTAATAGCCACACTCAGCGCAAACCTTATGGGGTACAGTGTATGCACCGCACTGCTTGCATCTTACAAGTGTCGGAGCGTCGAGCTTCCACACATTTGAACGTCTCTTATCTCTTCTTGCCTTTGATACTCTTCTCTTTGGTACTGCCATCTTCCAGCACCTCCTTATAATGATAATTAAAAAAGTTAACTGTTTACTCGTCCAACAAATCAAGAAGTGCCTCAAAACGGGGGTCTATATCCTTCTTGCAATTGCAGGAACCTTCATTTAAATTTGCACCGCATTTTGAACAAACACCCTTGCAGTCATCTTTGCAGAGAAGTTTGCCGGGAAGTGCAAGATAAATGTCTTCTAAAGTGAGTTCGGAAATGTCAAGCTTCATATCCTCTACAAGAATGTAATCATCATTCTCTTCGTCGTTAAGGTTAGACACAAGACCGTGTTCCATAGGAACTTCAAAGCTGAGCTTCGCTTCTTCGGCACATCTGTCACAAATGATATCCATACCGAAAGAAATCACAGCTTCGATATTGACAAGTCCCGCAGTATTTTTGATTTCTCCGTTAAGCTTAACAGGTGTTGTGAATGGAAACACACCGTTAAGTTCTTCTTTTGAAAAATCAAATTCATAATCAACGGGTATACTGTCAATTCCGCCGTTAAACAGGCTTTCAAGTTCAATAAACATAGCTCACCTCATATTAACGTTTAATATTATATAGATGTACATTCGATTTGTCAATAACAAAATAAAAATTAGTTTAAATTTTTATTGAATTATCGGCTGTTTCTGACACATAAGAGAGGCATAAACCTCTCTTATGCAAGTTTAATTTTTTGTTGTAACAGTAACAACAGAAGAATAGTAACCGTAGTATTTTGTTCCGTCACTTCCACGTGTTGCTCTGACTTTGAATTTATAGGTTTCTCCCGGATTCAGACCTTCAATTCTGAATTCGGTACTCTTTGTGTTAGCAATATGAACATATTTGCCTGTTTCGGGATTATACTGATAAATCCGGTAGTTGGTTGCTCTTTCCACAGCTGACCATTTGATTCTTACCGCCGTTTTTGCTCTGCCTGCAACCTTAACATTGGTGACCTTCGCAAGTTTTGTTTTGAAGGTAAAAGCTGCTGAAGCAACCCCTCTTGTGTAGTCCTTTCCGTTTTTAACAACTGCAGGTTTAACCTTAAATTTTATGCTTGAGCCGGCTGTAAGGTCTGTCACCTTATAGCTGGTTTTTGTTGTGGTGCCAATGCGTACATACTTATTTTTTGACTCATCGTATTTGTATACGTAATACTTATTAACCGATGAAGCAGGGGCACTCCATTTCAAGGTGAGTGAGTTTGACGTAATGTCTGTTGCAGTAATTGTTGAAATCGGCTTCACCTGCGTTACAAAACTGTGCTTTGTAAGCTTACCCTTAACGGCACCTGAAGTAGCCTTGATATAGGCTCTGACTGCAATTGTATAATCTGTAGCCTGATTAAGGTCTGTGAGAGTACACTTATTTTCAGTCACATTTGCTTTGTAGGTGTATTTGCCGTCAGCATAGATATAAACCTTGTAGCAATAAGCATCATTGACAGCATTCCATTTAAGTGTAACACTATTATAGCTCGGCTTACTTGTGATGTTTGTAACAGTTCCCGGAGTTGTTGCTGCAGAATACACAGCAGCTGCCTTGCTTTTGAGGGTTTCTCCGCCGTAGGTGTATTTTGCAAGCACCTTGTAATAAGTAAGAGTTGACGGCTCAAGATTATTCACCGTATAAGAATTAGAAGTTACGGTCTTGAGCTTTTGATATTTGCTTCCGACCTTACGGTAAACAATATAAGATGTCGCATCGGGAATCTCACTCCAACTGAGTTTATAGGACGTTGATGTTACATTTGAAACCTTGAAGCCTGTAACCTTCGGAAGCTCTGCAAGAGCTGTAACGGTAGCCTTTACCGAGCTTATCTTGACTCCGTCAACCGTTCTTACTGCGCTGACCGAAATGTGATATTCAGCATTAACCGTAAGGTCTTTGAGCGTTGCATTGGTTGATGTTGTGTTAAACTTGAACGTATATGTCTTTGTTTCCGGATCATAAAGATAAACATCATAGCTTTCAGCCTTTTTATGCTTTGACCATTTAACAGTTATTGAACCGACACCGTTTTTGCTGAATTTAAGATTCTGCACCGGAGCGATTGCATTTTTAATGTCAAGATGCTCTGAATAACTGCTGTCAGATGTGGTTGAGCCAAAGGTTGAATAAGCTCGCACCATATAATAATTTGCAGTTTCATATTGTTCGGGAACAGTAAACGAACCTGTGTTTGACTTCACTGTTCCTATTCTGGTATATTTTGCCGTATCGGGATTATAGCTGTAAACTTTATATCCCGTGCAGCTCTTTACGGTATCCCAGGTGAGAACGAGCTGATCATCGTCTGACCAATGGAAAGAAAGATTCTCAACCTTGTTGGGCTTTGTTACAACAGGTGTTGAAGCCACAGAGCCATAGGTATATCCGTCCTTGAGAACATATCTTGCAAAAACAGTATAGCTGTCACCACCGTCAAGATTGGTGAAGGTGTAGCTGTTGCTTGTTACTTCACCGCCCTGAATCAGATTACCCTGACTGTTTCTGATGTAAAAGCCGTATTTCACAGCACTGCTCAATTTGTCCGCAGTGACTTTCACACTACTGTCGGAAATTGTGGTTTTTATGTTACTTGCCGTGTAGCTGCCATAGCTGCTAGCTGCCGTATATTTAACCTTATCATAAGCACCTGTTGAATTATAATAAGTTATTTCAACAGTACCTTTCTTAAGGAACTTTACCGTGTCACTGTCCGTAACAGATGCGATGAGATAATTCGAGGTGAGAAGATTTCCGCCCGAACCCGTGGACGACTTGAATAACGCCAAATCATAGCTTGCAATCGGCACACGGGTAACGGTTTGAATATCAACATAGTTTGCTGATACATATCCCGTATATTGCTTTGAATCAAGGGTAAAGCTTACCTGATACCAAATAGGATTGTTGAGAATGTTGGTATAATATCCGGCATCGGTAAAGCTTTTGGAAATAACGGTAACCGTTGTGCTGTTCGGTACTGTAACAAGGCTGGCATAGCTTTGTGAAGGGCCGCTTCTGAGCTTGACAGCAGCCGTTGTTTTACCGTACTGAGGTGCTGACTCGACAAGTCCCGCCGCACCCGGAACGCTGTCTGCACTATCCATATTTTTATAAACGGGAATTGTAAAAATATACTTATTTTCGAGCATACCCATTTTTACATAAGACGCATAGGTTGAATAGCCTTGAGACAGAGCGCCTGTAAGATTAGTCATATACTGATGGGTATAAAGCGAATAGGCGCCGTTGGGGTTGACATTGAAGCGTTGCAGGTAACCTGTATACTGACCCTTTGCAATATATTGAGATGCAAGAAACTGTGCACCGCCCAAAATTGATTTTTCGGGTGTAGTCCAGGGTCTGCCGTAGGTGGTGCTTCCTTCTGTTCCGCCCGTCGCCCACAAAAGGCCTCGTGCAATAGCTCCCGTACCGTCTGTCGCACCGATATTATAAAAATTATAAATACCGGGATAATCTGCGTGGTCACCCCATACGCTGTAACTGCCCGATGTACCTACCTCGTTGAGAATTTTTGATGCGAGATAGCACGGATTTATATCGTACTTTTTGCCGGCGTTATAAATAACCTGAGCATAAGTTTTGCTTGTTTTGACGGTTTTGCCTTTAGAGTTAAGATATGTTATCTTTGTCTCAGACATAAAAGAGCCCTTGAGCACAGCCTCAACCGCTTCCACAGTAAAGGAATCGTTAAAATTCAATGACTCAAACTGAAAAATGCCCTCCTCAGTGAGAAAGTTTCTGGGATCCATAAAATATTCAACGGCAAATCGGTTACCCTGAACAAAACCGCTGTCCTTTTGAACAAAAGTGTCTTTACTTATGTCATAGTCACCTTCATCGTGGCTTTTCCAGATTCTGCTTGATGCGCTGCTGTCGACAAGAGACTGCTCACCGTACTCATTATCTATAACTGTGTTCCAATCAAGTCCTGTTTCTAATGCAACGAACTCCCATTGAGGGTGCTTTTCGTGCAGTGTTCTGAGATAGGGCTTATAACTTTCCGGGAATGAAGCAAGGCTTTTTTCAAAATCATCATCTGCGGCAAGGGTGAAAAGTGCGAACACGGCAGTCAGAACAAAAACAACTGAAATTAACAGACCGATTTTTTTTGTTCTTTTGGCTTTCATTTTCATAGATTTCACTTCCTGTCGTTTTATTTTTTTATGTTGCTCAGCTCAAAAATGAGGCTGTTGCGAGAATATCAAGGATGTTTCTCTTTTCTGAAACGGGTTCTTCTTCCTTATCTGCTGTGACAGCTTCTATGTCTTCACCAACAAAGCAAAATGAGTCTGTGGCTTTGAGAATTGATAAAACCTTATCTTCTGCCGTTTCTGTTACGTCATTTTCTGCTTCTTCCGGCTCAGCTTCTTCGTCACAAACGTCTTCCCCGGATTCTTCGCAGATTTCTTCTTCAGTTTCCTCGATGTATTCTTCCGTTTTTTCTTCGTCTGTTTCTCTTTCGATAACAACAGACACTGCATTTTCTGAAACCCTCTGCATAAAATCGCTGAGGCTCTTGCAAAGCTCATCTGCAACCATACGGAGCTTGAATGTTGCTGCGTTGATGTCATTGACAGCATCGTTTCCGCTTTCCGTGCCGTTTTCTTCGTCCGGAGCAATCTCCTGAACGAAATCAGCTTCCTTTGTTTCGCAAAGCTGTTCAAGCTGACTGATTTTTTCGTTGAGCTGACTTACGGTCTGCTCAACTTCCTTTTTGTAATCAAAAAACTCATTTTTCATTTTTTCGATATATTCGATAACATCCTGTCTGTTAAAGCCGCCGATTGCAGCTCTGCGGAATCTGTTGTAGTTGTTTTCCATTATTTTCACTACCTTTTTTCACAAATTTATACATTATAATTTTAACATAAAAAGCATTTCTTTGCAACCTTATTGCCAAAAATAATACTTTTGGTATATAATGTTCGCATGAAAAGAGGTGAAACAGTATGAATCTTGCGGGAGAAAAAGAAGCATTTGTTATTAAAAGGCTTAATAGTGCAGGATATGATGCTTACCTTGTGGGCGGTGCTGTCCGTGATGCGATTATGGGAAAGATTCCTAAAGACACCGACATTACAACAAGCGCCCTGCCGGAAGAAACAAAAGAAGTTTTCAGAGATTTTCCGATTATTGAAACCGGAATAAAGCATGGCACGGTCACTCTGCTTGTTGACCGCACTCCCATTGAAATCACCACTTTTCGCATTGAAACAGGCTACAGCGACGGCAGACACCCTGACAAGGTCGATTTCACGAAAGATATAACAAAAGATTTGTCAAGGCGTGACTTCACCGTAAACAGTATTGCATTCTGCCCGAAAGAGGGCTTTGTTGACCCTTTTGAAGGAAAAAGGGACATTGAAAGAAAGATTATCCGCTGTGTGGGAAATCCGAAGGAAAGATTCACTGAGGATTCCCTGAGAATACTGCGTGCAATGCGTTTTTCATCGGTTTTAGGCTTCACGATTGAAGAAGATACTGAGAAGGCTATGTTTGACTGCAAAAAGCTTCTTTCAAACATTTCCGCGGAAAGGATTTACGCAGAGCTTATAAAGCTTCTTTGCGGAAAAAATGTGAAAGATGTCCTTTTGAAATATTCAGACATAATCAGCGTTGTTATACCTGAGATTAAAGCGATGAGAGGCTTTGACCAGCACAATTTTCATCACAAATATGACCTTCTCGGTCACACGGCAAAAGTGACAGAAAGTATTGCACCTGTGCCACACCTGAGACTTGCGGCATTTTTGCACGATGTTGCAAAGCCACGGTGTATGACCTTTGACGACTGCGGTGTGGGTCATTTTTACGGTCATCCGGCCTTGGGAGCAAAGATGGCTGATGAAATTCTGCTAAGACTCAAGTGCGACAACGAAACAAGGGAAAAGGTTGTGAAACTTATCAAGCTTCACGATAACCCTGTTGAAGAAAGCGAAAGGATTATCAAACGTAAGCTCAGAAGCATCGGCAAAGACCTGCTTTTTGATTTGATTGCGCTTCAAAAAGCTGACACAACAGGACTTGCAGACGAGTTTCAGTCCCGTCACAAGCACTTCAGAATTCTCACCGAAATGACAGAGAGAATATTGGAAGAAGAACAATGCTTTTCGCTCAGGGATTTAGCCGTCAACGGATATGATTTGTTGAAGTTGGGCTTCAAAGGCAGAGAAATTGGTGAAAAGCTCGATATGTTGCTTGAAGCAGTTATTGACGGAAAAGTTGAGAATGAGAAAAGTATTCTGATTGAACAATTAAAAAGGGATATGTAAAAAACCACAGCACCTGATAAATAAGTGCTGTGGTTAATTCTTATATCTTTAATTGTTTGTCAGCCCACGATATAGACCTTTACGCCGTGTTTCGGCACGGAAGTGATGATTTCACTTGTGTTTTCGGTGCATTTATCCTCCCACAAATCACAAACACCATAGCCGTCTTTCTTGGGAAGGTTGAGATAGCCGAGATTGGTCAAGTCTTTAAGCTCTACCTTTGCACTCTTTTCTGCGCCGGCTTTGTTGAAGACACAAACAGCAACCTTTGAGTTTTCCAAAGGCTTAACAAGAATGTCCACCAGTCCCGCTTTAATTCTTCTGCACTGCACACCCAAAGCGTCCTGATTGATTGCAATCATCTTTTTGTTTGTGAGAATCTGATACACCTTGCTTTCAGTATCAACCGTGCCGTCTGCTTTGATGAATTTTCTGATATCATTGCCGAGAATAAGCGGTGCGTTCATCATACACCAAAGGCTGAAATGACTCTTGTTTTCTTCATAAGTAAGTTTACCGTTACCCACTTCAAGCATATCGGGGTCATTCCATGCTCCGACAGATGCATACTTTGCAAGTCTGACATTATGCTCATAAATTCCGACAACCGATGACCATACTGCCTGAATGTCGGGAGTTGTTCTCCAAAGGTTACCTGCTTGTGCGCCCCACTTCCACGGGCGGTTATATCCCCACTCACAAAGAGAGAATACGATAGGCTTTTCCGCCACACCGTTTTCTTCGGCATATTTCTTTGTGGCTCTCTTAAGCTCTCTGCCCATCAGCTTATACTGAATTGCGGCACTGTCCATTCTTGAGCCTACGGGATTAGAAAACTCAACAGTATTTATACCCCCCTCCAGATAAACATTTGTCTGAAGTTTACCTTCGGGAGTCCAGTTCTTTCTGCTTACACAGTAGATATGATACTCTTCGTGACCGTTGACCACAGCCATAATGAACTTTTCTTTTCTTGCGTCTTTTCTGATGTCGATATTAAGGATATACTCCCCTGCTTCGGGAGCTTCAACTTCAACGGTAAAGCTGCCGTTTCTTGCATCAAGTCCGTCAACATAATTCTTGGTGTCAATCTTTTCATCGGGTACAATTCTTGCAAGACCTTTAAGCTTCATTTCTTTTGAAGTAAAGTAAGCAAAAGGCTCACCCACACCGTCTTTTGCAAAAGATACGGCAATAACTCTGGGAGCAAGTGAAGGAATGGGTACATTGTGACAGAAGTCATATTTAAAATATTCAATTCCCCATGAAGCAAAGGTTTCTGCATCAATTCTTTCATGCAAAAGGCTTGCAGGATAGTCTTCACAGGTGTGAGTACCGTTTGATGAATAAATACCGAGTTTTATTCCTCGCTCGTTGACATATTCGGACAAAGCTTTGATTCCGCCCGGAAATGTAATTTTGTCGCATTGAAGTCTGCCGTCAGCATCACGGGTTGAACTCTGCCAGCAGTCATCGATATTTACATAGGTATAGCCTGCATCGGCAAGGCCGCTGTTTTTCATTGCATCAGCGATTTCTTTGATAAGGTTTTCATTGATTTTGTGACGAAAAAGATTCCAGCTTGACCAACCCATCGGAGGAGTTAAAGCAACACCGTTGTTATATCCCATTTCTGCACATTGGGTGAGTCTGAATTTGCCGACAGCCTTTTTGACCGAACAAATCGGGCAATAGGTTTTGTCATTGATTTTTTTCGCTGCCACACTTGTTGCTGCAGCAGCTGCTGCGGCAGATGCCGCAATAACAGTTTTCTTGATATTCATATTTAAGCCTCCCTAATATTATATAAAAGCAGAATTTTTCATAACAAATATAAATATAAACATCGTCAGCATTGAAAACAAGACTGTTCACCTTTTTGAAAAAAAGCATCATCAGCAAAGTGAAGTCTGTTGAGAAGGTAACCGGTAAGCATAAGAAGCAAAATCGGCATAACCGCATTGAAGGAAAAGAAAATATCTCGTCCATTAGTTTACTCCTTGGTTACATCTAAAAACCCTGCGTTGATTATTTTTTCTATCTCACTTGTGAGCTTCTGAGAAGCGACTATATTTGAATCCGCACCCGGATGACCGTCTGCCACAATCTCATTTTCTCCCATTTTGAAATCAATTGTAAAGGCTTTCACTCTGTAATCTTCTTCGTTCAGCTTATAATCCTTAACAGCTTTTTCTATAAACGGATAAAGCGAATTGTTCATATCGCCGAGCACACAGAGAATATAGGAATCGGGGTTCCTTTTCCTAACTTTTTTAATAAGTTCGATATATTCCTCGCGGAAACTTTCACGTCTTGAAGAGGTTGTACAGTATGAAGCATCGTTTGTTCCAAGATTAATTACAACAAAGTTCGGTTCAAAATCTGAAAAGCTCCAGAAAGCCTGACTGCCGTCAGAATATAAAGCAGACTTATCATAATAATCGCTGACAAGTGCCTTTTTATTAATACTTCCGTCAGAGGTAAAGCCTGAAAGAACTCCGTAACCCGAAAAAGCAACAACACTGTAATCTGCATTCAAACTTTCTGCTGTGAGATATGCATAGGTTTTTGAAAAGTTTTCCGTACGGGTGGAAAACACTCCGTCAGCGCCGCCGTCAATGCCGTAACCGCAGGTGATGGAGTCACCGATGAATTCAATTTTCACATCGTTTTCATTTGTAGGCTCAATATCGCCAAAACAAAAAGCACCGATTTTATCAATATAAAAACCCGAATACATTGCTTCAGAAAGCTTGATAAGCTTAATCACCGCACCGTTTTCACTGTCATCGATATCAATATGATACTTCTTTTTGTCGTAATTTACAATATCTTCAATGATAAGCTCGCCGTTTTTGTAAATTGCAAGACGGGACTGCTGACTTTTGTTCAGCTTTTTTGCATTGTCGCCAAGAACGGTGATATAGGCATAGGAGCCCTTGCAAAGAAATTCAATGCCGCTACCCGACATAGAAATGTATCTTTTTTCATCGGAATAGTGAGTTCTGCCGATTGCTTTGACAAACTCATCCGAGGGGCTGAAACGTTTGAATGAGCTTTTGGTATATTCCATAATCGCAGCTCCTCCCCCATCGTTGCTGACAGAATGGAACAAAACTATTCCGCTGACAAGAGATAATGCAAGAACAAAAGCCAACACAACATACAGTAACTTGCTTTTCAAAAAATCCACCTCTTTTTCAGGTAGTATGAGACGATTATAATATAAGATAAACTTTAAGTCAAATAAAAATTTAAAGGGGCTGTTGCACTAAGACAGCCCCAAAATAAAAAAATAAAGCCACCGAG
>CAYUVR010000025.1:0-26035 GCA_964448225.1 uncultured Faecalibacterium sp. | reverse complement strand
CATAAGTGATGCAAGTCCGCCATCTGTGAGGCTGCTGAGCATATCTGCAATCGGCTTTGTGTCAAAGTCAACAGGAATAAGCTCAATGATCTTTGCGATATCGAAACTGCTTGTGTCGTTGATTGTTCCGCCTGAATTTTCAGCGTCAACGGTGTTCAACTGCTCTGCAATGTTATTGAGAGTGTCGAGAGCTTCGTTACTGTCATCGCCTTCAAACTGTTCAACAAGACCTTCGATATCAAGATCTGAAAGACCGAGATCACCAAGAATTGTTGAAAGGTCATCTTCAGTAAGGCTGCCGAGATCTGCGCCTCGAATCTGTTCAATAATTGAGTCAATATCAGTTGCACTGTCATCAGCAGCAAAAGCGGTGGGAACAAGCAAGCAAGCACAAAGCATCACTGCAACGATTACACCAAAAAACTTTTTCATGTCCTATCAATCCTTTCTGAATATTTATATAGACAACCTTACGGTTGAAAATATACATTTCATTCAATATATTATACTATGTTTTCGATTAAATAGCAATAGAAATTTAATAATTTCTTTACCAAGTTACAAATACATCAAGACCGGATGTTGTGAAGTCTTCGCCAAGCACAAGTCCGTTTTCTTTAAGTGCACCGCAGAAGCCAAGAAGCATACTGTAATCCTTCATTGTAATTCTGCACTTAATCTGAAGTTCGGAGCGGTCTGAATAGTTATCAAGCTTGCCGGGAACGAAGCCTGTACACCACCAATACTTACCGTAGTCTCTTGTGTAAAGCTCCTGTCCGTCACGGTAACCTGTCATTGACATATAAAGTGCGTTTTCATTATCTTCAGTGGCAGCATCATAATGCTCAATTTCTCTGTCCTTCGGCTTTGTGTAAACACCGATTTCATGACCGATGAAAAGGAAGCCGTACTGACCTTTCCAGAACTGAATAAGCCAGTCCTTATCGCCATATTCAAACTTACATCTCATAGTGTCCATATAAATTGCCACGAAGCCTGCACCAATATCATAAAACTCATTATAACCGAGAGCTCTCTGCCAAGGGTCTGAGTTTGTGTAATAATAGTTACCGTCGGGATTGAACATATAGCTAAGGAAGCCTTCATCAAAAACTGCAGCATTTTCAATAATTTCTTCCGGGTCAGTAGTGTCGACTGCGGAAATAGTGGTTGTTGTGCTCTCTGAAGTAGCCTCAGTGACAGGCTGTGTTGTTGTGGGATTAGTGGTAGTTGCGGAAGAAACACCGGGGAATGTGGTGATAAGGTTGGATGTACTTCCGGTTGTTGAAACTTCTGCCGACAAAGCTGTTGTCGGTTCTTCAGAAGTTAAAGGTGAAGTTGTTGTTGCCATAGGCACCGTTGTATGTACTTCGGTGGTAGTTATCATTGTTGCCTGCTGGGTTGTGGGAGTCAGGGTTGTGCTGACTGCCGGTGTATTGTCACTTTTTGTAATGGCACTGACACCGAAAAATGAGCCGATGCATACCACCAAAAGCACCGCAATAATCATTATTGAAGACTTATTTCTTTCGAAATTCATTAAAATGCCCCCTGAAAAATGGATATATTTAGACATAATAGCATATTTTTATACAATATATAATGTAACAGAAAATGTTAAAAAGGTCAAGGGCATTTTTATATTGTTAACAAATAAAACATTAATTTTAATTTTTTATTATCGGTTATAAGCAACAAAAGAGCAATATACAACTTATTGTGATTATAAAGAAGAAAACCGCAACATCTGCTTTGATGCTGCGGTTAATTTATATCTTTGATAATCAGTTGTTGCCGAAGATATTTCTGCCCTTGAATACGGGAAGAACATCACTTTCATCATCGTCGGGGTCATCGAAGATTGAATCTGTCTTCTTCGCCGGAGTTTCAATCACATCAACGGTCTGAGTCTGAACAGGCTGTGCTGCTTCAGGTTCTGCAACGGGCGCTGCCGGTGTCTGAATGGGAGCGAAATCACTTGTCTTCACATTGTTTGCACCTGATGCGGCAGCTGCCTGCTCAAAAATTGAAACAAAGCTCTGACCAAATTTAGTTGATGCAAAATCAAGTGTTTCGGGATCCATTGAAGAAAAGATTGAAGGAGCGCTGTCCTTTCTTGTTGACTGACTGATAAATTCAGGAGCGGCTGCCTGCTGAACGGGCTGAGCCTGTACATTTTCGGGAGCAACTTCATTCTTAGCCATACCGAAGCCTGTTGCGATAACAGTAATAAGCATTTCATCGCCCATATCCTCGTCGAATACTGAACCGAAGATAATGTTTGCATCGGGATGTGTTGCATCGGCGATAAGTGAGCCTGCCTGTTCAATCATATCAAGTGACATATCTGATGAGCAGGTAACATTGATGATAACACCGCTTGCACCGTCAATAGCTGTTTCAAGAAGAGGGCTTGTGATAGCCTGCTTTGTAGCTTCAGATGCACAGTCAGCACCTCTGCCGCGGCCGATGCCCATATGAGCAAGACCTGCATCCTTCATTACGCTCTTGATATCTGCAAAGTCAAGGTTAATATAACCGGGAACTTTGATTGTGTCTGAAATACTCTTAACACCCTGCCAGAGAACGTCATTAGCCTTGCCGAAAGCGTCCTTCATGCTGAGGCTCTTATCGCCGAGAAGCTTGAGTCTTTCGTTGGGAATAACGATAAGGCTGTCAACGTGCTTTTCAAGTTCCTTGATACCTTCTTCAGCCTGCTTCATTCTCTTTCTGCCTTCAAACTTGAAGGGCTTTGTAACAATACCTACAGTAAGAGCGCCGAGTTCTCTTGCAATTTCTGCAACAACGGGAGCTGCGCCTGTACCTGTACCGCCGCCCATACCGGCAGTGATGAATACCATATCCGTTGAACGGAGTGCATCAGCAATTACATCACGGCTTTCTTCAGCTGCCTTTCTGCCGATTGCGGGGTCACCGCCTGCACCCATGCAGCCTGTAACCTTTTCACCGATCTGAATCTTATGTGTAGCCTTTGAGTTTTCAAGAATCTGTCTGTCTGTGTTGATGGAAAGGAATTCAACACCAACAATACCGGACTCAACCATTCCGTTAACGGCATTTCCGCCGCCACCGCCGACACCGATAACTTTAATCTGGTTATAAGCGATGTTTTCATTGTCCATTATGAAGCCCATTTTACTTCCTCCTGTTTCTGTATTATTTAAAATAAAATCGGTAATTTGCATTTTCAGATTTATGCCTTATAAATTTAGGCATACTTTCTTATTATCCAATAGATTATAACACGTCTTTTCAAAAATTACAATAATAAAACCACAGAAGATTGACTAAATTTTTGCATATTTTTGTAGAAAAAGGAAAATAAACTCGGCATCAGTCTATTTCTATTGTTCCTTCATTGAAAAATGCCATATCGTTATACCGCATATCAATATAGCCTGTCTGGCCGTCAGATGCTGAGGATTTGATTACATTGCAGGCGAGTTTGATCTGCTTTTCAATATTTTCACATTCGCCAAGATAAATTCTGATTCTCGAATCAAAGTTGATATAAACATCCGACATATCCTTCACGTTAATTGAAGCTCTGTTGATAACTCCTTCAGACTCAAGCAAAGAAACAATGTTTTTCACAAGCTCAAATTTTTCTGCATTGGCTTCTGCGGGAACATAAACTGTGCCAGCTTCACATTCCTGCACCTCAAAGCCGTATATTCTGAACATACCTTCTTTCAGCTTTTTCTTTTTTAGAGAAAGGATTTTATCGTGTTCATCAACGCAGATATATCCCTTATCGTTCACGATAAGATACTTTTCCTTGGTGGATGTTACGGTAACGGTAAGGGTATCGGGAAGCTTGCGGTCAATTTCAACAGAATGGATATAAGGAAGTTCCTTAGTTACCATTTCATTCACCGTCTTCTCCCTGAGAGACAGCATATTGAGCCCCACTTCAATTCCGGCAGCTGAAAGTATTTCTTCATTTTCGTATATACTCTTTCCTTCAACATTAAGATTAACAATAGGCGCACCCTTTGAATAAGTATAAACACCGATGAAGGCACAAACAAAAGTTAAAAACAGAAGAATGGTTATCACGCTTCTGATGCGTCTTTTTTTTCTTTTGCGGTCTGCACGCTGTTTGCTGATTTCGTTATGGCTCTTGCCTTTTTTCAGCTGATTTTCATATTCACGGCTGTGTCTGTTAAGCTCCTGCTGTCTTTTTATTCTTTCCTGCTGAGCATTCTGTCTCTGCCGTCTCTGAGCTGCTTCAGAATTGTGCATAATTTCCGAAACCGGCTTACCCTTAGGCTCTCTGGATTTTTTGTTCGGAGCTTTTGCATTTTTGTTTTGCACAGATTTATTTGGCGTCTTCTTAGACGTTTTTTTTGCGGTTACCGTCTTCTTTTCTGTTTTTCCTTCAGAAATCGGACGATTATTCTTGGTTACCTTTTTTTTGTTCTGAGGGGCTTTTTGCGTTGTTGTCTGTTTTTTCGGTGTTTGCTGCTTCTTTTGCGGCTGCTGATAGTTATTGGTTTGACTGCCGGAGCTTATAGGTGTCCACATATCGGAACTGATATTCTGTGGCCCTGATATATTACCGTTTTCCTCTTTTGAGTATTCACCAAAAGCATTTGAATGATTTTTTCTTTTATCCATAAGCCCACCTCCACTTCTGTTAAAATAAAACAGGCAGATGCTTATACTACAAAATTCAGTATAAAACAGCTGCCTATGAAAAAACTTAAATGTATTTTTTATATTTAAAATTCCGTCAGGTAATTCTTTCTATATCCGCACCCAACGATTTCAAACTTTCTTCGATTTTTTCATAGCCTCTGTCGATATGACTGACCGAGTCTATTTCGGTAATTCCCTTTGCCGCAAGTCCTGCAATAACAAGTGCAGACCCGCCACGAAGGTCGGGAGAATCAACCCTTGCGCCGTAAAGGCTTTCCACGCCGTCAATAACAGCTACCCTGCCTTCCACGTTGATTTTTGCCCCCATTTTTTTCAGTTCGCCCACATGTTTGAAACGGCTTTCAAAAATATTTTCCACAATAACACTTGTACCCTGAGCAATGCTTGTCATTGCCATAACAGGTGCTTGCGCATCTGTGGGAAAACCGGGATAAGGCATTGTTCTTATATCTCTGATAGCCTTTGGTCTGCCGGTCATTGTGAGACGAACGGAAGTTCTTTCATCTTTAAGTGTGCAGCCGGCCGTTTCAAAAATCGGCAGCACAGATAAAAAGTCAGAGGAATCCACTCCTTTCAGAAGTACGTCACCCCCAGCCGCAGCTGCCGCACAAAGATAGGTCAGTGCAACAATTCTGTCAGAGATTACATTGTGTTCACAGCTGTGAAGCGTATGCACACCGTCAATCACAACAGTGCCTTGACCGCAAATTTCAATTTTGCATCCGGCGCTGTTTAAAAAAGTGGCTAAATCTCTGATTTCCGGTTCCCTTGCTGCATTAAGAATAACCGTTCTTTCACCCGACAAAGCAGAGGCGAGAATAATATTTTCCGTTGCACCCACACTCGGGAAGGAAAGACTGATAACACCGCCGGAAACTGTTTTTTCTCGAATACAGTTTATTTTTCCTCCGGTTTCATCAATTCGCACTCCGAGTTTTTGCAGAGAACTCAGATGCAAATCAATCGGTCTGAGTCCGATTTCGCATCCGCCGGGAGAAGAAAGACACGCTCTGCCCGTTCGTCCGAGAACAGAGCCGAGAAAAACAATTGACGAACGCATTTCACGCATCAGCGAGTCGGGTATTGAATAATCCGAAACAAAACGTGAATCGACAATAACCGTGTGATTTTCTCTTGTGACTCTACAGCCTAAATGCTCGAGAATTTTGATTGCCGCAGTTACATCAGTAAGGTCGGGACAATTATGTATCACGCTTATCCCTTCAATCAGAACTGTTGCCGCAAGGATGGGAAGAGAACTGTTTTTTGACCCCTGAACATCAATTTCACCTGTAAGAGGTCGTCCACCCTTTATTATTAAACCAGCCATCGAAATCACACCTTTCACCCCATATTATGCAAGTAAAGTGAAAAAGGTGATTTTATGTTGTTTTTTTCTTTATTTTATGAGTGAAAGAACAATATCTGCAATTTTTTCCTTTGCATCGGAAACTGCCATTGCCTTTGCATTTTCTTCAATTTCATTTCTTAACTTATCGTCATTTACAAGACTTTCGAAAAGCTCATTCATTTTTTCTTTTGTCAGTTCCTTTTCTTCAATGACTCTCGCCGCATTTTTGTTCACAAGAGCCATAGCATTGTGGTACTGATGATTTTCCGCAACATTGGGTGAAGGAATGAGAATTGATGCCTTGCCGAGAGCCTGAAGCTCAGAAAGACTGCTTGCACCTGCACGGCAGATGACAACATCTGCAGCAGACATACAAACATCCATATCACTTATGTATTCTCTGATTTCAACATTGTCGCAGTTTTCAGTATCCACGCCTTTTTCTTTAAGCTTTTCGGGTACCCAGAGTCCGTACTGCCCCATTGCGTGAAGAAAATAAAGATTTTTGTTTTCAAAATGGTCGGAAATAATGTCAACCATTGCGTTGTTGATTGTCATAGCACCAAGAGAGCCGCCCATAGAAAGAACGAGCTTCTGACTGTCTTTGATACCAAGCTTTGCACGGCTGATATCTCTGTCTGCACGGAGCATTTCGCCTCTTACGGGAAGACCTGTTACAATGCAGGGATTTTTAGGCTGAAGATATTTTTCTGCCTCCCCTGCCGTGAGCATAACCCTGTCCACAACCTTGGCGAGTGCTTTATTCGTAATGCCCGGATATGCGTTCTGTTCGTGGATTGCGGTGGGAATACCCATTTTTGCCGCCATTCTCACCACAGGTCCGCTGACATATCCGCCAAAGCCCACAACAACGTCGGGATTAAAGCTTTTCAGAATCTTTTTAACCTGTCTGTTACAGGTCAGAAGATACCAGACTGTTTTTATGTTTCTGAAAAGGTTTTCAATTGAAATTTTTCTTTGAAAACCTGAGATTTTGATTGTTGTGAAATCGAAGCCTGCCTGAGGAACAAGCTTTGCTTCCATTTTATCCTTGGTGCCCACAAAAAGGATTTCGGCATCAAGATATCTTTCTCTGACAACACCTGCAACAGCGAGAGCAGGGTTTATGTGTCCGCCGGTACCGCCGGCAGCAAAGAGGATTTTCATTCTTTCTCTCTCCTTACATATTTATATCGTAAATTATTCTTTTTCCATAAGACTGTTTCGTGAAACGGAAAGCACAACACCCATTTCACACAAAAGCACCAACAAAGCCGTACCGCCGTAACTGAAAAACGGAAGCGCAATACCCGTGTTCGGGAAAAGATCCGTGACAACACAAATGTTGATTATAACCTGCAAAGCGACCTGAATCATAATACCCATAACAAGAAGTGAGCCGAAAAAGTCTCTGCATCTTCTTGCGATAATAAAGCCTCTGCAAATGAGAACAGCAAAGAGAATAAGCACAAGACAAGCGCCCACAAAGCCGAGTTCTTCACATATAACAGGGAAAATAAAGTCGTTCTGCGGTTCGGGAATATAAAGCTGCTTTTGCTTTGAGTTGCCCAAGCCAACACCGAAAAGTCCGCCTGAGCCTATGGCATAAAGTCCGTTGACCGTCTGATATCTTGCATCGGTATAAGCAGAATTATCCTTATCGAGCCAAGCCATAATACGGCTTGCACCGAATCCGCCCAGCTTTTCAAGGCTTTCGGGAAAAATCAGAACGAAAGCAACAAGCGCCGCAATACCCAAGCCTACAAAGGCAAAATATTTCTTTTTTGTTCCGCTTAGCCACATCATAAAAACGCCGATGGCGAACATAAGAATTGTGCAGGAATAATGACTTTCCAAAAATATAAGTCCGCAATAGATAATGATAACACCGGCAAGAAGTGTGCAAGCGGTAAAAGGAGTTCTTGCAAAAGAGAAGATTTTTGCTTCAAAATTTGTGAGTCCGTCTTCTTCCGGAGTGAACTTTGCCTTTCTTCCGTCAGGAGCTCTTAGAGCCTTTTGAAGAACACACATCATATAAGCAAGAACAAGTATCAGCGTAAATTTAGCAAACTCTGACGGCTGAATCTGTCTTGAACCGATTTCAATCCATCTTTTTTCGTCCTTACCGATATTGAGAACAAGTGTAAGAACAAGAACTGCAACCGTAGCTACAAACGCAAAAAGCGAAAATCTGCCGTTCAAAATCCGATAGTCTATCTTGCTGATAATTGCCATCAGAACAATTCCTATAAGTCCGTTCTGAAGCTGAGAGAAAAACAGAGCATTTGCACCGCTTTTGTTTGAAGCCGAATATGCATATGATGCGGAATACATCATAATTATTCCGAAAGTGAAAAGAAGGAGCACGGTACAGGCAAAAACAAGGTCAAATTTGCCGTGCTGTATTATGTTTGTTGAAAACCTGCCGTTAATAAGACGGCTGCGGCCTTTTTTTGCAGGTTTCTTTGCCTTGGATGCCATAAGTTTCCTCCTAAGAAATTTTTAGTAATACCTTTAGATATTTACTGTGTAATACATAACAGCAACGCCGATAACACAGCCGATAAGGCTGACGAGAGTGAAAACTGCAACTATTTTCTTTTCGTTCCAGCCACTCATTTCAAAGTGATGGTGAATAGGTGCCATTTTGAACACCTTTTTGTGACGGATTTTGATTGATCCAATCTGAATAACATCTGAAAGAGCTTCAATTACATATACGATACCGACGGGAAGAAGGATAATCGGGCACTCAATTGCATAAGCAAGAGCCACGATAAGACCGCCAAGGAACATTGAGCCTGTGTCACCCATCATTACCTTTGCAGGATAGTGATTCCAGATAATATATCCTGCACAGCCACCTGCAAGCGCAGCACCGAGAATACCGACAGATGTGTTCTGCATAATGAGCGCCATCACCGTGAATGCTACACCGACAGGGATCGTTACACTGCCGCAAAGGCCGTCAATGCCGTCTGTGAAATTAACTGCATTGATTGCGCCGTAAATCACACATACACCGAAAATAAAGAAGAAAATGAGCCCGGGAACTGAATCAAGTGCAATTTTACCCACAAAAGGAATGTACATACTTGTGCTTTCACTGATTGCAAGTGAAGCAAGATAAGCAGCGATAATAAGCACCTGGGGAATCGTTTTCTGAATTTCGGTAAGACCGAGATTTCTCTTTTTAACAACCTTGATATAGTCATCTGCAAAGCCTACGAGTGCAAAACAGACAGCCATCAGAATTCCTGCAAAAAGTCTTGTATACTGCTGATATCTGACAGTTTCAAGTTCTGCAAAAGCTTCAAAACCCGTAAGCTTACAAACGATAAGAGCAAGGGCTGTGGCAAAGATTATACCGATAATAAACATAATTCCGCCCATTGTGGGTGTGCCCTGCTTTTTGGCATGCCACTTCGGGCCGATATCGGTGAGAATATTCTGACCGAATTTAAGCTTGTGAAGAACGGGGATGAGCACATAACCCAAAGCCGCTGTCACAGCGAAGGATACCACAAGAGAAATAACAACTGCAATAATACTGTTCATTTGAAACATTCCTTCCTTTTATCCGTTTTCTTTTAATATTCTGAGGACAATTTCACGCTCATCATAAGGCAACTTCTCCTGTCCTATTATCTGATACGTTTCGTGTCCTTTTCCGCATAGTAAAATAATATCATCTTTTCTTGCTGTTTTCAATGCATACTCAATAGCTTTTGTTCTGTTTTCGTGAATAAAAACAGGTGTTTTGCTTTTTTCCATACCGGAAAGTATATCATCAATAATGCTTTGCGGCTCTTCCGTTCTCGGATTGTCACTTGTGACAACAGCGATATCGGAAAGTTCTGCCACAGTTTCACCCATCAACCTGCGTTTATCTTTATCTCTGTCTCCGCCGCAGCCGAAGACAGTAATCAGTCTGCCTTTTTTGAAATTCGTCAGAGAAAGAAGCACCTGCCGAAGACTGTCCGGTGTGTGAGCATAGTCAATAATTACTTTGTATTCTTCATTCAAAGGCAAGATTTCCATTCTGCCTTTGACCCCGTAAAAGCATCTGAGTGCCGCCGCACCGAAGTCAAGGCTGATGCCAAGGTGTACCGAAGCTGCAAGTGCCGCCATTGAATTCGAAATGTTGAACAACCCCGGCACTTTCAGCTTGATGCGGTGAATTATGCTGTCACCGACAAAGGCATAGTCCGAGCCTTCTTCCGTTTCCTTTATACATTTTGCGGTGAAAGAGGCTTCGTCTTTTTTGAGAGAATATGTTATTACCTTTCCCTTTGAAGAGGAAATAAATTCATCGGCATTTTTATCATCAAGGTTAATTACCGATAAATCACTTTCTGAAAAAAGCATTTTCTTGCTTTCTTTATAATTTTCTTGAGTCAGATGATAATCGAGGTGATCTCTGGTGAGATTGGTGAAAATACCAATTTCAAAAATCAATCCGTAAAGTCTGTTCTGATTAAGGCCTTGAGAAGAACACTCCACAATGCAGTATTCTGCTCCCTTTTCACACAACTCATAAAAGGTTCTGTGAAGTATGAACGGGTCGGGAGTTGTGTATTCTGCCACAGTTTCACTTTCGCCCGAGATATTTCTCACCGTGGATATAAGTCCGCATTTTTTGCCTGCCGCAGTGAGTATGGCATAAAGCATCTCCGCCGTTGTGGTTTTTCCGTTTGTTCCCGTAATGCCGATAAGTCTCAGCCTTTTGTTGCTGTTTTGAAAAAACTCAGCCGATAAAACCGCAAAGGCCTTTCTCGCATCGGGTACAACAACACAATTTTCGCATACCTTTCCCTCAGCAATTACAACGGCTGCGCCGTTTTTGATTGCTGTTTCAACATAGTCAGTCCCTTTTTTTGTGCAGACAAAAATACAGTCCTTTTCACACTTACGTGAATCATCGGTAATAAATTTTATGTCTGCGTCCTTTTCTTTATACGCTATGTCTATTGCTTTGAGCAATCGGGAAATGAGCATAAGTATCCTCCATCAGTCGATAGCGATATCCTCGCTTCTGAAATATACGGTTATTCGTGAGCCTGCCTCAACCATAGTTTTGGCACTCACGCTCTGATTATAGGCTTTTATTCCCGCCAAATCCGTATTTCCGGAGAATACAACGTTGACTCCCGATTCGGTGGCGAGTTTGTTAACCTGACTTACGGAAAGACCCGTAAAGTCCGGCACTTCCACTTCCTGTGCTTCGGCATTTTCTTCTGTATAAATTACAACAACACCGTTTTCCGGGATTGATTCACCTGCCGAAGGCACCTGTGAAACAACCTTTTCCCCTGAACCCACAACTCTTGTTGTGAAGCCTTCTGCTGCTGCCGCAACCTTTGCGTCAGAAACACTTTTGCCCACAAGAGACGGAGTTGTACGGCTCACATCTTCAAGCTCACTTGCTGTATACTGAGGCTCAACATTAAGATATTCAAGTGTTGCTTCAAGCACTTCCTTTGCTATCGGAGCTGCAAGAACACCGCCGCCTCTGTATTCACCGGGAGCATTGTCAACACCAACAAGAATTGCAACTTCCGGGTCATCTGCCGGTGCAAAGCTCACGAATGAAGCAATATATATCGGCTCATCACTGCCGTCATCAAGCTTTTCAGCCGTTGCTGTTTTTCCGGCTACACGGTATCCGGGAATATATGCATTTTTACCGGTACCGCCTTCAACAACAGCCTCCATCATTGAACGCACTGTCGCAGCCGTACTTTCGGAAATTACACGGCGCTTAACGGTAGGCTCTGTTTCTGAAATCAGATTGCCGTCACTGTCAACAATACTTTTGACCAGATAAGGCTGCATAAGTTTTCCCCCGTTGGCAATTGCACAGGTGGCAGTAATCAGCTGCAAGGGGCTGATTTTTATTGTCTGGCCGAAAGAAGTACTTGCAAGGTCAATTTTAGTCATAGTATCGGGATCATGAACAATCGAGCTTGCTTCATTCGCAACATCAATGCCTGTTTTTTCATTGAAGCCGAAAGCATCAAAATATTTGTTATAAGTTTCAACACCGAGTCTCTGACCGATTTCAATGAAAACGGGGTTGCAGGAATTCATAAGTCCCTGGGTGAAGGTTTCAAAGCCGTGTCCTTCTCTTTTTGCACAGCGATAGGTTACAGAAGACACACTGTAAGTACCTGTGCAGTTGAAGGTCGAATTAAGGCTGACAACACCTTCTTCAAGTGCTGCAGCTGCGGTAAATATTTTGAAGGTTGAGCCCGGCTCATAGGTACTTGTGACGCAAAAGCTGTTCCATTGTTCAAAAAGAAGTTCTGAATACTTTGCGCTGTATTCTTCCGTACCCTTCTCCAAGCCTTCGAGCTCACTTGTGTCAATTGAGTCAACAAGCTCTCTAGGGTTATTAAGGTCGAAGTCAGGCTTGTCACTCATTGCCAATATTGCACCTGTGTCAACATCCATAACGATGCCATAGACACCGTCTGCACCGATACTTTCAAGAGCCTGACTGAGTGCGTTTTCAAGATAGGTCTGTATATTCTGGTTAATTGTCAGAACAACGCCGTCGCCTTCCAACGCATCAAAAACAGTTTCATATCCTGTTTCAAGAGCATTACCCTTTGCATCTTTTGCTGTAACAACTCTTCCGTCCTCGCCGCTGAGAACTGAATTATAATACTGTTCAATACCTGTGTCTCCGTTATTATCAGCATTGACAACGCCGATAACAGTTGAAGCAAAATTATTGTTTGGATAAGTCCTTACGTTGTCATTTTCATAATAAAAGTAATTTGAAGGATAAAACTCTTTTTTAACAATTGAATCCTGCTGCCAGAATTTCTCCCCTTCGACAAAAACCTCAAAAGTGAACGGCTCTGCGAAGAAATCCTCCAGCTTACTTCTCATTGTTGCCGTAACCTTCTTTTTAATTCTTACATACTGACCTTCTGTTTCTCTGAGAAGATAATCAACATCATCTGCCTTCACAGAAAGAATTTCTGCAAGGTTTTCGGAAATATATTCATAGAAATTTTCAAGTTGTTCCGGGTATGACTTGAAGGCGCTTCTGATTTCCTTGGGATTAGCGCACAGAATCCACGCCGATGTACTTGTGACAAGCGGTGTCATATTGCAGTCATAAATCGTGCCTCTGACCGCCTCAATTGTCTGGTCATAAAGCTGATTTCTTGCTGCAATCTCACGATATTCATCACCTTTTGTTATCATAATGTATCCCACTCTGCCAAGATTGACAAAAAGAAAACAGGCAACGATAAAGAAAACCAGACTGCGGCCTCTTGTGACGAAGCTTTTGTCGGTTTTTCTTTTTACCCTGTCTTTAAAAATAACAAAACGCATACTCTGACACTCCCGCTTATTATAGTCAAAACAGGGGCTGCCCGGTAAAACACCTTTAACAGTCCCCTTAATTCATATTCCTGTCGTTTTAAAATTATTTATCCCCGGAAAAAATAACCTGATTTCCTTCTGATGTATCAAGATAGATTTCACTGCCGGCTGCAACCTTAACAAGTCCCAGCTTTTCAACTGCGATTCTGTCAATGTTGTTGGTGCTGATAAGATTGTTAAGCTGAACTTTAAGTTCACGGTTCTGTGCTTCGGCAAAGACATACTGTTCTTTCACAGCTTCAAGGTTTTGCTTGGCATCTGCTCTCATAGCAAAGCTGTTGCACACAACTGCATAAAGAGCAAAAAACACACACAGAACGGAAGCAATCTTGAGAAGCTTCAAATTGGTTGCTCGCTCTTGCTGCTTTAAAAGGTCTATCTTTCTTTTCTTGACTTTTTTAAGTTCGGGTTTGTTTTCCTGCTCCGGCAGAGCCACAGGCTCCCTTTGCGGTGCGTAACCGTAGCCGTAATCATATTTGTAAGCATTCTCAGCTGCCATCGGTATTCACCCCTGAATAATCATATCTTTTCTTCTTACTTTATCCGTTCAATGCACCTCAAAGTTGCACTTCTTGAACGGGGGTTCTCTTCAATTTCTCTTTCACTCGGTAGTACCTTTTTAAACGGTAAGGTGCCGTCGGGAGTTTTGCCGCAAATACAAATCGGTGTCTGCGGAGGGCACTCACAGCCCTTGCAGTATTTTGCGAAGGCCTTTTTCACAATTCGGTCTTCGAGAGAGTGGAAGGTGATTATAGCCACCCTTCCACTCTCCGAAAGGGAATAAAACATATCATCAAGTGTGTCTTTGAGTTTTTCAAGCTCTCCGTTAACTTCAAGTCTTATTGCCTGAAAGCATCTTCTTGCAGGATGTCCGCCGCTTCTTCTTGTTGCGGCAGGAATTGCATTTTTGATAATCTCTGCAAGCACAAGAGTTGTTTCAATGGGACTTTTTTCCCTTTCGTTTATTATGCTTCGTGCAATGCGTGAAGCAAATTTTTCTTCGCCGTAATCACGGAAAATTCTGATAAGTTCTCTTTCGGAATAGGTGTTCACCACATCTGCCGCTGTCATACCCTCTTGTGACATTCTCATATCAAGAGGAGCGTCATTGTGGAAGGAAAAACCTCTTTCGGCTTTGTCGAACTGATGTGAGGATACACCCAAATCTGCCATCACACCGTCAACGCTTTCAATTCCCAACTCATTCAGAATTTTTCTGAGATTTGCGAAATTATCGTGAACCACTGTCACTCGTTTGTCTGTTCCTATTCTTTCTTTGATAAATTCAATCGCATCCGGATCCTGGTCAATGGCAATGAGTCTGCCGTTTTCGCCTAGCCTTCTCAGAATCTCGCTGCTGTGGCCTGCGCCGCCGCAGGTGCAGTCAACATAAATTCCGTCTTTTTTGACATTCAGCGCATCAACCGTTTCATAAAGCAGAACACTTACATGAGAAAATTCCATCTCTTTCACCTGTTCCTTATTCGCCAATGCCAAGGTTGAGGAATTTGCCTTCAGCCTGATATGAACGGTAAACTGCAGCTTCTTCTTCAAGAGCCTGTTCATCTGCAGCATTCGATGCCGAAATAGAGTCAAGATACTTGCTGTAATTTTCAGGACTCATCACTTCAACATAATTGCCAAAGCCGATGAAAATGCACTGTTTTTCAATTCCCGCCTGCTTTGTTGCAAGCTGTCCGAGAACTATTCTGCCCTGACTGTCATAGGCGGCTTCGCCTGTGCCCATATAGTTCTTAGCGAGAATGTTTCTTTTTTCAATGGGGTTGCGGGCTCTCAACAAAGATTCCTGAAGGGCACTTTCAAATTCTTTCTTACTGTAAAGCTGAATTGAAGGATACTTTGAAGCGTGGAACTTATAAACGAAGCCGTCGCCGAGTTCTTCTCTGAATTTTACAGGGATGAAAACTCTGTTTTTGCCGTCTAAGTTGTGTTCATATGTACCTATAAGCATTTTGAAAGCACCGTCCTTTCTTTTTGAGATTCCCGAGAAATGCGCCGTGTTTCACCAGATTTAACCATTTAGCCACACAAATATGCACCATTTCCCCACCGAGACTTGATATTATTATAATATTAACCATATTAAATGTCAATGGTATTTTCAAATAAATCAGCATTTTTCCAAAGTTTTTTTAAAAAAGCCGGCTCGAAAAAACCTTGAAAATCCTTGATTTTCAAGGTTTTTCAAAGCCTACACAAGATATTGTGGCAACAAAAAAACCTCCCACAAAACGGGAGGTTTTTCAGCTTCATTTAATCATGAATAAATCGTTAACAGTTCTTTGTTATCCTTTTGCATCATACCAGTTTTCACCGCAGGCGACATCAGCCGTGAGCCTGACTTTCATCTGACAGGCGTTTTCCATCTCCTCTTTGACAATAAGGCTGACTTTATCCTTTTCGCTTTCAGCACATTCAACAAGCAGTTCGTCATGAACCTGCATAATAAGCTTTGCCTTGAGGTTTTCATCTTTCAGACGTCTGTATACCTTGACCATTGCAATTTTGATTATGTCGGCGGCTGTTCCCTGAACAGGCATATTCTTTGCCACTCTTTCTCCGAAAGCCTGAAGCATTTTGTTGCTTGCAGTAAGCTCGGGAAGATATCTTCTTCTGCCCCACATTGTCTGACAATAGCCTTCTTCCCTCGCCTTGTCCACAACCTCGCTGAGATATCCTCTGACACCTGCATAATGATGGAGATAGCCCTTGATATATGCATCGGCTTCTTTTCTTGTGACTCCGATATCTTTTGCAAGAGAAAATGCACCGATGCCGTAAACAATGCCGAAGTTGACAGCCTTGGCTCTGCTTCTCATAAGGTCGGTGACCATATGCATAGGCATATTGAACACCTGCGAAGCGGTGATGCGGTGGATGTCTTCACCCTCATTGAAGCCGTTTATCATTGTTTCATCATCGGAAAGGTGGGCCAGAACACGAAGTTCAATCTGTGAATAGTCAGCATCAACAAGGACATTTCCTTTTTCCGCAACGAAAAACTTTCTCATTTCCTTGCCGATTTCGGAACGGACGGGAATGTTCTGCAAATTCGGGTCAGTTGATGAAATTCTGCCCGTTCTGGTTTCCGTCTGATTAAGTGTTGAGCGAATTCTTCCGTCATCGCATATCACTTTCAGAAGTCCCTCACAGTAGGTTGACTTCAGCTTCGCAAGGGTGCGATATTCGAGGACGTCTTTCACTATCGGGTATTCTCCCGCAAGTTCTTCAAGAACATCGGCATTGGTTGAATATCCGCTTTTTGTCTTTTTCTTTGCAGGGATGCCCATTTTTTCAAAAAGTGCAACACCCAACTGTTTTGGAGAATTGATATTGAATCGGAAACCTGCTTCTTCATAGATTTTTTGTGTCAACTCATTGACTTTTCTGCCCATTTCTTCACCGAAGCACTCAATTCCCTCTTTGTCCACAAGGAAGCCTTCATTTTCCATGCTAGCAAGAACTTCTGCAAGGGGCAGTTCAATATCGTAAAGAAGTTCCTGCTGACCGTTTTCTTCAATCTGCTCAGTAAGAACCGTGCAAAGCTTTTGGAGTGCAAAACATTCCATTGCAATGTCCTTATACTTCTCTTCACAGTCAACATCAGCCATTACTACACCGTATTCTTCCGAAAGACGTTTCAGCTCATAGGAATTGGCGGAGGGATTGAGAATATAGCCGAGAATTGAAGTGTCTGTTCTGACGTTTCTGATTTCGTATCCTTTTTTAAGAGCGTACTTATAAAAAGCCTTGATGTCAGCGGTGTGCTTTTCCCATTCGCCCTCACAGAAAGCCTTGGCAAAATCCTCAAAATCAAAGCAATCGGCAGGTGCGTACTGAATTTTTCCGTCAAGATTAAAGCATATGCCCCAAAGGTTATCGCCGTCAAAATCACAAAGGAAATAAGCCTTGTCCTGTTTTTTCAGTTCACCGAGAATATAAGGCAAATCACGCTGTTGGGTGAATTCACACTTCACTTCTTCCTTGCTTTCAACTGCTGCCGTAACAGCCTGATTTGTAAGACCCAATTTTTCAATTATGCCAAACATCTCAAGGGATACGAGAAGTCTGATCGCTTCTTTAGTGTTGACGGGCTTGATTTTGTAAGATTCAAGGTTTGTGTCAATTGGAGCTTCAAGACAGATTGTACCTAAAGTACGGCTGAGATAAGCGCTGTCTTTATCAGCTATGAGCTTTTCACGCACGCCTTTTTTGATGTCTATCTCGTCAATATGCTCATAGATATAGTCAATTGATCCGTAGGCTGTTATAAGGTCACCGGCAGTCTTTTTGCCGATGCCTGCAACACCGGGGATATTGTCTGACGAGTCACCCATAAGTGCTTTGATTTCAATCATACCGGAAGGCTCAACGCCGTATTCTTCTTTAAGTGCCGTTTTATCATAAGGGGTGGTGACAGCTTTGCCCATTTTGGTTGAAGCAAGAAGCACCGTTGTGTTATCGGAAGCGAGCTGCAACGAGTCCCTGTCCCCTGTTGCTATAAAGCACCTGTCGTCACCCTTGCACTGTGCAGAAAGCGTACCGAGAATATCATCGGCTTCATAGCCCTCTTTTTCAACAATCGTATATCCGAGATATCCGAGAAGTTCTTTCAGAATAGGCATTTGTGAACGAAGCTCGCCAGGCATACCCTTTCTGCCTGCTTTGTATTCTTCATAAAGTTCATGACGGAAGGTAGGAGCTTTCAGGTCGAATGCAACTGCAACCGCATCAGGCTCACACTCCTGACGGAGTTTCAAAAGGATATTCATAAATCCGTAAATACCGTTGGTGAACTGTCCGTCCTTTGTGGTCAGAAGCTTAATACCGTAAAAGGCTCTGTTAATAATACTGTTGCCGTCAATTACAAGAAGTTTCATATTACACCTCTTAAAAATATTTGTCTTTAATATTATACCTTATCTGCAAGGCGCACCGTGCCGAAGCAGGCATGATACAATGTTCTCCGCCGGAACCAAAATCAACTTCGTTGATTTTTCGTGACGGTGTGAGGTCATTATAACACAACTTTAATACAAACACAAGAAAAAGGACAGGTAAGACCTGCCCTTTAATGAATTATTCTTCTATTCCGTAAGCGTTAACCAATGTGTAATATTCATCCATACTGACAGCCACAACTGAGCCATGGCGTGGATTCAATCGGTTAACTGAATATGATGCTCTTCTGACCTGTCTGAAGTTTTCAAAGTCTCTTGTCATCTGAGCAAAGAATGTGCCTTCGCTGTATTCGTCCATAATCATCATCCAGGCATTGGTACCTGTGATGTTATACATTGTGCTTCCCTCGACGCCCCACCAGTTAAGTGAGCAGAGGGTGTAATCTTCACTGAAAGGACCGGAAGCATTTTTTGATTTGACATAAGCAACCATATCTTTTTCACCCTTGTTTTTGAGTATCTGTTCAAGATGCTCAACCTTGTCTGAAGGAAGAAGCTCGCTGTGATACTCGCTGACAGAAAGTTCATTTGCTATGCTTTGGGCAACGGAATGTCTTTCACCTCTGTTAAAAATAGATTTCACAATCCGGCTCAATTTTTCTTGCAGTTTTCTGTATCTGCTTCAAAAGCTTTTTTTCATCAACGCTGTCATCAGATTTTACTGTCATTTTACCCATGATGTAATTCACGTGACATTCAGTAATCACATCCATTTTTGAAATTGCGTCTTCTATTTTCGCAGCACAGTTTGCACAGTCCACTTCAATTTTAAATTGCTTTTCCATTTGTTCTCACCTCACTCAATAACATGTTCAAGACCTAAGTTGATAATATCGCTGACGTGTTCATCGTCAAGCATATAGAAAATAATTTTGCCCTCCCGCCTGCATCGGACAAGCTTGGAAGATTTGAGAATTCTTAACTGATGGCTTACAGCCGATGCAGAAAGATTCAGCACCTGAGCAATATCGCTGACACAAAGTTCTGTGTCGGAAAGTGCATATAGAATTCTTATACGGTTAGAGTCGCCGAAGATTTTGAAAAGTTCTGCCAAGTCAAAAAGCACATCCTCGTCAAGTTCCTTATCCTGCATTTCTTTTGCCGTATCCTCACCCAATGCGAGATATTCTTTTTCTGCTTTGTATGAATTATCCATTATTACACCTCGCTTCATCTCATTTGAACAACTGTTCAAATGTTATAATATTCAAGTTTATGCATTTGTCAATAGTTTTATTTAAAATATTTATAAAAAGAGTGATTTTTCAGAGAAAATATGATAAAATAGCCTCAATTTCAAATAAGGAATGATATATTATGAAACTCGGTGACATTGAAATAGACGGCAGAACTGCCGCCCTGGCCCCCATGGCAGGGGTTGCAGACAGAGCCTTCCGTGAACTTTGTGTGAGATACGGTGCTTCCTATGTTGTGAGTGAAATGGTCTCAAGCAAGGGACTCACCATGCACGACAGAAAATCAAAACAGCTTCTTTTTCTTTCAAAAGAGGAACGCCCTGCGGCAGCACAGATTTTCGGCTCTGACCCCGAAATTATGGCAGAAAGTGCAAAAGGCTGTTTGGTTTATGAGCCTGATGCTATTGACATCAATATGGGTTGCCCTGCACCTAAAATCGCAGGTAACGGCGGTGGAAGTGCCTTGATGAGAAATCCCCAACTGGCAGAAGAAATTATGAAAGCTGTTAAGGTTGCGGTGGATATCCCCGTCACGGTGAAAATCCGTCTCGGCTGGGACACTGACAGCATCAACTGCATTGATCTGGCACAAAGAGCTGAAAGAGCAGGTATGCGTGCTGTGACGGTTCACGGCAGAACCCGTCAGCAAATGTACGCTCCCCCCGTTGACAGAAAAATGATTGCAGAAGTTAAGAAAAACATCGGTATTCCCCTGATTGCAAACGGTGACATTGTTGACGGCATCACGGCGGCACAAATGATTGAAGACACCAACTGTGATTATCTTATGGTCGGCAGAGGCGCTCTCGGCAGACCTTGGGTTTTCAGCCAGATAAACGCATACCTTAAAAACGGCGTTATTCTCCCCGAGCCGCCTGTCAGCGAAAGAATGAGGGTTATGGTGGAACATATCAGGCTCATTTGTCACTATAAAGGTGAGCGAGTCGGTATACGTGAAGCAAGGAAGCATGCGGCATGGTACATCAAAGGTATTCACGGTGCGGCGCAGTACCGTCAGCAGGTTGGAATGTTGGAAAGCATTGAACAGCTTGAAGAACTGGCGTTTAAGATTGTAAAAGAAAATATTTAAGGGACACCAAATGGTGTCCCTTAAATATTTATAAGTTATTTTTGTCAGCCTCATTTTTGAGAAGTTTTTTGCAAGCATTTCAATTTCTTTCATATATCCTCTGTGCCCTGAGCCCATACCGTGTTCAAAAATAACAAGGCGATTCTCATCGTACCCGTCATAGAAATAAAAGGCACCTTTAAGCTCGTGTCCGTCAGTTGATTTGAAGGAATAAGGCTCAGAATTCAGTCCCTCAAAATCTTTACAGGAAAAATAAAAAACATAACCGTTATCGTCGGCTCTCCTGTACACATTATTTCTATATATTGCGGTTACTGTTTTGAATATCATTTATTCACCTTCTTATGTTTTATTCTTTATCTTTTTCAAGGTGATTTCGTTAAGTGTCCACAAACAGAGTAATTCTAAAGGTTTTCCGGAATGCGACATATCCGTATACAAGCTGAATACCGAAGCCCATAATGACTGAAAAAACATCATTACAACAATATTCGGTGAAAAGGGAGTCAGGAAGGCCGAGGGGAATGAATACTATATTAAATTAATGCTAAAATCAGAAATACATTTTACCTCCGGGGCTCAGCCTCTGAGTCTCTCAATCATTCTGTCAGGGAAGTTGCCGATGAGTGAGTCAACACCCATTGCTGCAAGTCTTTCGATATCTTCATATTCATTGACAGTCCATGTGTTGATTTCACGTCCGGCTTCGTGCATTTCCTTAACCGATGCCTCATTAAGCGTGATATGCCACGGATGACAGCATTGAACATTTCTTTCAGCGGTATATTTGCCGAAATCAACAAGCCAGTCACCTGAAAGGAAACCTCTTTTGATTTCCGGTGCAATTTCTTCACAGCGTTTGATTGTGAAGTGGTTGAAGGAAGAAAGAATAATCTTTTCCTGAAGTCCGAATTCCTTTATCATATCAATTGTTCTTTTTTCAATTGTGGGATATTCGAAAACGCCGGTTTTAAGCTCGATATTTGTGATAATGCCTGTATCCTTCACAAGGTCAAAATACTCTCTTAAAGTCAGGATACCGCAAAAGCCGTAAACACCTCTGAAAGTGGCTGAGGCATCGAATTTTCTGAGTTCGGCAAGGCTCATATCTCTGACAAGGCCTTCGCCGTCGCAGGTGCGCTTGATGTCTTCGTCGTGAATAATAACAAGCTCGTTATCCTTTGTGAGATGCACGTCAAGCTCAATGCCGTCAACACCGATTTCCACAGCTTTCTCGAAAGCAAGCATTGTGTTTTCGGGATACTTGCCTGAAAAACCTCTGTGTGCGAATATTTTTGACATATTAAACACTTCCTTTTATTTTTATCAGTTTGATTATACACCCTCAGGAATATTTTTCAAGCAGAAAGAGAAAAAAAGGGGATATAAAAAAGCCGTCCGTAAACCTTAAATGCTCACAGACTGCCTTTCACTTTCTATCTACGTATATATATTACCACAATATTACAAAAAAATCAAGACTTGTATTTTCACTTTAAAAGAGTATAGTATAAGTATGCTCATTTTTATTGCCTTTCGCAATATTCGTAAACATATAGTTTTTTATTCTATGAAAGAGGTGATATATATGCCGCCACCCCCTCCCCACAGAAGGCTCGGTATGCACGAAAAAGTGAAAGTACCTGTGATGAAAAACATTGTCTTCGCCCTGAAACTTGTGTGGCAGACAGAGAAAAAGCTGCTCATCTGTTCCTTTTTAAATATGGGTGCAGATATGATATTTTCCGTATTCTTGCAAAATATTCTGTTTTTGAAGGTGCTTCTCGGCATTATTGATGCAAAGGGTGATTTTAAGGAATTTGTGAAAAATCTTGTTTTATTCCTTGTGCTTTCTCTTATCGTTAAAGGAATAAACTGGAGTGCCAACTACGTAAGACAGGTATCAACAAAAAAGGTGCTTAAAGGGCTTAACAACAAAGTATTCAAAAAAGCACTTGAACTTGATGTTTCCTGCTACGAAGACCCTGAATTTTACGATAAATATCAAAGAGCAACGCAAATTCTCGCCTGGGGTCTTTTTGTCTCTGTATGCGACAATATAGGTTCAATTTTTGCCGGTGTGATTTCACTTGCACTCGTTATCGGAACGGTAACCACTATTGACCCGATGTATCTTTTGTTCCTTGCTCCCGTGGCTCTTGTGTTCGTTGTTGAGATTTTCAGAAGCAAACTGCTTTACAAAAGAGATAAGGAAATGACAACCAACAACAGAATAAAAGCCTATGTTCAAAGAACAATTTTCCTCAAAGATTATTCAAAAGATATCAGAACATCAAACATATTTCTTGTTCTTATGGAAAGATTCAAAGCAGCAATTGAAGCAAACGTTATGATACTTAAAAAATACGGCATAAAACTGTTTGTTTTCAATATGATTAATTCACTTTTCAGTGACTTCATACCAATTATAGGTACATACGCCTTTGCGGGATATCAGTTTATTCACGAAAACGCCATGACTGTTTCAGGTTTTTCAGTTGTTCTTTCATCAATCAACTCAGTCAGAGAAGCCACAATGAGAATTGCAAGAAGCTTTGAAATGATAAGTGAGTCTGCCTTCTATTTCCAGAATCTCCGTGACTTTTTTGACTATGAGCCGAAAATAAAAAGCGGAAACGAAGTGTGCGGCGAATTTGAGTCTCTTGAATTCAGAAATGTATCTTTCCGCTATCCTTCCGCAAAGAAAAACTCACTTAATAATGTATCCTTTAAAATCAATAAAGGTGAAACAGTAGCTCTTGTAGGTGTCAACGGTGCAGGTAAAAGCACAATTGTTAAACTGCTTTTACGTTTTTATGATGCCACGGAAGGTGAAATTCTCTATAACGGAAAAAGCATCAAGGAGTATGAGCTTTCCTCACTTCGCAACAGCTACGGTGCTGTTTTTCAGGACTACAGAAATTTTGCTGTTTCCGTTTTTGAGAATGTGCTTTGCCACGAATGTAAACAAGAGGAAAAAATGACTGCTCAGAAAGCTCTTGAACAAAGCGGTATATGGGATAAAATTTCGGCACTTCCGAACAGCGGCAACACTGTACTGACAAGGGAGTTTGAAAAAGACGGTATCGGTCTTTCAGGCGGTGAAAACCAAAAGGTTTCAGTTGCCAGACTTTTTGCAAAGGACTTTCAGTTTGCCGTGCTTGACGAGCCTTCTTCTGCCCTTGACCCCATTGCAGAATACAAAATGTATCAGAGCCTTATTGAAGTGACAAAGGGCAAAACCGTTCTTTATATCTCTCACCGTCTTTCCAGTGCCGTTCTTTCCGACAAAATTATTGTTATCGGTGACGGAACAGTTCTTGAAAGCGGCAGTCACAAAGAGCTGATGGAGAAAAACGGTGAATATCACCGCATGTTCTCTCTTCAGGCTTCCAGCTACAACAAAGGAAAGGAGGCACAGGAAAATGAAGAAGAAAAACGCTAAGAACAACCATTCGATGATTTCCAATATTTTCTTTTTTATATCTCTCCTTTTCAAAATTTCTCCTCTTCTTGTTATCGGTGAATTCACCTGGGGTGTTCTTCAGATTCTTCCCGGAAGACTTATTTCAGTCATAGGTGTTAAATACATAATTGATGTTGTGACTGAGGGAGAAAGACTTGAACGCATTTTTTATGCTGTAATTGTCATTGCAGCCATTCTTGTTTTCAGCACCCTGTTTTCGTGGCTGTACAGAGAGTTTTTCTGGAATATAGAAAAAGAAAAAGTACACTACGGACTTAACAAAACCCTTTATGAAAAGGCAAAGCAGCTTGACCTTGAAAGCTATGACAACCCCGAATTCTATAATAACTTCATTCTGACAATTGAATCCTCCTCAGACAACATACAAAATCTGCTTGACCTTGTCAGAAACTATGCAGGAAATGTAGTTTCTCTTGTTACAATTGCAGGTGTGCTTCTTTCAATCGACCCATGGTGTCTTGTTATCATTCTTCTTTTCATAGGTATGTTCTTGCCGATAAGCCGAAAAATCGGTGACCTTCAGATGAGCAGACGAACTGACAATACGAAATACCACAGACGCAGCGATTATTTTCAGCGCATATTTTACTTGCAGGAATACTGCAAAGAGGTACGAATGAACGAAATCACTCCATTGCTTATTGACCGATATAACGATGCAGCAGACGATGTTATCAAAAATCAGAAAAAGTATTGGAAGAAGATTTCTTCACTTTATATGCTTCAGGAATCGGGTATTCAGATTATGGGCTTTATGTTTGTGTTGCCTCTTTATCTCGGATACTGTGTGCTTGTGAAAGAAAGTATTACACCCGGTGATTTTGTAGCCGCATTTAACGGAGCTCATTCAATTGCAATTTCAATCAATTTTCTGACAGTATGGGCTGTTGCGGTTTTCTCAGAAAGAGGAAAAATGATTGAAAAATACCGTGAATTCCTTAAAGCAGATTTCAAAATCAAGGGCGGTGAGAAACAGGCAGAAAAGGGTACACCGAAGGAAATCAGGATTGAAAATCTGAACTTCACTTATCCCGGCAACAGCGAGCCGACTTTAAGTGACATCAATCTCACAATCAAGCCCTATGAAAAGATTGCGCTTGTAGGCTATAACGGTGCAGGCAAAACCACACTCACAAACCTTCTTTTGCGCCTTTATGACCCGACAGACGGCACAATCAAAATTGACGGTGAAAATATAAAAGATTATACCGTTGAATCTCACAGAGACAGATTTTCCGCAGTTTTTCAGGACTTTCAGCTCTTCTCTTGCAATGTTGGCGAAAACGTCGCACTTGATAAGGATGCCGATGAAGAAAAGGTTATGGAAGCTCTCGGTCACAGCGGTTTTACGAAGCATCTTCCCCACGGCACAAAAACTGAGCTTCTCAGAGAGTTTGATGACGAAGGTGTTATGCTCTCCGGCGGTGAAAGTCAGAAGGTTGCAATTGCAAGAGCCTTTTACAAAAACTGCCCTTATGTAATCTTAGACGAGCCTTCTGCCAACCTCGACCCCGTTGCGGAATATAACCTCAACTGTGCAATGATGGAGGCGGCGGCACACAAAACCGTTATTTTCATTTCCCACCGTCTTTCAACAACCGTCAACGCAGACAGAATTTATGTGATGGAAAATGGTCGCATAATTGAAAGCGGCAGTCACGAAGAACTAATGAAAATGAACGGCACTTATGCTTATATGTTCAATCTGCAGGCAGAGAAGTATCGGACTTGAATTCAGAAATATTAACCGGTTTTACGCAAAATTTATAAAAAGAAAAGACATCTTTCCGTTTAGCCGAGGTGCGATAACGAAGTATTTATGTAAGGTGGCGGTACAGCGAAAGC
>CAYUVR010000024.1:0-28692 GCA_964448225.1 uncultured Faecalibacterium sp. | reverse complement strand
CATTGTGGCGTGTTATGAAAACGGGCTGTCACACTTTCGTGCAACAGCCCCTTTTAGGGCATATAGATATAAGGAACAGTAAAACCGAACGCTAAGCGTTCGGTTTTGCTTATCATATAACTTCAATTGAATAACTGTAGTAATAATCTGTGCCCTTGTGCATAATGTAGGGCTCACGAAGGCAGGCACTGCCGGGCATATCGCCGCCCACACCTCTCTGCATAAGGTCGATGCAAACTGTTGTGAAATCCTTGTGCTTGAGTGAGTGGATATGTGTTGCCTCGTCAAGGTCTGTCACCGTATAATGATGGCAGTTGATTGCAAAGTTTCTTTCGCCGATAGCGGTAAAGCGAAGCCCCTCGCCCTCTTCGTTTTTCACTTCAAGCATTCTGACATCAGTTCTGTGACCGTTTTCCTGAGGTCTCATATAATGGTGTTCCATATCGGCAACTGTCATTTCGTGAAGTGCAATTCTTGCACCTGTCTTACGGTCGATATAGTTTTCATGCGGGCCTCTGCCGTACCACTTGACAATGTGATAATCCTTATCCATTGTAAGCACCGTGCCGAAACGCACCATATCCTGAATATTTGGTGTACCCTCGTGGGTGACATCAATTTTACCGTCAGGATATACGGTATAAGTCATTTTTGCATCCTTAAGACCGATTACGCTGAGCGTGGTTTCAATATATGCGCTGTGGCTGTAACGGTGGATAAGCGTAGCCTTTGTTTTGAGTGAATCTGTCGCCTTCTTCCACATATAAAGCGGATGCACGGGAATGAGGGGCGGAACGAAGTTGAGGTAGTCGATATCGTTATCCGTAAGCGCTCTGTAATAGTTCGGTTTAAGTTCACCCTTAAGGTATTCTTCACCGTTTTTCACCATTGATGTGAGAAGGCCGTCTTTGAAGGTATATCTGAAATCGTCACCGATAACGCAGAACTCCTTTTCCGTACCTTCAATTTCAACACTCTTTTCGTATTTAACCGCTGCTTTTTCTTCAGCATTTCTTATAATGAACTGGTCAAAGCCCTGCTCATAGCCTGCCTTTGCAAAGCGGCAATCTTCACGTCTGAGGAAGGAGAAGGTAAGCACGATTTCGCCCTTTGCTTCTTCGGGAATGTTGCATTCGAAGTTGAACTCCATTTCTGAAAGCGGAGCGAGCCTTTCAAACATAGCTCTGTCAAGCATTCCTTCTGAAAGCTTTTCACCGTCATTTGTCAGAATATACTTGATATCAAACTTTGAAAGGTCAGAGAAGAGCTGCTTATTCTTGAGAAGATATACACCCTTCTGAGTGTCAATAGCCTTAATCTGAATTTCGCAGTAAACCTTTCTTACCTCGTGAATTGAGGGGTGTACCTTTCTGTTGGCGGCAATGATGCCGTTTGCGTTGAAGAATGTGTTACTGCCCACAATTGCGCAGGTATTATACGGAGGTTTAATCCACAAATCCTTTTCATTGTAGTCTGTGCCGTAAAGCCACATATCATTGCCGTCTTCATCAACCTTGTGGATAGCCTGGTCAACAAAGTCCCAGATGTAACCGCCGCAAAGGTTGTCATATTTTTCAAAGGCATCCATATATTCCCGGAAGTTACCGAGACTGTTTTCCATTGCGTGAGCATATTCACAGAAAACAACAGGCTTTGTGTAAAGATGTTTGGGAATCGGCTTACTGTCTGCTGCAAGTGAGTTTGCAATGTTGTCAAACCAGGTGATTGTGAGAGGCTCTTTATTGCCGAGCTTTTCAACCTGATCCTCTGTGGGATACATACGGCTGATAACATCACTCTTTGTGAAGTCAAAATCGCCCTCATAATGGAACTGTCTTGTGCTGTCAAGCTTGAGTGCGGCTTCCTTCATTCTCAGGAAGTTGCTGCCGTCACCCGCTTCGTTACCGAGACTCCACATAAATACACAGGCGTGGTTTCTGTCACGAAGAACCATTCTTTCCATACGGTCAACAACAGCCTTTGTCCACATCGGGTTGTCACCGGGAACGTTCTTTCTTCTTACGCCGTGAGTTTCAAGGTCACATTCATCCATAACATAAAAGCCGTATTCATCACAAAGATCATAGAATCTCGGGTCATTGGGATAATGGCTTGTACGGATTGAGTTGATGTTGTTCTGCTTCATAATGTTGAGGTCCTGAATATATCTTTCATCAGGAACTGCCCAACCGAAGTCAGGGTCAAAGTCGTGACGGTTGACACCTCTGATAAGAAGCGGCTTGCCGTTGACAAGAATTTTCTCACCCTTGATTTCAATCTGTTTGAAGCCGAAACGGACTGATTTATATGTTACCACGCCGTCACAGACTGTCCTGATAAGAAGAGTATAAAGCACGGGGCTTTCGCTTGACCAGAGCATCGGCTTTTCAATACGCTTTTTGAAAACAACCTTGTTTTCGCCCTGCTTTGTGATAAGCTCCTGAGTGCCCACAACAATGGGTTTGCCTGAAGTGAGAAGAGTTGCTTCAATCTGAAGGCTCTTTCCGGCTTGTGAATAATCCTTAAGATAAACATCAAGGAGCAAATCAGCGTCGGTGTAATCATTGACAAGCTCTGTTCTGACAAAGAAGTCTCTGATGCACTGCTTGGGCTCGCTGTAAATATAAACCTCACGGTAAATACCTGAAAGGAACCACATATCCTGGTCTTCAAGGTATGTGCCGTCGGTATAGCGGTATACTTCTGCGGCAACCTTGTTCACACCTGGCTTCACATATTCGGTAATATCAAATTCGTGGGGTGTGTTTGAGCCCTGTGAATAGCCCACATATCTGCCGTTAACATAAACCTTGATTCCTGCCTTTGCAGCACCGAAATGAAGAAAAACCTGTCTTCCGTTCCAACTCTCGGGCACTGTGAAAGAGGTTCTGTGCATTGCAACCTCCTGGCCCTTGATGTCAATTGAGGGAATCTTGCTTTTTTCCACACCGATACAGTTGGGGAATGAGTTTGCATAATACCAGGGCTTTGTGTAGTCCTTCTGAAGCTGCCACACACCCGGGATTGTGATATCCTCCCAATTGCTGTCATCAAAATCTGCATCCTTGTATTTGCCCGGAAGTTCACCTATACCCTTGTACCAAAAGAACTTCCATTTGCCGTTCAGAGAAATTTTGTAAGGAGACTTTTCTCTTTTGGCGGCTGAGTCTGCTTTGTCATAGCAAAAAGCAAGAACATGACCGTCCTCCTTATTCTCTTTGATAATTTCCGGGTTTTCCCAAATATACTTCATATCTTACCCTTCCTTATAAATTTTTTGATATGCAAAATATCTACACTCTTTCATTTTACTAGAAATACATTGTATTTGTCAAGGATTATCCCATAAGCAGAATGATTAAATAATATTCCGAATAAATATAATCTTAAGTCACTTCTTGACAGAAATACATCACCTGCGATAAAATAATAGAAAAGTGTACGAAAGGAGTTTAATCGGAATGAAAATCTGCCCCATTTGCGGAAGAAAACTGCTGAACGGTACAACCGTTTGTCACTGCGGCTTCAACTTTCAGGGAACAAGTCATCTGCCCTCTAAAAACGGCTCTGAAACAGAATTCATAGTTTCAGCAAGAAAAAAGGCAACCTCAGATAAAATCAAAAAGGCTGTGATTTTTTTACTGATTATTATTTTGACTCTTTCTTTCACCGGTATCGGGCTCTATAGGTTTTACACCGTAAGATGGCACAAAAACATTGACCCCGTGCTGTATCTGTCTGAAGGTGTGCTTATGTGTACAGACCTTAAAAGGCCCAATGCAAAGCCGGCTGTCATCGGTACGCTTGACGGCACTCAGGAAAGTTTTTCAGTTCACGAAGCAACCTTTATCTCTCAGGATAAGAAAACTCTTCTTTTCACTAACGGCTTCAATGCTGTTGACGATTATTTCACAGCATCTTACAGTCTTTTCTGCTTCGACCTGACAAAGCCTTCGGAGCCTGCGATACTTATTGCGGAAGATGTTACCTCGCACACGGTAAACAGCAGCTTTGACACACTCACCCTTGTGAGAACAAATGACAACGGTTCGGCTCTTTATCAAAGCGACTTTTTCGGTAACGAAAGCCTCATTTGCGAAAACTACAGTTCATACAGCGTTTCTCTTGACGGTGACAAACTCATTTATATAACAGATGACGATGAGTTATATTTCAAAGAAAAAGGCGAAATGCCCCTTCTTCTTGATAAAAATGTCACACTGATTTCCCTTTCCGAGGATTTGGGTGAAATCATTTATCGCACGGAAAAGGGCGAATTTATAAAATTTACGGACGGAGAAAAAACTCAGCTTTCAGAAAACGAGCTCCCGTCAGAGCAGGTATCCGAAACAGACAGCGCAACAGTATCATCATATGCTTTATCTGACAACACCTTCGCTTATCTCAAATCCACCAACCCGCACAACTATGAACTGCCAAATGAGCTTTATATAAACGAAGAAAAAATACTCGACAATATTTATTACTATACCCACTTTGACCCGCATTTCAAAATTCTTGTTGTATGTAATATACCCGACGAAGGAGGATACACCACCTTCACAATTATAAATGAAAGCGAGATAATCTCTTTTGACGCACCGATAAAACCCGAAGACAGTTCAATTTCCGTAACAGCACAGGGAAGTGTTGTTGTTGAAGCTTCATCAAATCCTGACAGTACAATTATATTCAAAAACGGCGCTCAATCGCTTTCTCCTGTCATTGCAGACTGTTATTCAGTTCCTCATTACCCCGAAGCAGTCATCAATGCGGTAAATTACGATTTTTCTGAACTGATGGAATAAATAAGAAAATATCTGTTTACTTTTTCTTTAATTTCTATTATAATTGAATAAACAAAAGTTCGCAGATAAAATCAAAGGAGGAAATATATAAAATGGCAATTTGTGAAAAATGTAAAAGAGAGTTCGACGGAGAAGGCGGCATTTGTCCCGTCTGTCAGGAGCAAAGCGAAAAGCTTGAAGACAGAAAACTGAGCCCGAAAAGATTTATTCTGATTTTCTGCGACTTTGCGCTTATCGCAATATGTCTTCTGGTGTTCCTCATTCCCACCTTCACCGATGACAGCAGAAACCTCTCAGGCAGTTATGACCTTGCATCTTATGTGGAAAACGGCACACTTTACTGCAAAAACCTTGATGACACAAAAAGCGAAGCTGTTGTTCTCACTGAGGGTATTGCACAATACGCAGACCTTTCCGCAGACCTTTCTTACAGTCAGGACGGTACTGTTGTTTATTTCCCGACAAATGAATCCGAAATTGATATGAGTTATACTCTTTGCTATTATGACTTCAAAACAAACGGTCCTGTTAAGGAAATTGCTCAGAACATTCGTAATCATACCGTAACGGGTGACGGACTCAAAGTTTTTTACACCACAATGGAAAACTATGACCTTTATCAAAGCGACCTCACACAAAGCACAAAGCTTGCAGAAAACATATTCTCTTATGAAATATCCACCGACGGCACAAAGCTTGTTTATACAGATTATAACGACAATGTATATTTAAAAAACGGTGAAGCAGATGCTGTCCTTATCGGTGAAAACGCAGATGTTGAAGAAATCACTAACAATTTCGGTACGGTTTATTTTACTGATGCAAATGAAGATAAGACCTCTCTTACACTGAAAAAAGCCGACTTTGAAGGCAATGTCACAGATATTGCAGAAAATGTATATTCCGAGATGAAGATTTATCAATCCGGCGAAGTTTATTACTGCACAACGGGCGACACCGATGCTCCTAGGGCAGGAAATAACTATTATCTTGTTCCTCTTTATTACTATAACGGTATCGAAAATCAGCTTGTTTCAGACCGTGTCCTTTATGATGAAATACAAATTTACGCTCTCAACTTCGCAGAGAATACAGCGAATGCGGTATATCCTGCTATCAGCAATGATATTGAAATCACAAAAGACAGCGACCCATTTGAGCTTTTGGATGCTGCAAAGATGTATCACGCAACAGGTGCTTCCGAAATAATCGACCTCGGTAGCGGCGATATGCACAACATCATACTCAGTAATAACGGTACTCACGTTTACTTCACCGCAACTGATGAAGAATACAGCGACCTTTATGAAATCCGCCTTGCAGACGGCACAGAGCCGAAGCTTATTGCGAAAAATGCCACAAACTACACCGTCAGCACAAACAACAGCGTTCTTTATTTCACAGAAAACGGCACGGCCTATGACCTTTATCTCGGTGAAAATAAGATTGGTGAGGGAATTCATCAGGCTACCTTCTCAACTGATTTTGCATCAGGTGTGATTGCAACAGTCAACGAAAAAGAACAGACAGTTTCAGTCAGTGCATACATAAACGGTGAAATTTCAACCGTAGCAGAAAACGCAACCGAATATATTGCAGATGTAGAAAACGGTCTGAGTGTTTATTACAAAACAGCAGACGGAGCGTTTAAATACAGTGCCGACGGCACATCCGTTCTTATTTCACAAAACACAGCACAGTTAGTATTTTAAAAGATGAAAAACATTATAATCAACAAAAAAAATCTGTTCCCCTCCCGCTTTGAAGGTTGGGGAACAAGCCTTTGCTGGTGGGCACACCGATTGGGCGCAAGTGAAAAACTCACCGACGATGCCGCACGTCTTTTTTTCAGCAAAGAAGGCTTAGGCCTCAATGTTATGCGATATAATATCGGCGGCGGAGATGATCCGACCCACAACCATATTATGAGGACAGACTCGGACATTCCCGGCTGGCTGAAAAAAGACGAAAAGAAAGGGCTTTACTACGATTATGAAGCTGATAAATATCAGCTTAACACACTGAAAAAAGCATATAATGCAGCCGGCAATGATGCCTATGTTGAAGCCTTTGCCAATTCGCCGCCATATTTTATGACAGTCAGCGGTTGCTCATCAGGCAGCAAGAATGCCATAAGCAACAATCTGAAAAAAAGTTGTGTTACAGACTTTGCCGAATATCTCGCCCACGTTGCCAAGTATATAAATGATGAACTGGGCATAAAAATCAGTTCCCTTGCGGCCATGAACGAGCCTTTCACCGACTACTGGAAGGCATATTCTCCAAAGCAAGAGGGCTGCCACGTTTCACCGGGCAAAATGCAAAGCCTTGTTCTGACAGAAACTGCAAAAGCTGTGAAAAGGGCAGGACTTACAGAGGTTGACATTACCGCAAGTGACGAAACCAACACCTCTCTGCAGCTCACTTCCTGCAAAAGATACTCACAAGAAGCCTGGGACGCAATTGACAGAGTCAGCGTTCACACTTACAGCAAAGCAACCCCTAAACTTGCAAAGCTTGTAAAAAGCCATCATAAGCCCTTATGGATGACGGAAACTGACTGGAGTTCTGTTTCCGGCAAAGATGCGGGAGAAATGGGACCCGCATTATGGCTTGGTGAAAAAATCATTGAAGATCTGAACACTCTTGAGCCTCAGGCATGGGTTATTTGGCAAATCGTCGCAGCTTATATCTCAAAGCAGGAGTTCAAGGGCCGTCGTGATATGCCTTGTATACCTGATTTGAATAAAGGCTATTGGGGAACAGCTTTCGCTGATATGGATACGGAAGAAATATACCTTACACAGAAGTACTATGCTTTCGGTCAGTTTTCACGCTTTATCCGTCCCGGAACAACCCTTCTCAAAGTTGACAAGCAGACGATTGCGTGTTATGATGATATCGGCAAAAAAATCAGCGTTGTTTGTGTAAACCCAAAGGCAAATGACATCGAAATCAGACTTTCTCTCAGCGGCTTTGATATTGAAAGCTCAACGCTGAGAGCCTACAGAACAAGCGGAGATATAAAGAACGGTGAGCATTGGGCAGAAATCGCCACGTTCGGGCCGAAAGGAAACTCCGTCACCGCCGTTCTTAAGTCTAACAGCATCACAACCTTTGTCATAAACGGCGCAACAACAAAATAATCGAGGTGCAAAAATATGAAAAATTTTATCAAAACAAACAAACCCCTTTGCGTATTTTTAATCATCTCCCTGTTTTTTGCAGTCTGGGGACTCATCTTCGGAAACGGTGACGAACTGATTTACACTGTTTTCGGTCAGTATATTTTCCTTTCAATTCTGAACATCATCTGTTCAGCTGCAATGGTTAAAAAAGGTAGTCTTGCCGGCTTCCTTTCACCCGTTATTATTGCAGTTGTTTCAATTCTTCTCCCCTTCTGTGTTCTCGGCAAAACAGATGTTGCATTTGCGCTGTTTGCAGTCATCTCCGCAGCCATCGGATTTGTTTTCGGCTTCATCGCTTATGTTGTTTCAAAAGCAAAAAGGGATAAGACAACAAAAGAAGCAGTAAAGGCTTAAAGGTGAACAGTATGCTTGAAGAACTCAAACAAAAAGTACTCGAGGCTAACTTAAGTCTTCCCGGATACGGACTCGTCACCTTCACCTGGGGCAATGTCAGCGGCATTGACAGAGAAAAGGGACTCATCGTCATCAAGCCCAGCGGTGTCGAATATGACATTATGACCGCTGAAGATATGGTTGTGGTTGACCTTGACGGCAATGTTGTTGAAGGAAAACTCAATCCCTCCTCCGATACACCGACTCACATTGAGCTTTACAAGGCTTTCCCTTCTGTCGGCGGTGTAATTCACACCCATTCCGCCTGGGCAACTTCTTGGGCTCAGGCAGGAAGAAGCATACCCGCCTACGGCACAACTCACGCAGACTATTTCTATGGAGAAATTCCCTGCACAAGACAGCTCACTGCCGAAGAAGTTGAAACTGCCTACGAAAAAGAAACAGGCACGGTTATCATTGAAGCTTTCAACAAAAAAGGCATTGACCCTATGGCTGTTCCCGGTGTTGTGGTCTATAAGCACGGACCTTTTGCCTGGGGCAAAACTCCCAATGAAGCCGTACATAATGCGGTTGTTATGGAAACTGTTGCCAATATGGCATATCACGCAGAGCAGATAAATCCCTCCGGAGGACCGATTGAACAGTATCTGCTTGATAAGCACTATATGAGAAAGCACGGTCCGAATGCATATTACGGACAGAAGAAGTGAGTAGAAAGTAGAAAGACTTAGATTGTGCGAAAGTGCGCTTAAATTCAATTTACATATTGTTAATAAATCATTAACAGTATGTTTGCAAAGTACGGATATTTTTAAATTAAGAACAAACATTTAATAGGTGTTAAATATGAAAAAAATTATAGCCGTTTTGCTTGCAGTTGTTATGCTCTTTTCGGCAATGTCTTTCTGTGTTTCAGCAGCAGATGACGAAGATGTTGCAAGAATGTGGATTTGCTCTCAAACCAACAAGAACACAGGCATCAAGCACATTTTCCTTTACTTTGAAAATCTTACCGATGTGCCTATAATGGTGGGAAGATATGAATTAGCCGCTTATGACACAGTTTCTGTCGGCTGTTTCGGCACCGAAGGACCCCGTGGCGGCGGTGTTTATTACAATCTTGAAACAACACTTACACATTACAACTCCCTTGTCGCTCTTTCAACAGAGCTTGATGAGGATGAGCTTGAAGATGTAAGCAAAAAAGTCGGCAGTTATAACCGTTGGGATCCCATTTTTAACTGCTACTACTTCGCAGCAAGGGCCTGGAATGCAGGTGCAGACAAATCCGTACCCTTCCTCATTTTCCCCCAGTTTGCAAGATCGATAATTAAATCTAAGGGCGGAGTTTCAAACCCCTTTGACATTTTTGCACAGCAAAAAACCGTCTATAAGCAGAATGAACTTTAATTAAAAAAAGCAATAATAAAAGGAGCTGAAAAAACGGAAGTTTTTTTCAGCTCCTTGATTTTTTTCATATGCCCTCGCCGGGCAGGCTTTCTTTTCTTGAAAGAAAAGAAACAAAAGAACTTTTATTGATTTTTAGATATATAAGTCTACACATAATCCGTAATGATCCGAAACAAACATTCCGCTGACCATTTCATCAATAATTTTATATGTGTCAACCTCCGTGCCCTCAGGCACAAAAATGAAGTCGATGGGCTCGCCTTCGGTATATTTACCGTAATCGTGATAAGTAATTCCGCTGTCTGAATTTCGGGCAAGATACTTGCTGTCAGAAAGAAGTGTCACCATTTCATCATATACCACACTCTTTTCATCAGCATTGAAGTCGCCCGTGCAAACAACCGGCTGACCGCCCTGCTGAAGCTCTGCTATCTTATTGTTAAGCACCTTTGTCTGCAAAACTCTCGCTTCATCGCTGACGTGGTCAAGGTGGGTATTGATATGGGTATAAATCAATCCGTTTGACTTGTTTTTAAGTGTTGCCCAGGTTGCAATTCTTGTGCAGCCCGAGTCCTCATGCTTGGTATAAGGAACATCAGGTGTATCTGAAAGCCAGATTGTGCCGCTGTCTTTCAGTTCATATTTATCCTTGAGATAGAACACTGCTGAAGCCTCTGCGCCATCGGTCTCATCACGCATCTGTGTCACACAGTCATATTTATCGCCGAGCTTCTTTTGCAGAATTTTCATCCATTTTTCTGTCGCTTCCTGAACGCCGAAAGAATCCGGAAGATACTCTTCAATCATTGCAATCAAAAATCTTGAGCGCACATTAACCGAGCCAAAAGCATCACTTGCGCATCTGACATTGAAGGATATAACCCTCACGCTGCCCTCTGTTTTATCAGGCACATTTTCAATGTTATAGCTCAGCGGCAACCAGAAGACAATATTCATCAAAAATGACATAACCAATGCCCAGGCTCTTTTCCAAAACGACATATCTGATCTCTCCTTTTATCTTATCAGAACTTCACGTCTGCACAAAGGCCGGCATGATCTGAAAGGTACATATCACCGATTTTTTCATCAATAATCTTATATGTATCAACCTGAGTGCCTTCTGAAACAAAAATGAAATCGATAGGCTTTGTTTCAAGTACATTCATTCCGTAGTTATGATAAGTTGCGCCGTCGTCAGAAACCTTAGCAATATATTTGCTGTCAACAAGGCAGCCCTTCATTTCATTATACGCATCAGCACCTTCCTTGGTGTTGAAATCACCTGTGCATACAACAGGATAGCCCTGAGCTTTGAATTCTTCAATTTTTGTTTTCAGCACCTTTATCTGCTGAACTCTTACACATTCAAAAACATGATCAAGATGTGTGTTGATGTGTGTGTAAATTTCTTTTGTTTCCTTGTTCTCCAAGGTTACCCACGTTGCAACCCGTGGATAACTTGACAATGCGAATTTTGAAGCAAATTCATCGGGAGTGTCCGAAAGCCAGATTGTGCCGCTGTCAAGCAGATTATACTTATCCTTGAGATAATAAACGCCCGAAGCTTCGGAATTGCTCTTTCCGTCCCTGAACTGTGCAACATAACCGTATTCGTCACCGAGATTGGCTTCAAGAATTTCAAGCCACTGCTCATTTGCTTCCTGAACACCGAAAGAATCCGGATGATACTGTGAAAGTGCCGCACAAATAAGCTGTGAGCGTCCTTCAACAGAGCCGTAAATGTCATCCATACATCTGACATTGAAAGATACAACTCTGACTGCATCCTCATCCTTTTGCGGAACATTCGCAATTTCAAAGCTTTCAGGTGAGTATGATCCAAAAGTCATAAGAACAGAAAAAATCAGTGCCAATAATTGTTTGTAGATTGCCATAATACTTTCTCCTTTTCATTTCTTTATACCAAAATTTTACTTTATCGTCTTTGATTTGTCAATATATAAAAAAGGTTAATCACAGAACGCCCTATCCATCGGACAGAGCGCTTTGTTTTGTTAGTTCTTTTTGACGGTTCTGAGATAATCTTCAACCATATTTAAAATTTCGGGGTCAAGGTTGACGATGGGAAGGTCGAGAAGCTGACGCAGTGTGAAGGGCTTGACAATTGCCATAAGAGGACTCCTGAGAAGCTTGCCTGCAGCACCCTTAACCATACCGAGGATTTCCTCACTCTGAAGAATATCGCCAACTTTATCGTCAAGGCTGTAGCAATCGGGATTGCTGTCATCACTCTTGTCAACAAACCAGTTGCGTACCATTGAAGCTGAACCTTCGGGCATTGTGTATTCATCGGGATATTCAGTTACACCTGTGAGAACAAGAGTTTCTTTAATGTCACCTGCTGTGATAACAACCTTGTTTTCACCTTCCTTGATTTCCATATCCGGGAAGACGAAAATGCCTTCTGCAGCTACGGTCTTCTGCTTACCGTTAACCTTGAGAGTTACTTTATCACAGTTTGAATATACTCTGAATTCTTTTGCACCGATAGTACGAAGAGGATATCTGTCACCAACAAGGTGAACGAATTTTTCGTCTGACCAAAATGCTTTATAAAGATAGAAGGAATCCTTCTTTGTTTTTCTGTCGAAGGTAACAAGACCCTTGTTGTTTCTGCCCTTGACACCGCCTTCATTTCTTACGGCTGAGCCAAAGTCAAACATATTCCATACATATGAGCCCCAGATCCACTTGTTTTTGTTGATGGACTGAATGTAATGCTCGTGATAAAGAGCCTGGTAGCCTTCGGAATAGTCGCCCTGTGAGGGATTGTCATTGAAATAGCCGAGCACACCCTCTGCACCGTATTCGGAAAGACCCATTTTAAGACCCGGGTTTGCTGTGCGGAACTTTTCAAGCCATTCATCAAGTCCGTCGCAAGTCTTCATATACCAACCGAAGTAGTGGTTATAAGCGAGAATATCTGTAACGGAGTTAAGCTCTGAATTAACAGGACACATTGTGAACTGAGCCTGAGTTGTAGGTCTTGAGGGGTCAAGGAACTTTGCATAGGTGTTAAGCTCCTTGATACCGTTTATGAGAGTCTCATTTTCATTGGTGATGGTGATTTCATTCTGAACACCCCAACAAAAAATTGATGCGTGGTGCATATTCTGCTTAATAAGCTCTTCAAGCTGACTCATTGCATTTTCCTGAGCTTTTTTCTGATAGCGGGAGATAACGGGAATTTCTGCCCAGATGAGCAAGCCCATTTCATCGCAAAGGTCATAGAAGTCGCCTGACTGCTGATAGTGAGCAAGACGGATTGAGTTTGCACCCATATCCTTGATAAGCTTAAGGTCTTCAATATGCTCATTCATTGTCAGCGCATTACCGATGGTCTCTCTGTCCTGATGACGTGAAACACCCTTGAGCTTTATGTAATTTCCGTTGAGGAAGCAGCCTTCATTTGCATCAAACTTGATTTCTCTGAAGCCAAAGCGAAGTGAAACCTCGTCAATTACCTTGCCGCTTTCTGTAAGTGTGGCTTTGAGAGTGTAAAGATAGGGGTTCTCAAGTCCGTTCCAGAGAATGGGAGAATCAACATGAAGCTTCTGCTTGTCGCCAGCTGAAGCCACAACATTGCCTTCCTTATCCATTACTTCATAAAGCACCTTTACATTTGAATTATAGCCGGAAATAAGAGCCTTGACATGAACATCACCGTTAATTTTCGGTGTGACATAAACACCCTTGCTGCCTGCATCTGTCAATGAGAAATGTGTTTCGGGAACATCATAGATAAGGTTAACATCTCTGTAAAGTCCGCCATAGAAGGTGAAGTCAGCAAAGGCGGGATAAACCTTTTTGCTGTTTGAGTTGTCAACGGTAACTTCAAGAAAGTTTTTGGGTGAAGTGAGAAGGTCTGTGATTTCAAAGCGGAATGTTGAGTAACCACCCTCATGCTTACCTGCATTCTTTCCGTTCACAAGAACTGAGCAAATGCTGTTTGCGCCCTTGAATTCAAGGAATACTCTGCCTTCGTATCTGGGAAGGATTTTTGTGTAAGTGCAAGCGCCTCTGAAATATCCGCCGTCGCCACCGCCCTGACCGTCAATACCGTTCCATGTGTGGGGAAGGTCAACAGTTTCTTTGATTCCCTGTTTTGCGAAAACCCAGCCTTCATTGAGTGAAATAATTTTCTTCAATTTTATGTCCTCCTAAAATTTACTATATTTTAGTATACCATATATTTTTCAGCATTACAACTGAAAATTTATTAGAATTGAACAGTATATTCCGAAATAATCTTAAAAATTATCGTTTTCAGTCTGTTTCGGGTTGCACTCAACTTATTCAAAGTCGAATTCGTCTTCGTTTTTTATTCTGAAAATATCAAATACATTTTCGAGAACTTCATCGTCTTCAACTCTTTCATAAAGCTCGTTACTACCGTCAATAATGATTTTGAAAATATCCACATATCCGTCATCGTCTTTTGGAGCAACAACAACATATTCTTTGTTTTCGTAGTTCACGATATCAAGAAAATCATAAACTCCGGCATTTCCGTCAGTGTCGGTGAAACGGACTGTGAAGTCAAGCTCATCGTCATTGAGCTGATTCAAAAGCAGTGACATTATTCTTCCTCCTCTTTGCTTTGAGCATTCATATCAAAGCGGTAGATTTCCTGCTTTTCAATGTCAACATTCTGAACATAGATAGGCGGTATGCCTGCATTCGCAGAAATGGTTGTAACAAGAGCTTTTGCAAAGGGAAAAAGCTCTTTGAAGGTTTCAACGTGCAAAAACTCCTTTTCAATATCCTTCTTAACAGAGAAAGCACCCACAACAGTAACCTTGATGTTAAGAACATCTTTATTTTCCTTGTCAAAAACTTCAACGGTCAGAAAAGCCTCACAAACTCCGTTTTTGTTGTATCTGACATTGTGTGATACTTTGTTGCTGAGTTTCAGCTGCACTTTGCCGTTAACCTTATTGTTGAAGCTGATTTCACTTACTTTATAGGCATTCATTTTTACATTAGCCATTTTTCTTCACTCCTTTTGTTTCGGTATACGCCAGAGGAAAAGCAAACAACTCCCTGACATAATTCTTTATCTTTTCATTTTTCGGAGAGGGTGCGGCAACTGTCTCAGCCTCAACTCCGCAGCGATCACCGATTATCTTTGCTCTCATCAGGTGAAATTCGCTTGAAAGAATGGCGATTTCACTCTCCTTGCCATATCCCATATCAGACATAATTTTCCTTGCATTGACAAAATTTTCAACCGTTGTGAGAGATTTGTCCTCAAGAATGATTCTATCCTTTTCAATGCCCTTTGCTGTCAGTTCTTCAAAAATAACCTGTGCTTCACTTTTGAATTGGTCTTTGTGAACAATTCCGCCGCAGGCAATTGCAATTGTGTTTTTGTGTTCACTCAAAAATTCAGCCGCTTTGTCAATTCTCATCTGAAGTGTCGGCTCTGCTTTTTCTCCTTTCACACGACAGCCGAGAATCAAAAGTACATCCGGCTCGTTTTTGAGTGTGCCCTTGCCGGCTTTCGCTTCCTTATAAGAGAACACTCCCAAAAGAGCGATTAAAGAAGCAGGGATAATATATTTCATTTTTATCACCTCTGACAAGTTTATTTTATATTTTAATTCAGTATAACATAAAATAACAGAAAGAGAAAGTATTTTTTTATCATTAAAGGAGATATATTATGTGCGGAATAATCGGATACACAGGAAAAAACAGGGCAGTACCTTATCTTCTGAAAGGTCTTCACACACTGGAATACAGAGGCTACGATTCGGCAGGTGTTGCAACTCAGGAAAAAAACGGAATAGGCATTGTGAAAACAGAAGGCAGACTTTCTGCTTTGCAAAGACTTATTGATTCAAAAACAGCAAGTGACAGTCGTGTAGGCATCGGACACACACGCTGGGCAACTCACGGTGAGCCCTCAAAACTGAATGCACATCCGCATCAAAGTGATGACGGAAATTTCTGTGTTGTCCATAACGGAATCATTGAAAATTATTCGGAACTGAAAAAATCTCTTCAAAATGAGGGTATCATCTTCAAATCTCAGACAGATACTGAAGTAATTGCCCATCTTCTTATGAAAAACTATGACGGTGACCTTGTTTCAACGATAATCAGAACAGCCGATATGCTTTCAGGAACATATGCTCTTTGTATTCTTTGCCGTGATTTCCCCGATAAAATTGTTTGCACACGTATGGGCAGTCCTCTTGTTGTGGGTATGAGTGACAGCGGAGTTTTTGTGGCATCGGACATACTCGCTATGGCAGGCAACGCAGAAACGGTCTTTTATCCCGATGACGGTGAAACAGCAGTTCTCACAAAAGATAATCCATTGTTCTTTGACAAGACCGGTAAGCAGATTTTTAAAGCCGCAGAAGAAGTTACCCTTTGCAAAGACGATGCAGACAAGCAAGGCTATGACCACTTTATGCTCAAAGAAATTATGGAGCAGCCGAAAGCGGTCAGAGAAACTTTAAGCTCAATAATAAAAGACGGAGAAATTAAATTCAAAGATTTTTCTCTTTCAAAACAAAGTGCAGAAAAAATCCGCAATATTTACATTGTTGCCTGCGGCTCGGCTTATCACATAGGCGTTTGCGGAAAATACATTCTCGAAGAGCTTACGGGAATACCAACACATACGGATATCGCAAGTGAGTTCCGCTATCGCAATGCACCCATTAAGGAAAATGATCTGTGCATTGTTATCAGCCAAAGCGGTGAAACAGCGGACAGCATTGCCGCCATCAAAAAAGCTAAAGAAAAAGGCTCTCGTGTGCTTTCGGTTGTCAACGTTGAGGGCAGCACCATACCAAAGCTCAGTGATTATGTGATTTACACAAAAGCCGGGCCCGAAATTGCCGTTGCAACAACCAAGGCTTATTCGGCACAGCTGTGCGTTATTTATACCCTTGCTCTTTATATCGCATACATTACAGACAAAATCAGCCAAGAGCAGTACAGCAATTATTTGAAAGAAATTGACTCCCTGCCCGAAAAAATTGAAGAAACGCTGAAAATCACCGACTGCAAGGCGAAAGAGCTTGCAAAACTTTTCAAGAAAAAAGAACACGCTTATTTCATCGGCAGAGGAACTGACTACGCTGCCGCTTTGGAAGCATCTCTCAAAATGAAAGAAATCAGCTATATTCACTCTGAGGCTTACGGTGCAGGTGAACTTAAGCACGGCACAATATCACTGATTGAAAACGGCACAATCGTTGTGGCACTGATGGCGAACGACAGAACATTTCATAAAACAGACAGCAACGTCAAGGAGGTTATGGCAAGAAAAGCAGAGGTAATTGCAGTCACAACCGAAAAGCACAGACTCAGAGCAGAGGAGTTTGACCACAGTATCATTATCCCCGATGCATCTTACCTTGTTTTACCCTCTCTTGAGATTTTACCTATGCAGCTTCTGTCTTACTATACGGCACTTTTGAGAGAATGTGACATTGATAAGCCGAGAAACCTTGCAAAATCCGTCACCGTTGAGTAAGTAATTAAATATAATTTATATATCGATGTAAAAATTGTGTTAATTCGGTTGAATTTTACTGCTCAATAAGGTATAATTTCTAAGAATGGGTAACTATCCCGCTTAAATTATATGTTGAGGTGAATAAAATGTCATTTGTTAATTTCAACTTGGAAGAAAACGGTTATAACATTGAACAGGTAAATCAGTATATAGAAATGCTCCAGCAGGAATATGAAAACGCTGTTGCATGGGGCGAAGAAATGGAAGCTAATTACGAAAAGCTCAAATCAGACCTTACAGAACAGGGTCTTTGCTTCACAATTAACGAAGATAATCAGAGTGAAGTTGTTAAAGAGGTTTTTGAAAAGCTTACACGCACAATTGAAAAGGTTAAAGCTGATGCAGAAGCAAGAGCAGAAGAAATCGTGCTTCAAGCAAAGGATGAGGCTGCAACAATTGTACGCCGTGCAAAGGAAAATTCTGTGGAAATCAGAACAGAAAACATTACTATTATGAAAAACCTTAAGACTATCAGCGATATGATCGGTGTTATTCTTGAAAAGGGAATTCAGTAAAAACTAAGTTGGCGAATATAGCGAAGGAAGTGATTTGATTGGCAAGCTACAGACCGAAAAGTCTCAATGAGCTTAATAATTTATACGACAAGTCAATGGCAGCTCAGAATGCCATCAAAAAGGGGTCTTCAATTGTGAAGCCCGAAAATGACACTTCAAAACAGCTTCTTAAAGCTTTTGAAGAAGAGCTTTACGCACAAAAAGAAAAGTCTCCCGCCATAACAGCATCGGAAGAGCTTTCTGACGTGGTTGGTGAATTTATCAAAAATTTTGGTGAAACAAAAAAAGAAAAGGCTGCATCCCAGCCGATGCCAATCACCCGTTCAGTTAAATCATCTGTTGTGAAACCGAGTCCGAAGAAGGAACCGGCAGAAAAAACTGAAATCAAAAAGGTTAACCTTGCTCAGGCTCAAGCTCAGAAACAGGAACCGCAAGAAGCTCTCGCAGCTAAAAAGGCAGACCTTGTGCGTAATGCAGAAAGATCAGACCTCTTTGATGATTATATGAAAATTATGAATGATGAAGATGAAGAATCTCATTTTTCAAGAAAATTCTCAAAAAAGAAAAAGAATAAAAAGGACAAGCATCAGGGAAGTCCCGTTTTTGATTCGATACCGAATGCCGAAGAATTAAAGGAAGAAACAGCTTCTTCCGAAATCAGCGAGACAGCACACGAAGAAGCCCCTGCAGAGGTTACTTATTTTGACGAACAGGCTAACGAGGTGGCTCAGGTCTTTGAAGATGCGGCAAAGTCACCGCTTACCGAAGAAAACGCTGCCGAAGAAGAGTTCGCTTCTTTCTATGCTGAGGAAAGCACTGCCGAAGAAGCTCCCGAAGAGGCTGAAAAAGCAGAGTGCGAAAAGAATATCAAAGAAAAGAACGCCAAGGAAGAAAAGCCTTCAAAAACAAAAAAACAAAACAAAGAGAAAAAGCCTAAAAAGAATGTCTTTCTTCAGGTTATTCTGATGATAGTTCTTGTTGCTGTTCTCATCAGTGCGGCAAGCATTGGTGTGTTGAAGGTTGTTGTGGGAGTTGACAGCGGTAAAGCCTTTGCCGAAAAATATTATATGTTCACTTCAAGCAAGGATTACAGCAATTCTGAAATCCAAAAAGGCGACCTGATTATAACAGAAGATAAAGATTTGCAGGAAAACGATGCTTTTGCATATCTTGATATGAACAAAAGCAAAATCGCTTTTGCCCTCAAAGGCTCCGACATTGGTGAGGATATGCTTATGGCTCACACCGGCAGCGGTACGGACTTTATTTACAGAAGCACTCTCAGAGGTGCTGTTATAAAGGTTATTCCTGCTGTAGGTACGGTTGTGTCTGCAGTTACGCAGAACTTTATCATCGTCATCACATCTCTTGTTGCCATCGCTTTGGTACTTATCCTTATTCTTGCTTTCGCTTTCAAGGGTAAATCAAATTATAACATTGAAGATGACGAACACCTTGAACAAGAGCCGGAAACCGAAGAAGAAGCTGAACCTGCAGCCGAAGAAGCTGAATATGAAGAAGAATACGACGGCGAGCAACAAGAAGCTTCTGTTGAAAGTGAAGAACAACAGAAAGAACCGGAAGATATTTACAGCTCAATTGAATAATCCGGAATTCTTATTGTGAGCATCGCATCATAAATTGCGTACCGTGCAGAAAAATATCCTTATGGGTATTGAGATCAAAAATATACTGACTTCGTTTCAAACGGAGTCAGTTTTGTTTTTTACAGCAAAACCTCCATCTTGTTATAATGTGTCTTTTTTTCACCTAAAACTGCACAACTCACAGGTTTTTACCTCATAGCAAATCATAACATTTCAACTGAAAAAGGGAATTTTTTCGCTATTTTTATAAAATTTTATTGGAGAAATGTAGATTTCGACAATTTTCCTATTGATTATTTTGTAGAATCGTGATAATATGAAAATGTGATGAATTTACACATAAGATTAGGAGGATACTTATGACCAAGCGAACACGAATTATGATTGCGCAGGAAGGCAATGACTTTGCAATGCATTGTGCATCTTTTCTGTCATCATACGGCTTTGATGTTAAATCAGTAGCCAAGGACGGTTCAAAAATTATCGAATCCATCAAACAACTGAAACCCGATGTTGTTCTTATGGACGCTTTTATGCCGAGAATTGACGCTCTCGGAGTTCTCAATCAATTGAAAAACGAACAATTGGAAAAGAGACCTGTAATAGCCTTGATGTCCGCAGTTGATAACCCTAACTTTGAGCAGGTTCTGCTTAATGCCGGTGCAGACTATTACTTTCTCAAGCCCTTCGACCTGAACATAATGGCTGAAAGACTTTCTCAGATTTCAAACTGGTCTGATGACACAAACCGGAATCACAAAAACAAAGAAAACAACAGCAAAGACCTTGAGCGTATTATCTCGGACATTATGAGAGAAATCGGAGTGCCTGCCCACATAAAAGGTTATCAGTATCTCAGGCAATCAATTATGCTCACTATCGATGACCCCGAGCTTATGCACGCTGTTACAAAACTTCTTTATCCAACCGTTGCCAAGAACAACCACACCACTCCCTCAAGGGTAGAAAGAGCCATCCGCCACGCAATTGAGGTTGCCTGGGACAGAGGAGACGTTGACGTCCTTTCTTCATATTTCGGCTATACCATTCAGAATTCAAGAGGTAAGCCCACCAATTCAGAATTCATCGCAATGATAAGCGATAAGCTTCGCCTTGAAATGAAAGCAATCGTTTAATTTTTATTACATAGCACAGAAAAAGGAGCTGTAAAAAACTTTCGTTTTTTTACAGCTCCTTTTTAATTTCAATCAGACGATTAAGCCTGCGCCATCATTTATAAGCATAAACAGCGGTGCAAAAACAAGCGCAACAATTGTCATAAGCTTGATGAGAATATTGATTGACGGGCCGGATGTATCCTTAAACGGGTCACCAACCGTATCACCGACAACTGATGCTTTGTGCGGGTCACCGCCCTTGCCGCCGTGAACACCGGTTTCAATAAACTTCTTTGCATTATCCCATGCACCGCCTGAATTGGACATAAATATCGCAAGAAGAACACCCGTGACAAGTGAGCCTGCAAGAAGACCGCCAAGAGCACTTGTTCCAAGCACACAACCAACAGCAATAGGTGAAACAACTGCAAGAATACCGGGAAGAATCATCTGTTTGAGAGCCGCTGTTGTTGAAATTGAAACACAGCTTGTATAATCCGGTTTTGCCTTGCCTTCAAGAATACCGGGAATTTCTTTGAACTGACGGCGTACTTCTTCAATCATTTCATATGCCGCCTTGCTTACAGACTCCATTGTGAGAGCTGAGAAAATAAAGGGAAGCATACCGCCGATAAGAAGACCGATAACAACCTGATAGTCAAGAAGATTTATTCCGCTTGCTTCAAGACTTACGGCTTCTGCATAAGAGAAGAACAGTGCCAATGCCGTGAGTGCAGCAGAACCGATTGCAAAGCCCTTACCGATTGCAGCTGTTGTGTTACCGACTGAATCGAGTTTATCGGTGATTTCTCTGACTGACTTGTCAAGGCCTGCCATTTCCGCAATACCGCCTGCATTGTCAGCAATCGGACCGTAAGCATCAACTGCAACCGTGATACCTGTTGTTGAAAGCATACCAACTGCCGCAAGCGCAACACCGTAAATACCTGCACCGTCGCCGCCTTTTCTGCATACATAGTATGAAACAAAAATGCCAAGGCTTATGAGAAGAATGGGAAATGACGTTGATTTAAGACCGACAGCAAGACCTGAAATAACATTTGTCGCCGTACCTGTTTCGCTTTGCTCGGCAATTTTCTGAACGGACTTGAATTTATCGGAAGTGTACAATTCTGTGATAATACCGATTACAGTACCGACTACAATACCTGCAAGAATTGCAAAACCGTAGCTGAGTGAGCCGAACATAACCTGACTGAGAACAGTGCCTGCAACAAGAACAACACCCGATGCTACATAAGTGGCGGTTTTGAGTGACTTATGGGGGTCAGCCTTGCCGCCACGGACAAAGAAGGTTGCAATAATTGATGCTATAACGCCGATAGCGGCAATAAACAACGGATAAAGTGCGCCTGCCGTAGGATTATCCGTATCGCCGAAGGCAATAACACCCAATGTAATTGCAGAAATGATTGCACCTGCATAGCTTTCAAAAAGGTCTGCGCCCATACCTGCAACGTCACCGACATTGTCACCAACGTTGTCGGCAATAACAGCAGGGTTACGCGGGTCATCTTCGGGAATACCCGCTTCAACCTTACCCACAAGGTCAGCACCGACATCGGCAGCCTTTGTGTAAATACCTCCGCCTACACGGGCAAAAAGTGCAATTGATGATGCACCGAGGCTGAAGCCGAAAAGAGCATCAGTATTTTTGGTAACCGCATAAATGCCTGCAATGCCCAGAAGACCGAGACCTACAACGCTCATACCCATAACCGCACCGCCCGAGAAGGCAACGGAAAGAGCTTTTTTCATACCGCCCTGCATTGCGGCATTGGTTGTTCTTACATTAGCCTTTGTGGCAACATTCATGCCAAAATAACCCGCTGCAATTGAGAAAAGCGCACCAATAAGAAAACTTGCCGCCGTAAGCCATGAAAGAGCAAAACCGATAGCAATGAAAAGTGCAAGAATAAAGAAAACTAGAATCTTGTATTCAGCAAACAGAAACGCCTTTGCACCGCTGTGAATTGCGTCTGAAATCTCTTTCATTCTTTCTGTTCCCGGCTCCTGCTTCCGTATTCTTAAGGTCAGTATCAGAGCAAAAACAAGACCTGCCAGACCGACCAACGGAGTGAGATACATCAAAACTTCCATAAAGATACTCCTCCAAAAATTGTATTCATAGCTTTTCTCCGATTTCTCACACTATGTTATAAAAGATATGATATACCAATGATACAAAATTGTCAATGTTTCGCATCTTTTTTTATGAATTATGCAATAAAACTATATACAAAATGCTGTATAACTTATGGGTTATACAGCATTCAACATTCCTTATTTCAGCTTTTTCGCAACAACTTTAAGTTTTTCAATTATTTCGATTTTCTGCGGACAACTTTTTTCGCATCTGCCGCACGCAATACATTCTTCGGGTGATGCACCCTTTTCGGCGAGCTGTTTATACTTATCCTTGCATTTGTCCTCACCCTTGACCTGCTCATTATAAACTGCAAAGTATTTCGGTATGTCAATCTTTTTCGGGCAGCCTTCAACACAATACTGACAGGCGGTGCAAGGTATAAGCTTATCGTTCCTTATCATTTCTGCAGCCTTGAAAGCAGTTTCAAAATCCTTTTCACTGAAAGCTGTGAGGTCGGCGAAATAATCCATATTTTCTTTGAGCTGATGTCTGTCCGACATACCGCTGAGAACGCAGATTACCCCTTCGAGACTTGCACAAAAGCCCAAAGCAAAGCACGCCGGAGATACTCCGGGGTTAGTTACTTTAAGCATATCCGAAACGCACTCGGGCACATTTGCAAGTTCACCGCCTTTAACAGGCTCCATCACTATGATTTCTTTGCCGTGTTTTCCGGCAGTTTCATAGCAAAGTCTTGACTGGATTCTCTTGTCCTCCCAGTCAAGATAGTTTATCTGAAGCTGAACAAACTCCATCTGTGGCTGTTCTGAGAGGATTTTATCAAGCATTTCAGCAGTATCGTGAAAGGAAAATCCCAGCTTTTTGATTTCACCCTTTGCCTTTTTGTCAGCAAGGTACGTAAAAACATCAAACTTCAATGCCTTTTCGTAGTTTTCTTCTGTCAGGCAATGAAGAAGATAGTAATCGAAATATTCTGTACGGCACTTCTCTTTCTGGTGTGCAAAAATTCTTTCAACATCTTCTTTCTTTTCAACCATACCTACAGGCATTTTTGATGCAAGAAGAAAAGAATCTCTTTTGTGGCGCCGTACAAGCTTTTCACCAACCACTTTTTCGCTGATACTTTTATGATACATATATGCCGTGTCAAAATATGTAAAACCGTCACTCAAAAACGAATCAAACATTTCTGCAGCATATTCTTTGTCAACAGATTCGTCATTTTTTTTATCCAGAAGCGGAAGGCGCATACAACCGAAGCCTAATTTTTTCATACACATAACCCCTTTTATAATAGTATATATATAATAAGACATTTTTCTTTTTTAATCAAGTGCTTTGCTGCAAATGATTCATCAGCTCTTATGTAATGATTTTTTTGTCAATTTATACCTCTTAATGTGGAAAACTACGCCTTTAAAGACTACATTTTATACAGACTAAACAAAAATAGTTGCACAAAATTAGTTAATAATCCGTTGTTTTTTTGGCTATTTTATGATAATATATAAAATGTTAACGTCGAATAATTATATTTATTTAGGCGCAGCAAAATTCGGGTTCTGTAATAATGGAGCCTTTAGGAGGTAATGGAATTGAAATCCTACACTGTAAACAACATCAGAAACATCGCCATCGCAGGTCACACCGGTAAGGGTAAGACAGCACTTTCAGAAGCTATGCTTTATGTAGCAGGTGTAACAGACAGACTCGGTAAAGTGGCAGACGGCAACACAATTATGGACTATGACGCAGAAGAAAAGAAACGCCAGTGTTCAATTTCTTCAGCTATGGCTTCTCTTGAATGGAGAGATACAAAAATCAATATTCTTGACGCACCCGGTAAATTCGACTTTGCCGGCGGTATGGCAGAAGCAATGCGTGCAGCTGACTGTGCTGTTATCGTAACATCAGCAGGCTCAGGCATCGACGTAGGTCTTGAAAAAGCTATCAAGGCTGCCGACCAGAGAGGAATTGCCAAGTTCTTTGCAATCACAAAGGTTGACTCAGATAACCGTGATTTCTATAAAACTTTCGAGGCTCTCAAGGCTGAGCTGGGCAACAAGCTTTGCCCCGTTGTTGTGCCTTATATGAACGGCCCTGTTTGCGAAGCTTTCGTAAACCTTTGCTCAAACAAAGCTTTCAAATATCCCAACGGCAGACCTCAGGAAATCGACCTTGTTTCCGACGACAACATTGCCAATATGAGAGCAGCACTTGAAGAAGCTGTTGCAACAGTTGATGAAGAACTTATGGAAAAGTTCTTTGAAGGCGAACCCCTCACAAAAGAAGAAATTATCAGCGGCCTTACAAAAGGTGTTGAAACCGGCGAAATCTGGCCTGTATATGCTTGCTCAGCAACAAAGGTTGACGGCTGTGATATGCTTCTTGATGCTATCGTTTATTCAGCTCCATCACCCGATCAGGCTAACCCCGAAATTGCAACAAACGGTGACGGTGAAGAAATTGAAGTTGCTTGCAAAACAGATGGTCCCCTTGCAGCTCTTTGCTATAAGACAGTTGCTGACCCCTTTGTTGGTAAGATGTCATTTGTAAAGGTACTTTCCGGCAAAATCACTTCCGACACACCTTGCTACAACGCACGAACAGGCAAGAGCCAGAGAATGGGTAAGCTTGTTGCTGTTAAGGGTATTAAGCAAGAAGATATTTCTGAAATTTCCACCGGTGATATCGGTGTTATCACAAAGCTTGACGACCTTGCAACAGGTGACACAATCTGTTCAGCAAAGGAAGTCATCAACCTTGAGGGAATTAACTTCCCTGCTCCCTCACTTTCAATGGCAGTTGTTGTCAAGAAGAAGGGTGAAGAAGATAAGGTTGCCGCAGGTCTTCGTAAAATTATGAGTGAAGATCCCACCATTTCTTTCGTGTCAAATGACGAAACCAAGGAAATGGTACTTTCCGGCCTTGGCGAACAGCATCTTGAAGTTGTTGTTTCCAAGCTCAAGAGCAAATACGGCGTTGAAATCGACCTCAAGATTCCGAAGGTTGCATACAGAGAAACAATCCGCAAATCCTGTCAGGTTCAGGGACGCCACAAGAAGCAGTCCGGCGGTTCAGGTCAGTTCGGTGATGTGTTCATCCGCTTTGAGCCCCACACAGAAGACCGGCTTATTTTTGAGACAGAAGTTGTCGGCGGCTCAGTTCCCAAAAACTTCTTCCCCGCAGTTGAAAAAGGACTTCAGGAAGCTATCCTCAAAGGCCCTCTTGCAGGTTATCCCGTGGTTGGTCTTAAGGCTGTTCTTTATGACGGTTCTTACCACCCCGTTGACTCAAACGAAATGGCATTCAAAACTGCCGCAAAGATTGCATATAAGAACGGTATGGCACAGGCTAATCCGGTTATCCTTGAGCCTATCGGCGAACTTAAGGTTTATATGCCCGATGCAAATCTCGGTGACATTATGGGTGACATCACAAAGCGCCGTGGCCGTGTTCTCGGTATGGGTGCTGCTGATGAGCCGAAGATGCAGGAGCTTGTTGCTGAAGTTCCCATGGCAGAAATGGGTGATTTCTCAACAACACTCCGTTCCGTAACAGCAGGCAGAGGCTACTTCACACTCGAATTTGCACGTTATGAAGACGCACCGATGAACGTTGCACAGAAGGTTATTGAAGAAGCTAAGAAAGACGCAGAAGAATAATCAGTCAAAAAAATCCCTCCGAAACTTCGGAGGGATTTTTAACTTTATAAGCGTACTATCAAACGAGCTCGATGATGCACATCTCTGCTGCGTCGCCACGACGGGGACCTGTTTTGATAATACGGCAGTAACCGCCGTTAACTTCTTTATACTTGGGGCTGATTTCGTCAAAGAGCTTCTTAACAACATCTTTCTTTGTGATGTATGCGAGAGCCTGACGCTTGTTGTGAAGGTTGTCTTCCTTGCCGAGAGTAATCATCTTCTCAGTCATGGAACGAACTTCCTTTGCCCTTGTAACGGTGGTTTCAATTTTGCCATTCTCTAAGAGATAAGTTACCATACCTCTGAGCATTGCGTTTCTGTGATCGCTGGGTCTGCCGAGCTTTCTGGTACCTGCCATTTGAAATCACTCCTTTACCGTTAGAAAATTTTATTCGTCTTCACTGCGAAGGTCAAGACCGAAGGAATGAAGCTTATTGATAACCTCGTCAAGTGATTTCTTACCAAGGTTACGTACCTTCATCATATCGTCTTCTGTCTTGTTTGTTAAGTCTTCAACCGTGTTAATACCGGCACGCTTCAAGCAGTTGAATGAACGCACCGACAAGTCAAGTTCCTCAATAGTCATCTCGAGAACCTTTTCCTTGGCGTCTTCGCCCTTATCGACCATTATCTCTGTGTCATATGCCTCACCTGAGAGGTCGCCGAACAGAGCGAGATGTTCGTTGAGAAACTTGGCACCGAGGGACACAGCTTCTGTTGCTGTGATTGTTCCGTTTGTCCAAACTTCAAGAGTAAGCTTGTCAAAACCAATCTCCTGGCCAACACGAATGTCGTCTATTGTATAATTAGCCTTAATAATCGGTGTGTAAATTGAGTCGATAGCAATTACACCGATAACAGGCTGCATGAGCTTTTTATTCTGCTCAGCTGATACATATCCACGACCCTTGGCAACAGTAAGTTCCATATTGATGTGAGCATCTTTGTCAAGTGTGCAAATATGATAATCTGTGTTGATGATTTCAACTTCTGAGTCACACTTGATGTCGCCGGCTACTACTTCGCCTTCGCCGCTTGCATCAATGTATACTGTTTTGGGTCCTTCACCATGGATTTTAAGAATGACGTTTTTAAGATTCAGGATGATCTCCGTAACATCTTCCTTTACGCCGGGGATGGTTGAGAACTCATGAAGTACGCCATCAATTTTCACGCTGGTGATTGCATAGCCGGGGAGTGATGAGAGAAGAATTCTTCTCAGGCTGTTGCCTAATGTCACGCCATAGCCACGCTCTAACGGTTCAACGATAATCTTTCCGTAAGTACCGTCAGCTGCCAATTCTGCAGTTTCGATTCTGGGCTTTTCAATGCCTATCATGCAAAACCCTCCTTACTTATTTGTGGATGTGTTTTACGCTAATAACTAACCGTTATTACTTAGAATAGAATTCTACGATAAGGTGTTCTTCAACAGGTGTATCAATCTGATCACGAGTGGGAAGACTTACAACCTTAGCACAGTAATTTTCACGGTCAAGTTCGAGCCATGTGGGAACGGGTCTTGATGCGTTTGCTTCAAGAACAGCCTTAATCTTAACGCTGTCACGGCTCTTAGCCTTAATTGCAACTACATCGCCAGCTTTGAGAAGGTATGAAGGAATATCAACCTTCTGGTTGTTAACTGTGTAGTGTGCGTGGGTAACGAGCTGTCTTGCTTCTGCACGTGAAGAAGCCCAGCCGAGTGTGTAAACTACGTTATCAAGACGGCTTTCACAAATTCTGAGAAGGTTGTCACCGGTAACGCCGGTTTTCTTTTCAGCCATAATGAAGTACTTATGGAACTGACCTTCCTGAATACCGTAGTAACGTCTGGCCTGCTGCTTTGCACGAAGCTGGAGACCATAATCAGAATTCTTCTTGCGGCTCTGACCATGCTGGCCGGGAGCGTAAGAACGACGTTCGATAGCACACTTACCTGTGTAGCATCTGTCACCCTTTAAAAAGAGTTTCTTACCCTCACGGCGGCACATCTTACATACCGCACCTGTATATCTTGCCATATGTTTGTACCTCCGTTATACGCGTCTTCTTTTCGGGGGACGGCAGCCATTGTGGGGGATCGGTGTAACGTCTTTGATCATTGTTACATCGAGACCTGCTGTCTGTAAAGCTCTGATAGCAGCTTCACGACCCTGACCGGGGCCCTTAACATAGACCTCAACGGTCTTCATGCCGTGTTCGATTGCAGCCTTAGCAGCTGTTTCAGCAGCTGTCTGAGCAGCAAAGGGAGTGGATTTTCTTGAGCCTCTGAAGCCCATTTCACCGGCACTTG
>CAYUVR010000023.1:0-28892 GCA_964448225.1 uncultured Faecalibacterium sp. | reverse complement strand
TATCTCTGTCGTTGATTGTGATTTTACCTGTACCTGCATATACACGTACTCTTGCGATTGACTTCTTTCTGCGGCCTGTGCCGTAGAAAAACGGTGTTGTTTCGTACATTACTTTTTCCTCCCTTTCTATTAAAGTTCAACAACTTCAGGCTTCTGAGCTGCGTGTGCGTGTTCTGCACCTGCGTATACACGAAGTCTTGTCATTGCTGTGCGGCCAAGAACTGTGTCGGGAATCATACCCTTGATAGCCTTGGTCATTGCGAATTCGGGCTTTTCCTTCATGAGGGTTGAGTACTTAACCTTCTTCATGTTACCGATGTAACCTGTGTGATGGTAGTACATTTTCTGGTCGAGCTTCTTGCCTGTGAGAACAACCTTGTCAGCATTGATGATGATAACATGGTCGCCACAGTCAGCGTTGGGTGTGAATGTTGCCTTGTGCTTGCCACGAAGAAGAACTGCAGCTTTTGCAGCAACACTGCCGAGGGTTTTACCTTCAGCATCAATTACATACCACTTACGAGTGATGTCGCCTGCTTTGGGCATATAAGTTGACATATCTGTTTACCTCCAAATAATTTTTGTCAAATTGCCTTGATATCTTATCACAAGAGGAAGTCAATGTCAACACCTTTTTTGCAATTTTTTAATTTACATTTTGCTTTCTTCGTTTTTCTTCGTTTTTCTTCGATTTTTATATGATTTGCTGACTTATGATTTTTATTTTTCTCTTTTATCTCGTGAGAATACCGCCGTCCTGATACAAAAGCAGCATGATATCCTGCTCTTTGCCTGTTTCACAGTTGACGTAAATCAGCACTTCATTGCTGTCTTTATCCTTGCAATGGTATTCGTAGCAAAGTGCCTCTTTGCCTGTTTCAAGGGGAATAAGGGCAAGGCGTGAAGACAAAATGCTGAGCGAATCTGATATGATATCTTCACTGTCCTTTTCTTCAAGGTTGATTTCAGGCAGATTTCTGTCATAGTGATTCATAAGATAACCTTGTGCATCAAGGGCAACGGCTTCACCTGTTTCAAGTGAAATGCTGACCTTGATAAGGTCGCTGTAATGGATAATGTCATCATCTTCATAGGCGTAGTTGACGGTGCATATGCCGTCATAAACCGAATAATAGCTGTCGGTCATATCGTCATAACCGATTTTGTCAAGATATCTCTTGCCCCGTTCAACGGCTTCTTCCGGTGATATTGTGACTTCACCTGCATACGCTTCACTTGTCAGGTTGCACACATAACCGCCCCTTTTTGTGATTGAAACGGAAAGATTGCCGACAGAGAAACAGTAAAGCTCAATTGCTGAATTTACGTCTTCATCTTCTCTGAGTGAGCCTACATTTTCGCCCATAATTTCTGCGGCGATTTTTTTTGCCTCATCTTTTGTTATCTCACTTTCGCTTTTGAGAAGGCGGGACTCTTTTGTGAGTATGCTGTCTGAAAAAGGTCCGTCATATAAAAGGGTGGGATAATCGGTGACGGTTTGCTTTGTGCTTTCCATTCTTGATGAAAAGCTTTCGGGCAGCTGGCTTTCGTCAAGGTCAATTGTGCTGAGAGTATCACCGAAGGTAACACTTCCGTCATCGTAGTCCTCGAGAATTGCTGTCAATTCTTTTGAAAGTGCGGAAGAATATTCATACAGCGCTTGCAACGATTCTTTGTCTTCAGCAGAGATTGACAGAAGTTTTCCGTCGCCCTGACTGAGTGCCACGGTATAGTCGCCGACCTGAGAGAGAAATTTGAAAATCTCCTCTGTTTCCGTATTCTCGCTTGTGAGAGTGCTGAGATTTTCTTTTGCCACCGTTGCCTGACGGCAAAGGTCATTGCCGATGTCCTCAAGCATATCTCTTGTGCCGGAATAAATGCTTTTCTGAAGGCTTACGGTTATACTGTCAAGGCTTTCGCAAAGCTCGTTGACGGCACGCTGCTGACTCAGCTCAACAGCCAGCTTGTAGCGGTCAGCCTGCCTTGCATAAACAAGTGTTGCAATGCCGAACAGAAGTGAGAAAAAGCTCAGAAAGCTTATCACCCTGATATATCTTCGTCTTTCTGTGTTGCTCATAGTTTTTCCTGCCTTTCGTTTGTTAAAAATTTGCATCAGATTCAGCCGCTTTTGGCTTTTGCGGCAATTTAAGTGCAATTTCACTAAAAATAGTTTGTCATCAAGGTGCAAAAATATCCCTTATTTTTCAATTCTGTCATTGCATATTTTTAATTAATATAGTATAATATAATGGTTTATAATGAGGAGGTGTGCCCTTGAACGCTTATCTTGATAACAGCGCAACAACAGCTTTGTGCAAAGAAGCCAAAGAAAAAATGCTTGAAGCAATTGAAAACAATTGGGGCAACCCTTCGTCTCTTCACGAAAAAGGCATTGAGGCGGATATGCTTCTTCTTTCGGCAAGAAGGGCAGTTGCAAAAGCTCTTTCTGCTGAGGAAAAAGAAATTGTTTTCACAAGCGGCGGAACGGAAGGCAACAACCTTGCGGTTTTCGGTGCGGCTTACGCAAACAAAAGAAAAGGCAACCGTGTCATCACCTCTGCCGTGGAACACCCGAGTGTGAAAAAAGCTTTTGAGCGTCTTCAAGAGGAAGGCTTCGATGTGGTATATATCGGCACGGATTCATTCGGACACCTTGATATGAACGAGCTTGAAAATGCAGTTGACGAAAAAACAGTTCTCGTCAGCATTATGGCAGTCAACAATGAGGTTGGTGCAATTGAACCCATTGAAGAGATTTCAAAAATTGTGAAAAGAAAAAACTCACCTGCACTCATTCACGTTGATGCCGTGCAGGCCTTCGGCAAAATTCCTCTCACACCGAAAAAGTGGGGTATTGATCTTATGACGGTCAGCTCACACAAAATTCACGGTCCTAAGGGTGTCGGCGCTCTTTTCATCAAAAAAGGTACCAAAATCAGAAGTGTTGCCGTCGGTGGCGGACAGGAAAACGACATCCGCCCCGGAACTGAGCCGATGCCCGCAATTGCAGGCTTTTTGGGTGCAACGCAGGCTCTTGATGTGAAAAAAAGTCTCAGTGAAGTGACAGCCTTGCGTGATAATTTTGTTTCTAAGCTTAAAGAAATTGAGGGTGTTTCAATCAACAGCCCGGATAATGCACTTCCCTATATTGTCAACCTTTCACTTGAGGGGCTTCGCTCAGAAACGGTGCTTAACTTCCTTTCCGATATGGGAATTTACATTTCATCGGGCTCTGCCTGTGCAAAGGGGCACAAAAGCTATGTGCTCACGGCAATGGGACTTCCCGACAAAACGATTGATTCTTCCCTTCGTGTGAGTCTTTCAAGATTTACGAGCGAAGCGGAGCTTGATTATTTCATTGACGGCATCAAAAAAGCAATGAAAGTTATTATGAAGAGGTAACAGATGAAAGAAGTATTACTTATCAAAAACGGCGAGCTTGCCCTGAAAGGCCTCAACAGAGGTACATTTGAGGATATTCTCGTAAAAAATATGAAGCGCAGACTTCTGGCAAGTGTGGGCAAGTTTCAGTTCACAAAATCCCAGTCCACAATTGTGGCTCAGGCTGTTGATGAAGATGCGGACTTTGAAGAAGCCGTTGAGGTGCTTAAAAAGGTTTTCGGCATTGCCGCTTTTTCAAGGGCAGCAGTTTGTGAAAAGGATTTTGAAAGCATAAAAAAAACAGCTCTCGATTATCTTGGCGATGACTTGAGAAGCGTAAAAACCTTCAAGGTCAACGCAAAAAGAAGTGACAAGAGATTTCCCATGACTTCACCTGAAATCTGCCGTGAAGTGGGCGCACACCTTCTTCGCAACATTCACACACTTTCAGTTGATGTTCATAACCCCGATATTACCGTAACCGTTGAGGTCCGTGACAATAATGTATTTATCCACGGCAATCAGATCAAAGGCGCAGGCGGTATGCCTGTCGGCTCTGCGGGCAGAGTTGCACTTCTTGTTTCCGGCGGTATCGATTCACCCGTTGCAGGCTGGATGATGGCAAAAAGAGGCTTGCAGCTTGATGCAATTCATTTTGCCGCACCGCCTTACACAAGCAAGCGTGCCGAAATGAAGGTTCACGACCTTGTTTCCATCGTTGCAAAATACAGCGGAAGAGTTAACTTCGCCGTTGTCAACTTCACCGAAATTCAGGAAACTATCAAGGAAAAATGCCCTGAAGAGCTTTTCACAATCATTATGAGAAGACTGATGATGAAAATCGCTGTCCGTCTTGCAGAAAAGGACAATTGCGGAGCGCTTGTCACAGGAGAAAGCCTCGGCCAGGTTGCGTCTCAGACGTTGGGCGCAATTGCCTGCACGGATGCGGCAGTCAATTTGCCCGTTTTCCGTCCTCTTATCGGTATGGATAAAGACGAAATCATCACAATTTCAAGAAAAATCGGTGCTTTTGAAACCTCCATTCTTCCATATGAAGACTGCTGCACGGTTTTCACTCCGAAGCACCCGAGAACAAGGCCTACAATTGAACTTATCGAAAAAGCGGAAAGTGCTGTCGATTTCAGTGAAATGATAGACAGAGCCGTCGAAACAGTAAGATATATGTCGGTTGATTAACAGACAGTTTACCGTTTGTTATCACTTGCATTTAAAAATACACAATAATTTGTGTTATACTGAAATGTACTGAAGATATAAGGGTAGGCGAGAAGTATGAATTGCGAACTTATCAGCGTGGGAACGGAAATTCTTTTGGGCGATATTCTCAACACAAATGTGCAGTATCTTTCAAAGGAACTTGCAGCTCTCGGTATGAACGTAATGCATCATTCATCAGTGGGGGACAACAAAAAAAGGCTTAATGAAGCACTTGATCTGGCTTTTTCAAGAAGTGAGCTTGTTATTCTCACCGGTGGACTCGGGCCCACTCCTGACGATTTGACGAAGGAGACCTGTGCCGAATATTTCGGTCTCGGTCTTTATGAAGATAAAGATATTCTTGAGAACATTGAAAGTTATTTCAGAAACAAAAGCCTTACAATGCCTGAATGTAACAAAAAGCAGGCGTTAGTACCTGAAAAGAGTATTATACTCAAAAATCATAACGGAACGGCTCCCGGCTTTATTGCGGAAAAGGACGGCAAAATTATGGTTGTTCTTCCCGGCCCGCCAAAGGAAATGGAGCCGATGTTCCGTGAGCAGGTTAAACAGTATCTCAAAAAATATACAAAGGAAGTCATAATATCCCACTCAATCCGTACCTTCGGTATAGGAGAAAGCTTTATGAGTGAGCAGGTGGAAAATTTACTTTCTTTGAGCAATCCCACGGTTGCTCCTTATGCCAAAAGCGGAGAAGCACTTTTGCGTGTGACCGCAAAGGCAGAAAATGAAGAAAAAGCAGAACAGCTGATGAAGCCGATAATTTCCGAAATTGAGGAAAAGCTCGGCAGTTATATATACGGAACAGATGTGCCGTCAATTGAATATGCAACGGTTCAGCTTCTCAAAGAAAAAAAGCTGACGGTTGCCTTTGCAGAATCCTGCACCGGCGGACTTTGCGCAAAGCGTATCACCGACATTCCCGGTGCATCGGATGTGATTCATTGCACGGTGGTTTCTTATTCCGATGAAATCAAGCACAGAGTTCTGGGTGTGAAACAGGAGCATCTTCAGAAGTACGGTGCAGTAAGTGCTGTTGTTGCCGCTGAGATGGCTCTCGGTGTGAAGAAAGTCGCCTGTTCAGATTTCGGTGCTTCAGTCACAGGCTTTGCAGGGCCTTATTATGAGGGCTGCGAAGACGAGGTGGGCACAATTTATATTTCTGTCACGGACGGAGAACTTCTGTGGCAGAAAAAGCTGACAACAGGTCACAAGGAGGGCGCATCTGCCCGTGATTATAACCGATATGTCAGCGCATCAAACGCAATCAATGAGGTTCGCCTTTGTGCGGCGGCAAGCCCTGAAAAAAGGTCAGAGGGCACAGATATTACGGAATTTATCAATTCTTATTAAGGAAAAGGAAGTTATGAAGATAATTTTTGAAGACGGCAATGACCGTGAAGAAACCGAAAACATCTCAAGCGGACATTTTGAGTTTGAAGACGTTTCAAGTGTCAGTTCCGACGAAAACAAAGCGAAAAGACCGGTAAGGCCCGTCAGACGTCCTGCTCCGACGCTCAGACCTGCTCCGGCAAAAGAAGAAAAAGAACCCGAAGCACCTGTTCAGCCACCACAGGCACAGCAGGCCTATGCACAGATGCCTTATGTACAGTACCCGCAAGGCTATCCTGTTTATCCGCCTCAAGGATATATGACACCGGAACAGGCAGCAGCTTTCGGTCAGCAGTATCCTCAGGGCTATCCTGTTTATCCCCCCGTTCAGGGCGGATATATGCAGCCTCAGTTCGTGCCCTATCAGCAGCCGGTGCAAAATCAGCCTTCTGCCGGCACGGAAAACGGTTCCGGAATGAGAGTACTTTATCAAAGCCCTGATTTTGACCGTCAGGAAAGAAAAAATGACAGCACGGTTTATTCAAGGTCGGGAATACAGACCGGTATCGTTCACGAGGATGTGGATTTTGCCGACGAAACAGTATCTGACGGAAAACTCAAGAAAGCTGAGGCAAAGCGTCCTGTTTCAAGAGTGACAAGGTCGTTCAATGAAGATGACCTTGAAATGAGTCTGTTTGAGCTTAACGCCATGGGCAACAGTTATCAGCCTACGGTGAAAACAGTACGCCAACCCAAGAGTAAAGACCACCCCTTTGATGTTGAAGAACTCGAAGACGGCAGCGAAGAGGAATACCCGGAAGAGGATGAGGCACTCGAGAGCGTTGACGGGGAAGAAAAGAAGAAGCTTCCCGTTTCTGAAATCATCCGCAGAGTGGTGCTTTCTGTTGCTATTGTTGCCATTGTTGTTTCAGTGGCTATGCTTCTTAACGAGTGGCGGCTTTCAAAGGAAAATGATGATCTTGTTGAAGATGTTTCAGGCCTTATCATTGATGTTGAAGAAGTGACCACCACAAAATCTTCAAAGGACGATGAAGAAAAAACAACAAAAAAAGATGAAAAGGAAGAAGACAAAACAACCACCGTGGCAGAGCTTACTCCTGCACAGCAGTGGGCTCAGATTCAGGCAGATTATCCCGATGTTATCTTCCCTGCAAATCTTCAGCTTAAATATGCAAAGCTTTATGCCACAAATCAGGACTTTGTCGGTTATCTCACAGCCGACGGCGTAAACCTTAATCTTCCCATTGTTCAGGCAGAAGACGACGAGGAATATATGGACAAGAACTTCTACGGCAAGACCACGAAGTACGGCTGTCCCTTTGTCACTCACCTTAACAACATTACAGAGCTTGACACCAACACCGTTATTTTCGGTCATCATATGAATAACGGAACGCTTTTCGGCGCTCTGGATGCATATAAAACGATTGACGGATTTAAAGCGGCGCCTGTAATAACCTTCAACACTCTTTATAAGGATTATCAATGGAAGGTTATCGCAGCTTTCATCACCAATGCTTATGAGCAGGAAGATAACGGATATGTCTTCAGATATTATTTCACTTCCCTTTCAACGGAAGAAAGATATTCCGCTTTTCTCAACGAGCTGAGTCAGAGAACACTTTATGACACAGGCGTTGACGTTCTTCCCACAGATAAAATTCTCACACTTTCAACCTGTTCTCACGAGTTTAACGAAGCACGCTTTGTTGTTGTTGCAAGACTTGTCAGAAACGGCGAAACCGCTGAGGTTGATGTATCAAAAGCAGCAGTTAATCCCAATCCCCGATACCCGCAGGCTTACTATGACAAAAAGGGAATTGAAAATCCCTTTGAAGATGCAAGCCGTTGGGAAGTAGGGTAAGTAATTTAGGAGGTCGAAATGATTAAACTTTTCACTTTAAAAGATCTTTCAGCGTTCTCCTCAGATGCTGTTTATAAAATCTGCCTTTCTCTTGAAGACTTCGGACTGACAGAAGAAGAGACAGTCACCTTTGACAGCTATGACGAGCTTTATGAAGAGGCTGTTGTTGCCCTTGAAAGCGGGGAGCATATCCTCATTGCCGCTGAAAACAGCGATTACAATGTTGTCAAAAGAGATATTATAGGAAAGTTCCTTCTTGAAGAATATTCCGAGCCGGGCATTGCAGAAGTGATTGAAATGAATGCAGGTGATGATGTTTCTGAAATTGATATGACGGGTCACACACTTGTGCCCCGTGACAGTGATTTCCATCTCAGCCCCGACGGTCTTTACAGCGGTTTCACAAGTGAGGCTCTTATGGGCAGAGTCAGCTGTATTCCCCTTGACTTTATGAGAGTTGATACTATTCTTGAATCTCTCAAAGAGGATATCCTTGTTCCTCTTCTGGCTGAGATGAACGGCGAAATGGCTCCCATCAAAATGCCGGACTTCGACTTTGTTCCGTTTGTCAGTGAAATGGTGAATTCGCTTTCAGCGCTTGACAAAACAATTGCTCTTGCAACAAGTGAAGCCACAATGTGGGTTTATAATCTCTATGACAAGGTTGACAATTTCAACGAGGTTCTGCGCTTTGTTGAGGTTATTGACGAAAATGAGACTGAAGAAACTACAGCGGAAAGCGAGTCCGTACGCATCATCCGTCAGGCAAGAGAAGCCATGTCAAATTCCGGCAGCGATTTCGGCGGTGCAATTTCAGAAATTTATTCAACGGAAAATGATGAGGGACAAACTGTGTATTTCGCTTATGCCGCACTTGTTGACAAGGGTGCTGCAAAGGCAAAGAAAATCAACACAATGAATCCCAACGACCTTGCGGCAATTCTTCCTCACGCCGTAACCGTACTTACAGACCTTGTTCACAAAAAGGCGCTTGTTCTGAAAGAAAGTGCAGAAAAAGAAAATGCTCCTGCTGTGGTAGCTCCCAAGGCTGACGACAGCAAGAAAATGAGCAAAAATATGCTCATCTTCGGCATAGCAATGCTTGCAATTGCAATCATCTGCCCGATCATACTCACAATCAGCCTTTTCGGCGGTGAAGACCCCACAACAACCACTCCTGTGGACTACACATATGACCCGAATGTTGTTAACGGCACTGTGAACAGTATCACAACCACAGTCCCCACAACGGATAATCCCTTTGTCACAAACAGCGGTACAACTGTTGATGCATGGGGTAACAACAGTGCAACAGAGCCTTCGGCTCAGGACATCAGCAATGTTACGACTCTTCCCTCTGTTTCTTCAACAAGCGGCACATTCACCTTCCACGTTTTCGGCTACGGTCACGGTGTGGGTATGAGTCAGCAGGGTGCTGACTACCTTGCAAGACAGGGCTGGAGCTGGGCAGAAATTCTCGCTCACTATTATTATAATGAAAACACAAAGATTGTAACAGGTGATGCTTATCCCGATACAATTTCTTATGCAGGAAGCGATTACAACACAAGAGATTTCCTTGCTTCGGCACTTGAAGCTGAAATGGGCTCAGGTATGCACAAGGAAGCACTCAAGGCACAGACAGTTGCAATTTATACCTTTGCCAAGTACTATGCATTCAAGCTTTCCTCCGATGCCTGTGCAATTCTAGGCAGCGGACAAGAGCCTTCTTCCACCTGTTATGCGGTTGTTGATGAGGTTATGGAGCTTGCACCCTATATCTCTTACGGCTCAGACGGAGCTTGTGCAATGACTCCCTTCCACGCAATGAGTGCAGGTATGACAACGGCATATTATAATGTATGGGGTAAAGAATACAGTGCAGACCTTCCTTATCTCAGCGGTGCAAGAAGAAGCTACGGTGATTTCCTTGAAAGTGATTACAGCACTTCATTCACAATCACAAGTGCAGACCTTAAGGCTCTCATCAAGGCAAATGCAGACATTGATGTTTCGGGCGACCCTGCTTCATGGCTCACAATTCTTTCACATGACGGTGCGATTGACGAAAACATCGGTTATGTTTCATCAATCAATGTCGGCGGTAAGATTATGACCGGTAACGATTTCAGAATCAAGGTTATGGAAGGCAGAATCCGCTCACATTGCTTCATCATCACATACACACCTGACTAAGATTTGCTTGACAACGGCATATTATTAGGGTATACTTTCAACGGTAAACATTAACAATTCAAACAAAGGAGTTTTTATCATGGCATTAGTAACAACAAAGAAAATGTTCGAAGACGCTTATAAGGGCGGTTACGCTGTCGGCGCATTCAACGTAAACAACATGGAAATTATCCAGGGTATCACAAGAGCTGCAAAGAAGCACAACGCTCCCGTTATTCTTCAGGTTTCAGCAGGCGCAAGAAAGTACGCTTCACACGGCTATCTTGTAGCTATGGTTAAGGCTGCAGCAGAAGAAACAGGTCTTCCCATCGCTCTCCACCTCGACCACGGCCCCGATTTCGAAACTTGTAAGGCTTGCATCGACGGTGGCTTCACATCAGTTATGATTGACGGCTCACACCTTCCCTATGAGGAAAACGTGGCTCTCACAAAGAAAGTTGTTGACTATGCACACGCACACGGCGTTGTTGTTGAAGGTGAACTCGGTCAGCTTGCAGGCATCGAAGATGATGTTAACGTAAGCGAAGAGGATGCAAACTTCACAGACCCCGATCAGGTTTATGATTTCGTAACAAGAACAGGTGTTGACTCACTTGCAATCGCAATCGGCACAAGCCACGGTGCATACAAATTCAAGCCCGGCCAGAAGCCTCAGCTTCGTTTTGACATCCTTGAGGCTGTTGAAGAAAAGCTCCCCGGTTTCCCCATCGTTCTTCACGGTGCTTCATCAGTTAATCAGGAAGATGTTAAGACAATTAACGCATACGGCGGCGAAATGCCCGACGCTATCGGTATCCCCGAAGATATGCTTCGTGAAGCTGCATCAATGGCAGTTTGCAAAATCAACGTTGACTCCGATATCCGTATTGCAATGACAGCGGCTATCCGTAAGCACTATTCAGAAAACCCCAAGCACTTCGACCCCAGACAGTATCTCACACCTGCAAGAGATGCAATTGAAGGCGTTGTTTCACACAAGATTGAAACAGTACTTGGCTGTGCAGACAAGGCTTAATTTCAAAGGAGCTGTAAAAAACTTTCGTTTTTTACAGCTCCTTTTAGAATATAGGGTATAGTTAATTTATTACCTTGACACAACATTTCGGATGCAAATATTTCATTGCCGTACAGGGTCTGTTGACTCTGTACGGCTATTTTTAGCTGCGAGGGCTTCAAAAGCAAAATCGGCTCCCCGTGGGCAGAACTGCCACCGATAACACTGCGCAGCGAAAGCGTAACAAAAAATTTCGCTCTCAATTCAGTCTATGCATTTTTGCGGCAATTGACATAAAGGGATTTTTTGGAGTATACTGTATAGGTTAAGTTATTCAGTTAAAAATGTAAAAAAGAAAGGATTTTGACTTATGAATAAAACAGTAGGCTGCATTTTTGCAGATTCAATGGAATATGGGCCTTTTCTTCTTTGGGCAAAAGAAAACGGCGGCGCAGAAAGCATCAGACGAGGAAATGAAAGTGTGGAACTCACTTTGACACAAGGTGACAGATGTCTCAGAGTTGTGGGTGTCAAGTGTGGCATAGGCAAGGTTAATGCCGCTTCTGCAACTGCTTTTCTTATTGCTGACGACAAGGCGGATTTTATCCTCAACGCAGGACTTTCAGGTGCTGTGCAGGGTCTTAAAAGAGAAGATATGGTTGCAGCGACAACTTATATCGAATGTGATTTTGACCTGACCGCCATCGGTTATGACCTCGGTGTGAAGGCTGACAAGCAAAAGTATATTTATGAGTCTGACCCGAAGCTTCTTTCTTATGCACTTGAGTCAAGCGGCATCAGAGAAGCAAAAACAGGCACGGGTGATATTTTTCTTGCTGACCCCGCAAAAAAGGAATTTTATAAAAATACATTCGGTATTCATTCCTTTGATATGGAAACTGCTGCAATTGCAGGAGTATGCGACAAAAACGATGTACCGATGCTGTCACTTCGTAAAATCAGTGATGATGCAGGTGACAGCGCATACGAGACTTACCGTGAGATGAACGAAAGACAGGAAGAATGTCTGACAGAACTTCTTTGCAATGTTCTCAGAAGATATCTTGCTGACAATGATGCATGGACTGCATAAAATTACAAAAAGCGAGGATATTTTTCCGTTTTCCCTCTTGAAAAAAAGCAAACAAGCGAGTATAATTAAATAGAATCATTAACATAGCGGAAGTATGCCCATTTTTGCTTGTATAATCGGAAATAAATAAGCAGGGCTAAAACTTGAGGAAGCGGGGAAATTAATTTTGAAAGCAGATTTACATTGTCACACCAAACTTTCAGACGGCACATTAGGCATTGATGACATTATAATTCTTGCCAAAAACAGCGGAGTTACAACTCTTGCAATCACAGACCACGATTGCCTTGCAGGTGTTGTCAGAGCAGAACTTATCGGTCAGAGATACGGTGTTACCGTTATTCCGGCGGTTGAGTTTTCTGCAACAGACTCAAAAAGAAATTCAAAAGCACATATTCTGTGCTATCTTCCCGATACACCGGAAAGACTTGAAGGCCTTTGCAAGAGCAATTCACAGATAAGAAAAAGAGCAGGACAGATGATGGTGCTGAAAACCGCAAAAAAGTTCCCCGTTGCCCCTGAATTCATCACAAAATGCTGTCAGGGCTCAACCAATATTTATAAGCAGCACATTATGCAGGCACTGATGGAGTGCGGCTATACAACCACAATTTTCGGCGACCTTTTCAAAATGCTTTTCTCCAAGGATTCAAGAATGAATGTCCTTATGGAAGCAAAGTATCCCGAGCCTGTGGAAATTATCAAGGCTATTCATGAGGCAGGAGGTATTGCCGTTCTTGCACACCCCGGCTTTTATGATAATTTTGAGCTTTTTGAAGAGCTTATTCCCGAGGGACTTGACGGTGTTGAAGTCTGGCATCCCGAAAACACTCCCGAACAGCAAGAACAGCTCATCAAAATTGCAACAAAACACGGACTTGTGATGACCGGCGGAAGTGACTTCCACGGTGCGTATAATATGTACCCGATAAGACTCGGTGATTACGGCCCGGATGAAGAGCACCTCAGTCAGCTCCTTTCATACAAAGCAAAGAAGCGCAGAAAGCAGAAAAAGCTTGAAGCAGCGGCTGCGGCAGCTCAGTAATAAATCTCTATACTGCAAAGGTGAAAAAACAATGAGCGAAAACGATGTAAAAATCTATAACAGCAAAAGTGAACTGAATAAAAGCGGAAGCGACCTTACCTCAGCCTTTGATGCTGTGATTGTTCATCGCACCAACGGTAACCTTGACAAAGCCAGGGCTTTGGGTGAAATTCTTGCAACAATCACTCCCACGGGAAGCGGTGACGGAATTATTGTTGATCTGAAGGATCATCTTGCGCCAAAATACTTTGCTCCCGATATTCTTTATCAGATTAAGGTGCTTCTTGTTTTTGCCTGTGAAACTCTTTTGCAGATTGAAGTTCCCGTTTCTGTTGTTTCCACAACGGCAATCACGGCAATGTATGACAAAATCAAAAATCTGTCACCCGGCTTTTATGACAACATTTCAAACGGTGCGGCCTTCACCTTCTATTATCTTGCAATTCAGAAGGGTGGCGAGCTTTCACAGAATATTGGTGAGGCCTTTGCAATGCTTTGCGGTGTGAAGAACAAGGAAGGCTTTGTGAATGCGGGCAAGACCGTTTGGAACATAGCAGTTGACATTGTTGAAAAAGAAATCGAAAAAGCAGGCTTTCAGGTTATTACGGCATAAAGTTTAAAACTACCCGGAAAAGTCCGGGATTACGGGCGGACTGAGGAATATACTCTCAGTCCGTTTTAAACTATTTTCTTGGAGGAAGAAATATGAAAATCAAAGACATTCAAAAGATTCTTGAGGCTGAGGTAATCTGCTGTGCAGATTTCACTGAAAATGAAGTACACGCAGCCTGCGGTAGCGATATGATGAGTGACGTGCTCGCTTTTGTTAAAGAGCAGGCGGTTCTTCTTACAGGTCTTGTTAACCCTCAGGTTGTCAGAACAGCAGAAATGATGGATATGCATTGCATCATTTTTGTCAGAGGTAAAAGACCTAACCTTGATATGATTCATATGGCTGAGGACAGAGATATGGTTATGCTTTGCACAGAGCTTGAAATGTTCACCGCTTGCGGAAAGCTCTATTCTGCGGGACTGAGAGGAGGCAGCGGAAAATAATGGACAGCATCAGACTGCATTATACAGTACCCGGTGATGATTTTACACGGGCAGGTGCTGCTTCAAGTGATGTTAAGCGCACATTAAAAGAATTGGGTATTTCACCGGCTGTCATCAGAAACGTGTCAATTGCTATGTATGAGGGCGAAATCAATATGGTAATTCACGCAGGCGGCGGCGACATCGACGTTGAAATCACCGAAAACGAAATCATTATGACACTTGCAGATCAGGGCCCCGGTATTGAAAATCTTGAACTTGCGATGAAAGAGGGCTTTTCAACTGCCCCGGATAATATCCGCTGTTTAGGCTTTGGCGCAGGTATGGGACTTCCCAACATCAAAAAATATACCGATGAATTCGGAATTGATACCAAGCTTGGTGAAGGTACGACACTTCATCTGAAGGTATATATTCAATAAAAGTCAAAGGAGACAGTCATGCCAAATATATTCCATTCGGTACGTCTGGATGCAGAAAAGTGTCAGGGCTGTACCAACTGCATCAAACGTTGCCCCACTCAGGCTATACGAGTAAGAAACAAAAAAGCGTACATAATTTCAGACCGCTGCATTGACTGCGGTGAGTGTATCAGGGTTTGTCCCCACCACGCAAAATATGCAGTGAGCGAAAGCTTCAACGAAATTTTGAAATATAAATACAGAATTGCAATTCCTGCACCTGCCCTTTACGGTCAGTTCAACAACCTTGAAAACGTTGATTATGTTCTGACGGGACTCAAAAGGATGGGCTTTGATGACGTGGTTGAAGTGTCAAAGGGTGCGGAGATTATCTCTGCCGCCACAAGGGTGATGATGGAAAGCGGAGAACTGCAAAAGCCGGTTATTTCTTCTGCTTGTCCTGCTGTTCTCAGACTTATCAGAACAAGATTCCCCAACCTTATCAAAAATCTTCTTCCTATGTGTGCGCCCGTTGACATTGCGGCAAAAATTGCAAGGGAAAAGGCACTTGCAACAACTGAATATAAAGATGAAGAAATCGGCGTGTTCTTTATCACACCCTGTCCTGCAAAAAGAACGGCTATAAGAAGTCCGCTTTGTCACGAAAATGACGGCACAAACGGCGCAATTGCAATGAAGGATATCTATCCCGTTCTCGTTCAGACAATGGACAGACTGAAAACGGAGGAAATCGAGCCGCTTAACGATTCGGGTATTATCGGTGTCGGTTGGGCAAGCAGCGGCGGTGAGGCGGCAGGTCTTCTGAAAGAAAGATATCTTGCGGCTGACGGCATTGAAAATGTAATCAATGTGCTTGAAGAGCTTGAAGACGAAAAGCTCAATGACCTTGATTTTATTGAGCTTAACTGCTGTACGGGCGGATGTGTGGGCGGCGTTCTCACAGTTGAAAATCCCTATGTTGCAAAGGCGAGAATACAGCGTCTTCGCAAATTTATGCCCGTTTCCTGCAACAATCTCAATGATGAAATCAGTCTTGACGAGCTCGGCTGGACCAAGGAATTAACTCCTTCACCGGCAATGAAGCTTGCAGATAATGTTATAAAAGCCATGCGTATGATGTCTAAGCTTCGTGAAATTGAAGCATCTCTTCCCGGACTTGACTGCGGAATCTGCGGTGCGCCGTCTTGCAGGGCGCTTGCAGAGGATATTGTCAGAGGCTATGCGGAAGAAACAGACTGCGTTCTTCATAATATTCAGGTCGGCGGTAACGGCAAGGGTGACGATTGGCTCCCTGCTCCGTTCAGAGTGAAGGTTATAAACGAAGATACAAGTGAGGATAAAACAGATGAAGGTTAATGAATTAAAGGATAAATTAGGTCTCGAAGTTCTGACCGAGGGTGACCTCAGTGCAGAGTGTACGGGCTGTTACAGCGGAGATTTACTTTCCTGGGTTATGTCAAAGGCTGAGTCAGGGGACATCTGGCTGACGGTTATGGGCAACATCAATGCAGTTGCAGTCAGTGTGCTTTGTGATTGCGCCTGCATTATTCTGACTGAAAATGCGGCTTTGGACGACACGGCAAAAATGAAGGCCGAAAGTCAGGGTGTAACCATTCTCAGAAGTGACAAAAACGCTTATCGGCTCAGTGTGGAAATTTCAAAGCTGATATGAAGTTATATTACGATTTACATCTTCATTCCTGTCTTTCTCCTTGCGGAGACAATGAAATGACGCCCTACAACCTTGTGAATATGGCAAAGCTTTTCGGCTATGATATCATTGCGCTGACAGATCACAACTCGGCAAAAAACTGCGAAAGTGCAATGAAAATCGGCGAACAAATCGGCATCACCGTCGTTCCGGGTATGGAATTATGCACCTCGGAGGAAATTCATTGCGTGTGCCTTTTTCCCCACCTTGAAAGGGCGCAGGAGTTCAGCGATTTTGTGAAAACTCTTATGCCTCCTGTCAGAAACAAAGAGCATATTTTCGGTGAACAGCTCATAATGGACTGCGAAGACGGTATTCTGGGCAAAGAAGAGATACTTCTCACAACTGCGGCAGATATCAGTATTGATGCATTGCCTGCAACTGTTGAGCAGTATGAGGGCGTGTGCTTTCCTGCACATATTGACAGAAGCTCATACAGCATTATTTCTGCTTTGGGTGATTTCAGTCCTGAACTGAATGTGAACTGCTTTGAACTTACACCCGATGCGAATGAAGACCAATACAGAACTAAATATCCTGCAACGGAAAAAAAGATACTTTTAAGAAACTCAGATGCGCATTATCTCACCGGTATGCGTGAGCCGGAGTTTTATCTGGACTTGTCCGAAAACTCTGCAAGGGCGCTGATTGATTATCTGAAAGGCGATATTTAGTAGTCAGGGGTGATTACGGCGCTCTGAATAAATTGATATCAAAGGAGAAAAATATGACGGAAAAGGGAAGAGCGAGAGAGCTTTTTTTAGAGGGTTATAACTGTTCTCAGTCCGTATTTACGGCATTTTCACACCGCTTCGGGATAGAGGAAGAAACAGCGAAAAAGATAAGTGCGGGACTTGGCGGCGGAGTCGGCAGACAGCGTGAGGTCTGCGGTGCGGTTTCTGCTGCTGCAATGGTTTTGGGTGACATTTCCGCACCTGTTGACGGTGAAGACCGGGATAGCAAAAAGCAGAATTATGAGCTTGTGCGTGAATTCTGCACCCGATTTACCGAAAAACACGGCAGTATCGTATGCAGTGAACTGCTTGGTAACCTTGCAAAAAACAAAAACGCTGTTCCCGATGAAAGAACAGCAGAGTATTATCAGAAAAGACCTTGTTTAAGATTGGTTGAGGATTCGGCAGAAATCCTGATGGGTATGCTGAAGGAAAATGAATAAGTAAACTCCCACTTTAGCTGTGGGAGTTTACTTTTATAGTTTAATCTCAATTTTTTTGCCGTGTCTTTTTCCAATAATATACCGTGAACATAAGAAACAACAGCACATAGTGACCTATCATACAGCTCCTTTTGTGCTTAATCCAAAATTTTTCCGTCTGTGGAAATTGTCACAACTCTCCAAGGGATAAACTTTCCGCTTTGCATCAAAGCTCTTTTAACAGCGTTTTCAATACCGCCGCAGCAAGGCACTTCCATTCGCACAACGGTTACACTCTTGATGTTGTTTGCAATTATGCTTGTCAGCTTTTCCGCATAGTCGCCTTCGTCGAGCTTGGGACAGCCGATAAGAGTAATGTGGTTGCGGATAAATTCGTTGTGGAAGTTGCCGTATGCGAAAGCGGTGCAGTCAGCGGCAACGAGAAGGTTGGCATTTTCAAAATAAGGTGCATTTACGGGTACAAGCTTAATCTGAACGGGCCACTGTGAAAGCTGACTTGAAATTGCATTTCCTTGCACAACAGAGGGAGCAGCATCACGCTTGATAGCCTTTGAATTTGTGCCGGGACAGCCGCAGGGGAGAGTGTGTCCTTCTTTTTTCTTTTTTGCAGCAAGAACAGCCTTTTCATCATAAGCGAGAGCTTCTCTTTCTTCAAAAGAAATGGCATCTGTGGGGCAAGCGGGCAGACAGTCGCCCAAGCCGTCGCAGTAATTCTCACGGGTTAGCTTTGCTTTGCCGTTTATCATTTCGATTGCGCCTTCGTGGCAGGCGGCGGCACAAGCTCCGCAGCCGTTACATTTCTCCTCGTCAATTTTTATAATTTTTCTAATCATAGTTATCTTCCTTTCTTGATTTTCTGACATTATTATAGTACAATAATTATAACAAGTCTGTTGTTTTTACAACGAAAAGGAGAGTTTTATGCGGCAATTTATTCCTATGCTGAAACACACAAAGCTTTTTGACGGTTGCGGCGAAGAAGAGACAGAGGCAATGCTCGGCTGTCTTCAGGCGAAAAAAGAAAGCTTTGAAAAGGGCGAATATGTTTTAAGGCAAGGTGAGCATATCAACACCATTGCAATTCTTGCCGAAGGTAAGCTTTATGTTCAAAGGGAGGATTATTGGGGCAACCGAAGTATTATCAATATGATAGATGTGGGTGAGATGTTCGGTGAAGCCTATGCCGCAAAGGGAAGCGGAAAGCTTCTTAATGATGTTGTTGCTGTTGAAGACAGTACGGTTATATTTTTTGATGTTGCGAAGCTGCTTACAGTCTGCTCATCTGCCTGCAAATTTCACTCCATTGTGGTGCAGAATCTGTTTTTTGCGATTTCAGAAAAGAATATAAAATTAGTGCAGAAGCTGGGACACATATCGAGACGCACAACAAGAGAAAAGCTGATTTCATATCTTTCCGAAGAAGCGGAAAAACAAAACAGCGGCAGCTTCACCATACCCTTCAACCGTCAGCAACTGGCAGATTTTCTTTCCGTAGACCGAAGTGCAATGTCAAACGAACTTTGCAAAATGCGTGACGAAGGCTTGATTGTGTTTGACAAAAACAAATTCACTCTGCTTTGCTCGCAGGAATAAAAAAAACAGCAACCTTTCAGTTACTGTTTTTCGTAGTGGTCGAGGCGACAGGACTTGAACCTGCGGCATCCTGCTCCCAAAGCAGGCACTCTACCAAACTGAGCTACGCCTCGCTGAATACCAACACAGTATACACCAAAGTGGTGCTTTTGTCAAGATTAGGCAGCAATGAAACAGATAATTGTTTTTGCTGAATTGGAAATTTAGTTTTTGGTTTTGATGTTATTATTAAATTTAAAGGAAACATTCTCATTGAATGAAAAGGAAGGTAAAAAATATGAAGATTTTAATCATCAACGGAAGTCCAAAGGGCAAATACAGTATTACTCTTCAGACCTGCAGATATCTTGAGTTGCTGCACCCTGAACATGAATTCAAGGTTATTCACGCAGGTCAACAGATAAAAACGCTTCAACGTGATTTTTCCTCAGCGGCAGAGATGCTTTCAGAAGCAGAGCTTATTATCTTTTCTTATCCGGTTTATACTTTTATTGCTCCTTGTCAGCTTCATTATTTCATTGATCTGATGAAAAAAGCTGATATCGATTATACATCAAAGTTTGCAACCCAGATTACAACCTCAAAGCATTTTTATGACGTAACAGCTCATAAGTATGTTGAAGATAACTGCTTTGATATGGGCCTCAAGGTTATCAAAGGTCTTTCAGCAGACATGGATGACCTGACAACTGAGAAGGGACAAAAAGAAGCTGAGGAGTTTTTCAAGCTCACTGTCTGGTCTTGTGAAAACGGTTATCACGAAGCTTATATTGCTCCTGCCAAGCCGAAAAAGAGTGTCAAGGTAACTCCTGCCGATGGTATTGTTGCAAAGGGCAACGGACAGGTTGTTATTGTTACTGACTGTGAAAAGGAGAACACTCAGCTTTCAGCAATGATTAACCGTTTCCGTGCGGCACTGCCCATTGCATCAAAAGTTGTTAACATCGGTGAATATCCGATTAAAGGCGGCTGTCTCGGTTGCTTCAAATGTGCCGTATCGGGCAAGTGCGTTTACAAGGATGGCTTTGATGACTTCCTTCGCAATGAGATACAGTCCGGCTCCGCAATTGTCTATGCCTTCACCGTAAAAGACCATTCAATGGGCCCCCGCTTCAAAATGTACGACGACAGACAGTTCTGCAACGGTCACCGCACAGTTACTATGGGTATGCCTGTTGGCTATCTTGTCAGCGGTGAATATTCAAAGGAAGCTAATTTGCAGATGATTGTTGAAGGCAGAAGTGAGGTTGGCGGCAACTTCCTTGCAGGAGTTGCAACTGATGAAGTCAATCCCGACGCAGAAATTGACCGCCTTGCAAAAACTCTCGCCTGGGCAGTTCAGAACAAATATACAAGACCTGCCAACTTCTACGGCGTTGGTGGTATGAAGATATTTCGTGACCTTATCTATATTATGCAGGGTCTTATGAAAGCAGACCATAAGTTCTACAAGGCACACGGTCAGTATGACTTCCCGCAAAAGCAGAGACCAAGAATGCTCGCAATGTATCTCGTTGGAGGCCTTATGTCACTGCCTGCAAAAAAGATACCCGCAAATGCAATGAATGAAGGTATGCTTATGCCGTATAAATCAGCAATTGAAAAGGCAAAGAAGATTGCCGAAGCGAAAAAGGAAAATAAAAGCGAGGCAAACAGAAATAACGAAACTGTAACCTTATAATTCGTTAATCAGGTGTTTAATTCACACATGATTAACACATCGGCAATGATAATAAGGTATAAATAATAAATAGTGCGTGTTCGCACATAGAATCAAATTGTTTATAAATCAGGAGGACAAACAAATGAAAAAAATCACAGCTATCGCACTTGCTCTCGTTATGCTTGTCAGCTTTGCAGCTTGCGGCGGAGAAAAAGCCCCCGCAACTTATGAAGGTACACTTACAGAGCTTTGCACAAAGATGTATGAAGCAAATCCCGTTGAGTTTGCTGTTATGACAGAAGGTATGGAAATTGACCTTTCAGATGCTTATAACCTTGAATATTATCTCGGCATTACAAATGTTGAAGATATCAAGGAAGCAATTTTTTCAGAGTCAATGATTGGCGCTCAGGCATATTCACTTGTTCTTGCAAGAGTTAACGATACCGCCAAGACAGAAGAAATCAAGGCTTCTATTCTTGAAAAGATTAACCCGAGAAAGTGGATCTGCGTTGAAGCAAACCAGCTTCGTGTTGCTTCAAGCGGCGACCTTATTATGTTCGTAATGGTTGACTCAAATCTTGGTGATACAATCGCAGACGGTATGGTTACTGCTTTTGAAACAAATGTCGGCAGCCTTACCGGTGAAACACTCAAGCAGGGCTGATAAAATATGGTATTTTCGTCCCTTCCCTTTTTATATGTATTTTTGCCTTTGGTTCTGGCGGTGTATTTCATCGCACCGAAGAAGCTGAAAAATACCGTACTGCTCATTTTCTCCTTCATCTTTTATTGGTGGGGAGAACCGAAGTATGCGGTTCTGATGCTCGTCACCATAACCTTTTGCTATTTTGCGGGACGTATACTTGAAACAAGACGTGAAACCCGATGGGCAAAACCGATACTGATAATATCGGTGGCAGTACCCCTTGGGTTTCTTGCTGTTTTTAAGTATGGGGATTTCCTTATCGGTACGGTGAACAGTATCACAGGCGCAGACATATCACTTCTGAAATTCGCTCTTCCGATAGGTATCAGCTTTTATACCTTCCAGGCGCTTAGCTATGTTGTTGATGTTTACCGCGGAGATACTGCGGCGCAGAAAAACTGGATAAATCTTGCAGCATATGTTGTTCTTTTCCCTCAGCTTATTGCAGGCCCGATTGTCCGCTACACTACTGTTGCAGAGGGCCTTGAAGAAAGAACTCACAGTCTTGAGAAGGCATCAAAGGGTATTCGCAGGTTCGTTTTCGGCCTTGGCAAAAAGGTGCTTATTGCAAATGTTCTTGGCTCACTTGTCACTGCTTACCGTCAAAGTGCAGAGCCGTCAGTTGTGTTCAGCTGGCTTTATGCCATCGCTTTTTCACTTCAGATTTATTTTGATTTTTCCGCATACAGCGATATGGCAATCGGTATGGGCAAAATTCTCGGTTTCCGCTTTCTTGAGAATTTCAATTATCCTTATATTTCAAAAAGCATCACCGAGTTCTGGCGCAGATGGCATATTTCCCTTGGCACCTGGTTCAGGGATTATGTTTATATTCCCCTTGGCGGCAACAGAACGACAAAGCTCCGACATATTATAAATATCCTCATCGTCTGGGCATTGACGGGCATCTGGCACGGCGCAGGCTGGACTTTTATGAGTTGGGGTGTATATTTCGGCATTTTACTCATTCTCGAAAAATATGTTTTCGGCAAGGCTTTGGATAAAGCACCGAAATTTATCCGTCACTTCTATGTGATTTTTGCCGTTGTCATTTCTTTTGTGCTGTTCAACGCAAGCTCCTTCACCGAAGCGTGGACGGATATAAGAAATATGTTCGGTTTCGGTTCGCTTCCCTTTATCACCGAGGATACGATTTATAATCTCAAGTCTTATGCGGTGATACTTGTTGTCTCATTCTTTGCTGCAACACCGATTTTTAAAACACTAGGTGGAAAAATTGAAGAAAAGAAAGTCACGGTGATTCTTGAGCCGATTATGCTGGGCTTAATCATCATTGGGTGTACAGCATATCTTGTTGATGGCTCATTCAATCCGTTTTTGTATTTCAGATTTTAGGAGGTGTAAAGGTGAAAAAAGTGCGATATATCGCAGTTGTGCTGGTATTCTGCCTTATCATCGGCGGCACATCAATATGGATTTTTGCAAAGGACAGCGAAGAAATATCCGCTTGGGAAAGAAGAAAACTTCAGCAGCTTCCTTCTTTGTCCCGGTCAAGCCTTCAAAGCGGTGACTTTATGGAGGATTTTGAAAGTTATCTTTCGGATCAGTTCCCCTTACGAAATATGTTCCGCCGTTTAAAGGCAAAAATTCACTTTGACCTTCTCGGGCAAAAGGACAACTCGGGAATTTACATCGCAGAAGGCCATGCAAGTAAGCTCGATTCCATACTTAAGGAAGATCAGGTGCTGAATTTCACAGGCAAGATAGAGGCGCTTTACACTTCTTATATTGAGGGCACAGACTGCAAGACTTATTACAGCATTATTCCTGATAAAAATTATTTCCTTGCCGAAAAGAACGGTTATCCCGCTTTTGATTATAATGAGCTTTTCAACACCGTTGACGGTGAGCTTGGTTTTATGACAAAAATCGACATCAAAGACCTTCTTTCCGTTGATGATTATTATACAACGGACACTCATTGGAAGCAGGAAAGCATCACCGACGTTGCAGAAAAAATCCGCACGGAGCTGGGAATGGATGAGGCTGTTTCTTACGAAGAAAAGAGCATCGGCGAATTTTACGGCGTTTATTACGGTCAATCGGCTCTCAATTTACCGAGTGATGAAATCAGATTTCTTACAAATGCCGAAATAGAGTCCTGCACCGTCTTTAACGGTGAAACGGGAAAAGAAACCACGGTCTATGACATGGAAAAACTAAGCTCTATGGACCTTTATGACGTCTTTTTGTCAGGGGCGGTGTCTTTTATGGAAATCACCAACCCCACCGCTAAAACGGGCAAGGAGCTTGTAATTTTCCGTGATTCTTTCGGCAGCAGTCTTGCGCCATTGCTTCTTTCCGGCTATGAAAAAGTCACACTCATTGACACAAGATATATTATGCCTGAGCTGATGGAAGGGCTTATTGAATTTGAAAATCAAGACGTGCTTTTTGTTTATTCCACGCTTCTTGTTAACAGCAGCGGTGCACTCAGGTAAGAGCGTTTTGCCCTCGTCGGGCGGGCGTTTCTTTCTTGTAAGATAGAAACCAAAGAACTTTAATTGACTATGAGCAAAAGAAAAAGCGGGCGGCACTTCGTAAGGAAATTCCTTGCGAAGTGCCGCCCGTGGTAGTTTTTGGTTATTTCCCGAGTCTTTTGATAAGATAGGGGACAGCTTCTTCAAAGTTAACCCCGTAATCGTTGCCGTTGGGGTCTTCAATTGTGAGTCTGATGCACTCTGCTGTGTAGTCCGCCGCAAGAGTAGCCGCCTCTTTCCAGCTGAGACCGTTCATAATTCCGCCGATGCAGGTGCTTGAAAATATGTCGCCCGTGCCGTGATATGAGCGTGAGTGCTTTTTGTGGCAATAGTAGAAATATTCATCTTTCTCTTTGTCGTAGCCCATAACACCTGTTTTGCCTTCTTCAAAGGATACACCTGTGAGAATGGATATTTTTGCACCAAGGTCAGCGAGTTTCTTCAGCAGAGCTTTGACATAAGCTTCATCGTACTTGTCCTTATATTCAGTATCTGTCATAAAGCAAGCCTCTGTGATGTTGGGAACAATGATGTCTGCCTTTGCACAAAGACTTGCCATCTTCTTGGCGAAGGCTTCGTCAAAAGCAGGGTAGAGTTTGCCGTTATCTGCCATTGCAGGGTCAACAAAGGTGATATTGTTCTGTGTTTTGAAGTTTTGGAACATCTCAATCATAAGGTCAATCTGCTCAAAAGAGCCCAGATAGCCTGTATAAATTGCATCAAAGCCGAAGCTTTCTCTTTTCCAGTGCTCGGTGATAGGTTTAATCTGGTCTGTCAGGTCCTTGCAGGTGAATTCGCTGAACATTGTGTGGGTTGAAAGAACGGCTGTGGGAATGATAGCTGTTTCAACACCCATAGCGGAGATAATGGGAAGTGCCACCGTCAATGAGCATTTGCCTACGCAGGAGATATCCTGAACTGTTACTATTCTTTTCATTTTTTTGCGCCACCTTTTGAAAAATAGTCTTTACAAATCTGTTGTTTACTATTATACTTAAAATTGACCATATTAAAATAACCAAAAAACGAATAATTTTTATGGTCAGATTGGAGGGTGAAATATGCTCACTTATTCCTTTGAAGAAAGGGGCAAAGAGAGCCTCTATGAGTTTTTATATAAAAAAATCCGTGAGGATATAACTTCATTTCGTTTGTCTCCCGATGAAAAACTGCCTTCTAAGAGAGCGTTGGCAAAGAATCTCAATATAAGCACAATCACTGTTGAGAATGCTTACAGTCAGCTTATGGCGGAGGGATATATTTATTCCGTGCCAAAAAGCGGCTTTTATGTCTCTCATATAACATCGGCGGCAGAGAAAAACCGAAGCTCCGCTCCTAAAACAGCAGAGGCAGGGGAAAACGAAAAGGAAGATATTTTTGCCGATTTCGTCTCTAATTCTGTGCCGGGCGAGGTTTTTCCTTTTGTGACCTGGACAAGACTGATGCGTGAAACAATGTCAGATTCTCCCGAAAAGCTTATGGCCAATTCGCCGTCAGAGGGTGTGTATGAGCTGAGAAGTGCTATTGCGGATTATCTTTTTCAGTTCAGAGGTATGGATGTCAGCGCAGAACAGATTATTGTGGGTGCAGGTACTGAGTATCTTTACAGTCTGATTATCCAGCTTCTGGGAAGAAGCAAAAAATATGCCGTTGAAGAGCCTGGATACCGTAAAATCGGCAGAATATACGGCGCAAACGGAGTGTCCTATGTAAATGTACCTCTTGATTCAAACGGCATTGAAATAGCACAGCTTGAAAAAACCGGCGCAGATGTTGTGCATATTTCACCGTCACATCATTTCCCCACAGGAATTGTAACTCCGGTCAGCAGAAGATATGAGCTTCTTTCCTGGGCATCAAAGTCAGGTGACAGATTTATCATCGAAGATGATTATGACAGCGAGTTCCGTCTTTTAGGTAAGCCTGTACCCTCACTTCAGAGCATTGATGTACTTGAAAAGGTTATTTATATCAACACTTTTTCAAAGAGCCTCACTTCAACAATCCGCATCAGCTATATGGTGCTGCCAAAAAGTCTGATGCGGGCCTACAAAGAAAAGCTGAGCTTTTATTCCTGTACCGTGCCGAATTTTGAGCAATACACCCTTGCAAAGTTTATTGAAAAGGGCTTTTTTGAAAAACATATCAACCGTATGCGAAACTTTTACCGTTCTCAGCGTGACACGGTGATGAAGTGCATCAAAAGCCACCCCGATTACGGCAAAATCCGCATCAGGGAGGAAAATGCAGGTCTTCACTTTCTTTTGACAGTCGGCACTAAGCTTCCCGATAATGAGCTTACAAAAAGAGCGAGAGAAAAGGGCGTGAGGATTTCCTGCCTGAGTGAATACTGCAACGACAAGAAGAACGCACCGCCACACACGCTCGTCATCAACTATTCGGGCATATCAACGGACAAAATCAAAAGGGCAGTTGAACTGCTTTATGAATGTATATAGAAAAACTTAGTTGTACAATAACAAAAGGTGGTTTAAAATTCATTGTGAATTCTAAACCACTCTGTTTTTTCAGTTTTTGTTCTGTGCAAAATGCGGAAATTCCTGAATTAGTCAGCTGTGTATGCCATAAGAGCAACCTGACGTGCACGCTTGATTGCTGTTGTGAGTTCACGCTGATGACGAGCACATGTGCCTGTTACTCTGCGGGGAAGGATCTTAGCTCTGTCTGAAGTGAACTTGCGGAGCTTCTGAACATCCTTGTAGTCGATTTCTTCAACCTTATCTACACAGAATGCACAAACCTTCTTACGTGACTTTCTGTTAGCGCGGTTTGCACCCTTTTCGTATGCCATGAGTGAATTCCTCCTGTTAGTATTTTAGTTTGCGGTCGGGTGACCTTAGAAGGGTAAATCTTCGTCGTCTGTGATTTCTTCAAAATCGCCGGGAGCAGCATTCTGATAAGTGGGAGCAGCGGCAGGAGCAGCAACATTTGCTGTGCCTGTTTCTGCCTTTGAGCCACAGAAGCTGACTTCTCTTGCAACAACTTCAAAAGCAGTTCTCTTTGCACCGCTGTTGTCTTCGTATGAACGGGTCTGAATTGAACCCTGAACAGCGATCATTGAGCCTTTTGTGAAGTATCTGCAAACAAAGTTTGCTGTGTTTTCCCAAGCAACAATTGTGATGAAGTCTGCCTGTCTTTGTTCACCTGCTTTTGCAAATGAACGGTCAACAGCGATTCTGAAAGTACAAACGGATTTACCGGTGCTTGTTGTGCGAAGTTCCGGGTCTGCAACAAGGCGACCCATAAGTGTTACGCAGTTAAGCATGACAGTTCCTCCTTACTTTCTGATTGTGAGAACACGAAGAACGCCGTCTGTGATTCCGGCAATACGCTCGATTTCAGCAGGAAGTTCCGGCTTTGCAGCGTATGTCATGAGAATGTAAGCGCCCTGAGTTTCGTCGTTGATTTCGTAAGCAAGAGTACGTACGCCGCCGTTTGAACCGAAAGGCTCTGATGCGGTGAGAGTACCGTTTGCCTCAATCAATGACTTGAACTTTGCTTCAAGAGCAGAGATTGCTTCTTCACCCTTTGCAGTTGAAAATACAAACATGGTCTCATAATTGTTCATGTCTTTTTACCTCCTTATGGTCTCTGGCCCCATACTCGCTATGGAGCAAGGATATGTCGCAAACATACTGCGACAGTTAGCAATTATATCAGTTAAGTGAACCAAAGTCAAGGGAAAACGGAAAAAACTTTTCGTTTTTTTCTAAAAAATCCTCAGTATAGACAACAAAAGCAAAAAGGTGTATAATAATAAAGATAACAAAAAGGAGAATCAACAATGAAAAGAAGAATAACGGCTTTGTGCCTTTCTATAATAATACTTCTGACCTTTGCATCTTGCACAAAAAGTCAGACTGTTATGACCGTATCAGGGCAGGAAATACCGAAAGGTGTTTTCACTTATTATCTGGATAAGGTTGCGGCAAACCCTGAGTTATATGGAATTGAAGAGGTGACAAAGGAAAACATCATCTCAGGGGCAAAAACAGAATGTCAGAAATACGGTGCAGCTATAAGTTTTATGAATGAAAATGGGATTATTTTATCCACTCAGAGAAAGCAGTCTGTGGCGCTTGAAACCGAAAATTTATGGAATCTTTATGCCGCTTACTATAATGAAATCGGCGTGAGCAAGCCTGACCTTACCAAGGTGATTACCCACGAGTACACAATGGAGCAGATTCTGGATTATTATTACGGCACAGACGGCAAAAAGCCCGTCTCTGACGATAGCTTAAAGGAGAAGTTCACAGAGCTTTATGTCGGCTTCAAGGCGGTTGAGGGTGATTTAACTAAAGTCAGCGACAAGGGTGAAACGGTGAGTCTCACAGACAGCGAAAAAAGCGACCTTAAAAAGAAATTCAGCAATTATGCCGCCGAAATCAACAGCGGCGACAGGTCAATCGACGAAGTTAATATAAGTTATAACGATTCAATCGGTCTTTTTGTGACAGAGAACCTTGAAACGGTTTTGATTAAAGACGGTGATCCGATGTACAGCAGCGACTTTTTCTCTAAGGTAAAAGAAATTTCTCACGGCAAAGCGGCGGTGATTGAGTCCGGCAGTTCACTTTACCTTGTTGAACGGCAGACCATTGCCGGTGACGAGCAGGAGTTCTTCTCACAGTACCGCAGCTTAGTGCTTGAAGAGATGAAAATGCCCACCATTGAAAAGAAGATAAACAAACTTGCCAATGCGGCAGAAACCGAAGCCAAAGAAAGAAAACTGAAAAAGATTTATGACACGGTTGAAGAAGTGAGGGCACAAAGGGTGCCCACGACAACAGGTGAGACAACGAATAAACGATGAGTTAAGGGGCTGTTGCACTAAGACAGCCCCAAAATAAAAAAATAAAGCCACCGAGTAG
>CAYUVR010000022.1:0-29963 GCA_964448225.1 uncultured Faecalibacterium sp. | reverse complement strand
ACTCGGTGGCTTTATTTTTTTTCTTTGGGGCTGTCTTAATGCAACAGCCCCTTTTTTAGCAGTCAGTATCTAGTGGTCAGTAGTCAAGCATCAGTAGTAAAATCTATCTCAAAATAAAAAAAATAAATTAATTTTTTTGTTATAAGTACACATAAGCATTGACATAAAGAGGATATTTTGTTAAAATAATTCAGTATAGATTTAGTAGGTGCTTACCGCCAAAGGTGAGCAGCTGCTCACATAAAGGAGGATTATAATATGATGACAGATGCAAAAACCCTGGCATATATCAATATGTATGCTGTTCTCGGTGCTATCGAAAACCTTTGCGAGCTTGACAAAACTGCAAGTGACCTCGTAAAGACAAAGAAGCCCGTTTCCATCGGTCTTGAAGTTAAAGGCGGCCCCAGTGCAACCCTTACCTTCAAAAACGGCAGATGCAGAATGGAACAGGGCACAAAGGACTGCGATGTTCTTCTCCCCTTCTCCACACCTGAAAAATTCAACGCAATGGTTGACGGAACAGGCTCTGCACTTCCTTCAAAGGGCTTTTCCAAAATAGGCTTCCTTCTCAAGAAGTTTATTCCTCTCACAGATATCCTTTCAAAGTATCTGAGAGCAACAGAAGAAGACCTCAAAGACGATAAGTTCTTTGAAATCAGCACAAAGCTTATGTTCTATGTTATCACCGTTTCCCTTTCACAAATCGGTAACAACGATGAAATCGGCAAGTTCAGCGCTTCACTCATCCCCGACGGTATCATTGATGTTTCAATCAAGGACTGTGTCGGCGCAACAATCCGTGTTAAGGACAGCCATATGGTAACAATCAAGCAAAAGCCGGAGGCTTTTCGCTCACAGATGCAGTTCTGCGATATCCGCACTGCAAGAGCTCTTTTTGACGGCAAAATCAACGCAATTGCTGCTGTTGGTGAAGGTCTTGTTGAAATGCACGGTCAAATCAATATGATTGACAACGTAAACAGAATTCTTGACAGAGTTGCACTCTATCTTGCATAAGGAGGTATTACAATGAGTTTTCCTGTATACAAAACAGATAAAAGCAGAGAAATGTTTTCAAGAGCAACCAAGGTAATTCCTTCAGGTATCTACGGTCACCTCGGTCCTGCTGAAGGTCAGTTCATTCCCGTTTCAAAGTGGCCTATGTTTGCTGAAAAGGCAAAGGGTACATATGTTTGGGACGTTGACGGCAACAAGTATATCGACTATATGTGTGCTTACGGCCCCAATGTTCTCGGTTACTGCGACCCGGACGTTGATGCCGCAGCCATGAAGCAGATTGCCCTTGGTAACTGCACAACTCAGCCCGGCAAGATTATGCTTGAATGTGCGGAGCTTCTTGTTGACACCGTTGCATCTGCTGACTGGGCATTCTTTGCAAAGAACGGTAACGATGCAACTCAGGGCGCAATTATGTGCGCAAGAGCATACACACACAGAAAGAAAGTCATTATGTTCTCAGGCTATTATCACGGTGTTTCACCCTGGTGCCAGAAGATTGACTATCCGGGTGTTCTTCCCGAAGATGTTGCAAACAACATTATGCTCCCCTGGAATGATATTCCCCTTCTTGAAAAAACAATTGAAGATAATAAAAATGAAATTGCCTGCATCATTGCTCAGCCCTATGACCACGGCAACTTCCACGATAATGCATTCCCCGAAAAGGGCTTCTGGCAGCAGGTGAGAGAAATCTGCACAAAGAATGACATCGTTCTCATCATTGATGACGTTCGTGCAGGCTTCCGTCTTGACCTTCAGGGCTCAGACCATTTCTTCGGCTTTGAAGCTGACCTTATCTGCTTCTGCAAGGCACTTGCAAACGGCTACAATATGTCAGCTCTCTGCGGCAAGGAATTCCTCAAGGGTGCAATGAGCTCACTTGCATACACAGGTTCATACTGGCTTTCAGCTGTTCCCTTTGCAGCTTGCATTGCAAACATCAACAAAATGAAAGGGCTTGACATTCCCACCCTCTTCAAGAAGAAGGGCGAAAAACTTTGCAACGGTCTTGTGAAAGCCGGTGCAGAGCACGGAATCGACCTTGTTGTTTCAGGTGCTCCCGCATTGTTCTATTTAAGAATAGGCAATGATGACAGTATGCTTCTTCATCAGGAATGGATTGCTGAAATGGTATCAAGAGGTATCTTCCTTGCTTCTCACCACAACCACTTCATCAACGCTTCACTTTCCGACAAAGATATCAAGCACACAATTGATGTTGCAGAAGAATGCTTCGGCATCGTAGCAAAGAATCACCCCGAAATTTTCGGCTGATAAAAATGTAACTTATGCCCTTGCAGTAAGGGTATTAAATTAAAAAATCAAAATATGGAGGAAATTATTATGCCACTTTCAAAAAAAGAATGGCTTGCCCTTGAAAAGAAGGCTTATGAACTTCGTAAGCTTACTATACAGACAACTGTATGGGCAGGCAGCGGACATCTCGGCGGCGGTATGAGTGTTCTTGACTTACTCACCGTTCTTTATCACAAGTATCTCAACATCAAGGTTGACGATCCCAAGTGGGAAGACAGAGACCGCTTTATCCTTTCAAAAGGTCACGCCGCAATTGCTTACGCTCCCGTACTTTGCGACAAGGGCTTCAACGATGTTGAGCTTCTCAAGACCTTCAACCTTTCAGGTTCAAAAATGGGTATGCACCTTGACTCAAACAAGGTTGTTGGCGTGGACGCCTCAACAGGCTCACTCGGTCACGGCGCATCAATCGCAGCAGGAACAGCACTTGCAGCAAGAGTTCTTAAAAAAGATTATCTTACATACATCGTAACAGGTGACGGTGAGCTTGGCGAAGGCTCAAACTGGGAAGGCTTTATGACAATCAATCATTATAACCTTTCCAACTGCATCGTTTTCATCGACCGTAACCATTGTATGATCGACGGCCCCACAGAAGAAGTTATGAAGCTTGAGCCCCTTGCAGACAAAATGAGAGCTTTCGGCTTCAACACAATCTGTGTTGACGGTAACAACATCGGCGAGCTTTGCGAAGCTATCGATGCCGCAATTGAAAGATCAAAAGAACCCTGCGCTCCCACATGCATTCTTATGGATACAAAGAAAGGTGCAGGTGTCAAGACTATGGAAGGCGATTATCTCTGGCACTACGGTGCAATTGATGATGTGCTTTTTGAAAAGTTCAACAAAGAACTTGAAGAGAACTACAAGGAACGCTGCGCTCGTGCAGAAAAGGAGGGCAAATAATTATGGCAGGCGGATTTGTATATAACGCAGTTGACCAGACTTCAATTTCAACGGCTGAAATTTACGGCAAGACTCTTGCTGACATTATCATCAACGACCCCAAGGTTGTTGCAATCACTCCCGACCTTGCAAAGTCAACAAAGCTCGGTGACGTTCTCAAGGTTTGCCCCGAAAGAGTTTTCAACGTAGGTATTGCTGAACAGGATATGTTCGGTGTTGGCGCAGGTATGGCAAGAGCAGGTCTTATCCCCTTTATGTCAGGCTTCTCCGCTTTCACATCAATGAGAGCTTGTGACCAGCTTCACACAGACATCTGCTATCAGAACGTTAACGCAAAAATCATTGCAACACACGCAGGCACTTCCTTCGGTCAGGCCGGTTCAACCCACCACGCAATCACTGACCTTGCAATCACAAGAGCTATGCCCAACCTTACTGTTATCGTTCCCGCTGACGGTTATGAAACAGCAAACGCAGTTAAGGCAGCTTACAACACAGAAGGCCCCTTCTATATCCGTATCAACCGTGGCTTTGACCGTGTTCTTTATTCAGATACAGATTACGGCTTTGAAGTAGGTAAAGCAGTTGAGCTTCACGAAGGTACAGACGTAACCGTTATCGCTTGCGGCTCATGTGCATTCCAGGCTCTTCAGGCAGCAAACTTCCTTGAAAATGCAGACGGACTCAAGGTTCGTGTTCTCAATATGCACACAATCAAGCCCATTGATAAGGAAGCTATCATCAAGGCTGTTATGGACACAAGAAGAATCATCACAGTTGAAGACCACAGCGTTATCGGCGGTCTTGGCTCAGCAGTTGCTGAAGTTATGGTTGAAGCAGGTAAGGGCTGTGCATTCAAGATGCTCGGTCATCAGGATAAGTTCGCTCCCATCGGCCTTCACGAAGACATTATGTCCGAAGTCGGTATTGATACTAACGGTATCATCGCTGCTGTTCGTGAAGTTATGAACAAAGACTTCGAAGAAGACGACAACTGGGACGACGAATTCTAATAATACAAGGAGGCAAACGATATGGCTCACACAAAAGAAGCCTTATATTCAAATAAAATCTTTCTCAATGCTGCTTTGCCGCTTGTAAAGGTTATCGCAAACGATGTACCCTCCCTTAAAAAGAAGTTTGAAAATGCACACGCAGTAATTCAGGTCAGCTGCCTTGACCCCGAGGCAGAGGGCGGCAAACAAGGTATGCACTTTGTTGTCAATGCAGGTGAATGGCTTGTTCACACCTGTCTCACAGAAGACCCCCACGTTGAGCTTGAATTCAAGAGCGTTGAGGCTCTCAATGCATTTTTCAAAGGTCAGATTTCACTTTCAACCTTCCCAAAAATCAAGGGTCTGAAAAACACAGGTGTTCTTGTAAGCTTCTTTATGGTGCTTCTCAAGATGTCTTCACTTCTTTCAGCAAATGAACCTCCGAAGGACGAAGAAACAAAAGAACTTCTTGTTAAGTGTTATTTCTACCTTCTTTCCAGCGGTATCAGCCAGCTTAACAAAATGGGACATCCGGAAATCAAGGACTGGACATCAAAGAGCCCCGACCGTGTTTATGCTTTTGCAGTTGACGGTTATCCTCAGATTTCTGCATATCTCAGAATCAAAGCAGGCAAGTCAAGAGCAGGCCGTGGTGAATACAAGAGAGCAATGCCTTTCTTCACACTCCGCTTCAATAATCTTGACAGCGCACTCGGTATTCTTATGAGTATTGACGATATGCTTGAAGCAACAAAGGCAGGACGTCTTATTATGGACGGCGCACCTGAATTCGGCGCACAAATCGGTGCATTTATGCTTGAAATCGGCGCACTTGCAAAATAAAAAAGCAAAGACCGTTACTGATGTAGCGGTCTTTTTTATACGGCAAAAAAGTATCGCCTGCTCGGCAAGGGAGTTGTAACAAAATAAGTTGAGCCATCTTGCCCTTATCGGGAAAGATGGCTCTTTATTATATAATCATATTTATAAAAATCGCAGTTGTTTCAGCTGTCAGGGCTTCGCCCCGAACCCCACAAGCTTTTGTAAATGCTTTACCAAAACTTTACTTGATTTCAGAATTCAAGCTTTGCTTCAATGTATGCAACAAGGTCTTTGATTGCAACTCTCTCCTGCTGCATTGTGTCACGGTCACGGACTGTTACACAGCCGTCCTCTGCCGATTCAAAATCGTATGTGATGCAGAACGGTGTGCCGATTTCGTCCTGACGGCGATATCTCTTGCCGATTGAGCCTGCATCGTCATATTCCACCATAAACTTCTTCTGAAGTGCATGGTAAACCTCTGTTGCCCGGTCATTGAGCTTTTTTGAAAGAGGAAGAACTGCTGCCTTGATGGGAGCAAGTGCAGGGTGGAAATGAAGAACAACTCTTGAATCATTCTTTTCTGCATCAACAACCTCTTCATCATATGCTTCTGTCATAACAGCAAGGAAAAGTCTTTCAACACCGAGTGACGGCTCAATAACATAGGGAATGTATCTTTCGTTTGTTGTGGGGTCAAAGTAGTCAAGAGCCTTGCCCGATGTGTTGATGTGCTGTGTCAGGTCATAGTCAGTTCTGTCTGCTACGCCCCACAATTCACCCCAACCGAAGGGGAAGAGATATTCAAAGTCAGTGGTAGCCTTTGAATAGAAGCACAATTCGTCAGCATCATGGTCACGGAGTCTGAGATTTTCTTCTTTGATGTTGAGAGAATAGAGCCAGTCACGGCAGTATGCTCTCCAGTAATCAAACCATTCAAGGTCTGTGCCGGGCTTGCAGAAGAACTCCAGCTCCATCTGTTCAAATTCACGCACACGGAAAATGAAGTTGCCGGGTGTGATTTCGTTACGGAAGGACTTACCGATCTGTGCAACGCCGAAGGGAATTTTTCTTCTTGTTGTTCTCTGAATGTTTGCAAAGTTAACAAAAATACCCTGTGCAGTTTCGGGGCGGAGATAAAGTTCATTCTTGCTGTCCTCAGTTACACCCTGGAAGGTTTTGAACATAAGGTTGAACTGACGGATGTCTGTGAAATTGTGCTTGCCGCAGTTGGGACAGGGAATATCCTTCTCGTTAATGTAAGCGGTCATTTCTTCGTTTGACCAGCCTGCAACATTTGTGCCGTCAAAATCTTCAATAAGATTGTCGGCTCTGTGTCTTGTCTTACATTCCTTACAGTCCATAAGAGGGTCGGAGAAGCCGCCGAGGTGACCTGAAGCAACCCAGGTCTGAGGATTCATCAGAATTGCTGAGTCAAGACCGACGTTGTAGGGGTTTTCCTGAACAAATTTCTTGAGCCAAGCCTTTTTGATGTTGTTTTTCAGTTCAACACCGAGAGGGCCGTAGTCCCATGTGTTTGCAAGGCCGCCGTATATTTCGCTGCCTGCATAGACAAAGCCTCTGCCTTTGCAAAGAGCAACGAGTTTTTCCATTGATTTTTCTGTGTTTTTAAGCATTTTGAATTACTCCTTTCAAATTTTCTTGCCCTTGGAAATAAGGCAAGCTTTTTTGGGAAACATTACTAAATATAATAATATAAAACATCTCACCTTGTCAAGTGAGAGAGCCAAAAACTTTCAAAGTTGAAATATAACTTGACTTTTGTGCCGAAACAGCATATAATCATTAAGAATTATTATTTTCAATATTATCTTACAGGAGAAAGAGAATTATGGCTAAAAAAATCGTTTCCCTTGCAATTGCGCTCATTATGCTTATGGCATTGGCAATTGTTCCCGTTTCAGCTGTAAGCGAGACAGAGCAGCTCACAGAAGCTGAAGCATTGGCAGCTGTTGAAGCAGCCGCATCAGCACTTGTTGACGCTGACGAAAACGCTGAAGTTGAAGTAAGCGAAGACCTTGCAGACAAAATCACTCAGGACGCAAACACTCCCGAGGAAATTTCAAGAGCAATCGCACAGCTTGTTTTTGTTGAAAAAAGTCAGGTTGAAGCTATTTCAGACAGAATCATCGCTGACGCAAGATATTCCGTAATGGTGCTTGACGACGGCAAAACTACCGTATACATCGGCATCAGCCTTCTTGACAATCCGGAAATTTATGACGCAAGAGTTTTCCTCAATGTTGTGGGCAAGCTCAGAGCAAAGTGTGACGAAAAGGCACTTGCAAAAGGCGTTGACATTGAAAGCGACAACTACACTCCGATGTCCTATGAACAGATGGCAGGCGAGCTTGCACTTCATATGATTACAGCTGATGTCACAGATATGCTCGGTGCAAATGATTGGAGTGCAAATCTCAAAGAAATTTATGACCATGCAATCAATGCCGGTCTTGAAATTGATGAAGACAGAATCTCTCCCGATTTTGTCAGATTCTTCGGCGGAATCATCACCTTCTTGCTTGAATTGCTTTTCGGTTAATAAATTTACGGTCTGCTGTACTTTTTGTGCGGCAGACCTTGTTTTTTCTCTTTTTTAATGTTTAATATAAAACGGTGATAAAAATGAATCAAAACATAAACCCGGAGCTTACAAATGAAAACGAAATCCGTATCTGCCTTGGCGAAAAAGCACAAAACGTAAAAATCAGAGTTGTTGAAGGAACCGGCTCAACAAATGACGATATGAAAAAAGCCGCACTTTCGGGTGAAGATGAAATCAGCGTTCTGATTGCCCGGTCACAAAGTGCCGGAAAAGGCAGAAAAGGCAGAAGCTTTTATTCCCCTGAAAACACGGGAATATATATGAGTTTTCTTCTGCGACCGAAATACTCACCTGAGGAATGTACCCTTCTGACAACACTGGCGGCTGCAGTTACCGCTGAAAGCATTGAAAAGGTGACGGGCAAAAAAGCTCAGATTAAATGGGTCAACGATGTGTTCATGGAAGGCAGAAAGGTTGCAGGCATACTCACCGAATCTGCATTTGCACCCGACGGCAGCGGACTTTCCTATGCAATTGTGGGCATCGGTATCAATATAAGTCCGCCGACCGACGGCTTTCCCGAAGAAATTTCAGACATTGCAGGCACGATTCTGACTGACAGTACAGCACCTGTCAAAAACCGTCTTGTTGCAGAAATTATCAACGGCTTCACGGAAAATTATTATAAGCTGCCTCAAAGAGAATATCTTGAAAGCTATCGCAAAAGGCTGTTCTTTCTCGGCCGGGAAATCACGGTTATTGAAGCAGAAAAGACATACAAAGCAACAGCAATAAACGTTGACTCAATGTGTCACCTTGTTGTGCAACTTCCCGACGGAACGGAAAAGGTGCTTTACGGCGGAGAAATATCAATAGTTGCAAGTAGGAAGTAGTTTAACTTTGATGTAAGCATAAAAAATAAAGGTTCAGCAAACTTTCAGATGCTGAACCTTTATTTTTAACTGTAATAGCTTTTCTGCTTCCTGCTCCTACTTCTTAAACACGTCTTTGAAAATTTCAAGGCCTGAAATTTCCATAACCTTACTGGCAACCTTTGAGCAGGTTGTGCCGAGGGCTTTGTTGCCAACATCCATCATATGTGCGTCCATACCGAAGACCATATCTTCCTTCTTGTTCCACATACCGTTGATGATAAGGTCGACCATCTTGTCACAGTCTGTGCTTACCATATTCATAGCCTTTTCACTCTTTGATGAGGCCCCGCTCTGGTTGCGGAAAATGTCAGTCTTTGTGAAACCGGGACATACAAGACCGATATAAAGATCTCCTCTGTGTTCTTCACGCACAGCATCCGTGAAGCTCTTGAGCGCTGCCTTACTTGCAGAATAAACAGATGTGCCTGCAAGTGAGCAAAGTGCAGCAGAAGATGCAACATTAACAATTGCAGCATTTTCTGAACGAAGAATGATGGGCATCAAAGCATTCATTGAATAAACACAGGAATAAAAGTTAATCTGCATAGCTTGGTCAATTTCTTCAAGTGTATAGTTAACAAAACGGTCAAACCTGGGAAGAATACCTGCGTTGTTGATGAGAATGTCGGGTTTTATACCTTCTTTTTTAAGTGTTTCGGCAAGCTCTGCCCACTTTTCTCTGTCAGATACGTCAAAGGTGTAATATGAGAAACTTTCCCCCTTGTTTCCAAGCTCTTCCTTCAGGGCTGCAAGCTTTGACTCTGTTCTCGCAATACCGATAACCTTGCATGCATGGTCTTTGATGAGTCTTGTGGCAAGGTCCTTGCCGATGCCGCTTGATGCACCGGAAAGAATAACTGTCTTGTAGTCAAACCAACATTTTTTCATTGTTTTTTCCTCCGTTTTATATATGTTCTTTATATTACTCAGTAAATTTTAACATACCTTTGTTATTGGGCAAGTGTTTTGCTAAATAATTAACTAAAAATTAACGGGTGGCAACCGTCATCAATGCTTGCGCATTGATATTCGCCTGTTTTCTGCGGGTCAGATTTTGTTAACCCCGTCAACAAATTTCAGGAAAGCTGCCCTGCCCTTTTCATCTGTTTTATAAACGCCCGCATGCTCAAGTACCTTTGAAAAGACAATTCCCGTCTCCTTGCGGATAATCTCTTCGGCATTTTCTTTTGTGAAGGTGTAGTTATCCTTGAATGAGTCAACCCACACGGCGTGCTTTGCGGTGGCTTCATCAGCAGTTAAATCTTTGCCTTCAAGGATTGCTTCTTCAACCTTTTTAAGTTCAGTCTTGAGTCTTGAAGGAAGAACTGCAAGTCCCATAACCTCAATGAGGCCGATATTTTCCTTTTTGATGTTGTGAAGCTCCTTGTGAGGATGATAAACACCGTCGGGATGCTCATCGGTTGTGATGTTGTTTCTCAGAACAAGGTCAAGCTCAAACTTGTCGCCACGCTTTCTTGCAATGGGAGTGATTGTGTTGTGAGGTATACCCTCAGTTTCGGCAAAGATAAATGCATCCTCATCGGTGTACTTTCTCCAGGCATCAAGAATTTTTCCGCCGAGAGTAACAAGTCTGTCGCTGTTTTCACTTTTTATTCTGATTACGGACATCGGCCATTTTACAATACCTGCCGTAACATCTTCATATCCCTTGAAGCAAACCTCCTTTTCAATCGGAGCTTTAGCCATTGCAAATTCATAATTACCGCCCTGAAAATGCTCGTGAGAAAGAATTGAGCCGCCGACGATGGGAAGGTCTGCATTTGAGCCGATGAAGTAATGGGGGAAGATTTTAACAAAGTCAAAAAGCTTTGCGAAAGCGCCCTCATCAATTTTCATCGGTGTGTGCTGAGAATTGAAAACGATGCAATGCTCATTATAGTAAACATAGGGTGAATACTGAAAGCCCCACTGTGTGCCGCCGATTTCGATGGGGATAATTCTGTGGTTCTGTCTTGCCGGGTGGTTGAGTCTGCCCCTGTAGCCTTCATTTTCAACACAAAGCAGGCACTTGGGATATGAGCTTTGTGGCAGAAGCTTTGCGGCAGCAATTGCCTTGGGGTCTTTTTCAGGCTTTGAAAGATTGACGGTGATATCAATTTGCCCGTATTCAGTCTGAGTTTTCCATTTGAGGTCTTTGACGATACGGTAACGTCTTATGTAGTCCGTGTCACAGCTCAATTTATAGTAATAATCCGTCGCACTTTCAGGTGAAAGCTCATCATAAAGTGCATAGAAATTTGAAATAACCTCTGAGGGTCTGGGCACAAGGGCACTCATAACCTTTGTGTCGAAAAGGTCACGGTTTGTAATGTCATCTTCAATAAGGCCCTTTTCCGCAGCAAAGGAAAGAATTTCGGAAAGAGTATTTTCAAGACTGTCGCACACGCACTTTTCCTGCGGCTCGCTGTACTCATCAAGGCAAAGGATTTCAAGAATCCTGTTAGTGGTATAAATTACGTCGCTTTCTTCAATAAGTCCGCACTCGAGTCCGTAATTCACCAGCTTTTTGATGCTTTTGTTTATCATAATGAACACCTCATCAAAAAATATTTTATTCTTTTTTATAATACACTATCACATAAGAAAAAATCAAGAAAAACAGTCAACTTAATGAAACTTTGTGGCAAAAGACCGTTTCGGGAATAAGATGATATTGAAAATGAAACGGAGGTCGACCTTATGGCAACACAAATTTCAAGCTTTCTCGGCGCAAACACACCAAAAGGCTTTGTATCCTTTTTTGATGAGCTTTATAATCCCTACACCACCACGAATGCATACATCATAAAAGGCGGACCCGGAACAGGCAAATCCACCTTTATGAAAAAAATCGGCACTGCACTTCACCTGAAAGGTATTTCCACTGAATGGATATACTGTGCCTCCGACCCGAACAGCCTTGACGGAATCATCGCCCCGGAACTTGGATTTTCAATTGCTGACGGTACTTCTCCCCACGTGCTTGAGCCCCGTTTTCCCGGCTGCGGCGAAAACATACTCAACTTAGGTCAGTTCTGGAATGAGAGGGAATTAAAGCAAAAGGCGGAGAAGATACGTTCTCTCACCCTGGAAAATTCACTTTATCACCGGAGAAGTGCAGGCTATCTTTCTGCCGCAGGTAAAATCAATGACGAAATTCGCGCAATTCACGCACCTTATGTCAACGAAGAAAAAATCAACAGCTTCGCAACCCGTTTCTCTCTCAGAGAAACACCGAAAAAGAAAAATTCCGCCCCCGGCAGGGCTTACAGACGCTTTCTCGGTGCAATCACCCCTGAAGGTGTGATTTTTAAAGAAGACACCGTGAGAAGGCTTTGCACAAGAATAATCGGCATCAGCGACGAAAGCTCAGCGGTGAGCAACCTTCTCACCGAACAGATTGGGGAAAATGCCCTTCGTAACGGATATGACGTTATCTTCTGCCATTGCCCCATGCGGCCGAAGGAATGTGAACATATCATTATTCCCGAAAGGGGACTGTGTGTTATGACCGTCAAAAACAGCCACAGTCATAACTTACCTTGCGACAGGCTGATACACTCAAAGCGTTTTCTTTTGGACGGAGTACAAAACAGCAGGTCACTTCTGCGTTTTGACAAAAAACTGAAAGCGGAGCTTATCAATGAAGGCATCGAAAAGCTGCGTCAGGCAAAAAAAGTTCACGATGAGCTTGAAGCTCTTTATATCGAAAGTATGGACTTTGATAAGCTCAACAAATACTGCGATGAGTTCACCCGTAACCTTCTTTCATAAATAAATTAAAACGGTCACTCAACTCAAAGTGACCGTTTCTTAATTTATCTTCTGAGCATCTTGATTGCCTTGATTTTTGCCTTTTTTGCTGTCGGCATCAGCTTTGCATAAGAATAATATTTCATTTTGTTGCCCACAAGTACATATTCACCGATGAATTCGTGATAATCAGCAGAAAAGCTCTTTTTGAAGTCATAAATTCCCTTGAAGTTATCCTGAGGTATCAGTTCACCCAGAGTTCCGTCTTCATTTAGTTCGGGAGTTTTGACAATAACATAACCGAGGTCGTGAATGTCACAGCCTCTTTCTATGCTTTCGCAAAGTCTCAGATAGTTGAGATAATGGCTTGAACGGGTGTTGTTTCTGATGACATTTCTTGTGCCGCCGAAAAGGCAACTGCCCATACCTGCATAATAAATTGAAAGACCGCCTGCAACACAGATTGTGCTGTCTTTTGTGAACTCTTCCGCTTCTGCCATTCTCTTTTCAAAATGCTCGGTCTGCTTGTCGGTGCTGTCGATGATTTCTTTAAGCTGACGGGCTTTCTTTTCGTGAGCATCGGGAAGCTCAGAAAGTGCCTTCTGTTTCTTTTCGAGTCTTTCGTTCTGAAGTCTTCTGTCAAGCTCCTTGTCATAATAAACAAGCTTGAGGTCACTGCAGGAATCAAACTCCCTGAGAAGCTTCAGGCAGTAGTCACCGTTTCTTTCAACAAAGCTGTCCCTTTCACTTGTGTCACGCATAACCGCCATAAAATCATCCATAATTGACGGGTCTTTTTCAATATCCTCAGCGTGGAAGGTTTTTGCAACAAGACCTCTCTGTTCACCGATACGGATTGAATAACGCACACCCTTGTCACATTTTTTGAGAATCTTTTGTGAAGGGAGCTGCACACCGTTTTCTTTAAGAGGTACAAAAAGCTGAACCGGCTGTTTGTATGTATAATTTTCAATTGACGGATTAAGCTCATAGCCAAGCTCTGTGAGGGTTTTGTGCATTTCGTGGCCTTTTGCCTGATCTTCACCGTTGATGCGAAGAGACACGGGCGGATCCATAATAAAGCAGGTTACACCGTTTTTCTTCACTTCTTCTTTCATAAATTCCGTAAACTCTGCAAGAAGCTCTTTGTTTTCATAATCGCATACGGCTCCGCCTGAGCCGTACCAGATTTTACCTGCAACAGGCAGACTTCTTTCCATCACGAGAATTGCAAGAACTCTTTTTTCTCCCTCAAGGCCGCAGTAATATCTGCATTTCCAGGTGGTTTTGACCTTCTCCCAGCGTGAACACTGAATATACTGACCGCCGTTTTCACAAAGAAAGTCATCATAGGCTTTCATATCTGTTTCTGTCCTGAATGTATACATAATTATACCTCTTTTCTCAGCTTCATAGCTTTCTCGATTTCTTTTCTTTCGCTGAAGGGCAGCTTTTCGCCTTTCACTTTCATATATTCTTCGTGACCCTTGCCTGCAAGAATAATAATGTCGCCCTTTTCGGCGTTTTTCACCGCATAATGTATCGCTTCTGCTCTGTCGGGAATGATGACATATTCGCCCTTGCAGTAGCAAGCAATTTCTTCGCAGATAGCTCTCGGGTCTTCAAAGTCAGGGTCGTCACTTGAAATGATTGAAAGGTCGCTCAGTTCACCTGATACCGTACCCAACTCTTCACGTCTGCACTCCGTTCTTCCGCCAACTGAGCCGAAAAGGCTGATTATTCTGTTATGCTCATAGCTTTTTGCAGTTTCGATAATACTGCGAAGGCTCACTCCGTTGTGTGCATAGTCAATAATAATTGTGAAGTCGTCGCTGACACGGACAATTTCTCCCCTGCCCTTGACAAACACCTTTAAAAGACCTTTCTGAATATCCTCATCGCTGATGCCGAAGCAATGGGCAACTGAAATTGCCACAAGCGAGTTATAGGCATTCACGTCACCGGGAAGTGCAACGGTATAAATTTTTTCCGTCTTATCTTTTGAAACGCTGAATTTCATACCGAGAAGATTGCCTTCACGGACTTTTTCGGCATTTGTCAGCTTATAGTCTGCATTTTGTGAGCCGTAAGTGATAACATCGGATTTGCAGGTGTCAATAACAGTTTTTGAAAACGGGTCATCAGCATTGACAACAGCCTTTCGGCAACGGGGAAAAAGCTGAGTTTTCCAATAGGCATATTCTTCAAAGGAATCGTGCTCATTTGTGCCGATATGGTCGGGATAAAGGTTTGTGAACACACCGAAAGCAAACTCGGTGCCGTCAACTCTGTGAGCCTTGAGACCAAGAGAAGAAACCTCAATTGCCGCCGCTTTGCAGCCGCCGTCTGCCATCAGACGAAGCATTTTTTGCAGCTCATAGGATTCGGGGGTGGTGTTAACCGTGGGAAGAACAACATCACCGTAGGAAGCTCCCACTGTTCCGATGATGCCTGTTTTGATGCCGCCCGCTTCAAGAACAAACTTGACAATATGTGCCACCGTGGTTTTGCCCTTTGTGCCGGTGATGCCGATGACTGCAATATCCCTTGACGGATTTCGGAAAAAGTTGCAGCTGATTTTTGCAAGAGCCGCCCTTGTGTCGGCTGTCTTTATCACCACCGCATCTTCAGGCACTTCAATATCCTTGCTGCAAAGAAAAATCCTGCTGCCCTTTTCATAGGCTGACAAAGCGTATTTGTGACCGTCGGCAAAAGCACCGGGGAGGCACACAAAAATTATGCCGTCACCTGCTTTTCTTGAGTCGTATGCAATATCTTTGATTTCAGTGTCAGCAAAATCTCCTGAGGTATAATCCAAACCCTTTAATACTTCATAAAGCTTCATCCTATACCCTCCTTAATCTTCGTCCTGTGCTTTCATAAGCATTTTCTGTCTTTTGACCTCAGCCCTCTCAGCTTTGAAGGCGGCTCGTCTTTCTTCCTTGCCCTTGCCGAAATATCCTACCTTGCGGAAGGCTTCAATGAACATTGCAAGAAAACAGCCTGCCGTACCAATCATAAGGTCAACCATTGTGTCGGTAAGTCCGTATGCCTCAGGAATCTGTCCGTGCTGCATCACAAAGCCGTAAAGTCTGTCCATTGTGAATTCATAGAACTCCCACGCAACCAGAAGTGCCTCACCGAAGCCGAGACTGAAAAGTGCCTGAACGGAAACCTTGATGGGATGCTTGTCACCCTGCATGATACCCGAAAGCACAAAAGCACCTGTTGTTGCAAGATAGCCTGCAAACATATGCTCGGGAATGTCGATACCGGTAAAGTCTGTTCTTGTGTTGAGTGTTGTACCCACAACACAGGCAAGGCAGATGAAAACGTTGAGCATTGTCTGCAGATATGAGGGCACTTTTGTGATGAAGGATTTTCCGCCGAACATCTGGAACATATCCCACAGATGAGTGAAAATAATTGCAAAAGTTGCCTGTATAAATTCCGAAGTATATCCGTGCATCATTCCCCATACGCCCCAGATGAAAAGAGCAAGTCTGCAAATCCACCAGGTAATTTGTTCACCCTTGGAGAGTGATGTGATTCTGTTAAGCTTTTTCATAGAAAGAATAGTCCCTTTCCCCGTTCTGTTCTTGCCGTTTTTGGCATACTTAATTATTATAGCACATTATAGATTGTTTTTTCCACAGTTTAGGCGAATTTATTTGTCCCGAACAAAAATAATTGGTTTTTGTTGATTTTTTGACACAATTGCGGCAAATATTTGCGTTAAACATCTTGAATTCTTTGAAAAAATATACTATAATAGTAAAGAATTGTGCGCAAATCCTATTCACATTAAAGAAAGGAACTTGACTATGGATAAAATTAAGGATTTCTTCGACGACATTCCCAGAGAAGTTAAGCAAGGCGTAAGTATTGCTCTTGTTATAATCTTCCTTTTCTGCTCAGGCCTTTTCCTTGGCGGAGTTCTCAGACAGGAGGAAGTTCAGCAGGTTGAAGGAACAACCGGATCAACCGCTGCACCCATAACAACGGTTGCTCCCACAACCACCGCAGCACCCACAACAACGGTTGCTCCCGCCACCACAACTGCTGCTCCGGCAACGGAAATTACTTCAACAGCTGCTCCGGCCGGTGACACAACAACAGCCGCAGTTCAGACAGATGCAACAACCACAACAGCTGCAGCCTCAACAGGCGCACCCACAACAAAAGCTGATATCATCGCTCTTTTTAACGAAAGTGCAAACAAGATTAAGACAAATGCAACAAGCGTAACAAGAAACTTTGAAGACAGACGTCATGAAGTTGACAAGCTTCAGGTGCCCAGCGCTCTTGAGTCAACAGCTGAATCTCTTATTTCTAAGTTTCTCGTAAAGAATGAGACACCCGAAACCTACACCGGCAACGCAGACATCGTTGCAAACTTCCCCATTCCCGGTGAAACCTGGGTAAGTAAGCTCACAGAAGCTGATGTTGCAGAAGCTACCTGCACAGACAACGGCACAGAATATGAAATTGTGATTAAGACTATCACTCAGAGAGATGCTGCACTCGGTACAGGCGTCGGCGCATGCTTTGAAGTTATCAAGTCCGAAGATGTTATGAACAATGCCGGCTTCATTATTAAGAGCTTCAGCACAGAATATTATGACTGCGTTGTTAAGTGCAAGATTGACAAGGCAACAGGCAATATTACTTGGATAAACTACACAACCCCCGTTGTTATAGAGCTTGCCACCAAGATCAATATTGATGCTCAGCTTGGTGTAACCTTTGAAAAAGACTACGTAATCACATACTAAAAAATGAAGGGACTGAAAAGTCCCTTTTATTTTTTATCAATACAAAACTACACATCAGACCTGTAGAGCCTTGGTGTAGAATTTTTCTGATTTGACGCCCAACGTTAGTGGCGTCCATTGGCGGCCTTTTTTTGTGTTTCGTTCTCAATATGTTCCCCGGGCAATGAAAAGAGACGGTAATAAACCGTCTCTCTTTTTAATTGCTCGCCGCAGGGCATTCCTTTTTTGAAAGTACCCCTCAGTCTGCTGAAGCAGACAGCTCCCCTTTCAGGGGAGCCGAGAATCGAAAAAACTTTACTTGTTTCACCGGCCGAAATGTGCAATAAGTCTTTCGTATTCTTCATCGCTGATTGAAACAATTGAACCGTGTCGGGGCGAAAACTCCATGCTGTAATCTTCGCTTCTTACCGCCTTGTAATTTTTTAAGTCAGTTGTCTGCTGCATAAAAAATCTGCCCTTGCCGTATTCGTCCATCACCATAATATATGTATCTGTGCCGTTGATTCGGTAAACCTCGCTGCCCTCCACTCCCGAAGGAGCAAGGGATACCACAACAGGCTCATCCTTGTAAGGCCCTGTTAAATTTTCACTTGTAACATAGGCGATAGTCTGACCTTCCTCATACTTGAAAAACAGATAATAAAGCTTATCTTTTTCATTATATATGATGTCACCGTCAATGGTCTGTATGCTTCTGCAATAAAGGGGCTTCGGCTCAGTTATGTTTTTCATATCCTCGGTGTAAGCATAATACATACCCGCCGTATTGTGCCTTTTGGTGGAATGAGCCCAATAAAGCATATACTTTTTTTCTTTTTCGTCCCATATTGCCTGAGGCGCCCAGGCTCTTGTGGTATCGGCAAAGTCTTCGCCCAGATTCCGCATATCAATTATGGTTTCGTCAGTCCATTTGATGAGATTTTCTGATTTCCAGATAACAAGGGCGTGGTTAGACTCCCAGCCTTCTTCACACTTCATATCAGTACCCACTATATAATAATATCCGTCTTCGCCTTTGAAAATATATGGGTCACGGACACATTTTTTGCCTTTATTTTGCTCAATCACAGCTTTGTTGCCGTTCAGAGCCCTGAAGTTGTATCCGTCTTCACTCACGGCGAAATGTATTTTTTCTTCGCCCTCACCGTTACCCACAAAATAAGCAAAAAGATATTTGCCGAACTTGCTCTCTGCTTTCACTGCATAGCTTTCGCTCATTTCTTTTTCTCCTTTTTTGACGTAAAATCAATATCCGGATCACCGAGAACAAGAAGTCTTTTAATAAGAACATAGGTAAGACCGATAAGCTCATTCTTGCTCATCTTGTCAGGATTATCAAGCCAATATTTCAAAAGGCCGTAAAAACCGCTTGAAATGAACATATAGAAAAAGTCATACGAAGTACGGTCTGTTGTGCCGTGATATTCTGAAAAGTACTGGAAGTTAAAATCACAGAACGTCTTGCTCAGTCTTTCGGTAAAAGACTCTGAGTTTTCAAGAAGCATCCGGCACACTTCACGTCTTGAATCAATCAGCTCAATGAGTGACACTATTGTTGCACGAATGTTCTTCGGAAAGCCGATTTCCCTGAAAGAGTCAAGGTTTGAAACAGCCTCATTCACAATTGAATCTTCTATGTCGCTTATCAAACCATTTATATCACTGTAATGAAAATAAAAGGCATTGCGACTGAGCTGTGCATGTTCGCAAAGCATTTTAACCGTAATTTTGTTAAGCGGTCTGTCTTTTGCCAATGCTGCAAGACTGTTCTCAAAGGCTCTCTTTGTTCTTTTTACGCAGCTGTATTCTTTTGCCATTCAGGTCACATCCGTTTCTGTATGATTTCATACATATTGTTACAAATATTACACTTGTAGCCTAAATATAACATATTATTTATTTGCTGTCAATTGAGATTTAAACAATTATTTAAACTGTTTTTGCATAAATTTAACAGTTAATAAAGAGAGATTAAAATTAGTACAAAAAATCACAAATTGTACATTGACTTTGCACTGTGTTGCAAAGTATAATCGTAGTTGTACGTTACACATTGTCATAAATATAACAGCAAGTAACAAAGCATCCTATGAAAATTGAAAGGAAACATTATACATATGGATTTAACAGGTACAAATTTCAGAGTTCCCGAGCAACGCTATCTCAACGAACCTACAAATGAATCTTGCTATCAGTATCTCAAAGATGCTTATGCAAAAATTTCCGCTGATTACGGTGAATATAACGCATTTATCACTCCCGTGCTTCAATTTGAAAGTGCAACATCAATGACAAGACTTTTTAACGATGTTGAAAAAATGGCTTCTTTCCTCTCTTCAAAGGGAATCAAAAAGGGTGACGTTGTGACAGCATTCCTTCCCTCTTGCGGTCATGCCTTCATTGCTTTTTACGCACTGAGCAAGCTTGGTATTATTTCAAACTTTGTTCATCCCATGACACCGCCGAACCAGCTTCTTGAAATTATGGCTCACACAAAGAGTAAAGGTCTTTTCATTCTCGACCTTTTCGCAATGCCCTTCAGGAGTGTTATTGAACAGCATCTGTCAATTGTATGCTCAACATCTGATTTCTGCGACGGCATCGCTTTCAAATATGCAAAGGGCAACGAAATGCAGAACGCTCCCGTGCCTGAACACGAAAACGTATACCGTTATATGGACATTATGGCAATGGACCTTCCCGCAGTTCCCGATGCACCTGCCCCCGGTATGGATGATGCAATTTATCTTCACGGCGGCGGAACAACAGGCAAGAGCAAGACCATCATTCACTCAAACTTCTCCTTTAACTCACTTGCATATAAGCTCTATATCCTTGATATATACCACGAATACTGCAAGTGCTATTCAATGTGTACTCTCCCCTGCTTCCACGCATTCGGACTTGGCGGTGCAATGCACTATGCAATATGCAACGCATATCAGCCGATTATGATTCCGAAGCTTGACCCCGTTCAGGCAAACGAGCTTATCAGAAAATACCGTGTTACAGAAATTCTTGCAGTGCCCAGAATGTTCCAGAAGCTTGTTGAAGCTCCGAATTTTGAAAACGAAGGCACAAAGAATCTTACAATGATCTTTGCCGGCGGCGATGTTGTTACAAACGAATTTGTGCGCAAGTTCGATGAAATTATGGAAAAGCACGGCGCCCGTGCAAGACTTTGCCGTGGCTACGGACTCACCGAAATGTGTGCAGTCTGCACCACAAACTCACACTTCCACTATAACAAAGATTCTGCCGGATATCCTCTCCCCGGTGTTGAAATTGAAATCTGGGATGATGATTGCAACAAGCTCCCCGCAGGCACAATCGGTGAAATCGTTTTTTCCGGTGACACAATGATGAACCGTTACCTCCCTGACGGTGTTGTTCAGGAGACAGGCATCTACATTGACGAAAACGGCAAGAAGTGGGTCAGAACCGGTGACATGGGCTACCTTGATGAAGAAGGCTATGTATTCTTCTCAGGCAGAAAAAAGAGAATCATCATCATCGCAGGCTACAACATTTATCCCGCAACAATTGAGCAGAAGCTTGAAAAGCTTGAATATCTCAATGAGGTTTGTGCAGTTCAGGGCTATAATGAAGAAGGCAAGCCCGATGTCAAGCTTTGCGTTTCACTCCGTGACCCCGATGCTGACAAGGATGCGATTGAAAAAGACCTTCTCAGATATTGCCGCAAAAATATGGAAGCTTTTGCCTGCCCCAGAAGAGTTGAATTCCACGAGCTTCTTCCCAGAACAAAGATGGAAAAAATCGACTTTGTCAAACTTTCAGACCCGATTCCCGCTTGCTGAAAAAACTAAAAACGAACCGTCGCATCTGCGGCGGTTTTTTTGCCGCAAGAAAAGAAAGACAAAAGCTCAATTATTTTTTCTCATTGTTCTGCTTCGGCAATATAGACTCTTGACTTTTTCCTTATTTTGGATTATGATAAAAAATACACTGATAAATGTAAATGGAGGAAAACATAATGGAAGCAACTCTTATGTATTATCTTGAAGTTATCCTTGGCGGTCTTTCACACATCGTCAGCACATTTATGGAAATCGTGCTCACAATCGGTCTTGGCTTCGGTCTTATCACAGGCCCTGCAACAGATGCACCGATAACCTTCCAGGACCCCGAAAATGTTGAAATGTCCTTCGTTCTCTGGGCAGACACACACACAAGAACTACTGCTATCAACCCCTACTATCTCAACTGCGGTTTCGAAGATATCGAAAACAGCGGTCTTGATTTTGATGCGTTTGTTATTGCAGGTGACATCACAGAATTCGGCGATGCTCCTTCATACGAAGTTGTATGGGATGCAATTGATAACAGCGTGCTCAAGGATGACGCTATCTTTCTTGCAACAGGAAACCACGATATCCGTCTCGCATATGAAAGCCAGACAGAAATGATTATGGGCAAGACAAGCGAATATCTTGAAACAGAAATTGACAATCCCTACTATTCATACGATGTTGAAGGCTATACCTTTATCGTTATGGGCTCAGACAAATGGCAGTTTGAAAAGGCTGTTATCTCTGACGAACAGCTCGCATTCGTTGACAGTGAACTTGCAAGAGCAACAGCAGAAGGCAAACCCGCATTCGTCATTTGCCATCAGCCTCTTGCCAACACACACGGACTTCCCGAAGTTTGGGAAAACGGCGACCTCGGTGCTGATTCGGAAGCTGTAAGAGCAGTTCTTCTCAAATATAAAAACGTATTCTTCCTCAACGGACACCTTCACGACGGCGTTTATGAAAACAGCCTTAACGTATTCAGCGAAGAAAACGGCGTATACTCAATCAACCTTCCCGCATACGGCAAGGACAATGACTACGGTGCATACGCACAGACAGGCCTTGGCGACTATGTTGAAGTTTACGCTGACAGAGTTGTATTCACCGCAAGAGACTTCCAGGCAGGCAAGCAGCTTACAGACTCAAACGGCAACAATATGACTTACACCTTCTATCTCAAATAAGTTAGGTTAAATTAAAACGGCTGTCATTGACAGCCGTTTTTTTAACAAATTTTAACACACAAAAAAACATATTGACAAAAAGCGTATTTTTATCATAGAATAGGAATATAAGAAATAAAGGAAGGTGAAAATATGGACAAAATTGAAATTTTCTGGTTGGTTGCCTGTATTCTTATGTTCGTTATCGAAGCAGTAACGGTGAATCTTCTCACTTTGTGGTTTGCTCTGGGCTCACTTGCGGCGCTTATTGCGGCACTTTGGGGTGCAAAGCTCTGGCTTCAGATTGTCATCTTCTTCCTTGTGACGATTGCAACACTCATCGCCACAAGGCCTCTTGTGAAAAAGTATTTCAATAAGCAGCATCATGAGCCCACAAATGCAGACACCGCAATCGGCAAAATCTGCATCGTAACTCAGGATATAGACAATGTCGCTGCCACAGGCGAAGCAAAATGCCTCGGCAACTTCTGGACTGCCCGTTCCCTCACGGGAGAAGTCATTAAAAAAGGCTCTAAAGCAAAGGTACATTCAATCGAAGGCGTTAAGCTCATTGTTGAAGCCGTTGAAGAATAAACCTTGCTGAGTAATAAAATAAAAAAGGAGAAAAAATATGGAATTTATTATCCCCATCATTGTTGTACTTTTGCTCATCGCTATTCTTATCAAAAATATCCGCATTGTTCAGCAGGCAAAAGCTGTTGTTGTTGAGCGTCTCGGCGCTTACCAGACAACATGGAGTGTTGGTATCCACTTCAAAATTCCTTTCATTGAAAGAATTGCTAAAACCGTATCTCTTAAAGAGCAGGTTGTGGACTTTCCGCCCCAGCCCGTTATCACAAAGGATAACGTAACCATGCAGATTGATACTGTTATCTATTTCCAGATTACAGACCCGAAACTTTATACCTACGGTGTTGAGCATCCTCTCACCGCAATTGAAAACCTCAGCGCAACAACTCTTCGTAACATCATCGGTGACCTTGAGCTTGACCAGACTCTCACTTCAAGAGATATCATCAACACCAAGATGCGTGGTATTCTTGATGAAGCCACTGACCCCTGGGGTATCAAAATCAACAGAGTTGAACTCAAGAACATCCTTCCGCCCAAGGAAATTCAGAACGCAATGGAAAAGCAGATGAAGGCTGAACGTGAACGCCGTGAATCAATCCTCAAGGCAGAGGGTGAAAAGAAGTCTGCAATCCTTCTTGCAGAAGGTGAAAGAGAATCAGCAATTCTTCGTGCAGATGCTAAAAAGCAGGCACAGATTCTTGAAGCAGAAGGTCAGGCAGCAGCCCTCATCAAGGTGCAGACTGCAACAGCAGAAGGTATCAAGCTTATCAAGCAAGCAGGTGCTTCAGAAGAAGTTATCAAGCTTAAAGCTCTTGACGCATTCTCGGCAGCAGCCGACGGCAAAGCAACAAAAATTATCATCCCCTCAGAAATTCAGGGCCTTGCAGGTCTTGCAACTTCATTCAAGGAAGTTCTTACAGAGCCGAAGCAGTAATTAAGAAAAGCCTACCGTGGAAACGGTAGGCTTTTTAGGACATAGGGTATAGGGGTCAGGACAAAGGGAGTGCCAAGCGGCATAAGCAAGCTTCGTTAAATGCAAAATGACACCCAAGGTTTTGTATAAAAATAATAATTATTCCGCAAAAATATCGGGTTACGGAAAGCTGAACAAACCTTTACTTATTTTCACTTTTATTGTATAATATAATTTAGTCTTATATTTAAAGGAGAACTACCATGGCAGATACAATAGCTGCTCTTTCCACCCCCTTGGCGGCAGGCGGAATCGGCGTAATCAGAATATCCGGCGACGATGCAATTGAAATTGCCGATAAGGTGATCAAAACCACCTCGGGCAAAAGTCTTTCTTCCCTCAAGGGCTATACCGCCGCCCACGGAAAGGTTGTGTCTGACGGCGACACCGTTGACGAGTGTGTTGCCTTGGTTTTCCGTGCGCCGAAAAGCTACACAGGTGAAAACACGGTGGAAATCTCCTGCCACGGCGGTGTTTTTGTCTGCAACCAGGTGCTTCGTGCCGTGCTTTCCTCAGGTGCAAGACCTGCTGAAGCAGGCGAATTCACAAAACGTGCCTTTCTCAACGGCAAAATGGATCTTTCCGAAGCTGAAGCAGTTATGGATCTTATCAACGCTCAGGGACAATCCTCGATGAAGGCTGCTCTGACCGCCCTTGACGGCGCACTCAGCCGAAAAATTGATGAGCTTTGCGGTGTGCTTCTTTCTGCCGCTGCACATATGTCCGCATGGGTGGATTACCCCGACGATGACATTCCCGATTTGAATTTTGATACTCTCAAAGAAAACCTGATTTCTGTCCGTGACAATCTCGCCGGTCTTCTTTCAAGATTTGATGCGGGCAAAGCAATCACCGGCGGAGTAGACACCGCAATTGTGGGCAAACCCAATGTGGGCAAGTCCGCACTTATGAATATGCTTTCCGGCTTCAGCCGTTCAATCGTAACGGATATTGCCGGAACAACAAGAGATATTGTGGAAGAAACAGTCCGTGTAGGCTCTGTGCTTCTGCGCCTTTCAGACACGGCAGGCATCAGAGAAACCGGAGACGTTGTTGAATCAATCGGTGTCGAAATGGCAAGAACTAAAATTGAAAGAGCCGGTCTTATACTCGCTGTTTTTGACGGCTCGGGCGATTTGGAGCAGTCCGACAAGGATATTCTTGAGCTTTGCAAGGGCAAAAATGTAATCGGTATTGTCAACAAAACAGATTTGCCGAAAAAGGCAGACATTGAATATATAAAATCAGTTCTCGGTGAAATTGTCTTTCTGAGTGCCAAAACCCACGAAGGTGAAAAAGAACTCACAAAGGCGATTGAAAATGTGCTCGGCACAGACAAGGTTGACACTTCTCAGGCTATGCTTGCAACAGAAAGACAAAGAAGAAGTGCCGTGCTTGCCGTTGAAGCTATCAACGAAGCCATTGAGGGCATCGGCCTTGGCATCACAATGGATGCAATCAACGTCTGCATTGACACCGCAATTGACAGGCTTCTTGAGCTGACGGGCAAAAAAGCAAACGAGGCCGTCGTGGATGAAGTATTCTCACAGTTCTGCGTTGGCAAGTAGTAAGCAGTGAGTGATGAGCGGACAGGCGATTCACTCCGGAAGTTCCCGATTCAATGAGGTGTTACAAATGACTGAAACAAACAAAACAGTTTTAATAACAGGTGCAACAGGCGGAACAGGCAAGGCAATTGCTCTTGACTTTGCAAAAGAAGGCTGCGATGTTGTGCTTCACTATAACTCCGACGAAAATGGTGCGCTCGCACTGAAAGCGGAAATTGAAGGTGCATACGGTGTATCAGCCTATGCGGTAAAAGCTGACCTTTCAAAGCCCGATGAAGTGAATGCCCTTGCAAAATCCGCCCTCAGCCTTTGCGGCAGAATTGATGTTCTCGTCAACAACGCCGGCGTCGCTTACCAAGAGCTTTTTCAGCTTGCCGATGACAGCAAAGTCCGCACACTTTTTGAAGTAAATCTGATGAGCGCAATGAATCTCACAAAAGAAATACTCCCGTCAATGATAAGCGTACATTCGGGCAGCATTATCAACATTTCATCAATGTGGGGCATTATAGGTGCCTCCTGTGAGGTACATTACAGCGCATCAAAGTCTGCACTTGTGGGCTTCACAAAGTCTCTTGCAAAAGAGGTCGGCCCTTCGGGTATCACGGTCAACTGCATAGCTCCCGGTTTCATTGACACAAAGATGAACGGTCATCTTTCTGAAGATGACGTTGCAGAAATTGTCGATTCCACTCCCCTTATGCGAAAGGGAGTGCCTGAGGATATTTCTGCACTTGCAGTTTTTCTTGCAAGTGACAAGGCAGGTTTCATCACCGGGCAGACAATCGCCGTCGACGGAGGCTACTCTGTTTAGTGCGTTTTGCATTTTTTTACACACTCTCTTTATTATTGACAAACTTAATGTTAAATGGTATATTAAGTTGTATTCGCTAACTCAAGCATTTTTAAAAGGAGCGTTCATATGGGTAGATATACAAAAGAAGATATTATCCGAATAGTTAAAGAAGAAAAGGTCAACTTCATCTGTCTTCAGTTCACCGATATTCTCGGTATGCTCAAAAGTGTGTCTGTCACAACAAGCCAGCTCACCAAAGCTCTTGATAACCGCTGTATGTTTGACGGCTCATCAATTGACGGCTTTGTCAGAATTGAAGAAAGTGATATGTGTCTTCACCCCGACCTTGATTCTTTTGTAATTCTCCCTTGGGACTGCGATGAGGGCAAAACCGCAAGACTTATCTGTGATGTTTATCACGCAGACGGCACTCCCTTTGAGGGCGACCCCAGATATGTTCTTCGCCGTGCAATCAAAAAGGCGGCAGATATGGGCTTTACCTGCAATGTCGGCCCTGAATGTGAATTTTTCCTTTTCCATCTTGACGGCAACGGTAAAGCTACCACCAACACCCACGATATGGGCGGTTACTTTGACCTCGGCCCTGTTGACAGAGGTGAGGGCTGCAGACGTGACATCTGCCTTTGCCTTGAAGAAATGGGCTTTGAAATTGAAGCTTCACATCACGAAAACGCAATTGCACAGCACGAAATCGACTTCAAATATGACGAGGTTCTCAGAACGGCAGACAACGTTATGACCTTCAAATATGTTGTGAAAAATCTTGCCAACCGTCACGGACTTTATGCAACCTTTATGCCTAAGCCTGTTTACGGCATCTGCGGCAGCGGTATGCACATCAACCTTTCACTTTTCAAAGACGGCAAAAATGTTTTCTGTGACGAGAATGACGTGGCAGGTCTTTCAAAAACTGCATATAGCTTTGTTGCAGGTGTTATGCACCACATCAAGGCAATCACCGTTCTGACAAACCCCATTGTTAATTCATATAAGAGACTTGTTCCCGGCTATGAAGCTCCCGTTTATATTGCCTGGAGCGCCAAGAACAGAAGTCCTCTTATCCGCATCCCCACAGCAAGAGGCTCAGGCACAAGAATCGAGCTTCGTAACCCTGACCCGTCAGCAAACCCTTATCTTGCAATGGCTGCCGTTCTTCAGGCAGGTCTTGACGGTATTGAAAAAGGTATGACACCTCCCCCGCCGAAGGATTCAAATATTTTTGACCTTACCCCCGCACAGAGAAAGGAAGCTGACATTCACTCACTTCCGAAAACACTTCACGAGGCTGTTAAGGAATTCAGAAACAGCGACTTTGCAAAGTACGCAGTAGGCGAACACGTTTACGGCAAATACATTGAAGCAAAGCAAGAAGAGTGGAAGGAATATTCCACAAGAGTTTCTCAGTGGGAAATTGATAAATATTTGGGTAAATATTAAAAATGTTAAGTTTTTTGATTCTTGCCTCTCCTGAAAGAAGATGTGGCAAATGAGAAGCATTTGACTGAGCTGTTATCAGCCTGCTGCGAGCAGCATCAAGAAAGAAACACCTTCTTTATTTATCCTTCATTATTGGTTTGTTACGTTTAGGGACACGGCTTGCCGGTCCCTATATGTTCCTCAAATATAAAAACAAAAGGTAGAAAACAGATGGAATTCAAGTTAAATCCCCTTTGTCTTACGGGCATTTTCCCTGTCCCCAACAGCTTGGTGGACGAAAATATAAGACTCGCAAGTGCGGTACAGCTCAAAACGATGCTGTATCTTCTTCGTCATACAAATGACAGCGACCTTTCAATCGAAAAAATGTCCGAAGCTCTGCTTTATGACAAGGCGGATATTCTTGACGCGTTGATTTTCTGGCAGGAAAGAGGTCTTGTGATAAAAAACGGACAAATCCCTGCAACGGAAGTCTCTCAGATAAGCGAACCTGTCACAACTGTCAGGCTTCACAAGGCTGAACCGAAAAAGACAGAAACAGCTTCTGCCGAAAACAAAAAAAAGGTTGTTCCCAACCTTGATATCCCCCGCCCGAGTCACGAGCAGATTGCTTTGAGACTCAATGAATGTGAAGAGCTTTCTGCCCTTTTTCAGGAGGCACAGACCATCTTAGGCAAAACCGTCGGATATGAAGGTCAGGCGGTGCTGATTATGATGCACGACGGCTACGGACTTCCCGTTGAGGTTATTCTTATGGCTCTGGAATATGCCGTTATGCAGAAAAAGACGGGCTTTTCTCACATTGCAAAGATAGGCAAAATCTGGTGCGAAAATGAAATTGATTCCATCGAAGCTGTAAGCGAATATATCCAGGAACACAGTATTGTCAATGAAACTTGGGAGAAGCTCCGTTCAATGACGGAAATCACCAACCGCAATCCGACAGAAAAACAGAGACGCTTTCTCACCGTATGGGTTAAGGAATTCGGTTATGACGAGAACATTATTTTCTACGCCTATGAAGAATCCATTGATCACACGGGCAAAATGAGTATGCCGTATATGGATAAAATTATCCGCAACTGGCACGCAGCAGGAGTCAAAACTCCATCGGATATTGAAAAGCTGCAAAAGGACTGGGACGACAAAAAGAAGCGTTCCGCAGATAAAAACAAAGATACTCAATCAGCCGAGCCCTCCTATGATATGGAGGCTTATATGAAGCAGGCTGTTAATATCAAATATGTTAAATCAGAAAACAATTAAGTCAGCGAAAAGAGGTGTGACAGGTGGCATACAAAAGAAGTGTTTATGAAGAAGCCAAAAGAAGACTCGATTTGAGACGCAAAGAAGCCGAAAACGCACAGGAAATGCGTCACAGCGCAGCCGTGATGAAGTGCCCCGAAATTCGGGACATTGAAAATGAAATGGCATCCTACGGCGCTGAGGTTATCAAGGCTGTTGGTATGGGCGCAAACGCTGAGGAATTTATAAATAAGCTTTCAGTCAAAAGCATTGCGGCTCAGAACAGACGAAAGGCTCTTCTGAAAGAAAACGGCTTTTCCGAAGACTGGCTTGATGTGAAATACACCTGCCCCATTTGCAAGGATACAGGCTCACACAACGGCAGATATTGCACCTGTTATATGAACCTTGCAAAGGAAATTGCACTTGAGGAGCTTTCAAAAACAGCCCCCGTTTCCTCACATACCTTCAACAATTTCAGAACGGAATATTATCCCGACGTTCTTGATAAAGCTCTCGGCATCAGCCAGAAACAGCATATGCAGAACATTTTTGAATTCTGCAAGGCTTATGCAGAAGACTTTTCTCTCAAAAACAAAAGTATTGTTATGACGGGCGCAACAGGCCTTGGCAAAACCCACCTTTCACTTGCCATTGCGGCAAAGGCTGTTGAAAAAGGCTGTTTCGTTCTTTACGGCAGCGCACAGAATATTCTCGACTCACTTCAGAAGGAGCATTTTTCAAGAGTAAGCCCCGAAGACAGCATCAGAGATGATGTGCTTGACTGCGACCTTCTAATTATTGATGACCTTGGCTGTGAATTCAGCACACAGTTCACCGTGGCGGAGATTTACAACATTGTCAACACAAGAATTCTCCGTTCACTTCCCACGATCATCAGCACAAACCTTTCACTTTCCGCCCTTGAGGAGAAGTATACCCAGCGTGTGACCTCAAGAATTATCGGCAGTTATTATAACCTAGCCTTCTGCGGAAAAGACGTGAGACAGGTTAAGAATATGATTAACGCAGGCTGATGCCTGCGCTGATCTCTGTTCAGAAGCAATATTTTTGCTTTTTCCCTTGATTATTCACTCGTTTTAATGTATAATAGCTGAAGTGATTTGCTGGAATAGCTCAGTTGGTAGAGCAGCGCATTCGTAATGCGCAGGTCGCGTGTTCGAGTCACGTTTCCAGCTCCAGCAAAAGGGGCTGTTGCACGAAAGTGTGACAGCCCGTTTTCATAACACGCCGCAATG
>CAYUVR010000021.1:0-31919 GCA_964448225.1 uncultured Faecalibacterium sp. | reverse complement strand
CATTGTGGCGTGTTATGAAAACGGGCTGTCACACTTTCGTGCAACAGCCCCTTTTTTATGGTTGTAACCGGTCCTGAAATCAAAAAACACCCGATAAAATCGGGTGAATTATGAGTTAACTTCAAAAATTAAACCTGAGTCTTTTCTGTCGGTTCTGTGTTTTCACTTTTTTTGAAGAACGCCACAAGTTTCATAATGAAATCTATCAAAGCTTGGATATATGCAGTCCACTCCATTTCCGTTCCTCCTGATTCAGCAATATAAGCTCTTTTATGTAAGAATAGTATATTATATTATTTCATTTTTGTCAACATTTTATTCAAAAAAAATTCATTTTTTACTGTAATACAAAACCCCGACCTTTTCACCGGCAACCGGTGTTAAGTCGGGGGATATATTTATTTGGTTTCAACAGGTTCCTGCGTGTCTTCAGAGTCTGCAACGATTTCGTTTGTCACTTCTTCTGCAACAGCTTTTTCAGCTCTGTTTCTCCTTTTGAAACGTCTGCCTTCGCTTCTGGGCTCCGACTCGTTTTCATCAATGGTGCCAACTATTGTTTCTTTTCTCGGAAGGAAAAGGGGATTTTCAGGTGAATAGATTTCAACTGCTCTTTCGAGCACGTGAATCATAACATCGTGGTGATTACCGCCGAATTCTCCGTCAAGAGTCCAGGGTACATTTTCATCAGGGGCAGAAATTTTAATTTTGCTGGTCTTTAAGAAAATAATTTCCTTACCGTCATAATTCTGAGTTCTGACCTTGTGCAAAATGGAAAACAGGTGAGTCATACTGATTTTAGGCACAAGCAGCACCTCAAACACGCCGTCGTTGAATTTAACTTCGTCTTTCGGAAGCCTGAAGAACCCACCGACTGAAAGTGAGTTTGAAACTGCGCCGAACATAAATTCACCTTCAAGTACACCACCGTCATGCTCGATTCTCATTTTTGTGCCGTGAATATCAAGAACTTCGGGCACGGCTGCTGCGATATAGGCTGCATGTCCGAATTTGTTTTTATATTTTTGCGGAGTTGCATAAGAAGCTCTTGAAAAAGCTCCGAAGGAAGCAACATAAGAGAAGCATCTGTTGTTGAAAAGTCCAACGTCATAGTCATTTGTGTGACCGTCAATGATGATGTCGGTTGCTTTTTTGATGTCTGAAGGAAGACCGAGAGATGTTGCAAGGTCATTTGTTGTGCCTGTGGGAACATAACCGATGGGCACACGCCTTGGCATATCCATAACACCGTTGATTGTTTCGTTTAAGGTGCCGTCGCCGCCGCAGCAAACTACCATATCCTTGCCTTCGAGTTCTCTTTTGACAATGTTTGTTGCATCGCCCTGACAGGTGGTGGTATGTACGGAAAATTCATAGTCGTTTTTTGAAAACTTGTCAACAATTTCAAACGTACCTGCTCTTGATTTGCTTTTACCTGCACAAGGATTGACAATAAGCAGAGCTTTTTTCTTTCTGTCTGACATAATATCTACCGTGGCATAGCGGATATTCTCTTCCGCAAAAGCCCCTTTCTTGAAAAAATATATTTATCTTTAAAGCAATTTTAACACTTAGTAATAATAAAGTCAAATGATTATTAATGATTTAACACTTTTGTGAAGTTTATGCATAAAATGTTTACACAATTCACTACATTTATTTAATTTTTGTAAAGGGTCTTTTTTCTATAATTACAGAAAAGAATATTTGGTGATATTAAATAAAAATTGATTTTGAAATTGATATATTTTAACCAAAAGAGAGAAACGAATTTTTTTGGTGAAAAAGTGTTGATTTTTCATTTTTTTTCGTGTATTATGTGTGTGTACTCAAGAGAGAGTACAATCAAGGAGCGTGAGACGCTCAACTTAATTTGCTTACTCCTCTATAATGTTTTCTTCATATTTTCTCCTTTTAAAAGCACTCGGTTTCTCCCCGGGTGTTTTTAATTTTTTCTTGAATTCGTCAGGAAACAGCAGCTCGTGATATGAAGCATTTGCCTTCGGCAAATGTTGCGAAGCACTCACTTCGATTATTAAAAACTCTTGATTATTATAAAAAAGCAGACTATAATAAAAAAAGAGGTGATTTTGATGGCAAAGGGACAATGTGAAAACTGTGCATACTTCGACTACGATGAAGAATATGACGAATATTATTGCTCGGTAAATCTTGACGAAGACGAAATGGAAAAGTATATGTCAGGCAATATGGATTCCTGCCATTATTTTACTCTTTATGATGAATATAAGGTCGTCCAAAAACAGAATTAAGGTGGAGAGATATGAAGTCATTAAAATATTTATACAAAATCGGCAGAGGTCCGTCTTCGTCCCACACAATGGGACCCGATAAGGCGGCGAGATACTTCAAAAACACTTATCCCGATTCAGATTCTTACAAGGCTGTTCTTTACGGTTCACTTTCAAGCACGGGCAAGGGACACAAAACCGATGAAGCAATCCTTGATGTTTTTGAGGCAGACAAAATTGAACTCATTTTCGGTGAAACAGCAACAGAAAATCTCCCTCACGAAAATACTATGGAGTTTTTTGCATATAAAAACGGTGAAGTTATCGGCAAAGACAGAATTATGTCTGTCGGTGGCGGTCAGATTGTGATCGAGGGTAAGCCCGAACTTCAGGAGGAAGAAGTGTACGATGTCAACACCTTCGGGCAGATTGCAGAATTTTGCCGCAGCCACAATATCCGCCTTTATGAGTATGTTGAAATGCACGAAGGTAAGGAAATCTGGGCTTATCTTCACGAAATATGGAAGGCGATGAAAAACTCGATCAATGCAGGTCTTTCAACAAGAGGTGTGCTTGACGGCGGTCTCGGCGTTGAGAGAAAGGCTCAGTATCTTTATAATCAGAGTCACATTGACGAAAGTGATATTACAAAAGAAAACAGACTCGTCTGCGCTTATGCTTTTGCGGCAAGTGAGCATAATGCCGGCGGCGGTGTTATCGTAACAGCTCCAACCTGTGGTGCCTGTGCGGTGCTTCCGAGCGTACTTAAGTATATGCAGGATAAAAAAGGCTTTTCAGACGATCAGGTCTGCCGTGCTCTTGCAGTCGGCGGACTTGTGGGCAACCTTGTGAAAACCAATGCCTCAATCAGTGGTGCGGAGTGTGGCTGTCAGGCAGAAATCGGAACAGCCTGCTCAATGGCGGCGGCAGCTCTTTGTGAGCTTTTTCAGATGGGTATCGGTCAGATTGAATATGCGGCGGAGGTTGCAATGGAGCATATGTTAGGTCTCACCTGTGACCCTGTGTGCGGACTTGTGCAGATTCCCTGCATTGAAAGAAATGCAGTTGCGGCAATGCGTGCCATTAACGCACTTTCACTTGCAAACTTCCTTTCCACCACAAGAAAAATCAGTTTTGACACCGTTGTTGAAACAATGTACAGAACGGGCAAGGACCTGAATGCGATGTACAGAGAAACATCACAGGGCGGACTTGCGGTACTTTATCATCAGGGCTGCTGAAAAGAATGCCTTGCGGCGAGCAATGACAGAAGACGGACACGGATCCGGTGGTAATACCTATGAACAGAGGTGATAATATGCTGACTTTTGAAGAAGTCAAAAGCAATGAAAAAATAAAAACTTTTATAAGAAAATCCGACGAAACCCTTGCAGCTCTCGGCTTTACGGAACACAGCTTTGCACATGTTATGCGGGTATCCGACATTGCGGGAAATATCTTGCAGGATTTAGGATACAGCGCAAAAGAAGTTGAGCTTGCAAGAATTGCAGGATATATGCACGACATCGGCAACATGGTCAACCGTGTGGAGCATTCTCAGTCCGGCGGTGTGATGGCCTTTTATCTTCTTAACGAAATGGGTATGAGAACGGAAGACCTGTGTGAGATCGTTGCCGCAATCGGCAATCATGATGAAGGCACGGGTGTACCTGTGAGCCCCGTTGCTGCGGCTCTTATTCTTGCGGATAAATCCGATGTAAGACGAAGCCGGGTGAGAAATACAGACAAGACAAGCTTTGATATTCACGACAGAGTTAACTATTCCGTTGAAAAGTCTGCTTTGAGAATCAATACAGATGATAAAACCGTAACTCTCCGTCTGACTGTTGACACAGCCTACGGCTCGGTGATGGATTATTTTGAAATTTTCCTTGGCAGAATGATTATGTGCAGAAAAGCGGCAGAAAAACTGGGTCTTGCTTTCAAGCTCGTTATCAATGAGCAACCGCTGATTTAGTGCATAGGGCATAGTATATAGGATTCAGTAGGGGCGACCATTGGTCGTCCTTTTTTATTTTCTGTCAGATGATTTTTATCCTTGCGATTTTATATACGAAAAAAGTAATTTTCTGTCACATTTTCTATTTACTTTTTTCTTTGTCTGTGATAAGATTTTTATAAAATAAAGGAGGTCTTTATAATGAAAATGGTTTACAACGTCAAAGACAAGCCAAAGTTCCCGCAACTTCTTGTTTTTGCAATTCAGCAGCTTCTTGCAATTATGGCGGCCACAATCGCAGTTCCCGCTATCGTGGGTAACGGTATGACAGCATCGGCTGCTCTCTTTGGTGCCGGTGTAGGTACTATCGTTTATCAGTTATTCACAAAATTCAGAAGTCCTGTTTTCTTAGGCTCATCATTCGCTTTCATCAGCTCAATGGTTGCCGCTTTTGCAGGTGCCACATCAATGCAATTGGGTTATCTGGGACTTATTCTTGGTGCGGTTTTTGCAGGTGTTGTTTATGTAATTATTGCTCTTGTTGTTAAATTTGTTGGTGTTGGCTGGATCAACAAGCTTATGCCTGCGGTTGTTATCGGCCCCACTGTTGCTCTTATCGGTCTTTCTCTTGCAGGTGATGCAATCAAAGACGTGTTCTCATACGGCCCTCAGGACAGTAACGGTGCATTCATTATGACAACAAACATCTGGGTATCACTTATCTGTGCTCTTGTTACTCTTTTTGTGGTTATTATTTGTTCAACATACGGCAAGAAAATGGCAAAACTCATTCCTTTCATCATTGGTATTCTTGCAGGTTATGCTGTTGCACTTGTGTTCACCTTAATCGGTAAAGCAACAGGCAATGCCGATTTGATGATTATTGATTTTGCTCCTTTTGAGGCTCTTGTTGCAGACGGTGTTACAATCAGCACATTCTTTGCTGTTCCTGACTTCACCTTCCTTACAGCGATTAAAGGTGCAAGTGACTTTGAAGCATCTTATGTTGCTACGGTTGCAGTTGCATATATACCCGTAGCTTTCGTTGTTTTTGCTGAACATATCGCTGACCATAAGAACCTTTCATCAATTATCGAAAGCGATCTTCTTGAAGACCCCGGCCTTCACAGAACACTTCTCGGTGACGGTGTCGGCTCAATTGTGGGCGCAATATTCGGCGGTTGCCCGAACACAACTTACGGTGAATCGGTTGGTTGCGTTGCTATCACAAAGAATGCTTCTGTTGCAACAATCACAACAACGGCTATTCTTTCCATGCTCATTGCATTTATCTCACCTTTCGTTGCATTTCTTGATTCTATTCCCGGTTGCGTAATGGGTGGTGTTTGTATCACTCTTTACGGTTTTATCGCAGTTTCCGGTCTCAAGATGATCCGGAAGGTAGACCTTGAAAACAACGCCAACCTTTTCACAACATCTGTAATTCTTATCACAGGTATCGGTGGTATGGCTCTTGCAATCGGCAAGGTTACACTCACAACAACAGCCTGTGCACTTATCCTCGGTATCATCACAAACCTTGTTCTTTCAAAGGGTAAGAAGGAAGCTGAATAAGTGTAGTCAGTAGCCGGTAGACAGTAGTCAGGATAAGGTAAGCAGTTAAAATTAAGTGCCATCTCATTGTTAACAAATGAGATGGCTTTAATTTTTATATATTATATATGTAAAGAACAACCTGACTACCATATCCCCCGGCTACTGACTGCTGAAAAAGTTGGAAACTTTTTTCTCAAAACCTCTTGACACTGTTGTTTTAGTGTGTTAATATGTTACCACGCTAAAGCGATAAAACAAATCGCTTGATAATTAAAGTTTTTTTTGAAAGGAAGTAATCCCGATGAACAAGAAAATTATTGCTTTGATTCTCGCTGTTCTTGCTGTTTCAATGTGCTTCATTTTTGCAGCCTGCAACTCAGCAAGTGACGACACAACAACCACAGCAGACACAGCTGACACAACAGCGGCAGACGCTGCAGCATCAGACCTTGCATACATAAAAGAAAAGGGCAAGTTGATTGTCGGTATGACAATTTATGCTCCCATGAACTACAAGGACGATAACGGCGAACTCACAGGTTTTGACACAGAATTCGCACTTGCAGTTGGTGAAAAGCTCGGCGTTGAAATTGAATTTTTTGAAATCGCAGACTGGGACAGCAAGTTTATGGAGCTCGAAACAAAGAACATCGACTGCGTATGGAACGGTATGACAATCACAGACGAAGCTCTCAAGAACTCAAGCGTTTCTGATGCATATGTCAAGAATGCACAGGTTGTTGTTATGGCAGCAGACAAGCTCGCTGAATATCCCGATGCTGAAAGCATGAAAGACCTTGCATTTGTCGCAGAGCAGGGCTCAGCAGGTAAGAAGGCAGCAGACGCAGCAGGCTTCACTTGCACAGAAGTTAAGTATCAGTCTGATGCTCTTCTTGAAGTTAAGAGCGGTGCAGCAGATGCTTGTATCATTGATATCACAATGGCAAACGCTATGACAGGCGAAGGCACATCTTATGCTGACCTTGGCTATTCAGTTGAACTTGAAACTGAAGAATACGGCATTTCTTTCCGTGAAGGTTCAGATGTAACAGCAGAAGTTAACAAGATTATGGCTGAAATGAAGGAAGACGGTACTCTTAAGGCACTTGCTGATAAGTACGAACTCACACTTGTTGACTGATTTTCTAATCCTGTTTACAAATAATTTGATGGTACAAAGGCAGAGGGCATTGTTCTTCTGTCTTTGTGTGTGTCATTGAAAGGTAAAGGAATTCTACTATGTTTTGGAATGTAACCGTGAGCCTGCTTGAAGGCTTTGGAAAAACTCTGGAGATTTTTGTTCTGACTCTCCTTTTTGCAATTCCCTTGGGTCTCATTATCTCCTTTGGCTCAATGAGCAAGTTCACACCTTTGAAGCTGGTAACAAAGTTTTTTGTGTGGATAATCAGAGGCACACCTTTGATGTTGCAGCTTATTGTTATTTTTTACGGCCCCGGTCTTATAGGCACCTGGGCAGAAGATTTCACTGTGAACAACGCTCAGATGTTGGCATCAAACGATTTTCTGAGTGGTGTGATAAACTGGCTTTCCACCTGGGAATGTTTTGACCGTTTCACGGCTGTTATTGTATCCTTTGTTATCAACTATGCCTGTTATTTTTCAGAGATTTACCGTGGCGGTATTGAAAGTATACCAAAAGGTCAGTATGAAGCAGGACAGGTGCTTGGTATGACAAAAACACAGACCTTCTTCAAGGTTGTGCTTTTGCAGGTTATAAAACGTATTATTCCTCCGATGAGCAATGAAATTATCACACTCGTCAAGGATACCTCACTTGCAAGAACAATATCCGTTTACGAGATTATATGGAACGGCCAGGCATTCATCAAGAGTGACGGACTTTTGTGGCCGCTGTTCTATTGCGGTGCGTTCTATCTTATTTTCAGCGGTGTTCTTACGGTTCTTTTCAGCAAAATCGAGAAGAAGCTGGACTATTTTAAAGGCTAAGGAGGGGAATATATGTCTATACTTGAAGTAACAAATCTGAAAAAGAGCTTCGGCAAAAATGAAGTTCTCAAGGGCATTTCCCTTTCGCTCAATGAAGGTCAGGTTATGTCGATTATCGGCTCTTCAGGCAGCGGCAAGACAACACTTCTTCGTTGCATCAACTTTCTTGAAACTGCAGACAGCGGTAAAATTATAGTTGACGGTGATGTGATTTTTGACGGTGAGGATAAGTCTAAGCACAAGGCAAAGGAAACAAGAGAAAAACAGCTCAAAATCGGTCTTGTTTTTCAGCAGTTCAACCTTTTTCCACAGTATAATGTGCTTGATAATGTCACCCTTGCTGTTAAACTTAAGGCAAAAGAAAGACCTGATTACAAGCAGAATAAAAAGCAGATTCTCAAAGAAATTGATGACAAAGCACTGAAGCTTCTTTCGGATATGGGGCTTTCTGATAAAATCGACCACTATCCTTGTCAGCTTTCCGGCGGTCAGCAACAGCGTGTTTCCATTGCGAGAGCTATGGCACTCGAGCCTAAGATACTTTTCTTTGACGAGCCGACATCGGCTCTTGATCCTGAGCTTACGGGTGAAATTCTTAAGGTTATAAGAGAGCTTGCAAAGAGCAATATGACTATGGTTATTGTTACTCACGAGATGAATTTTGCCAAGGAGGTAAGTGATTACATTGTGTTTATGGATGACGGTGTAATTGCAGAAGAAGGCAGTTCTGAGGAGATTATAAACAATCCGAAAACGGAGAGACTACAGGCATTTTTGAGTAAGATAAGCGATTAAAAAAACAAGGAGTAAAGTTCTTTTGATTACTTTTCTTACAAGAAAAGTAATGCCCTGCGGCGAGCGAACATAAAAAATTAAAAGTAGCAGATGTTTGGTCTGCTACTTTTTTATTGGAACGCGTCGCACTTGTGCGGTGCAGGTTAGTTTTATCCCGCCGAGAGAATATAAGAAAGACTCTTGAAAGGGGCTGTTTTTTGTTATATAATGTCAGCAATATTACAGAAAAAGGAGAATAAAAGTGAAGAAAAGTTTTGCCTTTGACTACAGAATAGTTTTCTATACTATGCTCGCGGTTTTAGTTGCTTTGTTTACAAAAGTTGCTATGAATGATGAGGAGATAGGTGTAGCAATACTCAGTGGGTGTCTGACTTTGTTTTTTGTTTTTGGAATAGTGATTCATCCGAAATTTTATGTTGGAGATGAAGAGGGCCTTTATATCTGTTATCTGCCCTTTGTAAAAGAATATTTCAAGTGGAGTGAAATTAAAAGAATAAAGCTCAAAGAAAGTCGGGTGTCAAGTCGCTTCATCTTACTTGACCTTTTATGGAAAGAATATGAGATTATACCTGTAAAAGAAAAACGATACAAAGGTTCGAAATATCACAGTATATTCCACGCATCTGAGATTTTCAAAAGTCCTCTTGCTGTGAGAATGATAAAAAAATATTGGGATGGCAACATCGAAGATGATTCGTTTTCGTGGATAAAAAAGCATTTGGCAAAAGAGGATAAAACCGTTAAATATGACTTGACAGAAGTAAAACAAAGAGAAAAGTTGGCAAGAGATGCTCTCAAACACCTCGTTTTCCAATGTGCAAGCAAGGCAGAAATGCACGGCAAAACCATTGACGCATCTTGTACATATTTTATCGATGACGATGATTTTAACAGTCGCCCGAAAGAAAACTATTCTTATAATGCAGAAATTTTTATTGAGAAAGAAAATGATGAGGAAAGAAGCTTTTATGTCAATGTTGAGTTGTTATTTGTCAGTTACGGCAAAAGCAAAATCAAAATAACCGAAAATAAAAAAGCTTTCGAAGAAATTGAAAAGCTGATAATTGAAGCTGTTGAAAAGTAAAACATAAACAGCAGAGCGATTGTAATTTTCACTCTGCTGTAATTTTTGTTATGTGGGACTCTGTCCCACACCCTGCAAGCTTTTGTAAAAGCTTGACCAAAACTTTGCTTATTTGTTAAGTTCTGCTCTCAGTGCTTCAATCTCTCTCTTCACACACTCAGGTGACGGACCACCCTTGACAGTTCTCTTGCTTACACACTCGTCAAGGTCAATTGCCGTGTAAACATCCTCGTCAAACAGGTCGCATACAGCCTTGTATTCCTCAAGGGGGAGAGTCTCCAGCGTAAGTCCCTTGTCAATGCAAAGTGCAACAAGCATACCCGTAGCCTTGTAAGCATCTCTGAAAGGAAGTCCCTTATAAACAAGATAGTCGGCAGCATCGGTAGCATTGATGAAACCTTTAGCCGCAGCGTTTCTCATGTTGTCACGCAGTACCGTTGCAGTCTCTAACATGGGAGCAAAGGTGTCAAGGCACATAATAACAGTATCAAGTGCGTCAAACACAGCCTCTTTGTCTTCCTGCATATCCTTGTTATATGCAAGGGGGATACCCTTCATAACTGTGAGCAGAGTCTGCAAATCACCGAAGACTCTGCCTGCTTTGCCTCTGACAAGCTCTGCAATATCGGGATTCTTCTTCTGCGGCATAATGCTTGAGCCTGTTGAGAAAGCATCGTCAAGCTCTATGAACTTGAACTCCCATGAGCACCAGGCGATGATTTCCTCAGCAAATCGTGAAAGGTGTACCATTATGATTGAAAGGGTGGATAGTAATTCGAGTGCATAGTCTCTGTCTGAAACACCGTCAAGGCTGTTGTTGCTTACACCGCTGAGACCGAGAAGCTCAGCGACATATTCTCTGTCAAGGGGATATGTTGTGCCTGCAAGTGCCCCTGAACCGAGAGGGGAAACAGCCATTCTCTTTTTGCAATCGAAAAGGCGGTCAAGGTCACGCATAAGCATATTTGCGTAAGCTAGAAGATGGTGACCGAAAGTAACAGGCTGAGCACGCTGAAGGTGTGTGTAGCCGGGCATAACCGCATCATAGTTTTCCTCAGCTTTATTTACGATAACTTCAACAAGAGCCTTGACAGATGCTTCTAGCACCTCGCACCGGTCAAGAAGATACAGACGCAAGTCGAGTGCCACCTGGTCATTACGGCTTCTTGCGGTATGAAGTCTTTTTCCGCTGTCGCCGATACGCTTTGTAAGTTCACCTTCAACAAACGTGTGGATATCCTCTGCGGTCATATCAATTTCGAGTGTACCGGCTTCAAGGTCAGCGGCAATTTCTTTGAGTGAAGCCACAATCTTATCGCTTTCGTTTTTATCTATAATTCCCTGCTTGCCGAGCATTGTTGCGTGGGCAACGGAGCCTCTGATATCCTGTTCAGCCATACGGCAGTCAAAGGGAATTGATGAATTGAAATCGTTGGTTTTTTTATCGAGTGATTTTTTGAATCGTCCTGTCCAAAGGGGCATAGGTTTGTCCTCCTTATTACGGTTAATCTATAACATTATACTACATAGCATTATACAAATCAAGGGGCATTGTACCTTCGTACACGCCCCTTAAATTATTTTGCGTAAGAGAAATTATTTAATATCCCAATCCTTTGAAAGCATAGCCTTAACCTTGAGGGGAAGACCGAAGAGGTTAATGAAGCCTGCTGAGTCAGCCTGGTTGTAGCAATCGTCTGCGTCGAAGGTTGCCATATCTTCACTGTAAAGTGAGTAGGGTGACTTCATACCTGCGCCGATGATGTTGCCCTTATAGAGCTTGAGCTTAACTTCACCTGTAACAGTTTCCTGAGTCTTGTCAACAAAGGCTGCAAGAGCTTCACGGCAGGGAGTGAACCACTGACCGTAGTATACGAGTTCAGCATACTTAACAGAAAGCTGTTCCTTCAAGTGCTGTGTGTCTCTGTCAAGGCAAAGCTGTTCAAGCATTTCGTGAGCCTTGTAAAGGATTGTTCCGCCCGGTGTTTCATATACACCACGGCTCTTCATACCAACGAGACGGTTTTCAACCATGTCGGAGATACCGATGCCGTTTTCGCCGCCGATTTTGTTAAGCGCCTTAACCATTGCGGGGCCGTCAAGCTTTTCCCCGTTGAGAGTTGTGGGAATACCCTTCTCAAAACCGAGTGTGATGTATGTGGGAACATCGGGAGCCTTTTCTGGAGTTACACCCATTTCAAGAATTTCGTCATACTTAGGCTCGTTTGCGGGATCTTCAAGGTCGAGACCTTCGTGTGAAAGGTGCCAGATGTTCTTATCCTTTGAATAGTTTGTCTCTCTTGTAATCTTAAGTGGGATATTCTTCTTGATTGCGTATTCAATTTCGTCTTCACGGCTCTTGAATTCCCATGTTCTCCAGGGAGCAATGATTTCCATTTCAGGTGCGAAAGCCTTGATTGCAAGTTCAAAACGCACCTGGTCATTACCCTTACCTGTGCAGCCGTGGCAGATAGCATCTGCGCCTTCAGCCTTTGCAATTTCAACAATTCTCTTTGCGATGAGAGGACGTGCAAAGGATGTGCCGAGAAGGTACATACCTTCATAAACAGCGCCTGCTTTGAGTGTGGGGTAGATATAATCTTCAACAAATTCCTTGTTGAGGTCTTCGATGTAAAGCTTTGATGCGCCTGTCTTGATAGCCTTTTCTTCGAGACCTTCAAGCTCTGTACCCTGTCCTACGTCACCTGAAACTGCGATAACCTCACAGCCTTCATAGTTTTCCTTGAGCCAGGGAATGATGATTGATGTATCAAGACCGCCTGAGTAAGCAAGTACAATTTTTTTAATCTTTTTCATTTATGTCGTCTCCGTTCTTTTTAAACTATGGTATGATTATACGCATTTTTATGCAAAAGTCAAGTCTGAAACTGAATAATTTTAAAGTTTTATGCAAAATTGTTGAATAGCAACATTGAAAAAGTGAAAATTAAAACACATTTGTGCATAAAGGATATAAAATATGCAGAAAAAGTGAAAACTCCGTATTTTTTACGGAGCTTTCTTTATTCTCAGTCAGCCTTATAGAATTCGTAACAAGCTCTGTATGTGCTGTAAACGTCAAACTTTGAAACGATTTCAAAGGGTGCGTGCATTGAAAGCACAGGAACACCAAGGTCAACAACGTCAACACCAAGGTTTGCAATGTACATTGCAACTGTTCCTCCTCCGCCCTCGTCAACCTTACCGAGCTCACCAATCTGCCAGGATACGTTTGCACTGTCAAGAACACGGCGCACCTTGCCCATAAACTCAGCAGAAGCATCTGATGTGCCTGACTTGCCTCTTGCGCCTGTATATTTTGTGATAACTGCGCCGTGGTTGAGTGTGCAGCAGTTGTACTTATCGTGTACAGAGGGGAAGTTGGGGTCAAAGCCTGCATTTACGTCAGCTGAAAGACATTCGGACTTTGAAAGCACATCTCTGCCCTTCACACCGTCCATATCTGCAAGGTCATAAATGAAATACTTGAGATATGAGGAGTTAAGACCTGTGTTGCCGTCACTGCCGACTTCTTCCTTATCTGAAAGAACGGTTACGATTGTTCTTTCAGGTGTGTCACAGTCAATAACAGCTTCCATTGCAGGATAAGCACAAACTCTGTCATCGTGACCGTAAGCACCGATGAGGCTTCTGTCAAAGCCGATATCTGAAACGGGGAATGCAGGTACGAGCTCAAGCTCTGCTGAGATGAAGTCCTTTTCTGTAACGCCGTATTTTTCGTGGAGAATATTAAGGATATTAAGCTTCACAAGTTCGCTGCCGGCATCGGATTTGAAGGGTCTTGAGCCGATGAGAATGTTAAGTTCTTCGCCCTTGATGCCTTCCAGAAGAGTGCGCTTGCTCTGCTCTTTGTCGAGGTGAGGAAGAAGGTCTGTCACAACAAATTTGGGTTCGCCTTCTTTTTCACCAATGCTGATTTTAACGCTTTCGCCGTCAGCTTTAATCATAACACCGTGAAGTGAAAGGGGGATTGCAACCCACTGATACTTCTTGATGCCACCGTAGTAGTGTGTTTTGAAATAAGCAAGCTCACTGTCCTCATAAAGGGGAGTGGGTTTCAGGTCAAGACGAGGGGAGTCAATGTGTGAAGCAACAATTTTCACACCTTCTTTTGCACCCTTCTTACCCATAACTGCAAGAATAACTGATTTGCCTCTGTTGTTGACATAAACCTTGTCACCTGCTTTGTAGGTTTTTGTTTTGTCAAATTCTGTGAAGCCGTTTGCTGTAGCTTTTTCAAGGACATATTCAACACATTCTCTTTCGGTTTTTCCTTTTTGAAGGAAGTCCTTATAACCTTCACAGAAGATATCAGCTTTTGCAATTTCTTCGTCGCTCATAGCCACGCTGAAATGCTCTTTTTTGAATGCCAGCTTCTCCATAAGAAGCTCGGCTGCACTTTTTTCTTTTTCCATAATTATGCATCCTTTCTGAATTTATATATATTATATAATTGACTTAATTGTTGAAAGAAGGCGAAAGGTTATTTCTATTCTTCATATATTTCGACAAATTAGCCGTAAGCACAGGGATATAATACCAAAAGATGTCAGGCTCTCTTCTTTCAAAGTATTGACATTTTGTTATCGCTTTAAAAGCTCATCAAGTGCTGTCAGTTCTTTTTCGAGCTTGTAAGGCTCATAATTTCTGATGATTATATCAGCCTGAGAAAAATAATAATCATCGTCTTTCTGTGCCTTTATGCGTGTCATTGCGGCTTGAGTTGATATGCTGTCTCTTTTGAGTATTCTCTGAAGTCGGATTTCTTCGGGAGCTGTGACAACAACAATTTTTTCGCAAAGATTTTTGCAATCACTTTCCAAAAGGGCGGCAGCGTCAATAACTGCGGCGTTATATCCTTCTTTTCCTGCTCTTTTTATATCCTCTTTAAACTGCACTGTGATGTGAGGGTGAGTAATCCTGTTAAGAGCTGCGGTGTTCTCAGCACTCGAAAAAGCACGCTGAGCCACAAGGGAACGATTGATGTTGCCGTCGGGCAGAACAATATCTTCACCGAAAAAATCAGAAAGCTCTTTCACGGCAGTTTTTCCCGGCAGAAGGATATCCCTTGCAATTTTGTCGCCGTCAATTATAAAACAGCCGTTTTTTGAAAGATATTCGGCTATGGTACTTTTTCCCGCACCTGTTTTTCCTGTAAGACCGATAATGAGCATATTCGTCACCCTAATTCAATAACATTGAAAGCGGCAGCTCTGATAAGGCGGTTGAAAACCGCAAGACCTACTCCGTCACTTTCGGGGAAGCGGGCAAAAACCTTTTTAGCCTTCATTTCATCAAGCTTTCTCAAAGCATCAAAAATATGCTTTGCCTGAGAAGCCGGGTCGTCTTTTTTGCCGTAGGTGAGAGCTTTGACGGAAAGAGAATCTTCTTCACCCTCAAAGCAAAGAGCAACTGTGCCTTCCGTTTTGTTCTTTTCAACAAATTTTCTGAACTCTGAAAGAGAGCCTTTAACAAGCATCACTTGTGCTTCAGGGGCATAATGCTTATATTTCATGCCGGGTGAAGCAGCTGTCTCATCGTCTTTGAGCTTGTTGAAAACTGCATCGTCAATTTCAATTTCACCTAAAACCGAGGTCAGCATTTCAGGCGTGATACCTCCCGGACGGAGAAGTCTCGGAGGATTCACGGCAAGTGAAATTACGGTGGATTCAACTCCGACGGAACATTCGCCTGAGTCCACAATGACATCAATTTTATCTGTCATATCTTCAATAACGTGCTTTGCGGAAGTCGGGCTTGGCTTACCTGAAAGGTTGGCTGAAGGTGCCGCAAGGGGAACTCCGGCGGCATCAATAATTGCTCTTGCAATTTCATTGTCGGGCATTCTCACGGCAACGGTGGGAAGCTTTCCGCTGACTTCATCGGGCACAAGGTCACTTTTTGGCAGAATTATTGTGAGAGGACCGGGCCAGAAGGCATCGGCAAGAGCTTTTGCCGCTTCGGGAATTTCCGTCACCAGGCTGTCCCATTGCTCATGTTTACTGATGTGAACAATCAAGGGGTTATCGGAGGGTCTGCCTTTGGCTTCAAATATTTTTTTTGCACATTCACCTTTTAAGGCGTTACCGGCAAGACCGTAAACCGTTTCGGTGGGTATTGCGGCAAGTCCGCCCTTTGAGAGAACTTCACCGACGAGGGCAAGGTTTTCGTCATCGGGTGAACTGATTTTTAAAATTCTGGTTTCCATAAATTTATCACTTAGCTTTGTTCGTTTGTACTTTTGAGCTTTTCTGCGGTGAAATAGGTGATGAGTGCATCGATAACCTCATCAAGGTCACCGTTCAGAATTTGCTCAAGTTTATATATTGTAAGTCCGATTCTGTGGTCGGATATTCGGCCCTGAGGATAGTTATATGTTCTGATTCTTTCACTTCTGTCACCGGTACCGACCTGATTTTTTCTTTCATCGGCAATTGATGACATCTGCTTCTGCATTTCCGCTTCAAGAATTTTTGAGCGAAGAATCTTCATTGCTTTATCCTTGTTTTTGTGCTGACTTCTTTCGTCCTGACACTCAACGATTGTACCTGTGGGTATGTGGGTGATACGGATTGCGGATTCTGTTTTGTTAACATGCTGACCGCCTGCACCGCTTGAACGGAAGGTGTCAATCTGCAAGTCGGCAGGATTTATGTCAACGTCAACCTCTTCAGCCTCGGGAAGAACTGCAACTGTTGCGGTTGAAGTGTGAATTCTGCCCTGAGTTTCCGTTTCGGGCACACGCTGAACACGGTGAACACCGCTTTCATATTTAAAACGAGAGTAAGCACCCTCACCGCTTATCATAAAGGATACTTCCTTAAATCCGCCAAGCTCTGTCGGGTTGGAGGAAAGAATCTCTGTTTTCCAGTGTTTCGTTTCAGCATACATAGAGTACATTCTGTAAAGCACTCCTGCAAAAAGCGCGGATTCTTCACCGCCTGCGCCGCCACGGATTTCAACAATTACATTTTTGTCATCGTTGGGGTCTTTGGGAAGAAGCAGAATTTTCAGCTCTTCATATATTTTTTCTCTTTGTTGACCTGCACTCTGGTATTCTTCAAAAACCATTTCACGGAAATCTTTGTCAAGACCGCCTTCGTCAAGCATTTCCTTTGCCGAAAAGTATTCTTCATCAATCTTTTTGTATTCTTTGAATTTTTCAACAACAGGTGCAAGGGTCTTGTGTTCTTTCATCAAGGCACTGTATCTTGCCATATCCGACACAACATTGGGGTCATAAAGAAGATTGTTGATTTCTTCAAAACGTTCTTCGACAGAACTTAATTTATTAAGCATAAAATGTCTCCTTTTTCTCAATAATTAGAATGTAATTACTGAGAAAACTAAAGCTCCTGACCGTCTCTGAGAACTTTTTTAATGTTCTTTTCTGCTTTCAGTCTCGGAGTCATAACAAGGTGACCGCATTTTTTACATTCAAGCTTGAAATCCATACCGGAGCGTACAACGGTAAATTCATTGTTTCCGCAAGGGTGGTTCTTTTTCATTATAAGTATATCGCCTACACGGATATCCATACTGTATACCTCCTGTGTTTCTTAATAATATAGTATATCATAATCTGAGGGGGAATATCAATCATAAAGTGCAATAAAAATAAATAAATTATAAAAAATAAGCATATAAATGAAAACATAATTTGTAAGACAGAAAGGGTTTTAAAAATGAAAAAGTATTTTCCTGAAAACTATCTTATTCTCACCGAAGAGAATAAGAACATCCTCTCATCAAAAGCATCTGTGAAGGAAGCCTATTACAGCGGCAAAATTCTTGAAGTCAGAGCTACGGTATGTGACAAAGACCACAATCTTCACGCTGATTTGGGTGTGATGAAAGGTATCATTCCACGCAACGAAGGTGCAATCGGAATTGATGACGGCTCTGTCAGAGACATTGCAATCATTTCAAGGGTTAACAAGCCTGTTATGTGCAAAATCATTGACTTTCAGACCGATGAAAACGGCGAAACTGTTGCTGTTCTCTCAAGAAAAGCCGTTCAGCTTGACTGTATGAGAGATTATATATCCAAGCTTACTCCCGGCTGTGTTATTGATGCCGTTGTTACACATATGGAATCCTTCGGCGTGTTTGCCGATATCGGTGCGGGTATCTCTGCTTTGATGCCCATTGATTCAATTTCAGTTTCAAGAATCCCTCACCCCGGCGCACGTTTCACACCGGGACAGAAAATCAAAGCCGTTGTCAAAAGCATTGACGAAAACGGCAGAATCACTTTAAGCTATAAAGAGCTTCTGGGTACATGGGAAGAAAATGCTGCGCTTTTCAAAGCCGGTGAAACCGTACCCGGTATTGTACGTTCTGTTGAAAGATACGGCATTTTTGTTGAACTCAAGCCGAATCTTGCCGGCCTTGCCGAATATGTACCGGGGGTAGTGCCCGGTCAGCATGCAAGTGTATATATCAAAAATCTTATTCCCGAAAGAATGAAAATCAAGCTGATAATTGTTGATTCCTTTGATGCGGAATATCCCAATGAGCCTGTGACTTATTACAGCAATTCCGACTTTATTGACCGCTGGGTATATTCGCCTGAAGGCTGCGAAAAGACGATTGAAACAGTTTTTTGTGATGATGAGTTGACTAAAGAAGCAATTTGATATAGAATATATAAGTAAAAATTTTTCAAGGAAGGCGAAAATATGGAAATTAAAAAGATGTTCAGAAAACGCAATTCTTCAATCAAGTTCGCTGCTGCCAAAAGTGTTGTTTCGGCAGCAACAGCCGCTGATGATATTCTCTGCTCACCGCCGGATCTCAGCAAGGCAAAAAAGGTGCTTTTTGTTCAGCCTCATCCTGATGACAATCAGATAGGTGCAGGCGGCACAATGGCATGGCTTCGTTCCATCGGCGTTGAGGTTTATGAGCTTACCGTTACCGATGACAGATATGCAGTCCCCGAATATATCGGCAAGGAAAACGATGTTCAGACATTAAGACAGAAGGAGGCACTTGCTGCGCAGAGATGTCTCGGTGTCAAAAACGCAGGCTTCCTCGGCTTCGCTGATAAAAACGATAACTCTGTCAGAGAAATTTCTCTCAAGGTTATGGAAGTTATCAGAAAGATTCAGCCTGACTATGTTCTCACGGTTGACCCTCAGCTTGAAACAGAATGTCACAGTGACCACATCAAGGTAGGTACTGCTGTTAAATATGCCTGTATGGATTCTGAGTGTAACTTCTATCCTGAATTTGACAACGGCAAACTTCGCAAGGATGCTTGGAAGGTCAAGGGTGTAGGTTTCTATTACACGGACAAGCCCAACACTCTTGTTGACATCACTGATTTTGAAGAAATCAAGATGAAGTCCGTCAAATGCCACAAATCACAGGCAGAGCCGGCTCTTCTTGCAGCAATTATGCTTCAGCAGAAAATATTTGCCGAAGGCACTGAATTCAAAGCGGCAGAGCCTTTGAGACTTCTTTCAGGTCTTCAGATGCATTGTTTCAATCTGCCTGTAAGATAATAAAAATAAATAATAAATACAGAGGACAACAAAACAAATGACAGTAATAGTTTATGTATCAAATACAGGCTCTGCAAAGCAGTATGCAGAAATTTTGGGCGAAAAGACCGGCTATCCCGTTTTTGATTTCTCAAATGCAAGTGAAGTGCCCGAGGGTGCAGAGGTTATCTTTGTTGCTTGGGTTATGGCAGGCACAGTTCAGGGACTCAAAGAGGCCGGAGACCTTTTCACGATCAAAGCGGTTTGTCCCGTCGGTATGATGAAAAGCGAAAAGCAGGATGCTGAGCTTAAAGCTAAAAACGCTATCGAAGAGCCGATGTTCTCGCTTCTCGGTAACTTCCACATTGAAAATCTCAAGGGCATGTATAAAATGATGATGAATATGATGCTCAAAATGATGAAATCAAAGGTTAAGAGTGATGATATTGCCGACGGAGAAAAGGTGATTGAAGCTCTTGAAAAGGGTGTTGACTGTGTGAGTGAGGAAAACCTCGGTGAGGTTCTCGCTTGGCTTCAGGAAAATTGAATTGAATATTAAAAGGAGCTGCAAAAAACTTTCGTTTTTTGCAGCTCCTTTTCAGGAATGTGAAAATATGTGCGGTCTGCACTTTTTTACAGTCACTTTTTTCAAGCTGACTGTTCACCCGTCAGCTTATATACTTCACTTTCAATCATCGCTGTCACTTCGTCAATGTCAAATACAAGTCCTTTTGACAGAAGGAAGGATACAACATATTCCTTTTTCTGCTGACCTGTTTTGCTGCCGTAAATCTGTTCTGCTGCTTTAACTGCAACAGATACCCACATTTTCAGCTTTTCGTATTTTTCGGCGGAAATTTTCTCTTTCAATATCGGAATAAGAAATGTGGTGATGAGTGCCGAAACAATTGCAACTATAAGTTCAATAATCGGGGTGAAGTCAAATTGTGTTTCCATAAAAAAATCTCCTTTTCAGTTTAATTGTTTTGCTTGTGTTGTTCTTTCGATATGTTCGATTCTTGTCACAAGAGCTTTGAGCTTTTCTTCATTGACCGTTTCTCTTTTTTCAAGGGTGTAGGTTCTTTCGATGAGGTTATTATGTTTTTCAACCTTCTTTTCAAGCTCCTGCAGTCGGTAGTTTGTCAATTTGCCGGAGGTGATAATACCTGCAAAAGTGCCTATAAGCGTACCGAACAGACTCAAAAGTGCAATGATTACACCTTCTGTCATTTTATCGCCTCACAGTAGTCAAGGCATACCCAACCGGAGGGAGTTTTTCCCCAGTTGTCACGGACTTCTGAGACGGTGAAGACAACACCTTTGACATACCCGTCAGCTGTTGTGCCGATAAGTTCCTTTATTTGCTTTCTGGCGGAGGCGGTGAGGGTATAATATTTCTTTTTGCTGTATTCTATGCCGGGACCTTTTCGCACGTGCAAAAGAGTAGCGGTTGATACTTTGTATGTACCGGGCTTATATTTTTCTTCCTTTTCATCGGGAAGAGCTTTGAATTGAAGCGCTTTGCTGTCAAGAATTTCGGTAAAGTCCGGATCAACAAAGAAAAGATTTTCAGGTTCGCAGGTATTGTCCGTCACGTTCAACACCCACTTGCCCGAACTGTTTTTAAGCCAGCCGTTGCCTTTTAGCTTGCCTTTTCCGCCGCTGAAATGAAGGTGATAGCCTGTCGCACCGTCTTTTCCCTCACGGCATATTTTTTCTTTGCGTTTGAAAACAGTACCAACCTTGATGTTTTTAAACTCGCTGTCATCGGGGTGAGTAACCTGCATTGTGAAATAGTTTTCAGTGCCGTCGGCAAAGTTGACTTTGGAGGTGCTTTCCAGCCAAAGGGTGTTTACTCCCGAGTTTCCGACACCGTATATTCTCTTGACAACCATTTCATCACAGGGGCAGTACATATAATCTCTGCCTGTGTCTTTGCCGCCTTCGTCAATGGGATAGTCCTTAGGTGTACCTGCGGTATGAAGCTTGTGTGAGGTTGTACCCGTATAGCTTTGTGTTATTCGCATATATTTGCAAGGGTATATGAGATAGTTTTTCATTATGGTATCCTTTCCGAAAAAATAAAAAACCGCCCTATTCCAAAATGGGATAAAAGCAGCTTTGTCGCCGCAAAAAAGCGGCGCGGATATTTCGTCTTTTGTGTGACTTGCGGAATCACAACTTCAATTTTAGAGAGATTTTTCAGTTTTGTCAAGAAAATCGGCAAATCGGCAGTCCCAAAAAAAGGAGTGAGCTGTGACAACGTAAAAATTCACAAAAAAACTTAATATTTTTATACATTCAATACAATTGACACGCTCTGTTAAATATTGTATAATTATTAGGAACATGGGTGAGTGACTGCTCACCGAAAAAATAAATTTCAGGAGATGTATTAAGATGGACACAAGATTTGCTATTACAAATTATCCTGACGCCAAGGCAATTACCGAGAAGCTGGATCACCTTATCAGCCTTCCCATGCACTCAATCAAGCCTGACGTTCTCGCAAAGTATGAAGAGGAGTACTTTGAAAAGAAGTGCCAGAAATCAAAGGAAATGATCGGTGAAGCAAAACAGATTATTCCCGGCGGCGTTCAGCACAACCTTGCTTTTAACTATCCGTTTCCCCTTGTTTTCACAAAGGCAGAGGGTGCAAAGCTCTATGATATCGACGGCAACGAATACTATGACTTCCTTCAGGCAGGCGGCCCCACAGTTCTTGGCTCAAATCCCAAGGTAGTCCGTGATCAGGTTATCGACCTTCTCAACACTTGCGGACCTTCAACCGGTCTTTTCCACGAGTTTGAATACAAGCTTGCAAAAAAGATTTCCGATTCAGTTCCCACAGTTGATATGTTCCGTATGCTCGGTTCAGGTACAGAAGCCTGTATGGTAGCATGCCGTGTTGCAAGACTTGCAACAAAGAAAAAGCATATCCTCAAAATGGGCGGCGCATACCACGGTTGGTCTGATCAGCTCGGTTACGGTATCCGTGTTCCCGGCTCAAAGTTCACACAGGCAAGCGGTGTTCCCATTCGCCTTATGAGAGATACACAGGAATTCTTCCCCAACGATCTTAACGATCTTGAAAAGAAACTCAGAAGAAATCAGCTCAACGGCGGCACAGCTGCTGTATTCATTGAACCCATCGGCCCGGAAAGCGGTACACGTCCCCTTGATATGGAATTCAACAAGGGCGTTGAAAGACTTTGCCGCAAATACGGCGCACTTCTCATCTTTGATGAGGTTGTAACAGGCTTCCGTATCGGTATGGCAGGTGCTCAGGGCTATTACGGTGTTGAACCTGACCTCACAATCTTCGGTAAGGTTATCGCAGGCGGTTATCCCGGTGCAGGCGGTATCGGCGGTAAGAGAGAATATATGAAATATATGGGTGCAGGTCTTGATGCCAGCGGCACAAAGATTAAAAAGGCTTTCTGCGGCGGTACAATGGCAGCTACTCCCATTTCATGTGTTGCAGGTTACTATACTCTTGAAGAAATCGACAAGCAGAATGCATGTCAGAAGGCAGGTCAGATGGGTGACAGAATCACAGCCGGTCTCAACGCAATCATTGATAAGTACAACCTTCCTTTCGTAGCCTTCAACCAGGGTTCAGTTTGCCATATGGAAACAGTTGGCACAATGCACTTTGCAATTGACTGGTGTAAGCCTTGGGAAATTCCTAATGTGCTTAAGGAAACAAGCAAGCGTAAGACAGAAATGACCCATATGGGTGCTGCTTATATGGCAGAAGGTCTTGTTACTCTTGCCGGCTCAAGACTTTATACTTCAGCTGCATACACAGAAGAAATGATTGACGATGCGCTCAACCGTTTCGACAAAGTGTTCTCAAACATTACGGTTGTTGAATAATTGAAATCACAAAGGCAGGCTCAAAAAAGATGTCCTGCCTTGTGTTAACCCAATTTAAGAGGTGAAAAAATGGATATTTTAGAGGCAAAAAAAATAGTTGTTGAAGCAGGTAAACAGCTTGTTGCAACAGGTCTGATTGCACGCACATGGGGCAATGTCAGCTGCAGAATCAGTGACACTCAGTTTGTCATTACTCCCTCAGGCCGTGATTATATTTCGCTCACTCCCGACGATATTGTAACTGTCAACATCAATGACCTTTCTTATGAAGGTGACATCAAGCCTTCCAGTGAAAAAGGTCTTCACGCACAGTGCTATATCCTTCGCCCTGAAACCAATTTTGTTATTCATACCCATCAGGCAAATGCTTCAATCGTTTCTGCAATGGGTTGTGATATCAACAACATCAAGGGCGAAAGCAAGGATATCATCGGTGACAATATTCCCGTAAGCTCCTACGGTCTTCCCGGCACAGGCAAACTCCGTGACGGTGTTGTGGGCGCTCTCAAGCGTTCAGACTCAAAGGCTGTTATTATGAAGAGCCACGGTGCTGTTTGTCTCGGCGCAGATTATGACGATGCATTCAAGGTTGCAAATGAGGTTGAAAAGGTTTGTGCAGAATATATTTTTGACAAATACGCAACTCTTACAGATAAGGTTACTGACACCTTCTCAGATGTATACGATTATATTGCAGGTGTTAAAAAGAGAGCTGAGGCTCCCTCACCCAAGCTTACTGCTTATGACAGCGTGAAAATTGATGATGCCGTTGTTCTTTCTGACAAGGAAGGTAATGTTGTTTCAACAATCGGTCTTTGCAGCAAGCGTGATGAGCTTATCACAGGTGACAAGTATCCTTCTGAGGCTGATATGCACAAGGCAATTTATAACAGCCGTGAGGACATCGGAGCTATTATCCACTCAGACAAGGAAGCAATTGTAACAGCATCAAAGATAGGCAAAACACTCAAGCCTCTGCTTGACGACTTTGCACAGATTGTCGGTGTTACAGTAAGATGCACCGAATTTAATCCCAATGACACAATCAAGTCTTCCAAAAAAGTGGCAAAGAAGCTTGGCGGCAAGAGCAGAAACGCTGTTCTTCTCAAGGATAACGGTGCTGTTTGCTGTGGCCTCAATAAGGACGAGGCACAGGCAACGGAAATGGTTATGGAAAAGAACTGCAAGGCAAACATTGCAGGAGAACTTTTCGGCAGCTCCAAGCCTATCGGCAAAATCGACAGCGTTCTTATGAACTTTATTTACAGAGTTAAGTATTCAAAGCAGAAATAAACAAAAAAGCAGAGGGTGTTTTTGCGCCTTCTGCTTTTTTTGCAGATGATTGCTGCGTGAGGAGAAAACACCTCGCCTTTGTTCAAAATATCCAAAGACAGGGTCTTAAAACTTCTTAACTTTTTCCTTATATTGTATTGCAAAAAAAGTCATATTTTGTTAAAATATACTTGTCTATACGGAAAAGAACAGGCGGTGGCAAAAAATGAAGCTTCTTGAAGAAAGAATTATCAAAGACGGACAGGTGTTTCCCGGAAATATTCTCAAGGTGGATTCATTTTTAAACCATCAGATAGATGTTACCCTTCTTAACAAGATGGGCGAAGAAATTAAAAGATTATATAATGACTGCGGTGTTAACAAAATTCTTACCATTGAAGCGTCCGGTATCGGTATCGCTTGTATAACAGCGCAGTTTTTTGATTGTCCCGTTCTTTTTGCAAAAAAAACAAAAACAAAAAATATTGCTTCTTCCGTTTATAAGACGAAGGTTATGTCTTTTACACACGGTGTGCAGTATGACGTAATTGTATCAAAGGATTTTCTTTCTGAAAAAGATACGGTGGTTATTGTTGATGATTTTCTTGCAGAGGGCAATGCTCTTTTAGGTCTTATTGACCTTTGCCGTCAGGCGGGTGCAAAAATTGCCGGCTGTGCAATTGCAATTGAAAAAGGCTTTCAGGACGGCAGAAAAAGAGTTGAAGAAAAAGGCGTCAGGGTTGAATCTTTGGCAATAGTTGAATCAATGGAAGATGGCACAGTCACTTTCAAACAACAGTAAATAATCGGTGAAAACCGATTAAATAAAAAATATTTTTTTGGAGGCAAAACAAAATGAAAAAGTTTCTTGCACTCGTGCTCGCAGCTCTTATGATGTTTGCTCTTGTTGCTTGCGGCGGTTCAGACGATGACACCACAACAACAGGCACAGCTGACGACACAACAGCAGCATCAGATGTTGATTATTCAACAGTAAAGATGGGTCTTATCTGTCTTCACGACGAAAACTCAACATATGACGCTAACTTCATCCAGGCAGCAAAGGCTGCACAGGAAGAACTCGGTTTCGAACTCGTTATCAAGGTTAACATTCCTGAAGACGACTCCTGCGCTCAGGCTGCAGAAGAACTCGCTGAAGACGGTTGCGATATTATCTTCGCAGACTCCTTCGGTCACGAAACCTACATTATGACAGTTGCTGAAGAATATCCTGATGTTCAGTTCTGCCATGCAACAGGTACAAACGCTAAGACAAGCGACCTTGCTAACTATCACAACGCTTTCGCTTCAATTTATGAAGGTCGTTACCTTGCAGGTATCGCTGCAGGTATGAAGATCAACGAAATGATCGAAGCAGGTAAGTTCACAGCTGAAGAAGCAAAGATGGGTTATGTAGGTGCTTATCCCTATGCTGAAGTTATTTCAGGCTACACATCATTCTATCTTGGCGCTAAGAGCGTATGTCCCTCAGTTACAATGACAGTTAAGTATACAAACTCATGGTTTGACATTGCTCTTGAAAAGGAAGCTGCAGACGCACTTATCGGCGAAGGCTGCATCCTCATCAGCCAGCATGCTGACTCAGAAGGTGCTCCCAAGGCTTGTGAAGAAGCAGGTGTTCCCAACGTTGCTTACAACGTAAGCACAATCAACCTTGGCCCCACAACAGCAATCATTTCTTCAAAGATTGACTGGACTCCGTACTTCAAGCTTATCGTTGAAGCAGTTGCAGCAGGCGAAGAAATTGCTGATGACTGGTGCGGCTCAATCTCAACAGGCTCAGTTGTTCTCACAGAGCTTAACGAAGATGTAGCAGCTGAAGGTACACAGGAAGCTATCGATGCAGCTATTAAGGAATTCAAGGAAGGCACACTTAAGGTATTCAACACAGCTAACTTCACAGTTGGCGGTGAAACTCTTGAATCCTATATGGCTGATGTTGTTCCCGATGCAGCATACGAAAAGGATACAGAAGTTGTTTCTGACGGTTACTTCCATGAGTCAGAAATGAGAAGTGCTCCTTACTTTGATATTGTTATCGACGGTATCACAGCATAAGAGCTTGCTTTGAAAATTTAATGGGCGGAGTGGTGTTTCTGCTCCGTCCGTTTTTAGTTTTTAAAGATGTTCACCTTAAAAGCGGATGTCTTTAAAAACTAAAAAGCACATGAATATAAAACGAGGGAGGAAAGCAAATGGCGAACACAGTTCCTGCAATTGAACTTAAAGGAATTTCCAAACATTTCGGCTCCGTTATGGCTAACAAGGATGTTGACCTTACCGTTAATAAGGGCGAGATTCTTGCAATTCTCGGTGAAAACGGAAGCGGTAAAACCACTCTTATGAATATGATCTCAGGCATTTACTATCCTGATGAAGGTCAGATTTTCATTGACGGCAAAGAGGTTACAATCCGTTCACCGAAGGATGCTTTTGATTACAAAATCGGTATGATTCATCAGCACTTCAAGCTTATAGATGTTTTCACAGCCGCTGAAAACATTGTTCTCGGCATTGAGGAAAAGGGTAAGTACGATATCAAAAAGGCTACTGCCGAAATTCAGAAAACCTGTGACAAGTTCGGCTTTGTCATTGACCTTAACAAAAAGATTTATGAAATGTCTGTTTCAGAAAAGCAGACTGTTGAGATTATCAAGGTGCTTTACAGAGGCGCTGATATTCTTATTCTTGATGAGCCGACGGCTGTTCTTACTCCGCAGGAAATCAAGAAGCTTTTTGCCGTTCTCAAGAATATGAGAGAACACGGAAAGTCAATTGTTATCATCACACATAAGCTGAATGAAGTTCTTGAGGTTTCTGACAGAGTTTCAGTTCTTCGCAAGGGCGAATATATCGGCACGGTCAACACAGCCGAGACCGATGCAAATGCTCTCACGCAGATGATGGTGGGCAAAAAGGTTGCTTTGAATATTGACAGAGACGAACCGGTGAATTCTGTTGACAGACTCAGAGTGGAGGGCGTTAACTGCCGCAACAGAGAAGGTCATTATGTTCTCCACGGTGTTTCCTTCACAGCAAAGTCAGGTGAAATTCTCGGCATTGCAGGTATTTCCGGCAGCGGACAGAGAGAACTGCTTGAAGCCATTGCAGGCTTGCAGAAGCTTGACAGCGGCGATATCTATTATATGGACCCGACAACAGGAAAAACTGAAGACCTGAGAAACAAGACTCCGATGCAGATAAGAAACCTGGGTGTTCGACTTTCCTTTGTTCCCGAAGACAGACTCGGTATGGGACTTGTCGGTAATATGGATATTATTGATAATATGATGCTTCGTTCTTACCGTAAAGGACATTCCGCATTTCTTGAAAGGAAAGAGCCTAAAGGTCTTGCGGAACGCATTATCAAAGACCTTGGAGTTATCACTCCCGATGCACGCACTCCCGTTCGTAAACTTTCCGGCGGTAATGTGCAGAAGGTTCTTGTAGGCCGTGAAATTGCTTCTGCGCCTACAGTTCTGATGGTGGCTTATCCCGTAAGAGGTCTCGATATCAACTCATCATATCAGATTTATAATCTTCTCAACGAACAGAAAAGGTCAGGAGCTTCCGTTGTTTTTGTCGGCGAGGATCTTGACGTGCTTATTGAACTGTGCGACCGTATTATGGTAATCAGCGCCGGCGGTATTTCCGGCATAGTTGATGCACGCAACACTACCAAGGAAGAGCTTGGTATTCTTATGACAACAACGGGAGGTGAGAACAATGGCTGATAAAATCAAAAGGTCAGAGCCTCTGGTGAGACTGTCAAAAAATGATGATGTGTCACCGCTTAAGGCTTGGGGGATAAGACTTGCCGCAGTTGCAATTTCAATCGTTGTTTGTGCCGGCATCGTTGTTCTTCTCACAGATATCAACCCCATTGAGTTTTTCAAAGAGATAGTTGACGGCTCGTTTGGCAGCCGAAGAAAAGTGTTCAAAATGCTTCAGGAGGTTGCGATTCTCCTTTGCATCTCACTTGCTGTTACTCCGGCATTTAAAATGAAGTTCTGGAACACGGGCGCAGAAGGTCAGGTGCTTGTCGGTGCTCTTGCAACGGCAGCGTGTATGAAGTATCTTTGCGATTCAATCAGCGGCTTGCCCTTGTTTATTGTGATGTTCATTTGCAGTGTTGTCTCGGGTATGATTTGGGGTATCATTCCGGCTTTCTTCAAGGCACACTTCAAAACCAATGAAACACTGTTCACTCTGATGATGAACTATATTGCAATTCAGCTTGTGGCATTTATGATTGCGGTGTGGGTGCCTTCGGGCTCACAGGTTGTGGGTGTTATCAACCGTGAAACAAAGATTGGCTGGCTGCCCGATGTTTTCGGTCAGAAGTATGTTATCAATATTATCATCGTTCTCATTATTACCGTTATTGTTTATGTCTATCTCAAATACTCAAAGCACGGATACGAAATTTCCGTTGTTGGTGAAAGTGAGAACACAGCAAGATATATCGGTATTGATGTAAAAAAGGTTATTCTTCGCACAATGGCAGTTTCCGGCGCACTTTGCGGTGTTGCAGGCTTCCTTCTTGTTGCGGGTACTGACCATTCAATTTCAACCGATACTGCAGGCGGCGACGGCTTCACGGCTATTATGGTTTCATGGCTTGCAAAGTTCAATCCCTTTGTGATGATGTTCACTTCGTTTATTATTTCGTTCCTCAGAATCGGTGCCAGTGAAATTGCAACTTCTTTCAACCTTAACGAAAGCGTTGCCGAAATTCTCACAGGTATTATCATCTTCTTTATCATAGGAAGCGAATTCTTTATCAATTATAAAGTTAATTTCCGCAGTAAGCATACTAAGGAAGCTAAAAAAAGTAAGGAGGGAGCCGAATGATTTACACAATTGCACACTTTTTTCATCAGGCAGTAGTTCAGGGTATTCCTCTTCTGTTCGGCTCAACAGGTGAAATTATCACCGAAAAGTCAGGTAACCTTAACCTTGGTATTCCCGGTATTATGTATATCGGCGGTATCTCAGGTATTATCGGAGCTTTCTTTTATGAAATGTACGGCAATACGGAAAACGCTTTCCTTTGCGTTCTTATTCCGCTTATTTGCTCAATTGCGGGCTCAGCACTTATGGGCTTTATCTACAGCCTTCTTACAATTACACTCAGAGCCAACCAGAATGTTACAGGTCTTGCGCTGACAACCTTCGGTATCGGTGTCGGTAACTTCTTCGGCGGTTCACTTCCCAAGCTTCTGGGTCAGGCAAGCGGCACAATTTCTCTTATCACAACAGGTAATTATTTCAAAACTACATTACCTTTTGCGGGAAGTCTCGGCTCATTTGGTGAAGCTTTCTTCAATTACGGTTTTCTTGCATATCTTGCAATTGTAATTGCCCTTGGTGCATCATTTGTTCTGACAAAGACAAGAGTTGGTCTCAATCTCAGAGCTGTGGGTGAATCACCGGCAACTGCTGATGCGGCGGGTATCAGCGTTACAACTTATAAGTATGTTGCAACGATTGTCGGTAGTGCTGTTGCAGGTCTCGGCGGACTGTATTTTGTTATGGACTACACCGGTGGCGCTTGGACAAACGGCGGCTTTGGTGACAGAGGCTGGCTTGCTATTGCTCTTGTTATTTTTGCAATCTGGAAGCCCAAGTCAAGTATCCTCGGCTCAATTCTTTTCGGCGGACTTTTCATTCTTCCCGTGCAGTTCAGCGGACTTTCAGCAGCAACAACAGAGCTTATCAAGATGTTGCCTTATGCAGTAACTATTATAGTTCTTGTGCTTATCAGTGTACGCAAGAAGCGCGAGAACCAGCCGCCCGAAAGTCTCGGGCTTCCCTACTTCAGAGAAGAGAGATAAGCAGAGAGCAGCAAGGGGAACGAGTAAAGTTCTTTGGTTACTTTCTTTCAAGAAAGTAACGCCCTGCGGCGAGCAATTGAACAGACAATATTATTATAATAAAAAACCATCCTTGCCTACAAAGGTGAGGATGGTTTACTTTATTTCCTGTTCAAGATTATTGAAAAGGGGCGATGAAAAAAATTCAATAATTTCAATATTGAGTCCGTCGCAGATTTTTTTGACGGTTGAAACGGTGGTGCTGTTGTTTCGTCCGTTTACGATGTTGTTAAGAGTGGATTGGGTGATACCGCAAACTGTGGCAAGCTTGTTTACGGTTATGTTGTTTTCGTTGCAAAGTTCAATTATCCGTAATCTGACAGCGTTGCCGATGTTCACCTTATTCACCCCTTAACCGAATTGAGTTATTTATAGTGTATACTATTTTGAAAGAAATAATTAACTCAAAAGAGTTGACTTTTGGCGATATCGGTGATATGATTGAATAAAAAAGATAGGATGTTTATTTGAGGAGAGGAAATATGCAGGCATTAAGTACATTGGGACAGGCGGAAAGGCTGAAAGTTTTAGAGCACTTGTATGAATTGTTGTGTCTTTACGAAGCATGGGATGGAGAAGTTTCAACTGTATCGGCAGAACTTGACCATTATAAAAACGAAAAAATCGCTATACGAAAAAAACACAAAAATACTTTCTTGATATTTATGTGGTTTTTCGATCCGGTAATCATAATTTCAGCTATTTTTGCTGTTGTTAAATTCATGGAAGAACAGAATCTTGTTTCGGCTTTGCCTGCGTTGTCTGTAACGCTGTTTTTTGTGGCACTATGGATATTAGCTTATTTGTTTTGGAAAAGATCCGATAAAAAAAGTTGTTCAGATGTGCTTTTGTCAGAATATTTAGCGGAACTTTATTTATATTGTAAGCAACAGAAGAAAATAGCAGCAAACAATATGTCTTATTATATGAGTAGCTATGCCATTCCCGGTGTGCTTTCTTCTACTAAGTCAGTAGAGTATGTTTATGATATGTTGATGCAATATCCGCAAATGAAGTTGGTTAAAGCAATTGAATACTATAATGCTTTGGAAAGAGAACGACGAAACAGAGAAGACCGAGCCAGATTAGCTCAACAGTTGGAAGCAATAAAAAATCAGTCTGCTGTTCAGCATAAAGAGAGAATGGATATAGCACGAGATATGGAAACTTCTAACAGAAGCATTGCAAATATGCTTGATGATATAAGATACGCAACAGGCAGTCATTATTAACGGAGTGGTAAAAATGAAAATTGAAACAGAAAAATTTGTTTTTAAAGGAAATGTAACTGATAATGAATATAAAAAATACGGCATTGTAAAATGTAAAAAATGTGGTTTTGTAGGGTTTCACGATGATTTACCTATAGAACCTATAATCCGTAAAAAAGATTGGGTTGTAAGTTTGATTTTTTTACCGATAGGCGGTATGGGATTAGTAAATTTAGTAATAACATATTTTCAAAGAGCTGTTAAAGTAAGATATAGACAATGCCCTATTTGTGACAGTGTTTTTGATTTGAAAAAAATGTATAAAAAGTGATAATGCCTAGGCGGAATAATAATAGTTGATGATTAATAACATAATTGTTGCCTTACAGTTTAAAAAGCTGTAAGGTATTTTTAAATTCTACATATAGAACAAACTGCATAAAACCGCTACCCACCCCAACATATTGTATATAATCAAAGTGCATCCACAAACACGCCCGGGCAGGTGTACAGAAAGGGAGTGAATTAGTTAAAAATGCAC
>CAYUVR010000020.1:0-35230 GCA_964448225.1 uncultured Faecalibacterium sp. | reverse complement strand
TCGGTGGCTTTATTTTTTTATTTTGGGGCTGTCTTAGTGCAACAGCCCCTTTTCTGTTTTAATATTCTGCTTCGCCCTCATAAACGAGAACTGTGTTACCTGTGAGGAAGATGCCGTTGTCATCATAGGTTACGGCAAGGTCGCCGCCCTTGAGCTTGACGGTGATTTCTTCGCCCTTGTCGCAGAAGCCGTTTTGAACGGCAGCAACAACAGCAGCGGCTGCACCTGTACCGCAAGCAAAGGTTTCTGCATTACCCCTTTCGTAAGCTCTCATTTTGATTGTGTGGCGGTTAACCACTCTTACAAATTCGGTGTTGATTCTTTCAGGGAAGATATCAGCCTTTTCAAAATAGGGACCGATTTTATCAAGGTCAAGAGAGTCAATATCCTTGAGGAATACTACACAATGAGGGTTACCCACACCAACACAGGTGATGTTATATGAGCCTGCACCGATTGTGATGGGATAATCAACGATTTCATCTTCATCAAGTGTGCAGGGAAGAGCCTTCGGGTCAAATGTTGGCTTGCCCATATATACTTCCACAGAAACAACTCTGTCGTTTGAAGTATAAACCTTAACGTTCTTGATGCCTGCACCTGTTTCAATGGTCATTTCTTCTTTCTTTACGATATTCTTATCGTAAAGCATCTTTGCTACGCAACGGATTGCGTTACCTGCCATTTTGCCTTCGCTGCCGTCACGGTTGAAGATACGCATTCTTGCATCTGCCTTGTCTGAATTTTCGATAAGAACAATACCGTAACCTCCGATGCCTGTGTGTCTGTCACAGAAGTTGATGCAAAGTGATTCGGGGCAAGTGATTTCGCCGTTTCTGTTATCAATGAAGATATAGTCATTGCCTGTGCCGTGCATCTTGGAGAAATTGAACTTATTTCTTGTTTTTCTCATTGAGTTGATATCAATAAGTTCGGTATTCTGCTGAGTATAGTTACTTGCCATAATATCAAGCATTGCGTTCGCTGTATCAAGTGAAGTGAAGCAAGCGATACCGAGCTGAATTGCTTTTCTTCGAAGAGCAATGAAATCGTCCATTGTCTTGTCAAAGAGTGCGCCTGTGTATACGATAAAGTTGATCTTTCCGCTTTCAAGAAGCTTGAAGCAGTAGTCACTTTCTGTAATACCCTTTACATAGGTTACATTGATGCCGAGGTTAACGATAGCTCTTGCAGTTTCTTTTGCAGCATAGATGTGAATACCGAGATCCTGCATTTTCTTTGCAATTGAAACAATTTCATCAAGATCATGCTCATCAACTGAAAGAAGAACGCCAAGCTCACTGCTGCCGGAAGTGGGTTGAATGTTGATACCGGAAGAAGTGAGAGCCTTGAAAAGTGACTCGTTAAGTGTTTTACCGATACCGAGAACTTCACCTGTGGATTTCATTTCGGGGCCAAGGTAGCTGTTGACATCGTTGAGCTTTTCAAAGGAAAATACGGGAGCCTTTGCAGCAAAATAAGGCGGTGCCTCGTAAAGTCCTGTGCCGTAGCCGAGGTCTTTCAGCGGTGTGCCTGTCATAACCTTTGTTGCAAGATCAACCATCGGTACGTTTGTAACCTTACTGATGTAAGGAATTGTTCTTGAAGCTCTGGGGTTAACTTCAATGATATAAAGCTGATTTTCATAGATAAGATACTGAATGTTGACAAGACCCTTTGTGCCGAGCGCAAGAGCAAGCTTTTCTGAGCAGTCAACAACAGTTTCTGTCATTTTGTCCGTGAGTGAATAAGGCGGATAAACAGCAATTGAGTCACCTGAGTGAACACCTGCACGCTCAATGTGCTGCATAATACCCGGGATAAGAACGTCCTTACCGTCGGAAATAACGTCAACTTCAATTTCAGTACCGCTCATATATTTGTCGACAAGAACGGGATTTTCAATGCCTGTTGAAAGAATTTTCTTCATATATCTTTCAACTTCAACATCGTTGTGAACAATCATCATATTCTGTCCGCCGATAACATATGAGGGACGAAGAAGCACCGGATATGTGAGACGGTTTGCTGCTTCAAGGGCCTCCTCAAGTGTCATAACACCGCAACCCTTGGGACGCATAAAGCCGTATTTTTCAAGAAGTGCATCAAATTTTTCTCTGTCTTCTGCTGTATCAATACCTTCCTGTGATGTGCCGAGAATCTGAATTCCGTTATCATCAAGGAACTTTGTGAGCTTGATAGCTGTCTGACCGCCGAAGGCAACAACAACACCGATAGGCTTTTCAACTTCAATGATGTTCATAACATCTTCTTCGCAAAGAGGTTCAAAGTAAAGTCTGTCTGCTGTGTCATAGTCAGTTGAAACAGTTTCGGGGTTATTATTGACAATAACAACGTCATAGCCGAGTTCTTTGAGTGTCCATACGCAATGAACTGAGGAATAGTCGAATTCGATACCCTGACCGATTCTGATGGGACCTGAGCCGAGAACCATAACAACCGGCTTGCCCGAGCGAACATAACGTCTTGCTTCACAAGCCTTGTCATAGCTTGAATAGAAGTAAGGTGTTGTTGCGCTGAACTCTGCTGCACAGGTGTCAACCATTTTGTAGCTTGCCTGTCTGTGGAAATTCTTGTCAAAAGTGCAGAACTTGGAAAGAGTTTTATCTGTATAACCTAACTTCTTGGCTCTGATGTAGGTATCTTCATCAATTGCCTTGCCGCTTATTTCATTTTCAAAATCCGCAAGGTTCTTGAGCTTTGCAATAAACCACTTGTCAACGGCGGTAATATCGTGAATAGTATCAATTGAAATGCCTTCTTTGATAGCTTCAAAAATTGTGAAGATACGTCTGTCATCGGCAATATCAAGTCTTTCAAGCAAAGGAATGTCACTGATTGGAGCTGCATTGAGTGAATCAAGTGAAATTTCAGCGCCTCTGATTGCCTTCATAATTGCATTTTCAAAGGAAGTACCGATGGACATGACTTCGCCGGTTGCCTTCATCTGTGTGCCGAGCTTTCTGCTTGAGCCGAGGAACTTATCGAAGGGCCACTTGGGGAACTTAACAACAACATAGTCAACACTGGGCTCAAAGCAAGCACAGGTTTTGCCTGTGATATCGTTAAGAATTTCGTCAAGGTTATAACCGAGAGCAAGCTTTGTTGTCATTTTGGCGATAGGATAACCTGTTGCCTTTGACGCAAGAGCTGATGAACGTGAAACTCTGGGGTTAACCTCGATAACTGCATATTCAAATGAATCGGGATTAAGAGCAAACTGACAGTTGCATCCGCCGACGATTTTAAGAGCAGATACGATGTCAAGAGCAGCCTTACGAAGCATTGAATATTCCTTATTTGAAAGTGTGAGAGCAGGAGCTACAACAATACTGTCACCTGTGTGAACACCGACGGGGTCGAAGTTTTCCATTGAGCAGATTGCAATCGCGTTGCCTGCGCTGTCACGCATTGTTTCAAACTCGATTTCTTTCCAGCCCTTGATGTATCTTTCAACAAGAATCTGTGTAATGGGCGAAGCATCAAGACCGGTTTTTGCAACAATGCGAAGTTCCTCTTCGTTATAAGCAACACCGCCGCCTGCACCGCCGAGGGTGAAAGCAGGACGAACGATTACGGGATAACCGATACGCTTTGCAATTTCAAGTGAGGTTTCAATATCGTTTGAAATATCTGAAGGGATGCAGGGTTGACCGATTTCTTCCATTGTGTCACGGAAAAGCTGTCTGTCCTCTGCCTTGTCGATTGCTTCAACGTCAGTACCGATAAGCTGAACGCCGTGAGTCTGAAGGAAGTTTTCCTTCCAAAGCTGCATAGCCAGAGTAAGACCAACCTGACCGCCTAAGCCTGCAAGGAGTGAATCCGGCTTTTCGATTTCGATAATTCTCTTAACTGTTTCTGTTGTAAGCGGCTCAAGATAAATTTCATCTGCAAGAGCCTTATCTGTCATAATCGTTGCAGGGTTGGAGTTAACAAGAACAACATTCACACCTGCTTCTTTGAGAACACGGCAAGCCTGTGCGCCTGCATAGTCAAATTCAGCTGCCTGACCGATAACGATAGGGCCGGAGCCGATAACGAGTACTTTTTTTATGTCTTTATTAAGCGGCATTTTTAACTCCTCCTTATTTCAAATTCTCAATTGTTTCAACAATCCACTCTTCAGTGGGTGCAAACTGCACCGAAAGAGCCTTATCATTTTTATATGCGATACCTTCAACGGTTTTGTCATTCATATTGATATGAGTGATTTCGCCTTCTTTGATTGAGTCTGCCACAACAGCGTAGTTGTGATTCTGACTTGTGATGAGCGTTCTTGCGGTACCGACAACCTTTGAAGGCTGATTTCCGCCGTGATGACCGTAAAGGAGCTTTTCTGTGTCAGCGCCCTTACTGAGAGCCATAATCTGATGTCCGAGACCGATACCGAGCATCGGTACTTTGCCGAAGAGTTTTGAAACTTCTGCAATTGTGTCAGTATTTTCTTTCGGGTCGCCTGCACCCTCTGTGAGAACGAGAATATCTGCAGAAAGTGCGAGAATATCCTCTGACTTGCTGTTATAAGGCATCAAGGTTACCTTATACCCCTTATCCATAAGGCTGATTTCAAGATTTTTGCTTGAGCCGAGGTCGAGAATTGCAACGTGGCCTTTTGCAGCACACTTAGGTACAAACTCTGACTTCTCTGTTGCTGCAGTATTCTTCACAGCATCAACGATTTTAAAGTTCTTGATGCCGTCAAAGGTGGGCGGAACCTCGTCGCAGATAGCGGCATTCATAACACCATTATCTCTGATGATGTTTGTGATTTCACGGGTATCGACACCGTAAACACCGGGGATATTGTTGTTTTTAAGGAAGGTATCAAGGTCATACTCACATCTGAAATTAGAAGGATAATCACAGTATTCTCTGACAACATAGCCGTGAAGCTTAGACTCACCGACAAAATCAGATTCAATAATACCGTAGTTACCTACAGCCGGGAATGTCTGCATCACAATCTGACCGTAATAGCAGGGATCTGTGAGAGTTTCAATATAACCGACCACATTTGTTGAAAAGATAAGCTCACCAACAGCACATTTGTCGGCACCGAAGGCATAACCTTCAAATACTGTTCCGTCTTGCAGAACTAAATAACGCTTTTTCATTCGTAGCACCTTGTTCACGGAAAAGCCGTGAAACTTCCTTTCTTAAGATAATCTATATAAAGTTAATTTTTTTACTCAGTAAAGCACTTTACAAGCACAGCCTTCTGAGCGTGAAGTCTGTTTTCTGCCTCGTCAAAAATCTGATTTGCGTGTTCTTCAAGCACCTTATCGGTGATTTCTTCACCTCTGTGTGCGGGAAGGCAATGAAGCACCATAACATCTTCGTTTGCCACTTCAACAGCACTGTCGTTAATCTGATAATTTTTGAAAATTCTCTGTCTTTTTGCAGCTTCGCTTTCCTGCCCCATTGATGCCCATACGTCAGTATAAAGAACATCTGCGCCCTTTGCAGCTTCAAGGATATCTTCAGTAATGAGAAGGTCTCCGTTTTCCTTTGCCCAAGCCACGATGCTATCATCAGGCTCGTAACCCTTGGGGCAAGCGATTGCAACCTTCATACCAACTTTGATACAACCGACGATAAGGCTGTTTGCCATATTGTTGCCGTCACCTATATAGCAGAGCTTTTTGCCTTCAAGGTCTTTGCCTTTGTATTCACGGATTGTCTGAAGGTCTGCGAGTACCTGACAGGGGTGACAGAAGTCTGTAAGACCGTTGATGATGGGGATTGAGCCATACTTTGCAAGGTCTTCAACCTCTTGCTGGTCAAAGGTTCTGATCATAATACCGTCAAGAAAGCGTGAAAGCACTCTTGCTGTATCCTGAACAGGCTCGCCACGACCTATCTGAAGATCCTTTGATGAAAGGAACAAGGGTGTGCCGCCGAGGTCATACATGCCGACTTCAAAAGATACTCTTGTTCTTGTTGAAGATTTCTGGAAAATCATACCGAGGGTTTTGCCTTCAAGAATATGATGCTTGATGCCTGCCTTTTTTTCAGCCTTAAGTTTGTCTGCCAAATCAAGGCAATCAAGGATTTCTTCGGTTGACCAATCGATAAGTTTGAGTAAGTGTTTCATTTTTAATTGCTCCTTTTCGGCGTTAACATTTTAACACAATTCGCCATTATTGGAATATTATACACCTTTCATCCGTGCTTTGTAAAGTATTTTGAATATATATTCATTAAAAATGTATATATTCAGCAACTTATACTATAATAAATTCCTTTAAAGATTATTATACAAAAAAACGACGGATTTTTCAATATATAAATGTCACTTTCAGGCAAAAAAATAACGAGTAACAAAAAAGTTACTCGTCAAAAGAAATAATAACATCATTGAAAAACTGAAAAGGAAAGAAAGAAGAAATGTGAGCGTGAGAACAAGCCTTTTTACACATATCTTTCACCTTCCTTTGAGTTTAATCGCTCAAGAGGGATATTCATACCTCTTTTTCTGCGACAGTATAGCACAAAGGAAAGTGGTTGTCAAGGATTTATAAACAAAAAAACAGATTTATCATGTGTAAAATATTGTAAAACGAAACAAGAACTCTCATATTAAATGAAAGCCTTGCTTTCACCCGGCGAAGTCGGATTTCATAACGAAGTGATTTCAACCGCATTAGGTGTATTTAGTTGAAAAGAAACCTCTTTTATCCATAGACAAAAGAGGTTTCTTTTCTTGGTGCCGGTGGCGGGGGTCGAACCCGCACGGTATCGCTACCAACGGATTTTGAGTCCGCCTCGTCTGCCAATTCCAACACACCGGCTCACTTTGTGCTTAAAGCACGGTTGATATTATATAACACCTTGAATTTATTGTCAAGATGTTAAACTTACTTTTTTGTTTTTTATCCTTGCGGATATCCACACATAATAATCGGATTGAAGTACTTTGTTAAACAGATTTACCAAAGGGACAAACCTTCATACAAATTCCGCAGACTGCTCCCCTGCCGATGTGCATGAACTTCTGCTTCATATAATTGCTGCACTTTTCAGGATCGAACATATCTTCACGGTCTTTTTCGATTGACCATTCATTGCCGCTGATTGCACCCGACGGACAGGCTTCAACGCAGAGATTGCAGTCTTTGCAAAGGGATACGGGTTTTATGTCGCTGACATCGAATTCGCAGTTTGTGAAAATTGAGCCAAGACGCACATTTGCACCGTAATGCTTGTGAAGAAACATTGAGCTTTTGCCGATAGTGCCAAGACCTGACAATGCTGCGACCTTTTTATGGGAATAGCGTCCCATATAGTTCCAGCCGTCTTTGTTTATGCTCTGAGATGCCGCAACGGTAATATATTTATATCCTTTTTTCTGCAAAAAAAGACCTGCTTTCAAAAGAAGTGAATCAATGAAAACGTTGACGCTTCTGTAATGATTGAAATAGGTGTGAGTCGGCTCTGCGCCGATTTCGTCAACAATTGCGTCGGAAAGATGCACCACGATACTGATACCGTAACAGCACTCGCCGAAGTCACCGTCGTTGATACGGCAAAAGCCGACATCGGTTGCACCTTCTGAGAAAAGATAGTCTTTCAATTCGTCCTGAATAATCATTTTTAATCAGCCTCTGTAGTTAAACATAAATTTGCACTTGTGAATTTTGCTTTCATCGCTGTTTTCAAAAAGTATAGTGCCTTCCTGCTCACCGTCATTAAGAAGATTTTGAGCCTCAAGAAGTCTTTTGCATTGCCTTGCAGCACCCTTTGAGCCGTCAAAAACAAGAACCTCATCACCTAAGATACGCTGAATGTTCTTTCGTGCATAAGGAAAGTGCGTACAGCCGAGAACAACTGCATCAACTCTGTTATCCGTATAAGGCTCAAGGATTCTTTCGAGATATGCAATTTCCTCGGGCGAATCAAGATTGCAGGATTCAATATAACCGACAAGCTCGGGAGCGGGCAGCTTGATAAATTCTGCCTCACCCTCAAATCGGGCCATAAGGTCATTGAACTTCTTTTCTTTCAAAGTCAGCGGTGTTGCAAGAACAAGCACCCTTGGCGAATCCATCGAAAGTGCCGCAGGCTTCAATGCAGGTTCAAGACCGACAAAAGGAAATACCGGGTACTTTTCTCGAAGATATGCAGCTGCCGCACTTGTTGCAGTGTTGCAGGCAATGACAACGGATTTTGCACCCCTTTGCATCAAAGACTCGACTGCATTGACGGTTAATTCACGGATTTGCTCTGTTGTTTTTGTGCCGTACGGTGAGTTGGCGGAATCGCCGAAATATATATAATTTTCGTTTGGCATAAGACGGTGGAGTTTGCGAAGCACCGTGATTCCGCCCATGCCTGAGTCAACGACCGCAATCGGGTCTGTTTTTTTGTTCATAGTATCTATCCTTTTGATGGCCGAGAGCCTACGCATTTAAATCTGATATTTAAATTAAGTTAATGGTCACGAAAAAAGCAGACTTACAGAATCAGCACGGGCGGAATAATGTCCGCCCCTACTTGCTGCAATGTCAGATTTCACCGCATAACAGGCGGAGCTTATTACGCTCTGTGCCACTTAACTCCCTGAGGTGTGTCTTCAAGAACAATACCCTGAGATTTGAGTTCGTCACGGATGCGGTCAGCTTCTGCCCAGTTCTTGTTCTTTCTGGCTTCATTTCTCTGTGCGATAAGTGCTTCGATTTCATCATCAAGGCTTGAACTTGCCTTACGGTTATAAAGAAGACCTAGAACATTCATCAGCTCATCAAATACAGAGGTTGCGTGTTCAACAACAGCCTTTGACTGAATGCCGTCATTTACATTTGTGTTGATGTCACGAACAAGCTCAAACACCGCGCCGAGAGCTTCACCTGTGTTGAGGTCGTCTTCCATAGCATCAATGAATTTTGCTTTTTTGCCATCGATGAGAGCAATGATTTCTGCATCCTTCTCCCCTGCTTCTTCCTTTGCGTTTTTAAGCGCAAAATCAAGGTTGTCACGGCAGGTATAAAGTCTTTCAAGAGAAGCCTTGCATTGTGCAATTGCATCGAAGCTGTAGTTAATGGGGCTTCTGTACTGACAGGAAATCATAAGGTAACGGATAGGCTCATAGCCATACTGCTCTGCAACATCACGGACAGTAAAGAAATTACCGAGTGATTTTGACATCTTAACCTTGTCAACTGTGATGAAACCGTTGTGCATCCAATATCTTGCAAAAGGAGCGCCGTTGCAACATTCACTTTGTGCAATTTCATTCTCATGGTGCGGGAAGATAAGGTCCTGCCCGCCGCAATGAATGTCAATTGTTTCCCCGAGATAGCGTCTTACCATAGCTGAACACTCAATGTGCCAACCCGGTCTGCCTTGTCCCCAGGGTGATTCCCAATAAGGCTCGCCCGGCTTTGCGCTCTTCCAGAGTGCGAAGTCCATAGGCTCTTTTTTTACATCACCAACATTGATTCTTGCACCTGCTTCAAGGTCTTCCAAAGGCTGATGAGAAAGCTTGCCGTATTCGTCAAACTTCTTTGTGCTGAAATATACATCACCGTTCACTTCATATGCATAACCTTTTTCAATAAGGGTGGATACGATATCGATAATTTCACCAATGTTTTCTGTTGCTTTGGGGTGAGTTGTGGCTTCACGGATATTCATACCCTTGGCATCTGTCCAGAATTCTTCGATGTACTTTTCTGAGATATCCTTGAAGGTAACGCCTTCTTCATTGGCTCTGCGGATAATCTTGTCGTCGATATCTGTAAAGTTCTGAACGAAGTTAACTTTGTTGCCTCTGTATTCAAGATAGCGGCGCATTACGTCAAACACACAAAGAGGTCTTGCATTGCCGATGTGGATAAAGTTGTATACTGTAGGGCCACAGGCATAGATTTTGTATTCGCCTTCTTTGATAGGGATAAGTTCTTCTTTCTCTCTTGTGAGTGTGTTAAAAATTTTCATTTTTCTTCCTCCATTTGCTTTATATGCTTTTCAAGTTTTTCTATTTTTGTTCTTAACATACACAGCTCCTGTGCCACGGGGTCGGGAGTATGGATATGGTCAAGATTGTTGACTTTTTTGCCGTTTCTTTTCACAACTCTTGCAGGAGAGCCCACAGCTGTTGCGTTATCGGGTATTTCCGAAAGCACAACCGAGCCGGCCGCAACATTTGAATTGTCACCGATTTTGAAAGGGCCAAGCACTTTTGCCCCGGCTCCGATAAGAACGTTATTGCCCAAAGTCGGATGCCTTTTGCCGTGGTCTTTGCCCGTACCGCCCAAAGTAACACCCTGATAAATTGTGCAGTCATCTCCGATTACGGCAGTTTCACCGATTACAACTCCCGTGCCGTGGTCGATGAAAAATCTTCTTCCGATTTGTGCACCGGGATGAATTTCTATATTTGTTTTTCTTGCTGCCCTCTGAGAAATTGCACGAGCAATGAAAAACATTCCGTGCTTATGAAAAAAATGTGCTTTTCTGTACATTCTCACAGCCTTATAGCCCGGGTACAGAAGCATTATTTCCAAGTTGGATCTTGCAGCAGGGTCTCTGTCTTTAACGCACTGCAAATCTTCTTTCATTCGTTCAAACATATATTATCACCTTAAACTAAAAAAATAAACCCCTGTACCGAAAAAACTCGGTACAGAGGCGTTAAAATACGCGGTTCCACTCTGACTTATCACTCAGCTACATTAAAATAGCTTAACCGTTAACGCCGGTTTACGCCCTCGGATACTCATTTCCCCTCGGGTGCTGACGGGTGCATTTCATCACGTCTTTCTTAGGACACTTTCACCTTGCAGTCCCTCTCTGAAAAAAAGATTGTGTGATTACTTCTCCCTTTTAGCGCATTTGAACATTTGTTTAATACATTATACACAGTTGTAGTTAATTTGTCAATTGTTTTATTTAAGGATTTAGTTTTGTTCAACTTTTTGATTCCTGATTAAACAATTACCTCGCCAACCAAATCGCAGTCATCAACGCCGATGATTTTAACCTGCACAAACTGACCTTGCTGAAGCTCGTCTTCCGTTGAAATGATAACGCTTGAATCAATTTCGGGAGCATCCATATATGTTCTGCCCATATAAAGCATATTATCTTCATCAAAGCCGTCAACAATAGCGGTCATTACTGTCCCAACCTTATTTTCCTGCTTCAGAGAAAAGATTTCATACTGCTGCTGCATAATAATCTCGCTGCGGTGAGATTTCACTTCATCGTCAATCTGATTTTCCATTTTAGCAGCAAAGGTGCCTTCTTCGGGTGAATAAGCAAAACAACCCAAACGGTCAAATTTCACATTGTTGACAAAGCGTGAAAGTGTTTCAAAATTTTCTTCAGTTTCACCGGGGAAGCCTGTGATAAAGGTTGTACGAATTACAACACCGGGAATTCCGGCTCTGATTTTTTCTATAAGTTCGCTTAAGCTTTTTTCATCGCCTGTTCTGTTCATTCGTTTCAGAACGTCACCGTCTGCGTGCTGTAAGGGAAGGTCAATGTAGTTGCAGATTTTGTCTTCACTTGCCATAACCTCAATAAGCTCGTCGGTGATACATTCAGGGTAGCAATAAAGAATTCTTATCCACTCGACACCGTCAATTTTGCAAAGTTCTTTGAGAAGTTGCGGAAGTTTCAGTTCACCGTACAAGTCAATACCGTAGCGTGTGGTATCCTGTGCCACAACAACAAGCTCTTTAATCCCCTCTTTTGCAAGGTTTCCGGCTTCGGCAATGATATTTTCCATTTCACGGCTTCTGAATTTACCTCTGATTGAGGGAATTGCACAGTAAGTGCAGCAGTTTGAACAGCCTTCCGCAATTTTGAGATAAGCATAATGAGAAGGTGTTGTGAGAATTCTGTCACCTTCAAGCGAAAGACAATATTTTGACGGAAAGGAATTGACCTTGTTGCCCTTCAAAACATCTTTGCAGATTTTTGCAATATCACCGTTGGCACCGATACCCACAACTGCGTCAACCTCAGGAATTTCCGTGGAAATCTCATTCTGATAACGCTCTGCAAGGCAGCCTGTGACAACAAGGCCTTTGACCGTGCCTTCATTTTTCATTTCAGCAACATATAAAATGTTTTCAATAGCCTCTTTTTTTGCATCATCTATAAAACCGCAGGTGTTGACAATAACAACGTCTGCAGTTTCAAGCTCTGAGGTGATTTCAAAGCCTTCATTTACCAAAGTGGATAAAAGCATTTCGCCGTCAACCTGATTTTTGGGACAGCCTAAGCCTATCATTGCAACCTTATTCATCAAATACCTCTAATTCGCTGTTTATTTCTTCAAGGGCTGAACGGATTTCTCCGTAGGAATAACCTAAACGCATAAGCGAATTGACCGTTCTTCTGACACCCTTTTCATCGTTCAGTCGGCGCATATATTTGCGCCTTATAATATCTGTCAGTCTTTCTTCGGGAAAATCGGCAGACTCAAGAACTTCTCTGATAATATCCCTGTCAATACCTTTTTTATATAACTCCTGCTCAATTCTTTTTCTGCCAAAGTTTTTCAATCTTATAAGCTCTCTGACATATAAATTTGCAAAGCGTTCATCGTCAAGATATCCGCTGTTCCGAAGCTTTTCGAGGGCAGCTTCCGCTCCTTCGGCGTAGCCTTTGGCTTTGAGCTTTGTAAGCAGTTCTTTTTCGCTGTGGTCTCTTCTTGAAAGGAGAGAGACAGCATAGTTATATGCCCTGCGCACTTCAATCTGATTTTTCAGTTCGAGCAGTTTTTGCCTGTCAATTTCCTGTCCGTTTTTAAGACAAAGGGACTCAAAATACATTCCGTCAACGGTCATAAAATACTCGCCTTCAATTGAAATGTGTATTTTGTCCCCCTTTCCCTTTTTATATGTTAAAATCATTCGTCATCATCAACGGCGATGTCAATTCTAGCTCTGACAGAGCCTGCACTCCTTTTTGGAGCAGCAGGTGTTGAAACCGTTGCTTTTTCTTCTTTAGCAGACTCCTGAACACCCTTTTTAAGGCTCAGCATATGGTCACGGATTTTCTTTTCAACTTCCTCTGCAAGGGCGGGTTCTCTCTGGAAAAGGAGTTTGACATTCTCTCTGCCCTGACCGAGACGGGTTTCACCGTAAGAGAACCAAGCACCGCTCTTGCTGATGATATCAAACTTAACACCAAGGTCAACCAGCTCGCCCACCTTAGAGATGCCTGTGCCGTACATAATATCAAATTCTGCCTCCTTAAACGGAGGAGACACCTTGTTTTTGACAATCTTTGCTCTTGTTCTTGCGCCGACAAATTCATTTCCCGGTGCTTTGAGCTGTTCAATTTTTCTGACATCAATTCTGATTGATGAATAGAACTTGAGAGCTCGTCCGCCGGTTGTAACTTCGGGATTACCATAAATAACACCGACCTTTTCACGAAGCTGATTGATGAAAATAACAAGAGTGTTTGACTTTGCAACAACGCTTGTGAGCTTTCTCAATGCCTGTGACATAAGTCTTGCGTGAAGACCTACGTGACTGTCACCCATTTCACCCTCAATTTCAGCTCTGGGGACAAGAGCTGCAACAGAGTCAACAACGATAATATCAAGAGCTCCTGAGCGTGCAAGAGCCTCTGTGATTGAAAGTGCATCTTCACCGTTATCCGGCTGAGACACAAGAAGGGAGTCAACATCAACACCCAGTCCCTTTGCATAAACGGGGTCAAGTGCGTGTTCAGCATCTATAAAAGCTGCTTCACCGCCTGCCTTCTGAGCCTGAGCAATGCAATGAAGAGCAAGAGTTGTTTTACCTGAAGATTCAGGGCCGTAAATTTCAACAATTCTTCCCTTGGGAAGTCCTCCGATACCTGTAGCAATGTCAAGTCCGATTGAGCCTGTTGAAATAGCTTCAACATTAAGCTCTGTATTTTGTCCGAGGCGCATAACTGCACCCTTACCGTACTGCTTTTCAATCTGAATAAGAGCCTCTTTCAAAGCGCTGTTTTTATCTGCCATAATCGTTCCTCCGTAATCGTACAAATGTTCGTTAAGTGCATTATACATTATTTAAAATGAAAAATCAACACTTTTTTTAAATTCTCAGTCCCAAAAAAATCACTCAGACCGCAATCTGAGTGATTGATGTATTTATTTTGCCGTTTTTGCTGTTCCGCCTGTGAAAATGCTGAGAATTGCAAGAATAACCTTTTTAATAATGTTGATAATCATTGTTGTCATACTTGAACCCGAAGATGAGCTGCTGTCCTGTTCTGCGTCAAGAATATCAATATTAACATTCTGATTGATACCGTAAACGGTGAAGAACTGGTAGTTTGATGAATAGCAATGCACTGTAACACTCTCACAACCAGAAAATGCATTATACTGACAAAGTGAAAGACTTTGCGGAATATAAACATCGGCAAGTGCGGTACAGTTCAAAAATGCTTTTGAACCGATTGAAGTGATGCCTTCTGCAATTGAAATTGAAGTTACATTAACACAGCCGGCAAAGGCATTGTCACCAATAGATTTTACTTCATAAGCCTTACCGCTGATTTCTGCAATTGCCGGCACAACAATATCCCCGCTTGCCTTTGTGCTGCATTTGCTGAGAACTGCATAGCCGTCAGCGTCAACAGTAAAAGTAAGATAGCTCGAAGCTGCTGAACAAACAAAAGTAAAAACGCTGAAAGACATAACAAACGTAAGAATTATAGCTAAAGTTTTTTTGATTGTATTTTTCATAATTAAATACCTTCCTTTATTTTCTGTATACTATTATATTTTCTCTTTTAATAAAAGTCAATTGTCAACAGGCAAAAAGTGATATTAAAGAATAAAAAACTCGTAAATACAAATAAAAATAATTTTTTTGAAAAAAGTCTTGCTTTTTCTTTTTGTTTCTGCTATTATATCTTTTGCTTATGTAGTTTATTTATATTTCTAAGGAGGTGCGACACATGGCAAAATGTGATTATTGCGGTAAGGATGTATCCTTCGGCATCAAAGTTTCTCACTCACACAGACGTTCAAACAGAACATGGAAACCCAATGTAAAGCGTGTTAAGGCTATCGTTAACGGCTCACCCAAGAGAGTTTACGCTTGCACTCGTTGCTTACGTTCCGGTAAGGTTACTCGTGCCATCTGATCAAACGAAATTGGTGATATAGGACTTTCCTTTAAAGGAGAGTCCTTTTTTCGTTCCCCTTGAAAAATCATATTGATTGATATATAATAAACAGCAAAGGGGGGCATTCCCGTGAAAGAAAGCAAAAAGAAAAAATATAATGACCACTATTATAAATATCTTGCAAAGGAAAAATACAGAAACAGACTGAACGGTTTTCTTTTCAAACTTTGGAAAATTGTATATAAGATAAGCTGTCTTCTTCCCGTTGACCAAAAAGCAATTCTTTTTGTTGCCAACAAGGATTTTTCTGTACCTCCGGAGTTTGAAAGTCTGAGAAATCTTGCCAAAGAAAAGGGCTACACAACCAGATTCATTCTGAAAACACCCAATTCGAGTGATATAATTTATGAAAACGAATGGCGCAAAATCAAAAATGAACTAAAGTTTCAGGTAAGATACGCAACCTCAAAATGCACCTTCCTTTGTGACTATTTTCTCCCCGCATACGCTAATGAGCCGAGAAAAGGCACAAAGCTTGTTCAAATCTGGCACGGCTGCGGTGCATTCAAAAAATGGGGCTACTCAACCAAGGATTCCGACTGGGGATTGCAGAGTGACTTTTTTGAGAAATATAATATTCACAAAACCTATACTCACATCATAACCTCAAGCGAAGAGGTAAATGAGATTTATGCCGAGGCTTTTGATTCTCCCCTTTCTAAAATCAAGGCATTGGGTGTACCCAGAACCGATGTTTTCTTCGATGAGAATTTTGTTTCTGTTCAAAAAGAAAAACTGTTGCAAAAATATCCCGAGTTGAGTGGCAAAAAACTGGTTTTGTGGGCACCTAGCTACAGAGGCAATGACCTGAGAGCTTCCCACAATGACCTTGCAATCGACTTTGCAAAGCTAAAAAGCATAATAGGCGAAGATTATGCCCTGCTCATAAAGCTGCACCCGCATATTGCAAAGAGAATTTCAAAAGATGAGCTTAATGTAACAGATGAAGGTTTTGTCTATGATATTTCAAAGGAGTTTCAGATTTCTTCTGCTCTGTGTTTTGCAGATATGGTCATATCTGATTATTCTTCTCTAATCTTTGAGTACTCTCTGCTTGAAAGACCTATGATTTTTTATGCTTATGACCTTGAAATTTACGAAAATGACAGAAGCTTTTATTATGATTATGAAAGCTTTGTTCCCGGTGAAATTGTCAGAACAACAGAAGAATTAGGATATGCCATTTTAAATTCAGAGAAAAATTTTGACAAACAAATGGTTACAGCCTTCAAAAACAGATTTATGTCTTCTTGTGACGGAAAAGCGACAGAAAGAATCTTTGACTTGGGAATCGACTGACAAAAAACGACAATTACAGGGCGACACTTCGTAAGGAAGTGTCGCCCTCTGTTTTTTTTATTTGTTTTTCTCAACAAAGTTTAAAATATCTTCCTTTGAATGAAGTCCCACAATTCTGTCTTTTTCTTCGCCGTCTTTATAAAATACAAGGCAAGGAATTGACATAACAGCATTTTCCATGGCAATGTCACCTGCTTCGTCACAGTTGAGTTTGCAAACCTTGACTTCGCCGTCAAGTTCATCTGCAATTTCGTCAATTACAGGAGCGAGCATCATACAAGGTTGACACCAAGGTGCCCAGAAATCGACAAGCACGGGGATACCCTTCTGCTCATTGACTTCCTTGACAAAATTTTCTTCAAAAAGTTCAATATAAGACATAACCCATCCCCCTAAAGAATATGTCAAGTAAGATTGCTGATCAAAGATTTGAATACACTAAGTATTCTGTTCAAAAGATTTACCAATATACTTAAAATGTTTGATCCTGAGATTGTTGTTCCGCTGCTTGAGGTAGCCTCAATCGGAACAAGCTTCTCAGTTTCCTTGTCGATTTGCATATACTGAGGATATGTTTCATCATCCCAAACAGTCAACTGCGATTTTGTATGAATAATTTTATACATCAGTTTATTAACCGCCGTACTCCAATTACTGTGAGTACAATCCTTAACATACCACGTATAGTCAGGGAACAAAGCTGTTGACGAGTCAATGATAAGGTCATCCGAAACATAATTGATCGCTCCGCTGAGATTGACATCGTCAAGATATGACTTACTGAGTGTTTTACCCATATCAGCGGCAGTTGCACCAAATGACATACTCTTAAGTTCAACCATTCCGTCAGCCTGAATCGAGCTGCTTTCAAAAAGCGGAGGAAGGGCAACATTATATTTTGCAATAATTGCCATTTTTACACCGCTATTCTTAAGACTGGTAAGAGTGCTGTCAAGATTAACCTTAACCTTATTGTGATAATTATCAATCTTCTTAATAAGTCCTGCGTATTGGCTTTCTTTGCCGGCAAAAACAAGCTGTTTTGCAAGGTCATAATGGTCCTCGTCAACCATACTCCAATATGACGGCATTGTGCCATAGGTTGCCAAAATGAGTTTGGGAACAACCTCAGATGCAATCTGCTCATAAACAGACTCAATTGCACCTGTACCGAGGCTAAGTGCATTCATACGATAAGTAACATTGACGAGCGCTCTCAAAAGACCGCTGATTTCACTGTCATCCATATAATCGTTAACGTATGTATTAATAAGATCATCGTCAAATGTAAACTGACCGCTGAAAGCTTCACTAATCATTATTGTACCCTTTGCAGAAGATGCATAAAGAATACAAGTATCGATTTTCGACTTTGCTTCACTCTTATATTTGGTAAGATATGCACAAGCAAAGTTTGAACCAAGGCAACGTGAAACAAGCTGAACTTTTTTCTTTCCGGTTGCTTTAAGTACTGCGTTGATATAATCCCTCAGGTCATCAGCAACCTCCCAAGGGTCAAGACGTGCGTCATAGTTGAAAACATAGTCGCTGAGGTAATAACCTGATGTTTTTTCTTTCGGTGTTTCAGGAGCTTTTGCATAGCTTCCGTTTGATGCTTCACCGTTTTCGTCAAGAACAACCTCGTCATATACTTCCGACACCACTTCAACAAGCTCATCACAGTAAGCATCCCAATTGCCTGTAATAAGACTGCTGCTGAAAGCCGCAAGAAGTCGGTCAGATTCCTTCATAATCAAATCTTCCGGTTCTGATGACATCGGCCAGATTTTTTTGCCTTTGGCATTATAAATTGTTCTGTCTCGTCCTCTGAGAAGAACAACCGGCAAGTCATTCTCATATGTTGCGGCAGATGCACACAGAGTAAAGCCGAAGCTTGTCATTAATGTGAGCACAACAAGCAAAATAGATATTGTTGATTTAAATTTTCTGTTCATAATTTACCTCCGTTCCTGATGCTGAATAAATTGAACAAAAGCACTTACAATTTATGTTATTATATAATAACACAAAATCTTCCTGCAATCAAGTTTCAGTACGATTTTTAATATTTTTTTTATACTTAAAGAAAAATATCGCTAAAACATTCAAAGTTATTACACATTTTTGTTTTACCCTGCTTCTTTCGCTCTTGTAAACTCTTTATTTGTTTGGTATACTAATGTGTGAAAAACAACTTTTAGGAAGTGACTTGATGCACAACTTTTTTGTCCCAAATAATAATAAACACGGTAACAGATACTATATAACCGATGCGGACTATAATCATATCAGAAATGTGCTTCGTATGAAGGAAGGCGATACTTTTCTTGTCAGCTGTGACTCAAGCAGCGACCTTTGTCGCCTTGAAAGCTATGAAAGCGAAAGTGCCGTTGCAGAAATTATTGAGGAAAACTATCAGAATACTGAACTTCCCGTTAAAATTTATCTTTTTCAGGGGCTTCCAAAAGCTGACAAAATGGAGCTTATAATTCAAAAGGCGGTTGAACTTGGGGTATACGGGATTATCCCGACAGAAATGAATCGCTGTGTTGTGAAGCTTGACGACAAGAAAAAGAAAAACAAAGTTACACGCTGGCAGGCAATAGCAGAAAGTGCCGCTAAACAGAGCAAAAGAAATGCTATCCCCGAGGTTTTTGATGTATTGTCATATCAGGAAATGCTCAAAAAGGCAAAGGAACTCGATTTACTTCTTGTACCCTACGAAAACAGAGACGGAATGACCGCAACCGTAAATGCACTTTCAAAAATCAAAGATGGTATGTCCGTAGGCATCCTGATAGGACCTGAAGGCGGTTTTGAAGAAAGTGAAGTTAATTGTGCAATTGATATGGGCGGTGAAGTCATATCCCTCGGCAAAAGAATTCTCCGCACGGAAACTGCCGCAATAACCGCTGTGGGAATGTGTATGCTTCATATTGAAATGAACGGTGAAAACAAATGAAAGAATTGCCAAAAGAGTATAAAAACAGAATGAAAAATCTCCTCGGTGAGGAATACGAAGCTTATGAAAAAGCATTGCAGGACTCCCCCGTCAAGGCTTTTCGTGTGAACACAGATAAAATCAGTGTCGAGGATTTTGAAAAGATAAATATTTTTTCAAAGGAAAAGATACCGTATGTCGAAAACGGCTATTATCTCAACTTTGAAAAAATCGGCAACCACCCATACCATCATGCCGGTATAATTTATGTTCAGGAACCGGGTGCAATGGCACCTGCCGAATGTGTTGACATTGAACCCGACTGGAAAATTCTCGACATGTGCGCCGCACCGGGCGGAAAAAGCACTCAGCTGAAAAACAAGCTTGGTGAAAAGGGTGTTCTTGTGTCAAATGAAATTATCCCTTCAAGGTGTAAAATTCTTACAGGTAACATCGAAAGACTCGGGCTTCAGAACTGCGTCACCACTTGTATGGACACAAATAAACTCGCAAAAATCTTTCCCGAAACATTTGACCTTATTATGGTTGATGCACCCTGTTCAGGCGAAGGTATGTTCCGCAAAGAGGAAATTGCCGTAGACGAATGGAGTGAAGATAATGTGAAAATGTGTGCAGAAAGGCAAAGAGAAATTCTTGAAAATGCGGTCACCTGCCTTAAGTACGGCGGATACATAATCTATGCCACCTGCACTTTTTCACTTGAAGAAAACGAAATGACCGTTAGCTCTTTTCTCAAAGACCACCCCGAATTTGAAATTGTACCCGTAAAAAAGGAAGTTCAGCAAAGCACCTGCGACGGCATCAGATTCGACGGCTGTGAATGTAAAAACATCAGTTATGCCCGAAGGTTTTATCCTCACAAAAGCCGTGGCGAAGGTCAGTTTATGGCTGTTCTGCGCAACAGGAACGAGCCACTACCCTCTTGCTCAACTCAGAAAAAACAGCAAGTCAAATCAAATATGATTGTCACCGATTTTCTTGACGATGTTCTCACGGACTACAAAAAAGAAAATGTGCTGATGTATAACGGAAACCCCGTTTATTTCACCCCTGACTTTGAAGCGGAAAAAGGTACAGCTTTCTTGTGCGGTGTGACAATAGGCGAAATACGTAAAAACTATATTCAGCCCCATCACCAGTTTTTTATGGCAATGGGAAAGAATTTCAAAAGAAAAATTGAGCTTTCACCTGACAGCGAAGAAATGCAGAAGTATCTTCACGGTGAGGAAATAAATGTGGACTGCGAAAACGGTTGGGCGGTTATCACCACCAAAGGCTGTACCGTAGGCGGTGTTAAGGTTGTTTCCGGCAGGGCAAAAAACCATTATCCCAAGGGATTGAGGGTAAAAAAATGAGGTAGCTGTTGCTACCTCATTTTTTATCATCCCAGTTCCGGCTTGTCGCAGAATTCGACTTCTGCTTTGCCCTTGATGCCGTCGGATTCAAAGACAACTATTTCGTTTTTGCCCTGTTTCAGAAGCGATGCGGGAAGGTAAAGTGTTTTCTGCGGGCCAATTTCCCAATATCTGCCAAGATTGAAGCCATTGACCGTAACAAAGCCTTTTGTGAAACTGCTGAGCTTTATGAAAGTATCGGCAGTTTCATGGGCTTCAAAATATCCTTTATAAAAAACGGACTTTTCACAAGGAATTGAATCTGAATATTGAATCTTATCAAGGTTATCCATAGGCAGCGGATAAACATTCCAACCAAAATGGATTTTGCCATCAAGAAGGCATCTTCCTGCAATACCCTTTTTGCGCATCATTTTTGCGCCGAAATTTGCTCTGCCCATATTCTCACAAAGCACGGTGAGAATATCCCCTGCCTTTGCGCTGATTTTTATTTCCGGAGGGTCATTGATATAAACAATTCCCTTAAGCTCTTTTCCGATATAAATCTGCGCACGGTCACCAAGGCTTTCAAAGTAAAGTGTTACATCGTCATAATCTCTGTTAAGCACAGTCTGATAAGCTATATAGCCGTAACCGTGACCGTATTTTTCCATACAGAGCGGCACATCGGAATGTATGGGAGAAGAAAGGTTAGTAAGGTTATCGAAAATTCCCGCCTGACAGGTAAGTTCAAATTTGCCGTATGCCTTTTTCGGTCTGTTATCGGGCACTTCGGGCAATTCTTCATCGATATGCTTTTTTATAACCTCACGAACAGCGTAATACTTCGGTGTGATATCACCACATTCCGTCAGAATTGCATCATAATCATAGCTCGTGACATCGGGCGCAAACTTTTCATAGTGATTTGCACCGCTTGTAAAGCCGAAGTTTGTGCCGCCGATGAACATATACATATTTAAGCTGCCTTTGTTCAGCATATCATCAACAACACCTGCATAAGCATTGGCATCGGTTGTATGGTGCTTATCGTCACCCCAGGCATCAAACCAGCCGTTCCACATTTCCATACACATTTTCGGTGCATCGGGGTAAAGCTCATCATGGGCGGCAAAGTTTTCCTCAACCCTGCTGCCGAAATTTAGCGTTGAAAAACAACCGTCAACAGAACCGTCAAGAAGATTTGCTTTTGAAGTGCCGTCGGAAGTGAACAAAGGTACGTCAATCCCACGGCGGATATAACCGTCACGAAGGTATCTGAGGTATTCTCTGTCATCACCGTAGTAGCCATATTCATTTTCAAGCTGCATCATAATTACAGGCCCACCGTTTGTTGAAAGAAGTGGTCTGATTTCTAGAAACAGACGGTCGAGATAAGAATCGAAATGGCTGATATACGCTTTGTTTGAACAGCGGATTTCCATATTTTCGTCGGTTTGTATCCACCAAGGCAAACCGCCGAATTCCCACTCAGCACAGATATACGGGCCGGGACGCACGATAACCATAAGGTCTTCTTTCTGTGCGGCTCTGATAAATGCGGCTATGTCAAGATTTCCGTGGAAATCATATTCACCCGGATGCTTTTCATGCATATTCCATACACAATAAGTTTCAACACAGTTGCAGCCCATAGCACGCATTTTTTTGAAAATATCCGTCCACGTATCCGGCATATTACGGAAATAATGAACTGCGCCTGAAATAAGCTTAACAGGTTTTCCGTCTTTTATAAACTGATTACCTTGAACTTCAAACTTCATAAATAACTCCTTTTAATGTATTTCATCAAGGTTTGCGCCCTTAGTTTCCTTCACCTTCAAAGCCAATATGACCGCTGCAACGGAGATGCAAGGAATAGCCACAACAAGGCAAGTGAGCCATACGGGAAGAATAAGCATACCTACAATCATAAGAATATAGCCAACCGCCATACCGATTGTGACAAGAAGCCCCTCCGCACCGACAACAGAAGCTCTGATATCTGTTGGCACTTTTTCTGTCATCATAATATTCATATAGTCTCTGCCAATCCAATAACAGCCTTGATAAAGCCCGCAAAATCCGCCGATAAGATAGGGATTCCACAGATTGTTGATACCAACTGCAAAAAGAATAAAACCGACGATTGAAAGAACAGATGCGCCCACAATGGTCTTTTTTCTGCCCACAGTATCAGCAACAAAGCCTGAAACAAAAGTGAGAAGTGCATAAACTATCGGCAGAACAAACATCGACTTTGTAATGTCTGCAGTACTCATACCTGCTGTGTGCATAGAAGATTCATAAAACAAAGCAATCGCAGCCATACCTGCGTCAAAAACCATGTGAGACAAAATCAGATGCTTTGTATCCTTATCAGCAAAAATATACTTTGCCGCATTGAACACACCCGACTGATTTCTCTGTGCTTTTTTCTCCTGCTTTCTCAATTCCTTTTGTCTTTCACGTTCTTCATACGGAATTGAAAGATAAGCAATACGTTCCGTAACATAAACCTTGGTATCCTTGGCGAAAAGAATGACCGAAGCAGCAGCAATAATACCTGCAATTGCGGGAGCAAGGAAGATCCTCCTCCATTGAGTTGCATCGTCACCCATCAGAAGGTCACGCAAAATCGGTATGCAGACAACCCCGAAAATGCCAAGTGCTTTCAATACGCTGTAAATTGCGGCTCTGAATTTATCCGGAGCTTCTTCAAGAATGTAAATAATCTGTATATCGTGGCCGAAGAAAAAGCTTATAACTGCAAAACCGATGAGGAAAATTATGTAATTTGGTGAAAAATAGATTATGAGAAGGCCTAATGCCATACCTAATGTTGAAATTGCAAAAAGCGGTTTTCTGCCCCATTTATCAGCAAGCGCTTTATAAAAAGGTGTTATTATGCCGAAAACATAACTGATAACACTGATTGAGGTGTGAAGAGAAAGCCCTTCTTCAAAGGTATAGCTTTTGCCCAAAAACTGCCGGTTGACAAAAAATTCAGTGACAAAAGAAGACTGAACCGAAACTGAAAGATTGCTCGTCACTTCATCAATAATATTGACAAAAGCAATCAAAAACAGCAAAATTGCAAAATATCCGCTGTAATTGCCTTTAGACCTTTTGCTTTCGAGATTTTTAAGTTGCTTTTGTTCACGGGCAATTGTCTTCGCCCTGATGTTTTCTTTTGTTTTCATAAGATCTCTCCCCTTGTGTTAAGTTAGTTAAATTATATATTAGAACAACGTTGATGTCAATTAAATAATGGGCTGTAAAAAAAAGTGCAGACCGCATAAAACAAGATAAACAAAGGGTTTCTTTCGGATGTAAAGTCCGAAGAAACCCTTTAAAACATAAAAAATCCAACAGAATTGACAAAAACTGTGTTTTTGTGTTTTGTGCTATAAACAAACTTCGCCTCTCGACGTACCTTGGTACGCCTTCGGGTAACCAAAAAAAGCCTAAGCTTTATTTTTGCTCAGTTTGTTCATTCTGCGCATTTTTTCACGCCCCTGAAAAGGAGCTGCAAAAAACTTTCGTTTTTTACAGCTCCTTTTACATTGTTATTTTGAAAGCATAACTTTATCGTTTACAAACTCGCTGCCGCTGGCTTTTTCAAAAAGTCCCAACAGCTGGCTGATTGTAAGTTGCTTTTTTTCCTCACCTGAAACGTCAACCACAACACGGCCTTCATGCATCATTATGAGTCTGTTTCCGTGTGCAATTGCATCGTTCATATTGTGTGTAATCATCAGCGTGGTCAGATGATTTTCAGTAACTAACTTATCGGTAATTTCCAGCACCTTTGCAGCTGTTTTCGGGTCAAGAGCAGCTGTATGTTCATCAAGCAACAGCAGTTTGGGGCGGTTAAGTGTTGCCATAAGAAGTGTGATGGCCTGTCTCTGACCGCCTGAAAGAAGACCTACCTTGCTTGAAAGTCTGTTTTCAAGACCTAATTCAAGAGATGAAAGAAGCTCCTTATATTGCTGTCGTTCAGCCTTTTTTATACCCCAGACCAATTTACGCCTTTTCCCTCGCCTTGCCGCAATGGAAAGATTTTCTACAATTTCCATATCGGGAGCAGTTCCCATCATAGGGTCCTGAAACACTCTGCCCAGGAACTTTGCTCTTTTGTGCTCAGGCATATTTGTAACGTCGGTACCGTCAATTTCAATAGTTCCGATGTCCGGCTTCCACACACCTGAAATAGCATTGAGCATTGTTGATTTACCTGCACCGTTACCACCGATAACAGTTACGAAATCGCCGTCTTCCAATGTGAGGTTGAGACCGCTGAGTGCAGTTTTTGCATTAACTGTGCCGGGATTAAAAGTCTTATATAAATTAGTAATTTTAAGCATTTTCGTTACCTCCCACAGGCACAGGCTCCTTCTTTTTGAAGTATTCGTTCTTCAAGTAGGGAACTGCAAGGAACAGCGCAACAATAATTGCAGAGAGCATCTTGAGGTAATCGGTTTTGAGTCCGAGAAGAATAACAAAATTATAAATGACATAGTAAACTATGCCGCCACCGATAACACCGATGAGACTCACAACGAAATTCGGCTTGATTTTCATTGAAACGGAAAGACCGATAAATATCGCTGCAAGACCGATTACGATTGCACCTCGGCCGTCATTGATGCTTGCCGAGCCCTTATACTGAGCAAGCAATGCGCCTGCCAAAGCAACAATACCGTTAGAAATTGCAAGACCGAGCACCTTGTTAAATTTAACATTTACACCCTGAGCACGGCTCATATTCGGATTGTCACCTGTTGATTTCAGTGTAAGTCCGAATTCAGTATAGAAGAACAACCAAAGTCCGATAATTGTTGCGACGATGAAAAGACCTGCCACAGCAATTGATTTGATGTTGTCACTCATATTGAGCATAAGGTCGTGCGACTGCGGATAAATGGCGATCAAGGATTTGCCGCCCAAAATCGAAAGGTTCACAGAATACAGCAAAAGCTGAGTTAAGATACCTGCCAGAATTGAAGGGATACCCAAGGCGGTGTGAAAAAGTCCTGTAAGTATGCCGGTAAGAACTCCGGCAATAAAAGCAATAATAACACTCAGCCAAGCGGGTAGACCGTTCGATATAAGAACAGCACAAACGCAAGCGCCGGTACAAATTGATCCGTCAACCGTAAGATCGGCAATATCGAGTATTTTATAGGATATGTAGACACCGATTGCCATCAATCCCCATATAAGCCCTTCAGCTACAGCACCGGGCAATGCGTTCAAAAAAGCCATCATTCACCTCAAAAAAGTCCAATTATTCTTCAGTAACATCAATACCGAGTTTGTTACAAAGCTCTTCGTTATATGAAACGGTGGGAGTAAGTATTGCAACTTCGATATCAGCAGGTGTCTTTTTACCGAGAAGAATGTCTGCTGCCATCTTACCTGTTTCAACACCGAGCTGATAGTAGTCGATTGCAAGGCTTGCATAGCAAATTGTTCCGCCATAGCTTGTGTATACGGGAATGTTCTTTTCTGTGCAGATTGTGCCTACGATTGTATCATTCAGAGCAACGGTGTTATCTGAAGGAATATAAATAGCCTTACATTCGCTTGCTGCTGATGTGGTGATTGCCTGAAGTTCTGTTATTTCTGAGAAAGTATAAGCTTCTACAACGATTCCTTCTTCTTCAAAAAGCTCCTTAACAGCGTTATACTGAATAAGTGAGTTGGATTCGTTTGTGCAATAGATAACGCCAACCTTGTCGCCTGATACGAGCTTGAGGCTTTCAATCATCATCTTAGCCTGGTCGTCAAAAGGAACAGCATCAGATGTACCTGTTACGTTAGCGGGAATTTCACCTGAGAATGTGTCTTCATAATCTGTTACAGATGTGCCGAGAACGGGAATTGTTGTTGTTGCGCTTGCTGCTGCAAGAAGAGCAGGTGTGGCATTTGCCATAATAAGGTCAACTTTGTTTGCTGTGAAAGTGTTGATAACTGTTGAGCAAAGGTTTGCTTCGCCTGCAACCTGTGTGTCAAATTCAACTGTTTTGCCTTCTGCTGCAAGAGCCTCTGTAAGAGCATCCTTGAAGCCGTTTGTTGCCTGGTCAAGAGAATCGTGAACCGCAAGCTGACAGATACCTACTTTAAATACTTCAGTGTCATTTGACTGTGTTGTTGTGTCTTCATCCGATGTTCCGTCGCAAGCAGCCAATGTAAAGAGCATCATCGCTGCCAAGACAATTGCGAGAATTTTTTTCATTTTAAAATCTCCTTATAAAATAAATTTATAATCTGCACGGCTGAATACCGTGTAAATTAACAACAAAAAACTGCGTTCCCCTTATTAAGGAAAACGCAGAGACGATTATAAACCGTGTTACCACTCTGTTTCGCACTTTTTTCACAAAAAATGCCTCGTAAGGTGCATATCAACACCCTTGCAATATAACGGTTGCCACCGGTAAAGCCTACACAAAACAATATCTTCAGCTCACAGCTCACAAAATGAATTCACCGAAAGTTCTTTGCTGTTTTGCACCGGACAACAGCTCTCTGAAAAAAGTCTCAAACGGATACTGGTTTTTGTTCAAACGCTTTTAGTGTATTTATAATGACAGTATTATATAGAAATTTCAGGCTTTTGTCAAGTATTTACATCTTATTATAAACAAAAACACCAACGCAGAATTTACACGGACAAAGTTATTTGCCTGTTGTTACTTTGCAACAGGAACATTGATCTCAAGGTCTGTCAACGGAAAACTGCAACAAGGATGAATACAACCGAACTTATAGTCAGCCAGTCGGCGATATTCAAGATGCTTCGGCACATATACCTTTCCGGAAATAAGGTGTGAATGACAGAATCCGCACTCTCCGCTGCGACAACGTGCAGGGACAGCTATACCGTTCTTTTCAAGAATCTGCATAACCGAGTCTGATGAAGCACCCGTAACTGTGTAAGTTTTATCCTGCACAGTAACCGTAATTTTAACCGTTTCGGGTACTTCTGATGGATAATTCTCCTGAGAAGCAGGATTGTGGAATTCACCGAACATTTCGTGGCGGATATATTTTTTTGGAAGAGCCAGTTTTTCAAGCTCCTTATCAACAAAAGCATACATCTGCTGAGGGCCGCAAAGGAAAATTGAATACAGCTCTGATTCGGGAGCATATTTTTTGATAAGCTCAGCTGTTATAAAGCCGCTTTCAGTGCCCTCCGGTACTGTGGAGTTTTCATCACTGAGAATGTGAACAACCTTGATTTTTTCACACTTCTGAGCCAATTCATCAAGCTCTTCACGGAACAGTACGCTGTCATAATTTCGGCTGCCGTAAAGCAAGGTCATTTCAAAATCTTCATCACCGTCATTGATAGCATTTGCCATTGAAACAAAAGGAGTGATACCGCTGCCGCCTGCAAGGCAGATAACCTTCTTTGCATCTCTCAAGGGCTGATATTCAAAATTGCCCGACGGCGCAGAAACTTCAACCTTTGCGCCTACAGTCCAGGTATCAAAGATATATCTTGACATAAGACCGCCTTCAACAAGCTTGATTGTAAGGACATATTTCCCTTCAAGTGCCTCCTTAGGTGAAGAGGAAATGGAATATGCTCTTGTCACAGGCATACCTTCAATTGTTTCAAATACGGTCAGATACTTACCTGCACCGAAGTATGCAAGAGATGTTGTTCCCCTTTCGCTGTCAGGAACAAGAGTAAAGCTTTTGCAATCCTCCGCCCTTTCAATGACGGACTCAATTTTCAGATACTGACGCTTTGGGTGAAGCGCACGGGCAATAACCATAGCCTGGTCGGACATTTCGGGAAGTTCTGCTTTTGCAGACTTAAACCTTGCTTGACGCTCAGAAAGCATAGGTAAAAACTTTTTTGATTTTAAAGATTTAAAATTACCGGCCATATTATTTGCCCTCCTTTTTTAATGCTTTTACCACAAGACCGCCGGCTTTTTCACCTGTGTAATATGCACAGCCGTAGCCGTCGCCTCTTTCTTGGGAAGCACCGCAAAAAAAGAAATTCGGGAAGGGCTGGTCCTGATTGTACTGCACTGTACGTGGAATCATACTGTCCCATTTTTCAAGCATATAGCCGTAGGGAGTGCCGAAAGGTGTGTTGAGATAACGTGCAAAGGTTGGCGGTAAAGCAATTTCAATTTCTTCAATATAAGGCATAATGGAAATATTGAGAGCTTTTTCACATGTCTCAATCATATCCTTTGCAACCTTGGTTTTAAATTTTTTATAATCCTGCGGTTTGATATCACGCATAACGTCTCCGAAGGTCATTGTTGTCAAAAAGAGCTGACTTGTACCCTTGGGAGTGCAGTCGGGAATTATCTCGTTAAGACAGTTTATAATACAGTATCCGCTGAAAAAGTCCTGTGCGGCTTCATACTGCTTATCAGAATCAGAATCGGGGGCAATAAATACAGAGTAGTCTGTGATTCCAAGTTCTTCCCTTGTCTTATTCATACCGAGATAAACAGTTGTAAGAGATGCGGCTACCTTCCTTGAATTCAGCATCTTAAGCTGTTTTTCAGGAATATCTTTTTTATCGAACAAGTCATTCCAGACAGAGTTGGGTGAAGAGTTGCAGATAAAGTATTTGCCGTACACTTCCTTTTCTCCGTTAATGACAACACCGGCAGGTTTTCCGTTTTTCATAATTACTTTTGTAACTTCTGAGTTATACCAGATATCACCGCCACAGTCACGGATAACCTTGTCAATCGCAAGGCTCATTTCGTGGCTTCGAAGATTGGGTATACCTGTTCCGTTTTTGACATAGCTGTGCAAAACAGCCATATAGTAAAGAAAGTCAAACTTAGATGCCGGTGAGCCCATATAGCACCAATAGGTGTTAAAGATATCCTGAGCCTTTTTGGGCATACCCAGCGCATCAAGGGCTTCTTTCATTGTGTGTGATATCATACGCATAAGGTCAGGAATGTCCTTAATACTGGAAAGAAGCTGTTTGGGATTATCAAGACATTCAAAGGCTTGAAACATTCTTGTAGACAAATCAAATGCCGCCATACAGCTTTCATATGAGCCCGGAACAAGCTCATTGAGCTTTTTGGCAAAGTTCTCAAAGCCGACAGGCATACGGGCATCAACAGTGACTTTGACACCGTTTTCGTTGACAAAGGTATCCTCATCCCCTTCTTTTGCAGGTACAATCAAACGGAAGGTGGAGTCATGCCTGTGCCAATCCACATCAGCATTGAAGCGGTTGAACATATCCTCTATCGAGCCAGCTTCTTCGGATGAACCAACACCTGCAAGCTCATGCAAAGAAGGTTCAAATTCAAATCTGCCTCTCACAAAAGAAGATGCTGAGCCGCCCGGAATGTTGTGTCTTTCCAAAAGCAAAGTGGAAAGCCCCTGCTTGGCACAGGTTGCAGCAGCAGCAAGTCCGCCGTTACCTGCACCGATTATTATTACATCATAGGTTTTCATCATTTTTCCTCCGTTTCTCTTTATAAACCAATTATAAACTTGTAACCTTGTAAAGTCAATTGATAGTATACAGAAATTAAAAAATATAAAAGGACTGCATCTGAAATTTGATACAGTCCTAAAAATAATTCAGTTTTATCTGATTTCGGGAAGACTTGCAGCAGCAACAGACTGCCCGACACGGCGTGAGCTTTCATCGGGAATGTGAAGCTGTATCTTCTTTGCAAGTTCGGGGAATTCCTTATCCAGCACTTCCTGCGCACGTTCAAGAAGAATAACTCCGCCCTCACCTGATGTTACACGGCCCATAATAATGACATGCTTGATATCGTAAAACTCAGTATAGTACGCAACGGCATAACCAAAATATGCACCGATGGTATCATAGATTGAAGCGGCACGCTCGTCCCCTTGCTCCATAAGCTGTTGCACTGCCTTGAGCTTTTCAGCGGGAGAAAGATTTTCTTGGAGTTCAATACCTGCATAGGGAGCAAGCTTGATAACGCCGTCCTGTGAAAAATACTTAACACCGCAGCCATAGTCACCAGACCACTCATCAACCATTGAATCTTGACAGAAATCAACAGGCACAAAAGCAAGTTCGTTGAGCCAACCTGTGATATTGCCCTGAGGGTCAATATATCCGCCTGCCTCACTTGTACCCATTGCAACACCGAGAACTGAATCGTCATTAAGATCCATTGCACCTGCAAGAGCTGTAACATCGCCGTCATTTGCAACCTCAAGCGGGATATCTTCGCCGATTTCCTTTGCGATATCTATATACATATTCTTGACTCTTTTGTCGCAATCTTCATCACTTACCTTGATGAAAAGAGAAGCTGCCATTATGCGGTTATTGACATAAATACCTGCAGATGAAACACCGATAGCGTCAACTCTGGGCATTTTGGAGGCGGCCGTTTTCATTGCTTCAAGAATACCCTGATAGTGATATTCGGGATCGGAGTTGAGTTTCGGGAACCAAACGACCTCTTCGGAATAAACACTCTTACCGTCAATAACAGCGCTTACCTTGCGGTCACTTCCGCCGGCATCAAAGCCGATGCGGCAACCGTCAAGATGTCTGCCGATGGGGGTAGCTGATGATTTATCCTCGGGAGCATCTTTCAAAGCACAAACTTCAACTTCAAAGGGGCATTCATATACTTTTTCCATATGATGAATATCAAAATTGCGAAGTCCGCCGTCGCAAAAAGCTTCCTTGATTTTATTTCCCACAGTTTCGCTGCCTGCAATAATAAGCTTATAACCGCCCGCAACCCACAAAAGAGACTTTGCAATACGTTCAACAAATCGGAAATTCTCCTCATCGTGGCCTGTACCGTCACAGAAAATGCGAGTCTTATATGTTGATGTGTAACCGTCATTTCTTTCTGCGGCAATGATCATATCCTGACCGTTTTCCTTTGTTGCTTCACGCATATCACGGCAAACAAGTGACAAAGGTTGGAATTTCGGGTCAAGTTTTGCTTTCACCTTAAGATTCATATCTGATTTCTCCTCCGATTATTGTTTTTTCTACATTAAACTCACAGTCAGTTATGATGATGTCAGCATCCTTACCGACTTCAAGTGAGCCTTTTGTTTTTTCCAAGCCGAGAACGGTTGCTACATTGAGCGAAGCGCAGTTCACGCACTCATAAAGGGGAATTGAAGAATTTTTGTAAACATTCCAAACGCCTTTATTAAGGTGCAATATACTTCCTGCAACTGTACCGTCTTCAAGACGGCAAACTATTCCTTTATAAATGATCTTTTGTCCGCCGAGAGTGTATTCTCCCTCAGGAAGACCGCCAGCAGGTAAACAATCTGTGATGAAACAAAGCTTTCTGCCCTTCAGTTTCCACAGCATATCATAAAAGCACGGGTCAACATGGAAGGTATCGACAATGAGTTCACAGCTCACGTCAGCATTAAGCGCCGCTGTGACAACGCCGGGGGCACGGTGTACCAAAGGTGTCATAGCATTAAAAAGGTGGGTAACATGCTTCACGCCTGCATTGACACCTGCCATTGCCGTCTCATAGTCTGCTGAGGTGTGTCCCATTGATACCACAACATCAGTATCACGGCATATTTCACGAATGGCGGAAAAATCGTTTTCGTCGGTCTCGGGCGCAAGGGTAATAGTTTTGATAATATCTGCATATTCCTTGACAAACTCAGCATCGGGTTTGAGGATATATTTTGCATCCTGTGCGCCTTTTTTGCTTTCACTTATGAACGGTCCCTCTGCGTGGCAGCCTAAAATTGTACTGCCGACCCAGGTTTTGCTTTCTTGCTTAAGACTGCGACAAACCTCAAGAGCCTTTTTGATAACCTTCATATCCACAGTCATTGTTGTGGGAAGATAACCTGTGACACCGTTAGAAAGAAGTCCCTTTGAAATGGTGCGGATACTCTCCTGTTCGCCGTCGCAGACGTCCTTGCCAAGATAGCCGTGAATGTGCATATCAATGAGTCCCGGTGAAACATAACCGCCCTTTGCATCGATAAGTTCAGCATCGGCAGGAATTTTATCCGCAGGAATAATACCTTCAATCACGTCAGAATAAATAAGGGCGCAGTTTTCAGTTATTCTGTCTTTTAGAATAATTTTTCCGTTGACAACAGCTTTCATTTATATCACCTCCGAAAAACACAGTAACATAATTTTATCAAAAGCTGTTCTAAAATGCAATAGGTTGAGATGACGAAAATGAGAAAAAGAAAAAGCACCTTGAAAATCAAAGTGCTTATAAGTTTATCGACTGTCGGGAACGACAAGTAAAGTTGCTTTATCCCACTTCAACTTTTATTATCTTTCTGCCTTTACACATTGCTTTTCTAGCATTATTATCATCGTTCCAAGGAAATTGAGTACAAAAGTCATAATGAATCTCTGTTTTAATCTCTCTTGAAAATAATTCATCAATATGACAATAAAACAGTGATTATTTTTATTCAACTGCCGGTTGAATAAAAAATAAAGAAAGCTACTTTTTTGTTTTTACAGCTCAATTTAGCAACAAGGTAAAAATTGCTAAAGATAATTGCAACCGCCGAGGATTTCTCCCCGGCGGCAAGTTGTTTATAGACTTGATAATGATAAAATTTTATTTATTGCCGCCTAAAACTATATCACCATTCAAGAGCTTTACAAGGAAATTGAAAATTGTTGTAAGCCATCTCATTAATGATGCAAGCTTGGTTTGAAGAGTAGGCTTATCTTCGGCTATGCTGAGCCATTCAAAGCTTGCGCAGTTTTCCTCTGTCATAGGTGTAACATAGCAATTAGCCTTTCCTCTTTTTGCATCATACATTGAAAACTGTGCTACTCTGGAATCATTATGCACGGTTAGATTTTCATATGAAAGGAAGTAAACGGAAAGTTCATCGAAGATACTTGAAGTACTGTGAACAGAATTTTTAACAATCCAAGTGGTTTCAGGGAAATAACAGGTTGATAAGTCAACCATTCTGTCAGGTGAAATATACTTTGCATTTTCGGGGTTTTCAGCAATACGTTCAGCGATATATTCATCTGAAAGAGTAGTTGTTGCAGTTGAGCAGGTTGCACCGAAGCTTGCGTCTTTAAGACCTATCAAAGTGTCACTGAGTTCATCATAATCCTCAATAATCGGCATTGAAAGATACCCGTACTTTGCAAGAACGCCTACGCCAATACCGTAATCTTTTGAAATTCTATCATAAAAACCTGTAAGGTCAGATGTGATATTTTCTCTGTAACGCTGAATTTTTTCGATAGCACCTGCATATTCTTTACGTCTTTCTGTACCTTCTTTACCAAAGATGAGGTCAAGTGCTTCATCCATATCCTCTTCATAAACGCTTGCCCAATAGTTAGGCATTGTTGCCATACCGGTGCTGAGCAAAAGTGCCGGCATAAGTGCCTGATAGAGTTTATCGTAAAGATCTTCCACACCACCTAAAACTGTGCCTACAACATTTGTCTGCACAAAAAGGTCCATAGTTCTTGTAACGATTTCGGACGCCATTTCAGTAAGTTCAATCTGATTATTTTCTTCCATATGTTTAAGATAAATTTGCAGATGCTGAGCATCAAAATCGAATTTACCGCTGAAGCTCTGACTTACATAAGCACTTCCGTTCGCAAGCACTTCGCCGTAGAAAACTCTTTTAACGTAACCTAAATCTCCGTAGACATCAAGATATGCGTGAAGAAGACTACCACCCAGACATCTTGCAGCAATACATACACCGTCAGAACCTGTCGTTTCCATAACGGTAAGGATGTATTCGTGAAGTCTGTCTACATGATCATAGGGTGAAAGACGCCAGTCGTAGCAGAAATCATACTGACCTAAACGATAATAACCGAGAACATCGGGATCTTTGAAGTCAATATTGGCAGCATTATATTCAGATTTAGCCAAAGCCTCCGGTGAAACGCCGGTACCATACTTAGGATTACCGTCGCCGTCAAGAGTAGCCTTTTCAAATAAAGGTGAAATCTCATCATATATGGCTTTACCGTAATTGTCCCACTTATCCATAAGTAAGCCTTCTGCAAGGAAGGGCAGAAGAATATTGGCACAGGATTCAATAAGTTTATCTTTTGTGATGCCTTCTTCCTCTGAAACGATATTTTCATCGAACAAATCGGCAAATTCAACAGGAATCTCGTCACCGTTTTCATCATAAATTGGTTCGCCGTTACCTCTTATGTAAACAATGGGGGTCATGTCTTCCACTTTTTCATCGGCAGCATAGGCCGCAGGAGTAATTGAAATAACAGTCAGAACCATTAAAACAGCGAGGAAGAATGATAAAAGTTTTTTCATTTGTTTTGCTCCTTTCGGGGAAAAAATTTAAATATAAAAACCGCCCAAAACCCGGATAAATCCGAGCATTGAACGGTTAATTACCAAATATTGAATTGCGTGCGGAATTTACAGGATAGTAATACCCTGTCTGTCTGTCTGTCTGTCTGTCTGTCTGTCTGTCTGTCTGTCTGTCT
>CAYUVR010000019.1:0-36232 GCA_964448225.1 uncultured Faecalibacterium sp. | reverse complement strand
GCAACGGGAGCAAGTGAAAATTCGGGCTTGAATTCGCCCTTGGGTCTGCCAAGGTGTGAGCAAAGGATAAGCTTTGCGCCGTTATCAAGAAGATACTTAATTGTGGGGAGTGAAGCAACGATTCTCTTGTCGCTTGTGATAACGCCGTCTTCCATCTTTACGTTGAAGTCGCAACGAACAAGGACTTTTTTGCCCTTTACGTCAATGTCTCCAACTGATTTCTTGTTTAATACGTTCATTGTGTTTCGTTCCTTTCATAATAACATTATTATTAGTAAAATACACCAAAAGTCATTTTATATCATTATGTGATTTTTTTCAAGTGTTTAACAGTAAAAAATAACCCAAAACCTATACAATATTTTATATAAAGATACTAAAAATGTTTTTTTTGATGTCAGTTCCATTCCTTCAGAAGGTCAGCAAAAGGATTGTTTCCGCTTTCCTTCTTCTCAGATTTCTGCTGTTGCTTCATATAGTTCATAACATCAAACTTATTTGCGCCGGCACTTTCTTTTCTCTTGTTGAAATCAGAGAGTTTTTCTCTGTAGCCGCAAACACATACAAACATCTTTTTGTCACCTTCGCCTCTGAGCTCGAGCTTTTTGTGGCAATCGGGGCAACGTGCATTTGTGACCTGTGTCAGTCCCTTGCGATAGCCACATTCTCTGTCCTGACAAATGAGCATTTTGCCCTTTTTGCCGTTCACTTCAAGAAGATACTTGCCGCACACGGGACACTTATCCTTGGTTGCATTTTCGTGGTTATACTGTGCGTTGCTTGTGATAACCATAGAAACAAGTGAAGTTGAATAATCACGCATTTCTTTGATGAACTTGTTTTTGTCTGCTGTACCCTTAGAGATGTTCTGAAGCTGCTGTTCCCATTTTGCCGTAAGCTCGGCAGATTTAAGGTCGGGCGGTACGATGTTTATAAGCTGCTTACCCTTGGCCGTGGGATGAATTTCCTTACCTACACGCTCAATTGAGAAGTTATCGAAAAGCTTTTCGATGATGTCTGCTCTTGTGGCAGGGGTACCGAGACCGCTTGTATTTTGTATAACAGCTTTAAGATTTTTATCGTTTATCTGTCTTGAGGGATTTTCCATTGCTGAAAGAAGTGTCGCTTCCGTGTATCTTGCGGGCGGTCTTGTTTTCCCTTGACCGATTTTTGTGGAAAGAACAGGTAATTCCATACCCTCTTTGATAACGGGCAGGCTTTGTGAACGGTTTTCGAGTTCTTCCTCTTCTTCGTCATCAACATTTGAGCCATAATATTCTTTCCAGCCAACACTTTTTGCGGTTTTGCCCTTGGCATAAAAGCTGTTGCCTTCAACATCAATCTGCACTTTAACTTCATCATATTCATAAGGTGCGGAAAGCACTGCAAGAAAACGTCTGACAACAAGGTCATAGATGTTTCTTTCTTCGTGTGAAAGTTTTTGAAGGTTGGGAAACTGCTCTGTTGGTATGATTGCGTGGTGGTCGCTGACCTTGGAATTATTCACGATGTACTTTGTTTCGATTTTACTTCTTGAAAGTGTCATTGCCCACTTTGCATAAGGTCCGACAGCCATTGCACGGAGTCTTTCTGGAATGGTGGCTACAATATCGTCTGTTATGTAACGTGAGTCAGTTCTGGGGTAGGTGAGTACCTTGTGATATTCATAAAGGCTCTGCATATAAGAAAGAGTCTGCTTTGCCGAATAGCCGTATTTTTTGTTGGCGTCTCTCTGAAGTTCTGTCAGATCGTATGCGGCAGGTGGTGTCTGCTTTTTTGCACTTTTTTCAACTTTTACGGCTGTGCCTGTTTTGTTTTTGACGGCAGATTCAATTTGCTCCACGAATTCACGGCTTGAAAATCTGGTGTTGTTCTTACTGTCTCTGAAAGTGCCGTTAAAGCCTTGGAAGCAAGCCTGTAATGTGAAATAATCCTTAGGCTGGAATTTGAGTATTTCCTCTTCTCTTGCCACAATGAGGGCGAGAGTGGGTGTCTGTACCCTGCCGGCGGAAAGCTGTGCATTGAACTTGCAGGTCAGTGCTCTTGTTGTGTTGAGACCTACGAGCCAATCGGCCTCTGCTCTTGCCTGTGCTGAATAATACAGGTTGTCATATTCCTTTGCAGGCTTAAGCTTTGCAAATCCTTCTTTAATAGCTCTGTCGGTCTGTGATGAAATCCAAAGGCGGTAGGTTGGTTTCTTCCAATGTGCCTTCATCATAATCCATCTTGCAACCAACTCGCCTTCACGTCCTGCGTCAGTGGCGATGACAAGTGAATCCACATCAGGTCGCTTCATAAGTGCAGATACGGCACGGTACTGCTTGGAAGTCTGTTTTATAACAACAAGCTTCATTTTATCGGGGAGCATGGGCAAATCGTCAAGCTCCCATCTCTTGTATTTATCGTCATAAGCATCGGGGTCAGCGAGAGTGACAAGGTGACCGAGTGCCCACGTGACAATATATTTGTCACCCATAATGCAGCCTTCACCCTTGCCCTTACAGCCGAGAACTCTTGCGATATCTCTTGCAACGGAAGGTTTTTCCGCAAGAACCAATTGTTTTCCCATTGTATTTCGTTCTCCTTATTTTATAACTGAAAGACATCGATTGTTTGTGTCAAAGCCTTTGATTGTCTTTTCAACATCTTCTTTTGTGACGGTTTTATAAAGTTCAACAGTGTCAAAAAGTCCGTAGCCGTTAAAACAGCAGTCGAGAAGGTTGTTAGCAAGGTCATCAACATCGTTGAAGCCGTTGATGTCTGCGCCGTAAAGTCTTTTGAGCGAAACGGCAAAATCCTCGTCTGAAATACCGTCTTTTTGCAGCTTTTCAATTTCTGCAACGATTTTCTTTTCCACTCCCTTGGGATTGGAGCTTTCGCCGATAAAGGTTTTGCAAGAGAACCCTCTGCCGATGAAATATTCCTTTCCGAAGTTACTGTTGATAAGTCCTTCAGAAAGCATTTCACCGTAAAGCGGAGAGACCTTTCCTGCAATTACATCAAGTGAGAGATTTGTGAGAATAATCTCTTTTGCCGAACGGATGGGGGAGGAGTGACTCTCTTTGAATCCAAGGGCGAATTTCGGCATATCAACACCTAAGTCTTCTTCGATGTACTGCTGTTTTACTTCTTCCGGCTCATCGGGAATGACCTGTTCAAAATATACGGCTTCTTCCTTCTTGAGAATACGGTCTGCGATTTCGATAACCTCGTCTTTTTTCACATTACCTGCAACTGCAAGTGCCATATTTGAAAGATTATAGAAGGTATTATAGCAGGAATAAAGAAGGGCTGCGTTGATTTGGGCAATAGACTCGATTGTGCCCGCAATGTCAATACGGACAGGGTTGTTGTGATAAAGTCCCCTGAGAAGGTTGAACAACACCTGCCAGTCCGGGTCGTCCTGATACATTCTGATTTCCTGACCGATGATACCTTGCTCTTTTTGTACTGTTTCTTCAGTGAAATAAGGTGCTTTCACAAAGTCGAGCAGAATTTCGAGATTCTCTTTGAAATTATCTGCACAGCGGAAAAGGTAGCAGGTGCGATCAAAGGAGGTGAAAGCATTTGCTGAAGCTCCCGTCTTTGCAAAACGTTCAAAGGCATCCAATTCCTCACTTTCAAAAAGCTTGTGTTCAAGAAAATGGGCAATACCTTCGGGTACTGTTGTGTAGTTTTCTTCTCCTTTTATGCGAAAACAGGTGTCAACTGAGCCGTACTTTGTGCCGAACATAGCAAAAGCGCCCGAATAATCCGGCTTCTCCATAACGAAAAGTTTAAGCCCCGATGAATGGTCAATTTCATAGTACTGTTCGTTAAGAAGGTCATTTCTTATTAACTTTTCCATTATTATTCAGCCTCCTTTTCACTTTCAAGAATGAATACAGTGTCTTCAGTTACCATATTTGCGGCAAGGATAATTTCCTCCCTGCTGACATTGTTGATAAGTTCAATATAATCCTCAGGCGTTCTGAATTCACCGCTGAGGGCATTCATTGAGAACCAGGAATCGATTGAGCCGACAGAGTCCATAACCGATTTATACATATCTGTAAGGCTCAGTTTTGCACTTTCGATTATCTCGTCGGTGAAGTTACCGTTTCTGACTTCGACAAGTTCGTGTCTGATTGCATCAAGAGCCTTCATTGCGTTATCTGTTTCAACACCGCTTTCAACAACAATCAGACCTTTGTTGTTTATTAGTCTTGCAGAGCAGTAATAGCAAAGGCTCATTTTCTCTCTCACGTTCATAAAGAGTTTTGAAAAAGTGCCGTTGCCGAAAATAGCTGTCATAACCTTGATGGCGGGGAAGTTATCAAATTCATAGGTCATACCTGCTCTCATACCGATAACAAGTTTACCTTGCTTGACCTTCTGTGCTTCTGTGATAAGGTTTGATGAATAGCTTTCTGTGAGAAATTCTGTTCTGATATCAATGATATCTTCCTTTTTCCTTTCAAGACTATCAAAAAGCGGCTTTATGATACCGATGATTTCAGCTTCATCGAAATTGCCTGTGAGGTTAATCTGAACGGGGCAGGAGAGAAGTATTTTTTTCCAGACTTCAAAAACTTCTTTTCCCGTAAGTTCGGCAATTCGTTCCTTTGTGCCGAGCCGTTCAATACCGTAGGGTTCATTACAGCACATTTCTTCAATCATTCTGGAAAAGGCATAAACTCGCTTGTCGTCTTTTTCACTGTCAATTTTTTCTGAAAGCAGTCTTTTTTCTCTTTCAATATTTTCTTTCTTGAAGCCGTCGGGAGTGACATCAGGGGAAAAGAGACAGGAAAGAAGAAGCTTCACACCTTCTGAAAGTATTTTTTCACCTTCAAGAGAAAATCTGTCATCAATTGAGGCAAGTGTGAGATTAAGCACCTGAGCTTCACCGATTTTCATCACCGAAGGGGTGAGAGAAGCACCGTAAAGCAAAGCAAGATGGCGGTTCATTTGAGTGACGGAAGGATGATCTTTGTTGGTTCTTCCGATAAGATAAGTCAGGATAGCTTTTTCACTGACCTTATCGTCAAGGGGAGTAATTATGTTCAGGCTTACAACAGATGTTTTGAATTGTTGTGTTTTATGAAAGCAGATTTTCACGCCCTCGCTGATTTGTTTTATGTTCATTTTCTGTTCCTCCTGTATACTGAGAACTGTAATCTTGCATAGTATACCATAAAATGGCAGCAGTATGCAAATGTAATTTATAACTTGATGACAGAATTATTTTGCCGCCGTGAAAAAAATCGGTGTATACAGTTGTGTTATGTATGAAAGGAGAAAACGAACATTAAAGTACCGTTTAACTTGCTGTGTTAACATTTCATTGGTGAAACTGTACACCTATTATGCAAAATGACAGCGGCAAGGCAAAAAGCAAGGCTGAACGTATATTTTTATGGTAAAATTTAACAATGTGTAAAATGACGAAAACGTCCTTAAAATAAGGCAAATAAATGCCGAAAATGTCAAATTTTAGGGCATAAAATTTTTAAGAAATAAAAATTATCTAAAAAATTTGCTCATTTATATTGCAAAATGCCGATAAATTGTGTACAATGGTGAAAGTGACAATAGTCAAAATATCCAATTAGTGCAAAATTTAAGGTTGGGGGACAACTATTATGTCTAACAGATTATTTCAAGGAATTATTCATCAGATGAAGGATGCTATTGACCGCACAATCGGTGTTGTTGATTCAACAGGCACAATTGTCTGCTGCAGCGACCTTGTTCGCATTGGCGAGACAGGTTTTGCCGACATGAAAGAAATTCTCTCTTCTGCCGATGTTAAGGTCGCCGGAGGAAAAACATTTCTTGCTATTGGCGGACAAAATCATCCCGACAACGCAATTTTTGTTGACGGCAACGATGAGAATGCCGCAAATTATGCAAAGCTTATTTCAATTTCCCTTGGTGGAATCAAGCAATATTATGATGTGAAGTTTGACAGAAGCAACTTCATCAAAAACGTTATTCTTGACAATATCCTTCAGGGAGATATCTATCTTAAAACGAGGGAACTCGGCTTCAACAATGAGGTATCACGTTGCGTTCTTCTTATCAGAACAGCGGAAAGGTCAGAAGTTTCGGTCAGTGAGACAATTCAGGCACTCTTCCCTGATAAGAATAAGGATTTCGTAATTAACATCAACGAAACCGATATTGCTCTTGTTAAGGAAGTACGTCAGGGTAATGAAATCAAAGACCTTGAAAAGCTTGCAAGAAGCATTGTGGATTCACTTCATACAGAATATTACATCAACTCCATCATCGGTATCGGTACTATTGTTACAGGTATCAAGGAGCTTCCAAGATCCTTCAAGGAGTCACAGATTGCTCTTGAAGTCGGTAAGGTATTCGATACAGAAAAGACAATCGTTACTTATGAAAATCTCGGCATCGCAAGACTTATTTATCAGCTCCCCACAACTCTTTGCGAAATGTTCCTTAAAGAGATTTTCAAAAAAGGCTCAATTTCCGGCCTTGACCATGAAACTCTTTTCACAATTCAGAAGTTCTTTGAAAACAATCTTAATGTTTCCGAAACTTCGAGAAAGCTTTTCGTTCACAGAAATACCCTCGTTTACAGACTTGAAAAAATCAAGAAGCTCACAGGTCTTGACCTGAGAGAGTTTGACGATGCTATCGTTTTCAAAGTAGCGCTTATGGTCAAGAAATACCTTGACGCAAAACCTATCAAATACTAATTAAACATTGATTCGTGATTATGCCGGCAGTTTTTTTGTCGGCACAATCAGGTTTTAAAAGATGTTTATTCAAAAAAGATAACAGGCTGTCGGTCAGCTTCAGAAACTCGTTTTACTGTTTCGGATTATACACAACAAGTTTCGGCAGATGCCGAAGAAAGAGAAGTATTATATGATTGAATTCCGCAATGTATCAATGAAGTATAAAACCAACGGAGCCGTTGCCCTTGATAAGGTCAATGTCAAAATTGAAGACGGTGAATTTGTCTTCATTGTTGGCGCATCAGGCGCAGGCAAAAGCTCCTTTTTGAATGTTATAATGGGTCAGGAAAAGGTTGACTCAGGTGAAGTTAAGGTGGGACACTATAACCTCAACAAAATCAAAAGAAGAGAGCTTCCCTATCTCAGACGTATGCTCGGTATAGTTTTTCAGGATTTTAGACTTATCCCGAAAATGACCGTTTACGATAATGTCGCTTTCGCTCTTCGTGTTATCGGTATGGGCGAAAGAAAAATCACAAAAAGAGTACGCTATGTTCTCAAGTTGGTTGACCTTTCTTCAAAGGCCAAAAACTTCCCCAATCAGCTCTCCCAGGGTGAGCGACAGCGTGTTGCCATTGCAAGAGCTCTTGTCAACAATCCTGCTGTTATCATCGCCGACGAGCCTACGGGTAACCTTGACCCCGTTCTTTCAGGCGAAATTATGAGCCTTTTCGACAAAATCAATGCACTTGGTGCAACGGTTGTTGTTGTTACCCATGACCTTGAGCTTGTTCATCAGTTCGACCACAGAATCGTTACGATCGAAAACGGCAAAATTGTTTCGGATATTCCTGCAAGGGTTCATCCCAGCTATGACCTTCCGGAAGTAATGCAGACAGAGGCAGAGGTTCCCGTTTCTGCAAAACAAGAGAAAACTGAAGAAATTGCATTTTCAGAGCAGGGGGATACCTATGATGAACAGGATATAGAACTTTCTTTGGACGAAATAAACAAGGAGGACGAGACCAATGGCTAAGAAAAACAAAAAAAGATCCTCCGGCGGTCTTAACACTTCCTATCTCACAAAAATGGGTGCGCATAACCTTATTGCAAACCGTAGTATGTCTTTTTCATCAATCAGTGTTCTGACAGCCTGCCTTTTGCTTATCGGTATTTCGATTACAATTCTTGTCAATATCCAGACTCTTGTCAAGGATGTTGAAAATCAGAATGTGGTTCTCGCTTTTGTCACAGACGGTGCAGACGATACGGTTGTGGCTCAGGTTGGCGCAGACCTTCGTGCAATTCCCGACGTAACAAATGTTGAGTTCGTTTCAAAAGAGGCAGCCTATGAAGAACAGCTGCAGGAATTTGGAGTTGAGCAGGACCTTTTTGATGACGTAATTGAAAATCCGCTTCCGGACTCCTACAGAATTTCAGTAGGGAATCTTGAAGAATTTAACGTTACGCTTGAAAAAATCAAAGCTGTTAACAATGTCAGTGCAGTCAGAGAAAGTCAGGAACTGGTTAATCAGATTTCTACACTGCAGTCTTCAATCACTGTCATTTGTTTAATGATTGTTATTGTTCTTGTGTTCGTTTCAATGTTCATCATTTCAAACACAATCAGAATAACAATGGTTTCAAGAAAAATTGATATTCAGGTTATGAAGTCAGTTGGTGCAACAAGTGTATTTATTTGTTGGCCCTTTATGATTGAAGGTATTATCATCGGACTTATTTCCGGTTTCCTTGCAATGCTTCTGACATTGGGAGTTGAAAAGCTGGAGGGTGAGGCTATGACCTCTCTTCTCACAATGTTTGGCAGTAAGCCGATTTCAATTATGGAATATCTGCCTGTTCTTGTGGCAGCCTATCTTGTTTCCGGTGTTCTTATCAGTTCGTTCGGCAGCGTTTTCTCAATCAGAAAGTATCTGAAAAAGGAAGGCAGCGAAGCTCAGGATATTTAAAATATGTCCGGTTCTGATTAAGGAGTAAGTACAATGAAAAAGTTACTGTGCTTAGCTTTGTGCTTTGTTTTGGCAGTTTCGGTGTTGATAACGGCTCTTTGTGCCCCGGCAACAAGTGAGCTTGAAGATGAAATTGACAGAATCGATCAACAGATTGCCGCCAACAAAGAGAAGCTTGAACAGCTTGAAAATGACAGAGAAAAGCAGAAAGAATATCTTGATGCTCTTGAAGCGCAAATCGATTCCATTTCAAGCAAAGCTACAAGCATACAGACCCAGATAAATACAATAGACAACGAAATTTTCGAGCTTGATGCTGAAATTAATCAAATTTCAAATGAAATGAAGCAAACGGAAAAAGATATTGTCGCAACCGAAAACAAAATCAGCGATACCAGCGATACGTTGGCTTCAAAGCTGAGAAGTGCCTATATCAACGGAAATGACTCTACACTTAAAATTCTTATGGGCGCCGATTCACTTGCGAGCTTTCTCACAAGGCTTGAGTTTATGAAAAGAACTTCTGAGAGGGATAAAGAAATTATCCTCGGATTCAGGGAGGATATTGTAAACCTTAATGAAGCAAAGATTCAGCTTGAAATCAACAAAGTTGCTTTTGATGAAAAGAAGGCAACTCAGCAGCAAAAGAAAGCCGAACTTGAAGCTAAGCAGGATGAATACGAAAAAACGATGGACAGTCTTGAAGTTCAGTATGCAGAGATTGACGAGTATATCGAAAAGCTTGATAAATCAAGCACCGTATACGAAGAATACATCAGTGAACTTGAGAAGGATAGAGCTGCTGCCGATGCTGAAATCGACAGAATTATGAGTGAATACTATGCAACAAGTGTTGCAACAACATTGCCTGCTTCAAACAATGATCCCACGGCACCGCAGGGCGGATATGTTTCAGGCGAAAGCTGGGCATGGCCACTCGGCAGTGAATATTGTTACATCAGCAGTGGTTACGGCAACCGTGATGCAAGTATTTCCGGTTGGTCATTCCACGGCGGCATTGACATTGCAGGCGGCTCAGGCAGATTACACGGAAAGCCTGTCTATGCCACAAGGTCCGGTAAGGTTATCACAGCGATAACAAGTGACAGTGGTTACGGTATTTATGTCATTCTTGACCACGGCGACGGTTATTCAAGCCTTTATGCTCATATGTCAGCCCGTTATGTTTCAACGGGGGACTATGTAACAAAGGGGCAAATGATCGGCAGAGTTGGTAACACCGGCAACTCACAGGGTGCCCATCTTCACTTTGAAGTCCGCTACTACGGCGAAAAGAAAGACCCGCTGAACTATGTTTCAAAGCCGTAAAAAAAGAAAACTGATAGGAGATTTTTAAATGAAAAAGCTTTTGTGTGTGCTTTTATGTTTTATATTGGCATTTACGGCTGTTTGTGCTGTCGGGCCTTCTCTCGCAGCAATTTCAGGCACAGATGAGCTTGAAGCTCAGATTGATAAGCTTGATGAAGAGATAGCGGCAAACAAAGAAAAACTCAACTCTCTCAAAGGTGACCAGAAGAAGCAAAAGGAATACCTTGATGCTCTTGAAGAACAGATAGAGACTGTTGAAGAAAAGGCAACGAGCATCAACACTCAGATTCAGAAAATTGACAGCGAGATAGAAAAACTTAATGCGGAAATCAAACAGATTTCAAAAGAAATAACACAAACAGAAAAAGATATTGTTGAGGCACAGACAAACATCGAAAATACGAGTGACCTTCTTGCTTCAAAGCTCAGAAGCGCATATATGAACGGCGATAACTCCACATTGAAAATTCTGATGGGTGCTGATTCTCTTGCAAGTTTTCTCACCGGTCTCGAAATGATGAAAAGAACAACCGAGAGCGACAAAAAGATTATTGAAGATTTCAGAGATGAGGTCGTCACCTTAAAAGAATCAAAGGTTAAGCTTGAAGAAGATAAGAAAGCTGTTGACGAAAAAAAGGCAACACAGGTTGAAAAGAAAAGCGACCTGACTGCTAAGCAAAAGGAATACGACAAAACTGTCGAATCCCTTGAAAGTCAGTATGCTGAGATAGAAGAATATGTGGCTGAACTTGATAAATCCAGTGCAGCTTATGAACAGTACATCAAGGAACTTCAGCAGGAAAAAGCTGAAGCCGATGCTGAGATTGACCGTATCCTCAGTGAATATTATGCAACAAGCACAACTCTTCCTGCCGCCAACAATCAGGATGGTACAACTTCCGCAGGTTCGTCACAAGGCTCATCAAGCGGTGCTGATTCCTATGTTTCGGGCGAAAGCTGGGCTTGGCCTTTGGGCAATCAGCAATGCTACATCAGTAGTCCCTACGGCAACAGAAGCGCCAGCATTTCGGGTTGGTCATTCCACGGCGGTGTTGACATTTCAGGCGGCGGTTTCTACGGAAGAACAATTTACGCATCAAGAAGCGGGAAGGTAATCACGGCGGTCAATGGATCAACCGGTTACGGTAAATATCTTATTATTGACCACGGTGACGGTTATACGAGTCTTTATGCTCACAACTCAGCTCTTCTTGTTTCAACGGGCGACACCGTTACGAAAGGTCAGGCAATTGCAAAAGCGGGTTCATCGGGCAACTCAACGGGCCCGCATCTTCACTTTGAAATCCGCTATTACGGAGAAAAGAAAAATCCGATGAATTTTGTCAAGATGCCGTAAAATTGAACTCTTTAGAGGGATAGTATTTTCTATCCCTCTGATTGTGTTTTTATAAGACAGTCAAAAATCAGATTAAATGAATGCACTTTTTCACGAAAGGAAGGGTTTTTGTGAATAAAAAAATATCCCTCGGAGTTGTTGTCGGCTTGCTTATTCTTGCCATTGCGGCTTCATCGGCAATTTCAATCGGTGTTATGGCACGTCAGTATGACAGCATACTTGAAGGCTTACCCCAAAAGCTTGAAAGGTATGAAATTCTTGACGAGCTTGATGATATAATCAACAAAAACTATTTCGGCAAAAGTGAAGAGGATAATCTCGAGCAGGCAATAGCTCAGGGTTATGTTGAAGGTCTCGGTGACGGAAGCTCTGTTTATATGACAGCCGGTCAGTATGCAGATTATCTTTCTGAAACAGGCGGAAATATGCTCGGCATCGGCATCGATTACATCAAAAACTCCTCCGGTTATATCGAGATTACGGAAGTGTATGATTCATCTCCCGCCAAGAGTGCAGGACTGAAAAAAGGCGATGTTATCATTGCTTTTGACGGAATTAAAATTGATGCACAAAACTATGACGAAATGGAAGAAAAGCTCATTGGCGACAAGCTTACGAGCGTGAATATCATTTATAAAAGAGAGGGCAAGGAAACCAATGTCAGCGTTGTCAAAGGTTATGAAGCCTCATCTGTTGTGACAAGCGTTTATGAGAATATCGGTTATATTAAAATAACGGATTTTTATCCCGGCACCGCAGACCAGGTTAAATCTGCTGTTGACAAGTTCACATCTTCTGCAATCGGGGCAATTGTGGTTGATTTGAGAAACAATGACAGCGGCAACTACGATGTTGCAATGGAGACTCTTGATGTTTTTGTTCCTTTGTCAGACTCTCAGAAGCCTGCCGCATCGGTGGTTGATGAAAACGGAAATGTTGTAAAAACATATACAACAACATCCGGCGAAGTTAATATTCCCGTTGGTGTTCTTGTATCAGGTAAAACAAAGCAGGCTGCTGAATTGTTCGCCTGCAATCTCAGGGACTTCGGTAAGGGCGAAATTTTTTCGGCGGGTAACACCGCAGGCAAAGCCTTAGTGCAGGAGATTTTTGAACTGTCATCGGGTAGTGCGGTTCTTCTCACAACCGGCAAAATTTTGCCTTATGTCAGCGGCAGTTATGACGGAGAAGGTATTACTCCTGATTACATTATTGAAAGCAGCAGTGCTGACACAATTGAGCAAGACGGACAGTTCCTGTATGCAGTTTCAATGCTCACTGCGTTTGAGTTGGGAGATTAAAAAACATAAAAAAGGAAAGGCTGATTTGTTTTGAATATTAAGGTTTCAGTAATCGTGGCCATTCACAACGGCGGTCATCATTTGAAAAATGCCCTTGAATCAATAAAGAAACAGACACTCAAGGAAATAGAAGTAATTATGATTGATGCCGCTTCAACGGACGAAACGGCTGAAATTATGAAAGAATTTTGCACCGATGAAAGATTTTCATATATCTACCGTGATACCGTGAGTATTTCTGAAACAAGAAATCTCGGCATTGATATGGCAAAGGGTAAATATATTTCTTTCGGTGACACAAGTGTACTTTTTACAGAGAATCTGATTGAAGGTATGTATGACTGCGCTCAGAAAGAGGGGGCAGAGCTTTGTGTTGCGCCGATGGGTTCATCAGACGTTTACGGAAAACACGAATTTACAAGTTCAGGTCTTCTTGCAAGAAGAAAAAGAACAAGCAAGTTCGACACTGACCTTATCTGGAATCCTGCCGTAACAAATAAGCTTTTTCTTAAAAGCAAGATTATTGAAACCGGTCTTCGTTTCAGCCGTTTCGGTAAGGCAAGAGAAGCAGCCTTCACTATTCCTTTTGCTTTTGCAAGTGAGGTTATTGCCTGCTCTGCAAGGGGTGCCGCAAGTTATGTTATACCTGTTCAGAACGAAGGCGTTTCCGAGTTCCTTATTGAACATTATCTTGATGCCTATAAGTTTATAATTTCACAGGCTGAAACGGCTTTTCAAAAGGCTATAGACGAAAGTCGCACTTCATTTGACCGTAAGGAACTTAAAAAGTTTATGGTCTGCTATATAGACCAGATTTACCACAAAGAAGTTACAGTCCTTCTTTACAGCTATTACCGCCATTTCTGGCTTTTGAGCGACGATGAAATTCAGAACTATGCCGACATTATCTCAGATCTCGTGTCTAATCTTTCGAAAAGCGGCAAAACAGCGCTTTTAAAGAAAAACAAGGATATTTTCTTCGGAGACCGGTTGATAACTTCAAAAAAGGAAATGGCTGAAAATCCGAGAGTGACGGTCTGTATCGGTAAAAACGAAAAACACGGACGACATCGTGGTGACAGACTTGATATGCAAATTTCTTCTGTTTTCAGTCAGACTATGCCTAGCTTTGAGTTGTTGGTCGATGCAAGACTCAAAGACAACTTTCCCGAAGAGTGGAAAGATTCCTATAATGTCAGGTTCATCGAATGTGAAAGCCTGGGTGAATTCAAGGATCTTGCTCTTGAAAACTGCAGAACGGACTATATTATGTTCCAGGACGGTTTTGCAAGGTTGAATCCGAAAATCCTTATGCGCCATTATACGGCGCTTGAAGGCAAGGATAAGTATGGCTTTTCTACCTCACCTCTGACGAGATTTGACGGAAAGGAAACTACTGAATACTCCTTTTCTGATTTGTGTTTTTACTCAGATATAAAAAGCACGAGAATAAAAGAAGGCGACAAGACATTTGCTCTTGACCTGTTTTTCTGCAACAAGCTTTTCAGAACAGAGCATCTCAAAGGTATTCACTTCACTTTTTCTGATAACACAGTTCTTGATATGTATAAGCTTTACGAACATTCCCGCTTCAAAAAGCTTTCTCACAGAGGTGCATATCTTCCTTATACAGAGGCTCAGGCTATTGATTATCTGGTGGCGGAGCAAAATGCTCTTCCCGGCGAATGTGGTTATATTTATAAACATTATAAGCGTTTAATTTTCCGCAAAGTAACATTGAAGAAATCTAAGAGCAGATTTATTGCTCTTTTGAAAAAAGTCAAAAGGGTAGGCATAAATTATCTGAGTAAATGGATAACAGAGTTTTACCGCCGTCAACCGCTTCAAAACAGAGTGTTCTTTTATACAATTAGGGCAAATGATGCGCTTCTTGAAAATATGCAATGTGTATATGACGGTTGCAACAGCGAAAAAGTGTTTTTTGCAAAAATGTTGCCACACTCTTTAAAACATATTGCAAAAGTGCGTAAATATATGCTCACAAGCAAGGTTATTGTCACAGATGATTATATGAAATATCTTCGTGCAGTAAGATTGCGTGAGGGTCAGAAGGTTGTGCAGATTTGGCACGCCGGTGGTGCTTTCAAGCGCTTCGGTCTTGATGCGCCTTCAAGACTTACGAGACTTGAAGAATTCAGAACACACTCTCAGTATAGTGATGTCTGTGTTACCAGTGAATATGTAAGGCAGTTTTATGCCCATGCCTTCGGAATTGAAATTGAAACTGTTAAAGCTGTAGGTTCACCAAGAACAGACGCAATTCTTGATAAAAACTCTGTCAATGAAAAACGTGAAATCATTTGCTCGAAGCATCCGCTTCTCAAAAATAAAAAGGTTTATGTTTATTTTCCTACTTTCAGAGAATTTGAAGGAGCGCCTGCTGTTCTTGACCCGAAGATTGATTGGGCGAAACTCAATGAAGAACTTTCCGACGATGAAGTTTTCATCGTTTCCAGACACCCTGTTATGAAAGAACCTTTCTTCAAGGGAGTTTTCTATTCAAGAGTCAAAGATTATACCGCTGACCCGACGCCTGAGCTTCTTGCGGTTGCTGATGTTGTAATTACCGACTATTCCTCAATCATTTTTGACGCATCTATTATGGATAAGCCGATGGTTTTCTACTGTCCCGATTACGGCAATTACGAAAGAGATTTCTATCTTGATTATGATAAGGATTTGCCCGGTGAAGTTGTGACAGATTCAGATGAACTTCTTTCTGCTTTGAGAAGAGCCGATGAGGTCAGTTCGAGTGAGGTTATAGCTGACTTTAAATCTAAGCAAATGGGTGCCTGTGACGGCCATTCAACTGAAAGAGTGGTCAATTTGATTGAAAATTATTTGAAATAAAAATTAACATTTTTTGCAAATTCTCTTCACATCAGTCGTGAAGAGAATTTTTTGTTAAAAGCCTCTTTTTACCGATAATAATTTTGTGCCGAAATGTGCAAATTATTTTTGCGGCTTGAAAACGCATGGAGGTGAAACAATGAAAAAAGCAGTTAATATTGTCAAATATATTTTGTTGAGCATAACTTTTTGTTTTTTGTGTTTGTTGGTCTTTTCTTTTTATAGTTTGCCCGACGAGTTTTATACAGTGTCCGACGAAGAAATTAAAGTTAATGATTTTTATACCGTCACCTATGAGCAAGAGGAAATAGCAGGAATTGCAAGAAGCTCAAAAGAAGGAAAGTATCTGGTGAAAATCAGCCTTTTTAACGCAATTCCGGTCAAAAACTCCTCTTTAACCGTAAGCGAAAGAAAATATGTAGCTCTTTCAGGCGAAATTATTGGTTTAAGGCTTTTTACTGACGGAGTAATGATTGTTGGTGTTGACAACATCGATACTTCTAACGGCACAATAAGCCCGGCAGAAAACGCAGGACTTCAAAAGGGTGATGTAATTTGTCAGATTGACGGCATCAAGATTGAAAGCAGCAGTAAGGTTAATGAACTGATTTCGCAAAGTTCAGGCAGAGTGCTGAAAATACGATATATTCGTGACGGCACTGAATATACTACCGACTTTACTCCTGCATACTCTGTTTCAGAAGGAAAGTACAAGGCAGGCTTGTGGATAAGAGACAGTGCGGCAGGTATTGGTACGATGACATTTTATGACACCCAAACAGGTGCTTTCGCAGCCCTCGGTCATGCAGTTTGTGATATTGATACAGGTGAGGTGCTGCCACTATCCAACGGTGATATTGTTTCTGCGGGAATCACAAGTTGCAACAAAGGTACAGACGGCAAAGCGGGGGAACTGTGCGGTGTATTCAAAAGTGACAGTATAGGAATCTTGCTTCAAAATACTGAGTGCGGAATTTTCGGTATTCTTGAAAATCCTGAAACCGATGTTCAGATGATACCAATCGCAACAGAACAGGAGATACAAAAAGGTGCAGCGCAAATAGTTTCAACCGTCGACGGTAACGGTGCTGAGTATTACGATATAGAAATCACAAAAATCTCTGCAGATGATGCCGAGCACAAAAATATGGTTATTAAAGTAACTGACGAAAAACTAATAGAAAAAACAGGAGGAATAGTACAAGGAATGAGCGGAAGTCCAATTGTTCAGAACGGAAAGCTTGTGGGTGCAGTGACTCATGTTCTTGTTAACGACCCTACGAAGGGATACGGCATTTTTGTTGAAAATATGATTTTAAACGCTGAAACTTCGGAAGAAACTGAATTGCAGAAGGCTTCATAAAAAATATCAAACATTGATTTGCGGACAGAAAAACACCCTGCAAGATTTCAGTTCCTTGCAGGGTGTTTGAAATTGTATCAGAGGATTTCATAATAATAAAATATTATATTTCTCCCTCGTGTTTTTGAGCTTCCTTCTTCTCAGGAGTAAGTGCCTTTTCGCCTGCCAGATACATTGCGACAAGACCAAGAAGTACCATGATGACAGCCAAATATATGATAGCCGGGATGATGTTCTTGTAGATGAAGGCACAGATAGCGGTAGCTACGTCTCCGCCGATAATAAGGGCAGCTACATAGCCGAAGAAAGTCAGTCCGCCGGCAAACAGGGAAATCATAATTCCATATCCGAAAATAGTTTTCAGTACATTGGAAAGCTTTTTGCAAAATTCTTTCATAGTATTACCTCCTTTACAGACCGAAGATAGGCAGCCAACCCATCAGGATGACGACCTGCAAGATGAACTGAGCAGCTACCCACCACAGGTTGTTCTTAAAGGTTTTGCTGAAATCTGACTCGGCAATGGTCATTCCTGCGTACATACCAAGACCCAAGGGCGGGGTGATGCCGCACATAACGCCGCAGATACACGGTAACATAGCGGCTGCGAGTAACGGGTCAACACCAACATTAGCAAGTAGCATGATGAACACAGGCCCGAAAATAACGACCTGAGATGAACCGGGTACAACCGTGCCCATCACACAGGTGATTGCACAGATTGCAAGAACCATACCGAACTTACTGAAATTCCAGGTAGTCATGAGCTCACCAAGAGATTCGGCCACACCAAGATCATCGAACAGAGCACCAATCATATAGCCAAATACACATACGCCGATAGCGGGAGAGATGGTCTTAACACCGTCAGCAAACATCCTGGCAATCTTGTTGGGAGTGATGGTGGACTTGTCCTTCACGATAAGGCAGGTATACAAGGAAGAGATACCTGCTACAAACAGCAGAACTGACTTGGACAGATATTTGGCACCGTCTGCGCCCAGGCGAGACACGAAGAAATTGTCAGAAAAAGCTGCGTCCAGAACAAAGGGCAAAAGGATAATAAGCGGCAGCAGCAAGGCCTGCCAACCTGCCTTGAAAGTCTCTTTAAGGCTAGGGAGATCTTCTTTGCTTATAGGCTCTACCTTATAATATTTACAGAAAGCCCATACCATAATCAGACGTTGTGCGATAAACCATATAGAAACGCCCCACAGCACAATCCAGAACTGACCTTGGGATACATCGGCAATGCCGGCACCTGCGGCAAAGGTTGTGAACGCTGCCATTGCCGCAACAATATTGGAAGATGGGGGAATCATATTGCCTAAATAACTGGCATTTGACTCAATATTGGCAGCCAACTCAGCGGGAAAGCCGGTACGCTTCATAGCCGGGATTGTCAAAGTGCCGGTTGCCATAACGTTGCCCGGACCGGAACCGGATAAAGCTCCCATAAATGCGCTGGCAATAACGGCTGTGTAGCCGGCACCGCCTCTTATGCGACCAATCAGAGACAGGATAACAGCGATACAGCTGTCGACGATTTTTGTCTTTGTCAGCAGGATAGACATAGCAACGAATGCGACCATTGAGTACAGCAGGGAGGTTGACAATCCCTCATTGATGTAGGTCAGAACGTTGCCCCAGGTACCGGTGACAGTCAACAGTACGACAAAGGCCAGAAGAACAGCCTCGTAAACGGGGCGCTTGAAGACCAGAAACCATACGCAGATAACTGCCAACAGAATACCTAAATACAGTAAAGAATCCATGGTTAAAAACTCCTTTCAATACTTTTGCGTTATAGCTTTTATTCCTAACAGGTTATATTATACATTCATTTTGTCGAAAGTCAAGACTTTTGATATTTTTTAAGAAATTCATTGCATTTTCTGTTAAGACGTGATAATCTAAATATGAACTGTACATTATAAGAGTTATAACACATTAGATATAAGGCGGTGAAAGGTATGAATTCTCGTCAGCTTCAATATGCTGTTATGTTGTCGGAAACCGGGAATTTTTCTGTGCTTGCGGAAAAACTTAATATTACCCAACCGGCTCTCAGTAAGCAGATATTGTCTTTGGAAAAAGAACTCGGTACGCAGCTTTTTGACCGTAACAGTAATCCGATAAGTTTGACGGCGGCAGGTGAGCATTTCATTCGTGGCGCAAAGGAATTACTGTATAAACAAGACCAGCTTCAACGTTCTATGGAGCAATTTAAAACAGGCGATAAAGGGCAGCTTGTGATTGGTATATCTCCATTTCGCAGTGCATATCTTATTCCGGAAATCGTAAAAAAAATTCAACTGAAATTTCCCGGGATTCAAGTAAAATTGGTTGAAGAGGGAAGTGAACTTCTGAGAAAAGATGCGGCTGACGGAAGGTTTGATTTTGCAGTTGTGAATATGCCTGTGGACGATACTATGCTTGATGCAACTTTGATTGAGCCTGACAAATTGGTTCTGGTGCTTTCTGATGAATTGGCTGAAAAGTATCGGACAATAAGCGAAAAAAAAGAAATTGATTTCAAGGACTGCAAGGATATTCCTTTTGTGGTTGTTGGTTCTGCTCAGGAAATGGGTATGCTTTTTGAGAAACTTTGTGTTTCAAACGGCGTCCGTCCGAATATTGCCGCCGAGGTTATAGGTCTCACAACTGCGTGGGAGATGGCTTGCTCGGGTGTTGCGGCAACGCTTTTGCCCTTGCAGTTTGTAAGCAATGAGAAATCAAACAGAAAGGTAACCGTTATTAAACTTAAAAACGATGTTTATCTTCGTCAGCCTGCTGTTGTGGTAAAAAAAGGACAGTACATTTCAAAATACGCTCAGTATGCAATTGAACTGTTGACAAAATTAAATTAAAGTAGTAAAGAAGCGCTTTGGCAATTCACAACCTTGCAAATTGTCAACGGCATGTCGCTTCTTTACTTTTTTATATAATTATGTTACAATAATTCAAAATACTGAGAAAAGGAGAATTGCGATGCTTGCTTTGGATACTAATGAAAAAATTGAACCGTTAGGAAACAATATACAAATTGTTGTGAGTGACTGTCACACCTTTGGCACAGATGCGATTCTTCTTGCAAATTTTGCTTCAATCAAAAGAAAAGATGTTGCCTGTGATATGGGAACAGGCTGCGGAATTATTCCGCTTATATGGTGTAAGGGTCAGACTAACAGCGTTACTGCAATAGATATTCAGCCCAAGGCAATCTCTCAGCTTCAAAAATCAATCGAGCTTAATAGTATTGAAGGCAGAATTACTCCCGTCAATTGCGATTTGCGTGATTTAAAAGGAAAAGTATCTCTTGGTACTTTCGACCTTGTGACTATGAATCCGCCATATAAACCTGTCGGTACGGGCATTGAAAGTATCAGTGAAGCGGAGAGAATTGCACGGCACGAGGTTATGTGTACCGTTGACGATGCGGTTTCAGCTGCTTCAAAAATGCTGAAATTCGGCGGCAGATTCTGTATGTGCCATCGCCCCGAGCGATTGTGCGATATAATCGTATCAATGCGACAGGGCGGTATTGAGGTGAAAAGAATCCGTTTTGTGACGGAAAAAGAAGGTAAAGCACCTTGGCTTGTACTCGTGGAAGGTAAAAGGGGAGCCAAAAGCAGCGTCACCGTTGAAAAAAACCTTATTATGAAAAACCGTGACGGCAGTAATACAGAGGAATTCAGAAGTATGTTCGGCGACTATATGGACGGACACCAATAACCTATAAAAACGGAGGATAAGTATGTCAGGAAAACTTTATATAGTCGGTACTCCAATAGGAAATCTTGGTGATATTTCGCCAAGAGCCTTACAGACCTTGGAAAGCGTGGATTTCATTGCCGCTGAGGACACAAGAGTTACTTTGAAACTTCTGAATCATTTTGAAATCAAAAAGCAGCTAATCAGCTATTTTGAACATAACCGCCGTGAAAAGGGCGAAATAATAACAGACAGAATTCTTGCAGGTGAAAACTGTGCAATTGTCACAGATGCAGGTATGCCCGCCGTTTCTGACCCGGGTGAAGATCTGGTTGCACTTTGCCACGAAAAGGGGATTGAAGTTAACGTTGTGCCCGGTCCGTCGGCTTTTGTTGCAGCCATCGCTTTGTCGGGTCTGCCTGTAGGAAGATTTACCTTTGAAGGCTTTTTGAGTATAAATAAAAGTGCAAGAAAAGAGCACCTTGAAAGTGTAAAATATGAAAAGCGAACAATGGTTTTTTACGAAGCACCGCATAAGCTTTCTGCAACACTTATTGATTTATATAATACCTTGGGTGACAGAAAAATAGCTATCGTAAGAGAAATTACAAAAATTCACGAAGAGACAATCAGAACAACCCTTTCAGAAGCTGCTGAGAAATATGCTGAGGAAGGTCTTAAGGGAGAGATAGTTCTCGTCATTGAAGGTATGCCTGAGAGTGAGGAAGAAACGGTTACACTTGAGCAGGCGACAGAACTTGCAAAGGTTTATATGAAAGAAGGCATCGGCGTAAGTATGGCTGCAAAAAAAGCTGCAAAGGAAACCGGTATCAAAAAAGGGGATATATATAAAGCCCTGTACGAATAAGGAGAGATTAAAATGGCAGATTGGTTCAGTCAGTATTGGCATCTTGTTATAGTTTTAATAATAGTATGTATTGTTGCGGCGGTTATTTTCTTTTTTGCCGCAAGGGCACTTTCACGTCACAACAGAGAATATAAGGCACAGGAAAAAGAACTGAAGCGCCTTCTCGAATTGAAAGAAAAATACAGGGTTTTAACCTCTGACGCAATTCTTAACGCAGATGATAATGAGCTTTTGGAAGGTGTTTCACTTTCTTATCAGCTTGTTCTTCAGAAGCAAGATGATATTGAAGGCTCATTTGAAAAAATGAATGACTTTAAAAAGGATGTTTATGCCCTCGATGTTTTTGTTCAGGACGGTACAGCCAAGGAATTCTTTTCAGAAAACGGTGATATTCTGAGAAAAAGAATCGTTTCCGCTTTTCAAAAAATAGGTATGGAAGATTTTGCAAAACGTCTTTCCGGCATTGCTCTTATGTATGATGATAACGATGAAACCGTATCATACAACGAAAAAGAAATTGAGAAGTTTGATGCATTTATTTACGAAAATGATATTTTAAGCGAAATTAAGCTTAAGGGCGCACAATATATTAAAAATAATTGTGCTGAATTTGTAAATTAACCCTTAATTCATTTGACATCTGAGTAAAATGAATGTATAATAGCATACATATGATTTAAAAAAGGAGGCGGTCTAATTGCGCAAAATCGTTGCAGTTTTTCTTTTGCTCGCTATGCTTACGGTGTTTGTATCCTGCGGTAAGGGCGACAATGATGAAACGACTAACGGCGGAATTATCACAGGTTCACAGACTATGCAGCCTGCAACAACCACAACTCAGCCGAGCACAACAGATGCTAATGCAGCCGCAACATATATCCTCACCACAAGTCCGGACAGAACAGTACCCTGGGGTGAAACCACGAAGTTCAGCACAACATCAGCTTCAACAACTCAGCCTTCCACAATTGTAATCAACATTCCCACGGAGGCTAACACAAGCCCTGTTACACCAAACTACTCCGAGGCTCCCACAACCACAACAACAGCTACAACTACGACTGCCGCAACCACAACCAAGCCTACAACAACAGAGATTTCAACAGTAAAGCAGGAAGATATGAAGGGCATCAGCATTAGTGATGACGGTTCGTCTATAGGTGATGGAGTATTGTACATTAACATAAGTCCAGATAATTTTCCCGGCGGAATTAACGCTAACTCAATTTATCTGACAGTTTATGTTGATGGTACTGCATTGGAGAAAAAAGCAAAATTCAGTTTAGGCTCAACTTTGAATGCAGACGGTTGTTATGAGATTACAGGCGATATTACGGGTGCTTCATTAGCGGATGGTAATGTTGTAAGTGTTTCAATTCCGGAAGGATTTATAAAGACTAAGAACGGTGCAGTATATAATTACGAATTCAGCGTCAGCAGTACATCATAATAATGTCAATCCTCTCCCAACGGAGAGGATTTTTATGTTTATTATCTTGCTTCACCGCCAATACTTTCTTTGAGGTGAACTGTTATGCCGTCAAAGCTGAGAATAAAGGGAAGAATACTGATTCTGGGCAATGTTACGCTTTTAACGCTTACATTGGCAACAACCGTTCTGTTAATTCTGTGTGCAAATTTCTCTGTTCTGATTTATGAAATGGTTGTTGCACAAAAGCTATCAGTATATTTTGCTGAATATGAGAAGCTGGTAAACTTTTTGGTTGCCTTACTGTTTTTGTTCTTCACTTTCAGCGTATACAGTCGCATAAAGCTCGGTACGGACAGATTTTTTCTTCGCCGTGCGCAGAAAAAAGGCGCTTCTGCAAAAGATATTTTCTATTATTTTCATCCGATGAGAACAGTAGGTGCAGTTACTTTTTCACTCAAAATGCTGTTACTGAAAGCCTTTTTTCTTTTTCTTTCACTTTTTCCTTTCACTTTGTCAGCAGTAATGCTTTATATTCTTTTGAAAAATGATGTTTCCGCCCTTGTTGCTTTGTCACTTCTCTGCGGCTGTGTTGCTTTTCTGATATGCGGCATAGTGTTTTACAAAAAAATGACCTCATCTTTTTTCCTTGCAAAATATTATTTCATTGAGGGAAAATTCATCTCATTTTCACATCTGATTTCTTCTTCACAAGAGGATATGAAAAAGCAAAGAAAGATACTGCTACGGTTAAGAAGCGGCTTTATAGGCTGGTTTTTGCTGTGCTTACTGATTGTTCCCATAGGATATGTCTGGAGCTATTATAACCAGACAATGGCAATAGCAGGCGAAAGCTTTATGACGGATAATATATAAATCAGCTATTTACTTTTTTCTTTATTTTTGCTAATATATATTAGAATTAAAAAAAGTGAGGAATTATAATGGCGAAGAAAGAAATTTTTGTGCCGCTCATGTCCTGGCTTATCGGTGGGTCAAGAATCGGCGGAAGTTATAACATCTACTGCGCTTCTTTGGGCACAGACCCGCAAAAAGGTTGTCTCGCAAGCAGAATTTTCAACTATCGAATCTGGATTGAGAAGCTTGATGAAACTGAAATAATCAAGCTTGCGGTATATTACGGTATGAATAGCTTTGAAAATCAGCCCGAGGATGAAATTGTTACCGAAACCTATGAAATGAATGAAGAAAGCCTTGTTCTTATCAAGGGTTATCTTGAAGCTAAAGCAGACGAGTTTTTCACAGAATAAGAAAAAGCGGATACGGTCAAACCGTATCCGCTTTAAGTTTTGCTTTAATTAAAAAATCATACCGGGAAGCACCTTAACAATGTATGTAAAGAGAACTGAAATAATCTCTTTAACAAAATTCATAATGTTCTGTGTGAAGTTCGAAAGAAGGTCTGTGGGGAGCTCTTCATAATCAGTAACAGGCGCTTCTCTTTCTGTTTTCTTGATTGCATAAGAGTCGATAAGAGTGGTTTCCTTGGTCTCATCGTTTACCTGATATGCTTTATAAACAAAATGCTCGCTGTCAAGTGAAACTGTTGCAAACACACCGCCTTCTTTGGTGTCTCTTGCAATTGCAGCACAGTCAAGAATGGGAGAAACAGCATCTTCGTTTACGCTGTAACGCTTTGTACCTGCTGTTGAGGGAAGAATATGTGTTGTGCCGTCGGGATTGAGAGCAAAGGTGGTTTCTTCGCCGTTCCAGACTTCTGTTACGGTCTGTGTTTCAACAACTTCGTCACCCTTGACGGTTTCAGTTCTGAAATACATATGGTCATGACCGGCAAAAACAATGTCAATTCCAAGCTCGTCAATAACGGGGATAAGCATATCTCTCATAATGAGCGTGTCAGGCTTATTGATGTTCTTGCCTGCGGAATAAACTGCACGGTGCATAAGAACGATTTTCCATTGAGCGTCTGATGCGTTCATATCGTTCTTGAGCCAGTTGATTTGCTGCATTGACATAGGATACATATCATTTGAGTTGAGAATAGCAAAGTGTGCATCGCCCCAATCAAATGAGTAGTAGCAACCTGTGATTGTTGCACTGCCGGGAACTGCACCGATGTTGAACATATTGTTGAATTTGAACCATTGAAGGTTGCCTTCGTGGTTGCCGGCAACGGGAACAAGAGTAGTGTTCATATTTGAGAATGCGAAGTTTCTGAAGTAGCTGTCCCATTCTTCATTTGTGCAGTCGTTGACAAAGTCGCCGAGGTTAACTGTGAATTCATATTCGGGCATTGTTGCAACAGCCTTTTCCATAACAGCAGCAGCCATCCGGAAGTTTTCCTCGTTACTGGCCTGAACGTCGGAAATAATGATAAAAGAGGCGGTATTTTCATTTTTGTCAGAGGTTGTGAAGTAGCCCACATCACTCCAGACATTTGCTTCGCTGTCACCAACACGGTAAGCATATTTTGTGCCGGGGAGAAGACCGTCTGCTGAAACTTTGTGTACATAATTGTCCATTGCTTTGTAACTGTAGCCTTCAATAATTGCGGCATCAAAGAGGTTTTCACCAACAGGTGCAAGCTGGAGGTCTGAGGATGCATCTTCTTCGGTGTACCAGCAGAAACCTCTTGATGCGTCTGAGTCGCCGTTGATGGTAACACTGACTCTTGTTACCTCAGAAGCGGCAAAGGCTGTGACAGAAAGAGCAAATGCAAAGCAAAGCACAAGCATAAGTGAAACTAATTTTTTAGCGTTTCTTTTCATATATATCTTCCTTTCAATTTTAAGCGGTTTATAACCGTAATTATTACTTAAGCAAGCAGACCGCATGGGCGGCTATACCCAATTTTTCTCCTGTGAAACCAAGACCTTCTTCCGTTGTAGCCTTAACGCTGACAGCATCAATGTCAATGTCGGCATAAGCGGAAATTCTTGCTCTCATTTCGTCAATATATGGGCGAAGCTTCGGCTCCTGTGCAAGAACAGTAGCATCGATATTTTCAATTTCAAAGCCCCTTTTTCTGACTTGAGTACAAACCTCTCTCAAAAGCACAAGACTGTCTGCACCTTCATATTTAGGGTCATTGTCGGGAAAAAGCTTTCCGATGTCACCTAAAGCCGCAGCACCTAAAAGGGCATCTGAAATTGCGTGCAAAAGCACATCGGCATCGGAGTGTCCCAAAAGTCCCTTTTCATAGGGTATTTCAACACCGCCGATAATCAACGGACGGTTTTTTGTGAGCTTGTGTACGTCATATCCGTGACCTAATCTCATTTTTCCAACTCCTTTACCGTGTTTTTAAATTCTTCGTATGTAATAAATGTATTGAGTATTTTTATCATTGACGATGAGGACATTCTTTCGGGAAGGTCAAGTTTTCTGAGAAGAGCTTTTCTTTTTTCTTTGCTGTTGTCTTTGCCCATCAGTCCCCATTCATATAAATCTATGTTGGTGATAAGTCTTTTTTCTGCATTTTCATCTGTTTTTTCACAGGTAACACCCGACTTTTTTAAGGCATCAAGCAATATTTTCTCTTCCATACCCTCAACGCCGAGCTTTCCTTCTTTGGATTTTTCGGTTTTTCTTTTTTCTTTGCCGTATATATCGGGAATGTACACGTGGGTAATTTTGTCTGCCGGGATAGATGAAGAAAGAAAATTTCTGATAAGAAAACCTGCTGAATCACTGTCTGTCAGAACAATGATGCCTTTTTCGTTTGCAAGGCGGCGCAAGAGCTTTTGTTTTTCCTTGTCCTTGAATATTCCGAAGCCGTCGGTTTTAATGATAAGCCCGTCAACAATATTTGACAGCTTTACTATGTCATATTTACCCTCAACAATTATGGGTCTGTCAAGTTTAATCATACTTTTTCACCGTTTGAAAGAAGGAAAAGTCTGACCATAAGCTGTTCAAGAACAAGAGAAGCGTTGTCCCTGCCGCTTTTCAGCTGTTTGTCTGCTTTTGAAAGCTCATTGAGACATTTTCTGACTGTGCCGATATCCATATTTTTAGAATCTCTTGCAGCATTGCCAAGGCGGAAAGCAGTATTACGGTAGTTAAAATCTGATGCCAGAGAATCGGCATTTTTGCCACTGATGAGAGAAGCTCTGGCACGGTATATATCAACATATGAGCTGATGATTGTGCCCAGGATATATTCGGGTTCGGTCTTTTGCCTCAAAAGTGAAGAAAGCACATCATATGCTTTATCAAAATCCTTACTCATAAGAGATTTTGTCAAAGCGTAAATTTTTGCATCATCAGTTTTAACTGCAACTGCATCAATATGATTTTTTGTTATTTCACCCTGCTTTGCATAGTGGCATACTTTTCCAAGTTCGTTAATAAGCACATTAAAATCGTCGCCGCATACAGAAACAAGATATTTTGCCATCTGAACAGAGAGTTCGCATTTTTGCTTTGATGCGGAGGAAATAAGAGGCTTGATGAGGTCATTGCCGGTACGCTTATTGAGCGTGCAGACCGCACCGAATTTTCTGAAAAGGTCAACAGCTTTTTTTGCTTTCGCCGCAGAAAATTCTGACTTCTGGTGAAAAATCAATACCGTAAAATCGGGGAGATTTGAAAAGAAGTCAATCATAAGACCGTAATCCTTTTCGTTCAAAGCGTCAAGCTTAAAATCTTCAACAATAACACAGCGTTTTTCGCTCATCATCGGCATCATTTCGCACGCATCAAAAACATCGCTTAAAGAAAGTCCTTTACCTTCAAATTTCTGAAGATTAAAGCTTTCAAAAGCTTCATCAACAACCTTTGAAGTGATGAGGTCGGTATAATGCTTTTTCAGATAGTTTTCATCGCCGATTATGAGATAGGCAGAAAGAAAGCTACCGCTTTTTATGTGGGCTTTCAGTCCCTTTTCATCAAATTCAGCCAAAAATTTCACCTCTGATACTGTAGTTACCCTTTTTGCTGACAACAGCAGTATCTGCAAAAGAGTAATCGTATGTTTCAGTCTCTTTTCCGTTATCGTAAAGAGTCACTCCATACTTATCGTATATTATATCACAGCCAAGGTCAGATTGTAAACCTTCTTTTTGAAAAAACAGGGTGTAAATCCCATATCCTTCCACATAAGCATAGCTGCCTTTATGTTCAATTTCTACTTCGCCGAAAAGAACTATACGTTCACCTTCATCATCAAGGATATATTCGGTTTTGTGTTCTGCAGCAATATATTCAGCAATATCTCTGTTCTCGTTATCAAGGCAAATGATTGCATCGATGCTGACACCTAACTTTTCTGCGGCTTTTTTTACATTGGTTTCAAAATAGTAATAGTCACTCAGACCTACAAGGATGCCTCTGTTGTTTTTTGATAAGATATAACAGCAATCATTTTCACTGACTAACGGGGTGATTTTGTAGCTTGTAACTGAGAATTTCAGCTCAGTATAAACTGAAAAAAACAGGCTAAAAGCTAAGACCGAAACGGAAATTTTTGCAAAAGACAGCATTTTCTTTTTTATCAATAAGACCGTTATAAAAAACAAAAGCGCAAAAACTGACCAACCGATAAGATGTGAAAAATCTGTCGGGAGGTAAGAAAAAGGTATTGATGCAGAAAAATCAACAACCTTCAAAGTGTAGACAGCTATGATTTTTAAGACGAAAGAAAGTGCTGTTGAAATCACAGGGATAAAAGAAAAAAGTGAAAATATTGCTGAAATAACTATAAGAGGGGTCATAACAGGCAGTAAAAGCATATTTGTTATCGGAGATATAATTGATACACCGCCGAATGATACAGCACACACGGGAAAAGTGAACAGAGCAACTGAAAAACTGATACAAAGGCTCATAACTGCTGCGGAGACAGCCTTTTCAAATTGAGTGAAAGAGTATCTGTTTGCGAGCTTTCTTGTCAGAAATTCATGGCAGGGCAAAGCAACCATAAAAATTGCCGCTACCGACAAAAAAGACAGCTGAAAGCCCACGCTAACCGCAATATAAGGGTTAATGCAAAGAAGGCAGATTGTTGCAAAACCAAGAGAATTAAGTCCGTCGGCTTTTCTGCCGATTGCTTTGCCGAACAGATTAAGAAGCACCATAAAACCGGCTCTCATAACCGAAGGACTGAATGATGCGAGAAACATTATAAAAATAACAGAGATGCTCAGAAGTATATGTGTCAGCACTCTATAGTGTTTGATCCTGTCAAGAACTAAGCTCAGAAACAGAATCCAAACCGAAAGGTGCATACCGGATACAGCCATAATATGTGCTGCACCTGATTTTTTGAACAAAGAATAAGTGCCGTCTTCTGTGTAGTCTTTGTCTCCTGTGAGTATTGCAATGACCAGACCGGCGGTTTCTTGGTCAAAGGTATAGTTGATTTTCTTGGTCAGCGAGATGCGGATTTTGTCGACATAATATTTTAGAGGTCGGTGTTTTGGCAGTTCAATGTTCAGGTTTTCGATTCCGTAAGATCCTGTGTAAATACCTATTGAACTATAATAATTATGTATTTCTTCAGAACTTTCACCGATTTTGTAAACGGTGCCGTCGAAGCTGATTTTATCTCCGATACTCAGTGAGTCGGGGTCAATACCGTCGTTGGTTTCTGAAAAAGAAAGCCGTATTTTTCCGTATGCCTTTTCGCCGCCGATACTTTTCAGTTTTGCAACTGCGTAATATCTGCCGTTATCGTGAGAAAACTCCGGTCTTTCGCTGATAACAGCCTGAACGGTTGTATTTTCGTCACATAAATGAAAGGTCTGTTCTTTTCTGAGTTCTGTGTTCATAAACAAAAGGCAGGCTAATACTGCACCAACACTTAATGCGGCCCAATAAACAGCCTGCTTTGATTTTAAAAATGTTGAGACAACAAGTCCCGATGCCGCAAAAATCAAAACACAAAAAGCAAGCGCTGTGCTTTCAGAATGAATAAAGCACAGCACGAGTATCAGTGCAGTGAAGCCGCTTACGGCAAGAGGTCTCTTCATTATCAATCGTGGAAGAACAAAGGGAGCTTTTCAAGAAAGATGATGTCATCTCTGTTTGCAGCATCACCCTCAGCCAGAATTGCGGCCTGTCCCACAATGTTTGCATCAAACTGCTCAACAAGCTTGTTAACAGCGGCAAGCGATTCGCCTGTGCTGATAACATCGTCGACGATGAGAACTCTCTTATTTCTGAGTTGCTCACCTTCCAATGAATCAAGATAGACGGTCTGTACCTTGTCTGTTGTGATTGAACGGACATTGACACAAACAGGGTCTTTCATATAAAGCTTTGCACCCTTGCGACAAACAAAATAAGGCTTGCCACTCTGTCTTGACAATTCGTAAGCAAGAGGAATTGATTTTGCCTCGGGGGTTACGATAAAGTCAAATTCAGGACATTTTTTTATAAGTTCTGTTGCTGAAGCAATTGTGATTTCAACATCACCGAAGATAATAAAGCCTGCGATGTCAAGTTTATCGTTTACTTTGCAAATGGGAAGTTCTCTTTCGAGACCTGCAATTGTCATTTTATATGTTGCCATTTCAAAAAATCCTTTCTTGTACGAAATTCGTTACTGTTATTATATTCCTTTTATTTTTCAAATTCAAGAGTCGGAAATCATTCCCTTGAATTCTTCCTCGCTAATTACGGTTACACCAAGGTCGTTTGCTTTTTTCAGCTTACTTCCGGCATCTTCTCCTGCAAGCACATAATCGGTTTTCTTTGAAACACTGCTTGAAACTTTACCTGCGAATGATTCAATAATCTTTGTAGCTTCACTTCTTGTGATTGTGGGGAGTGTACCTGTAAGAACAAAGGTTTTACCTTCAAAAATGCTACCTTTAACCTCTTTTTTACTCACCGTATTAACGCCGAGTTCCTTGAGCCTTTTGATAAGCTCTCTGCTTTCGTTGTGTGAGAAAAATTCAACAACGCTTTGCGCCATTATAAGACCAAAACCGTCGATTTCAGCAATTTCTTCTGTGCTTGCATTCATCAGCTCATCAATTGAGCCGAAGCGGTCAGCAAGAAGCTTGCCGGCCTTTTGACCAATGTGTCTGATGCCCAAAGCAAAAATAAGCTTTGAAAGGTCATTTCCCTTGCTCTTTTCTGCGGCTGCAACAAGGTTTTCACCGCTTTTTTCACCCATACGTTCAATTTTTGCAATATCTTCAACCTTCAGAAGATAAATATCTGCGGCATTTTTGATAAGTCCTTGCTTAATAAGTGTATCAAGCACCGCTGTTCCCAGTCCTTCAATATCCATAGCATCTCTGGAGCAGAAGTGGATAAGATTTCTCAAAAGCTGATTCGGGCAGTCGGGATTGCAACACCTAAGAGCAGCTTCGCCTTCTTCTCTCACTACTTTGCCTCCGCAGGAGGGACAGATGTCGGGAATACGGTAGGGGACAGCATTTTCCCTGTGACTTACAACGGATAAAACCTCAGGAATGATGTCGCCGGCTTTTCTGATGATTACTCTGTCACCGATGCAAATACCCTTTTCTGTGATAAAATCCTGATTATGAAGCGTGGCTCTCGAAACGGTTGTACCTGCAAGAAGTGTCGGCTCAAAAATACCAGTGGGTGTCAGAACACCCGTTCTGCCTACATTTATTTCAATGTCGAGAAGAGTAGTTTCCTTTTCTTCGGGAGGATATTTGAAAGCGAGTGCCCATTTTGGAAACTTTGCGGTTGAGCCCATTTCTTGTCTGTTTTCAAAACTGTCGAGCTTAATTACTGCACCGTCAATATCAAAGGGCAAAGTGCCTCTCTTTTCGCCGATGCGTTTGATTTCTTCAACAACATCTTCAATGCTGTTACACTCTTTATAAAAAGGTACGGTGTTGAAACCTAAACTTTTGATGTAGTCAAGGGACTGCTTGTGACCTGTCAGTTCCTTGCTTTCAATTCTCTGAATGTTGAACAGAAATACATCAAGATTTCTCTTGCCGGTAATCTTCGGGTTTTTCTGCCTCAATGAGCCTGCCGCTGCATTACGTGGATTTTTGAAGGTTTTTTCGCCGTTTAATTCCTGCTCTTCAACCAATTTCAAAAACACCTCACGGGGCATATAAACTTCGCCCCTCACTTCAAGTACGGGAAGGGGAGCATCAATTTTCAAAGGTATTGAGCGTACCGTTCTGAGATTTGCGGTCACATCTTCTCCCACATTGCCGTCACCTCTTGTTGAGCCGCGGACGAACAGACCATTTTCATATTCGAGGGATACGGAAAGACCGTCAATTTTCGGCTCAACGATATATTTGACACTGCCCACTGCTTCTTTAACCCTTTTGTCAAAGGCATAAACATCGTTAAAAGAAAAACCGTCCTGAAGACTTTCCATCGGCACAAGGTGCCGAACGGGAGTGAACTGTCCGTCTGCTTTTCCGCCTACACGGTGGGTAGGGGAATCAGCTGTTAAAAGCTGAGGATATTTTTCTTCAATGTCAATCAGCTCGTGAAGCAGTTTGTCATATTGGAAGTCCTCAATTTCAGGCTCGTCCATTTCATAATATCTTTTGTTATGATAGTTGATTGTTTCACGAAGCTCCTCGCTTCGTTTTTTCATCAGTTCAAACTCACTCATAGTATCTCCCTTTACCGTATGATGACGGATATTATCCGCCTTTATTATTTTTACAAACTGCCGTTCAAAAATTCTTCTTTAAACCACACATCGTCAATTGTGAATTGCTTACCGTTAAGATAGTTTAGTTCACCTGCATCGGTGGCGAAATCAAATTGCAATTTATAGGAACACAGGCATTGCTTTTTATAGCCTGTCTTTTTGTTGAGGGCATTTGTGCCGTATTTTCCGTCACCAAGAAGCGGATGCCCGATTGAAGCAAGATGCGCCCTTATCTGGTGAGTGCGACCTGTGAGAAGGTCAACTTCGAGAAGGCTAAGTCCGTCCTTAAAGCCTAAAACCTTATATTGTGTTCGGATTGTTTTTCCACCCTCAACAGCTTTTTTTGAAACAAAAACCTTGTTTTTATTCTCGTCCTTCACAAGATAGCCTTCAAGGGTATCACTTTCCTTTTTGAGTTTACCGTGAACGATGCAAAGGTACATTTTGTGAAGTTCTCTGTCCTTCATTTTCTGATTCAGAATACGTAGCGCCTCGGCATTTTTGGCACAGATTACAATGCCGCTTGTGTTTCTGTCGATACGGTTGACAAGGGCTGGGGCGAAGGAGTTTTCGCCTTCGGGCTGCCACTCACCTTTTTCATAAAGGTATCTTTTCACTCTGCCGATAAGCGTATCCACGTATTCCCTGTCGTCGGGATGGCAAAGAAGACCGACTTTTTTGTTAAGAAGAAGCACATTGGAATCTTCATAAACCACATCAATTTTCTTTGATGCAGTCATAAAGTCATATACCGTTTCTTTCTGTGCAAAAAACTCATCGTTTATATACATATCCACAACATCGCCGATATTAAGACGAGTAGATATTTCGGCACGTTTGTTGTTAACCTTAATCCTTTTTATGCGGATATATTTGTACATCAGCGTTTTCGGCAGGTTGGGAAACGATTTTGTCAGAAATTTATCAAGTCTTTGGTTACTGTCGTTTTTTTCTATTACAACACTTTTCAAAAATAATACTTCCCTTTAGATATATTCAATTCATTATAGCACAAAAAATGATAAAGTGGAAGTAAATTTTTCTAAAAACTGACAGCGGAACGGTTTATTTTTCCCGGAATTCAGTCAAGAGCGTGAAGTTAAATAAGAAAGAGGGCAGGCTTTTTCGCCTGTCCTTATGTTGTAACCTTGACGGACTATTATTATTATTTGCTTTCCTGAAATTGTCATTTTATACAAAAATTTTTTTGCGAAAACCGATAATATTAAGCACTCAAAACTTGATTTATTTGATTTAGAGTGATAGAATATGTAAGTATTAGTTATCGAGTAATCGAAATTGATAACATGATTTTTAAGGGGTAATAAAACATGCAAAGAAGAACAGGCACTATTTCAAGAGGTATTCGTTGCCCGATTATTCGTGAAGGTGATGACCTTGCAAAGATAGTTTGCGACAGTGTGGTTGAAGCTGCTGAATGTGACGGCTTTGAACTTCGTGATAAAGACGTAGTTGCAGTAACAGAATCAATCCTCGCAAGAAGTCAGGGTAACTATGCTTCCGTTGAAGCTATCGCTGCCGATGTCAAGGCAAAACTTGGCGGTGAAACAGTCGGTGTTATTTTCCCGATTCTTTCACGAAACCGTTTTGCAATTTGCCTTAAGGGTATTGCAATGGGATGCAAAAAGGTTGTATTGATGCTCAGCTATCCGAGCGACGAAGTTGGCAACCACCTTCTCACTTATGACCAGCTTGACGAAGCAGGAGTAAATCCTTACAGTGATGTTCTTTCTCTTGAGAAATACCGTGAACTTTTCGGTGAAAATAAACACGAGTTCACAGGCGTTGATTATGTTGACTACTATTCACAGATTATCAAAGAAGCAGGCGCTGAATGTGAAGTAGTTTTTGCAAATCAGGCAAAGGCTATTCTCGATTATACAGATTGTGTTCTCACTTGTGATATTCACACAAGAGCTCGCACAAAGAGACTTCTCAAAGCTGCAGGCGCAAAGGTTGTTTGCGGTATGGACGACATTTTGACAGCATCCGTTAACGGTAGCGGCTTCAATGCTGATTTTGGCCTTCTCGGTTCAAACAAGTCAACCGAAGATATGATTAAGCTTTTCCCGAAAGATTGCTCAGAGTTTGTTAATAAGACTCAGAAGTATCTTGTCGAAAAAACAGGCAAAAACATTGAAGTTATGGTATACGGCGACGGTGCATTTAAGGATCCTCAAGGCAAAATCTGGGAGCTTGCTGACCCCTGCGTATCACCGGGCTACACGGTAGGTCTCGAAGGTACACCCAATGAACTTAAGCTTAAGTATCTTGCTGACAATGAGTTCAAAGATCTCAGCGGTGAAGAACTTAAAAAGGCTATCAGCGAAAGAATTATGGAAAAAGGCGGGGAAAGTCTTGTTGGTAATATGGCTTCTCAGGGTACAACTCCCAGAAAGTTTACCGACCTTATCGGTTCACTTTGTGACCTTACCAGCGGTTCAGGTGACAAAGGTACACCTGTAGTTCTTGTTCAGGGTTACTTTGACAATTATACAAACTGATAAATCAGCATGGGCGGCCCTTGTGCGGTCGCCCAATTGAATATAGGTAACAAATAAAATATATATCGGGAGGAATTTCAAATGGATTCAAACAAAAGACCGGACAGTATGGCTCGTATCACTTCAAAAGAGCTTGCGGATGATTTCATCGCTGAGCAGGTTAAAGCAGTTCGTGAACAAGTAGGTGATAAGAAAGTTCTTCTTGCACTTTCAGGCGGTGTTGACTCATCTGTTGTTGCTGCACTTCTTATTAAGGCTATCGGCAAGCAGCTTGTTTGCGTACATGTTAACCATGGCCTTATGCGTAAGGGCGAAAGTGAAAATGTTATTGAAGTTTTCAAAAACAGGCTTGATGCAAACCTGATTTATGTTGATGCAACAGACCGTTTTCTTGACCTTCTTGCAGGTGTAAGTGATCCTGAAAAGAAACGTAAGATAATCGGTGCTGAATTCATCAATGTATTTGATGAGGAAGCTGCAAAACTTAACGGTATTTCTTTCCTTGCACAGGGAACAATTTATCCCGATATTCTTGAAAGTGTTAAGCAGGCGGAGGGGAAAAAAGCTGTAAAGTCACACCACAATGTCGGCGGTCTCCCCGAAGATATGGCAATGGAGCTTGTTGAGCCTTTAAAACTTCTTTTCAAGGACGAAGTCAGAGTAGTAGGAGAGGCTCTCGGCCTTCCTAAAGAGATGGTATATCGTCAGCCATTCCCGGGCCCCGGACTTGGTGTAAGATGTCTTGGCGCAATCACCCGTGACCGTCTTCACGCTCTCAGGGAAGCAGATGCAATCCTCAGAGAAGAATTTGACAGGAACGGTCTCGCAGGTAAGGTTTGGCAGTACTTCATCGTTGTTCCAGATATGAAGAGTGTCGGTGTTAAAGATGAAAGCCGTTATGAAGGCTGGCCGGCAATTATCCGCGCAGTCAACACAAAAGATGCTATGACCGCTACAATTGAGGAAATTCCTTACGCACTTCTTCACCACATTACCCACCGCATCACCCACGAGGTTGACGGCATTAATCGTGTGCTTATGGATCTTACGCCGAAGCCCACAGGAACAATAGAGTGGGAATAAGTAAACGAAAGCCCGTGAGCCCAGTAAAATAAAGGGTTTCAGGACTTTCAGAAAGCCTCGTGATACAAAAATGATACTGTATACGGCTTTCCCACATTAATTTCATACAAGAGAAAACCTCTCTCGTTTGAACACTTAGTTCAT
>CAYUVR010000018.1:0-38956 GCA_964448225.1 uncultured Faecalibacterium sp. | reverse complement strand
ATCGCTATCGAAGAAGGTCTTCGTTTCGCTATCCGTGAAGGTGGCCGTACAGTTGGTTCAGGCGTTGTTATCGCTATCAACGACTAATTCAAATGTATAAAAATTACAGCTCTCAGCTTGAAGTTGAGAGCTGTTTTTTTGTATGCGAAAACCCCGCCGTTACGGCGGGGTTCAAAAGAGGCTTTGCTCAAATCACCTCATTAAGATACTTTTCCATATCAAATTCATCAAGTCCGCTGTCTTTTCTGAGATAAAGAGGGTGGTGGGGATGCCCTTTTTTTGAAATTGCACCCGACGAATACCAATGAGCATCATATCTCATTGAAATGTCCACCATTTCTTTCAAACAATCCTTGAGATAAGGTCGCATTTCAACAATTGTTCCCCATGCCGCCCAGACCGAGGGCTTGTGACCTTCATAAACCGAAAGCACATATTCAAATGCCTTCATATTCTCTTTGTGTAAAAGCTCGTTGAGCTCCTCGTCCATATCATCGGGCTTTGTGGCACGCTGAGCATAAACATTGAACATAATGAAGCTGTCATAGCCGTTGTGAAGTGCGATTCGTTCAACAGATTTGAGTGTGTTATCAAGGTCATTGGGTGCGGCGGTTGAAGGGTTGATACCAATGCAGATAAGGGGATTTTTTCCCTTTGTGCCAAGTATGTAACGGTATTCACCGTAATGATTGGGTACATATAGCCAGTCCTCAACATTATATTCAATATGACTTTGAATCTGACTTTCTTCAAGTGCTTTGTAGAATTCTTCAATCTCTAAAAGCTGAGACCGGCTTTTCGGTATGTGCATTGTTTCACGTCCTTTGTTGTTACTTTCAGTTTGCGGCTTTTACCAATTCATATAGCTTTTGCCTGAATCCGTATCTTTCCATAAGAGACTCAATCTCTCTAAAATCAGGGGACTGAGTTTTTTTCATTTTACAGCGGAGCATCAGATTTTTCGGTGAGTGTGCGAAGTCAACAAATTCAATCACATCAACCTCATATCCGCACTTTTTGAGAATTTCAGCTCTGACACTGTCTGTCAGCAGGGCAGAAAAACGCTCTTTAATCAGTCCGTGTGAAAGAAGCAAGTCAAAGTCACCGCCCTTTTTGATTGATGAGCAAATCTCGTGCTGACAGCAAGGTACGGAGAAAATATGCGGTACTTTGTGACTGATGGCGTGGAAAAGTGCGAAGTCTGTTGCAATGTCGCAGGCGTGCAGTGTGATGACCATATCCACATCACCGGTATATACTTCTCCTTTTGTCACGTCGTTGACATAAAACTTCAGATTTTCATAGCCATATTTTTCTGCAATCTCATTGCAATGCTTCACCACGTCTTCTTTAAGGTCAAAGCCTAAAACCTTGGCTTTGACACCCTTGATAGCGGTGAAATAATGATAAATGATAAAGGTAAGATAGCTTTTTCCGCATCCGAAATCCAAAATGGTGACTGTATCCTTGCCCCATTTGCTGAAAGCATCGTCAACAATTTCAATGAAGCGGTTAATCTGCTTGTATTTGTCAAACTTGCTGTTGATAACCTTGAACTCATTGCTGAAAACACCCAGGTCAATAAGAGCAGGAATATTCTCACCCTGCTTTAAAATGTAGCTTTTTTCTTTGTTATGGCTTTGCAAAGCTCCGCTTTTAACTTCATTACCTGTAAGCTTCCTTTTTATTTTGTCGGGAAAAACTGTGTAGTGAATTGTCGTGCCTTCTGATGTGAGACAGCATTGACGGAAGTTTTGTGTGCCTTCAGTTTCCAGCCAGTTCAGAAACTCTTTTTCAGTCATATTCTGATGAAAGACCTGATTGTTTTTGTTCTTTTCAAGCTGCCACAATGTACCTTTTTTACCTTTAAAAGGTCTTGCGGTAATTTTATTAAATTCGTAATCCTTATTTTTCCTTTCGCTGAAAGCGAGCTTTTTAATTTTTCCCGAAAGCTCGTTTAAATCTTCACATATAATGCAATTCATTCGGAATACCTCCAAACTGTACTGACAGTATCATATCATATAATAAAGAATTTGTACATATAATTCTTTATGAATATTGACTAAGCGACAAATTTCGGTTATAATCTCCTTGTGCGTTTATCACAGAATATATGCCCTTTAAGGGTAAAACGGAGGATATAAAATGGAAAACAAATTTTCTCTTGACAAAAACAAAAAGATTTTCCCGATTATTCTGATGGTTATCGGTGTTATTCTTGCGGTTGTGCTGCTTATTACAAGGCTTAACCTTGTTAATCTTGTATCTCTTCTTTACTGTTGTATTATGTCAGCCGTGATAATGCTTTCACTCATCATCAAGAAAAAGGTTTATGCTCCTATGGTTTTCGGCTATGCCGCTTCAAGTGTGGGTATGATTGTTTTCCACACTGTGTGGGGTGCAGACGCAGGCTTCGGTGCTTTTATTTCCGATAAGGTCGCCGGCTGGTCAAGTGCCGCAAATGCTCTTTTTTCAGGTGACGGCTCTTTTTTCACAAGGCTTTGCGGTAACCTTCTTTTGGCTCTTCCTGCTGCTGTTTGTCTTTGGGCTCTTTTCTTTGTTGCAAAAAAGAAGTGCCAAAAAACAACTCTGAAGGCTGTTTCGTCCTTTGCTTTGAGTATTCTTCTTATGGGTGCTTCTGTTTTCTCTGTACTTTTTGGTAACCTGAGAACAAAGCCCGTAACAGAAAGACTCTGGGAAGGTCACGATGACTACCTTGACGGTGTTGACAAGGCTTCTTCGGAAAATCCCAACGTTCTTATCATTATGATGGACGATCTTGGCTACGGTGACGTAAGTCTTAATGGCTCAATTTATGAAACTCCCAACATCGATTCAATCGGTGAAAACGGACTTAACTTTGAAAACTTCTATTCAAGCTATTCTGTTTGCTCACCGGCACGTTTCGCCTGCATGACAGGCCGTTATCCTTACAGAGGCTATGCAGATAATGTTATTTATCCTACAGTTCAGACCACGGGCAACTTTGCTCAGACAAGAGTTTATAACTCATTTGAAATGGGCAACAATGTTGACGGTATGCTCGGCGACGAAATAACAATTGCAGAAGTGTTCCAGTCAGCAGGTTACAATACCGCTGCCTTTGGTAAGTGGCATCTCGGTGACTACGGCGAATATCTTCCCACAAATCAGGGCTTCGACTATTTCTACGGCAGCCACCATGTAAATGATATGTATGCCTTCTATTATGTGGCTGAAGAAAACGGCGAATATGAAATTGTTCACGATAACAGTGAAATGAGAGACGAAAACGGTAATAAGGATCAGAGTATGCTCACCGAGTGGATTCACGAAGAAATCACAAGTTGGATTACCGAAACTGTTACAAACAGTGATGAACCCTTCTTTGCTTATTATGCTTCACCGTGGCCTCACGCTCCCGTTTTTGCAGGTGATGATTTTGACGGCTCAACAGGTATGGGTACATACGTTGACTGTATCAACGAATTTGATACATATCTTGGTGAGTTGTTCCGGACAATGGAAGACCTCGGCGTGCTTGATGACACAATTATTGTGTTCACAAGTGACAACGGCCCTGCTCTTGAAGGTTCAGTAAGTGACCTTCGTGGCGGTAAATACCTTGCTTATGAAGGCGGTCAGAAGGTTCCCTTTATGATCAGATGGGATAACAACAACGGTTTATTTGAAGCAGGTGACGAAAGACAGCAGAGTGCAACTCTTGTTGACCTCTTCCCGACACTTATAGAAATGTGCGGAATCACAGGCAACAACGGCACAGAAAACTATCTTCCCACCGACAGAATTATTGACGGTGTTTCAATGGTACCCGTCATCGCTGATGATGAGGTTGTTCACACGGAAGAATATCCGATTCTTCATATGAAACGTGAAGACATCAAGGCTATTCAGTATACCGTTGAATCTGACAGTGTGCAGGCTGAATATTCCGATTATGATTATTCTGTTCTCAACGATAACGAGTACATTACTTTCAAATACTTCGATAAGATTCAGAATGATAACTCCGCTTTCTTTGATAAGTACAGAAAGAATTGGCTTCATATTCTTACTGATGACTACGGCGAAAACTATAACCGTTCAAGTGTATATCCCACAGTTGCAACTGAAATGAGTGAAAAGCTCAAGGAAATTCAGAAGAATTTTGCCGACAACAGAAGAGGTATTGTTGAGTAATGCCTGCTCTTTCAATCATGATAAAGCCTGCGTCCAGTCTTTGCAATCTTAGGTGTAAGTATTGCTTTTACTGTGATGTGGCTTCTCACAGAGATGTGTTTTCTCTCGGTGTGATGGAAGAAACAACAGCGGAGAATCTAATCAGAAGTGCATTGGATTTTGCTGACGGTTGTTCGGTTGCCTTTGCTTTTCAGGGCGGTGAGCCGTTGATTGCGGGTATTGATTATTTCAAGTCCTTTACCGAAAAGGTGAACAGGTATAACCTTAAAAACTCTGAGATTTTCTATTCAATCCAGACCAACGGTACCCTTGTTGATGATGAATGGGCAAGCTTTTTTCACGATAACAAGTTCCTTGTCGGCTTAAGTCTTGACGGTGACTATGAGGGAAACAAGTTCAGAGTTGATGCCAACGGACAGAATTCCTACTATAAAATTACCAAGGCGGCAAAAAAGTTTGATAAGTACAAGGTTGAATATAATATTCTTACCGTTCTTACAGGCTATTGCGCTGAAAATGCAGAGCGTATATATAAGCACTTCCGTTCACAAGGTATGAAATATCTTCAGTTCATTCCTTGCCTTCGTCCTATGGGAGACAACACACAGAGCGAACTTTATATGACACCTGAGCAATATTCAGATTTTCTTATCCGCATATTCAACCTTTATGTCAAGGATTTTATGCGTGGCAATTATATGAGTATCCGTCAGTTTGACAACTGGGTGAGAATGTATCTCGGTCAGAGGGGTGAGCAATGCGGTCTTATGGGACATTGTACCCATCAGTTTGTGTGTGAGGGTAACGGAAATATTTATCCTTGCGACTTTTACTGCACAGACGAGTGGCTTTTGGGTAACATCAATAAAAGTTCACTCAAAAGTCTGGCGCAAAGCAAAACAGCAACTGAGTTTATCAAGGAAAGTCTGCCTGTGCCGGAAAAATGCAAAAAATGTAATTATTATCCTCTTTGCAGGGCGGGGGGCTGCAAACGTAACCGTGAAAGCGGTGACTATTGCGAGTCTTACAAAAAATTCTTTTCTTCCTGCCTGCCGCTTTTCAGGATGTTTACGGATAAAGCCAGATAAACAAGACAGCTATCTGCTGTCTTGTTTTTGTGCAATTATATTTTTAAATATTTTATAAATTTTACGCCATATATTGATTATTTGTATGTTTTGGTATAGAATGAAAATGTTAAAACAATGTTAAAGGAGAGTTTAACAAATGAAGAATCTTAAAAAAGTGTTAAGCGTTGTTCTTTGCCTTATTATGGTATTCTCCATGACAGCAGTTTTCTCATCTGCTGAAGGTACGTCTTCAAGCACTTATGTTCCCGACTATGACACAGAAACTCCGGTAATTGTTCTTCACGGCATCGGTCAGAACGATACATATGTTGTTGACGACGAGGGGAACAAGACCTATGATGACACGGGGGATGAAATCACAGGCTGGCCTTTGGAAATTGACATCAATGCAGCTCTCGCTGAAATTATCCCCAACCTTATTCTGTCTCTTTTCACAAGACAGGACAGCGGCCTTTCAGATGCTATGAAGGAAGGTGCAGGCAAGCTCTTCTATGCGATTGAAAAGGATAACGAGGGTAATTATGTCAATAACATCGAAGTACCTTGTTATTTTGCACCTGTTTCAGAAATTCCCGAGGAAAAAAGAGAAATGTACTATAACCGTATTCCCATTCAGGAATGTGGTGAGATCATCGGTGAAGATAATCTCTTCTTCTTCGGCTATGACTCACTTGGTGATATCTCTGAAACAACAAAGAGACTTCATAAGTATGTTGAGTTTGTTCGTGAAACAACGGGCTCCGATAAAGTGAATCTTTGTCCCATCAGCCTCGGCGGCTCTGTTGCTGTTTCTTATCTTGATATGTACAAGGAAGACCACGAGTACATCAATAGAATTGTTTATATCGTTCCCGCACTTGACGGCTCTGAACTTGTCGGTGACCTTCTCACAGGCAATGTCAGTGTTTTCACTTCCGATGATGCTCTTTATGAAGACCTTATGGTAAATCTTATGGGTGACACCTGGTCAACATATCTCATCAATATGCTTCTTCGTATTCTTCCCTCAGATGTGCTCAAGAGCGCTCTTAACGGACTTCTCGAAGGCGTTATTGAAAATGTTTTGCTCAAGTCAACACAGCTCTGGGCAACCTGTCCCACAGAATATTATGAAGAAGCCAGAGCAAAATGGCTTATGGATGATCAATATGCTTCAATCCGTGAAAAGGTTGACGCATTTATGACTGCAAGAGCCAACTTTGAAGCTAACCAGAATGATATTATCGCAAAGGGCGGTAAGGTTTATGACATCGTTTGCTATGACCTTCCGATGATGCTTCCTCTCACTAAGGAATATGAAACCTCAAACACAGACTGCATCCTTCATGTTGAATCCACCTCAATGGGCGCAACAATTGCAGACCTTGGCACAACTCTCGGCGAAGGCTATGAAGCAGCAGGCACATATTGTGATGACCCGACTCACAACCATCTTTCACCTGACGGTATGGTTGACGCAACAACAGGTCTTCTTCCCTGCACAACATGGTATTTCAAAGGCCAGTCCCACGAAATGCTCCAGTATAATGACATCTGTCTCAAGCTCGGCACACAGCTTATGACCGACAGAAATATGGTTGATGTATATTCAAATCCTAAAGCATATCCTCAGTTCAACGGTGCAAGAATCACCAGATATACCAACAGAAACATTGAGGCTTGGGAAAAAGCTGACAAGTCAAGTATGACAGCAGAGCAGATTGCTGCAGTTGAAGCAGCCATTGCTGACATCAAGGCAATGGAAGCAGAAACTGTTATCAACACAGAAAAGTGGGCAGCAGCCGAAGAAGCACTTGAAAATGCACTCGTCAGTGCCGGTGTTAAAGAGGCTGATGAAACCTCTTGCATTGAAAACCTTGCCACATCCGTTCTCAAGGGTATGAACAAAGTTGTAAACAAGGTTTATGCAAAGCTTGGCTATTGATTTAAATTTAAAACAACAAAAGGGCGGTTTTGTATCGCCCTTTTGTTTTTAGAGGTATTTATGAAATATGACAGAACAGTAAAAGCAAAGTTCATAAAAAGGCTCAACCGTTTTGTCGCTGAAGTTCAGCTTGACGGAGAAAAAGAGCTTTGTCACGTCAAGAACACAGGAAGATGCAAGGAGCTTCTTGTGGAGGGTGCAACGGTTTATCTTGAAAAAAGTAAAAACGAAAACAGAAAATACAGGTACTCACTTGTGACGGTGCAAAAGGGTGAAAGACTTGTTAATACGGACTCTTCCGCACCGAACAAGGCAATTCATGAGTGGCTGAAAAGTGAAAGCTATTTTAAAAATATTACTTATCTTAAACCTGAAAGCACCTATGGCAAATCACGTTTTGATTTTTATTTTGAGTATGAGGGAAAAAAAGCTTTTGCAGAGGTTAAGGGTGTAACTTTGGAAAATGAGGGAGTTGTCTCTTTTCCTGATGCACCAACCGAAAGGGGACTTAAGCATATAACTGAGCTTTGCGAATGTATGGAAGAAGGCTTCGAAGCCTATATTATCTTTGTTGTGCAAATGAAAGATGTGCTTTATTTCACGCCCAATGACAACCACGACCCGAAATTTTCTGAGGGTTTGAGACAGGCTGCAAAAATGGGTGTTAAGGTGCTGTGCTTTGACTGCAAAGTGACGGAAACCGAAATGAAGATAAAAAATGAAGTTGTAATAAAACTTTAATTTAATATTTTGTGATAAAAGAATAAAAAATATTGCCAAACAATGAATTTTATGTTATCATTGATAGGATAAAGATTATAATATAAAAACTTTATAAAGGATATTACTGAATGGTTTACAGAAAAAAGCTTTTTTATATATTGACTGTCGCACTTCTGCTCATTGCTACTGTATTTTCATCTTTTGCAACATCAATGATTAGCCCTGTTAAGGATATACTTGAAGATAATCAAGGAAATCTGCTTTCGGTGGCTTACAGAGGTGATACGGCTTTTTATCCGGAAAACTCCCTCGAGGGTGTACTTTCTGCCAAGGAAAAGGGTGCGGATATGGTCAGTGTCAGCGTGAGAAAAACAAAGGACAATGTTCTTGTGCTTTGTGAGCAAGAAAGTCTCGGCAACATTTGTGATGCACCTTATGAAAGCATAAGTGAAGTCACCTTTGAGCAGGTGAAGGGATATAAGCTTTACGATAACAGCGGCAAACTTACTGAGTGCAAAATGAGTTCGCTCGAAGAGCTCCTTGACAGCACTGACGAATTTTTGTATCTGATTCTGGATATAGCTTGGGAAGATAAAGATGCTGTTTATGACGTTTTAAAAGAGAAAGATGCACTTGACAGAGTAGCCCTAAGAACAAAAGAAAGTGCAAAAAAAATTGCCGCCTGGACAGAAACCAAAGAAGAAAAAGTTAATGTTATCGGTATTTATGACGGCAACATTATCTTCAATGCAATTTCTCACATAAACACTCTTTCCGAAAGCGGAATGTCAGCTGTGCAATATCAGTCAAAAAACTACTTCAATGTTATGTACGGCTCTTGGACTTATAACAACTTTTCTGCGGACGGCAAAGCAAGGGCAATTGCTCCGACTTATAACCCTGATCTTTGCGGTCAGAGAAGTGACAATGAAAACGGTTGGAATGAATTGATAAAAAAAGGCTTCACCGTCATTGAAACAAACAATATAGAGGCTTTGACTGCATATATTGAAAAGAATACTGAAGTAAGGGCAGCTTTAAATGAGCTTTCAGAAAAGGCAAAAACAATTGACGCAGAAAAATATTCCCTTGTCAGCAAGGATAATCTGGCAGACGGAATTGAAGAAGCAGAAAGGGTGCTTTCGGGCAGAATCAAGTCCCTCGGCGAAGCAGAGAGCGCCTATTCAAAATTGCTTTTTTATATGAATGAAATGAAAATATCCAACGGAGAAGAAACAACCAGGGGAGCGCTTAATGTAACCACCGGCAAGGTCATTGCGGCTGTTTTGGTTGGTGCGGCAATTTTTGCGGCACAGATTTTCGTTCAGAAAATGCATAAAAAGAAAAGATAACTATCAAAGCACATAAGGAGGAAGAATTATGGTAAAAGAGAAAACATGGCTCCCCAGAGCCGCAACACCGGAAGAAGCATGCGTCAATTCTAAAGTGGTCAAAGCATTTTTTGACCGTTGTATGGAGCTTAACAAGGAAGTACATTCCCTTATGCTTATCAGAAACGGAAAAATTGCCTGTGAAGTTTACAGAGATCCTTTCGGCCCCGAATACAAACATATGATGTATTCAGTCAGCAAGTCTTTCACATCGGCTGCAATCGGCTTTGCCGTACATGAAGGATACTTCACCGTTGATACAAGATTTATTGATATTTTCCCCGAGGTAAGAGGAGATAAGCCTGACGAATATCTTGAAGAAATGACCGTCGAGGATCTTCTCACAATGAGAAGCGGCAAATCCGTAAGTGTTTTCCTTGACAGAACAAAGGATCGCTGGTTCAAGGATATTCTTAGCTCACCCTGGATTTCAGAGCCGGGCACGGAATTCCTTTATATCAGTGAAAATATGTATCTTCTTTGCTGCATTATTCACAAGGTTACGGGTATGTCCGTTATGGAATATCTGAAGCCCCGTCTTTTTGAACCCTTGGGCTTCAGCAATCCCTTTTGGGAAACCTGCCCGAGAGGTATTGAAGCCGGCGGTTGGGGTCTTATGATTACAACAGAGGATCTTGCGAAGTTTATTTATTGCTACAGCCAGGGCGGTAAGTTCAACGGAGAACAGGTTATTCCCGAAGAATGGGTTAAGGAATCTGTCAAATATCACGCAGACAACAGCGTTTCGAATCAGGATTCTGACTGTAAGGTAGGCTATGGTTATTGCTTCTGGAGAAATGGCGGCTATGAAAAATCTTACCGTGCTGACGGTATGTTCAGTCAGTTCGGTATCGTGTTTGAAGACCTTGATGCTTGTCTGATCTTCACTGCGGGTGAAGTACACGAGCAGGGTATGCGTGATGTAATCTGGGAATACTTCCCCAAGGCATTTCTTGAAGAAAACGATGGTGAAAGTGTGGAGCTTTCTCTGCCTGCATTTGAAAAGCTCCCTGAAAAGAGTCGTTCAGCCCTTGAACAGAGACTTAACGGCAAGAGAATGAAGCTCAGCAAGCCCATTGCAGTCAACATTGCAGGCTATCCCACAAGTGTTGTTCCGATTACTGCATTGTTTATGGAAAGTGACAAGGCCGGCAACATTAACGATGTCAGCTTCAATTTCTATGAAAATGAAGCGGTTATGACCTGGACAGAGGGCGATGAGGTTAACTCGGTTAAAATCGGTATGGACGGTGAATACCGTTGGGATAAAATTGTTGTCGGACAGATTCCTTACAATACCTGTTCAACAGGTTGCTGGAATACAGACAGCGAGCTTGAAGTACGCATCCGTTGCATAGAAGCTGTTGCTGAAAGAGTGATGAAGTTCAAATTCAACGGTGACAATGTTGTTATGCGTCCCTCTTGCAGTCCTTCAACAGCTGTTATGGCAGAAACCTTGAAAGAAACAGTTAAGGATGTAATCAAACAGCCGGTTGTGCAGGCTGCTGTAACAAAGGTGCTTCCCAAGCTTGTGCCTCTTATTGATGCCGTTCAGAGAGGCAAGATTAAAGATTGATGCTCTCAGGAGGAAAAAATGGTGTATAATATTTTATACGTACTTACGATAGTGCTTGAATTTGTAACAGTACCAATGTTTTTGAAATACTATTGGCCACAGAAGTGTAAGAAGTCAATGCTTTTCAAAATGATATCTGCAACACTTTTTGTTCTTTGCGGGTTTTTCGCAATCAAAATCAGTGGCAACAACACTCCGTATGCCAATCTGATTCTTTGGGGACTTGTGTTGGGTTGGTTTGGTGATTTGTTCCTCCATTGGCTTTCAGACAAGAGAGCAATTTTTGCAGTCGGTGTTGTGGCTTTCTTAGCAGGTCATATTTTCTACATAGTTGCTTTTCAAAAGGCAATTGAAACCACTTATCCTGCATCTGCAACCTTCGAATGGTATGAGATTTTATTCTTGGCAGTAGCTCTTGCGGCAGCATTGATTTTTGCGTTTGTCAAAAAGCTTTTCAAAGAAAAGCCGGCTGTTACGGCGGGGCTTACAGCCTACGGTGTATGTCTTCTCACAATGCTTGCCAAAACAGCAAGATATTCAATCGGTGAGTGGGCATACGGCACAAATGACCATATGGTAATGACTTTTGTAACAGTTCTTGGCGGAGGTATTCTCTTTACAATTTCTGATTTGCTTCTCGGTTATATCATTATGTTCAAAAATCATAAGAGAAGCTTGAGAATAATCAATATTGTAACATATTTTGCAGCACAGATTCTTCTTGCAAGCAGCATCCTTGTTGTGAGATCAGCGTATCCTTTCTATTAAAAAATAAAAAAACAGGGTGATAAAAATGGGTATATTCAAATACGGCCCCCTCAAAGCACTTTTTGCACTGATGTCTGTTGTTGTTCTTCTTCCTCAGGCAATTTCAGCTTCTTTTGCTCAGGTTGAAGAAAATATCAGAATACAGAATGACTATATGTACTATCTTGAAAGCGAGTTTTATGCTGACTATACTCCCGTTGATGAAAGCAAAATTGCTTCTTTTGACATTGAAAAGGCAGTTGCAGACGGTGTGAAATATAACGAAGTTGCTTTTCTTGGTACTCACAACAGCTATCAGCTTGAGTCTACCGATGAATTCAAAAAGCTTTATGAAGCTGTTGATGTAATGACCTTTAGTATTGTGGATTCGTCAAAAGCGACCTTTAATATGGATACAATCACCGAACAGTTGCAGCTGGGTATCCGAAGTCTTGAGATTGATGTTGAAACGGTGCTGACTGACGAGGTATCTTTCGTTGTATGTCATGACCCTCTTCTTGACAACACTTCAAGCTGTTACGATTTTGAAAAAATGCTTGAAGAAATCAAAATGTGGTCTGATGCAAACCCGAACCATCTTCCGATTTCAATTATTATTGAGCCTAAGCAGAATGTTATTCCCATCAACAATATAAGAAGCTTTACTCTTGACTATTTAAATGCGTTTGATGCACTTCTCAGAGAAAAGCTCGGTGATACTCTCCTCACTCCCGATGATATGATGGGAGATAACGAAAGTCTCAAGGCAATGCGTGAAGCAGATGATTGGCTCAGTCTTGGTGATACTCTCGGCAAGGTGCTTGTGCTTCTTCACGACACAAATGTAACAGACGATTATATCGAGCAGGATGAAACAATACGTTCCCAAGCAATGTTCCCGATGCTCAGATATGCTGACAGAGACGAAAGTTACGCATCGTTTATTATTGACAACGAGCCTGACACAGCAAAGAGGCATAAGGAAGAATCCATTGACAACTGCAATCTTATTGTCAGAACAAGAGCTGACTCTTTCCCGACCTACAGCGAAGACAGATATGTAAGCGCAAATGAATGCGGCTCACAGATTATTTCAACAGACTATCCTGTAAGAGCCGAAGAAAGTGAACACCACGTTTATTCCTTTGACGGATACACAGTCAAGCTTGCAAACTAAATCTAAAAAAAGCGGGCAGAACAATATTTTCTGTCCGCTTAAATTTTATCTGAAAATAGCAAAAACTTTTAAAAAAAGTATTGACATTTAGTCTTGCGATGTGTATAATATCTCTTGTTCGTTGCGGAATTGTGTAAGGGTAGCACAGCAGACTCTGACTCTGTTTGTCTGGGTTCGAATCCTAGTTCCGCAGCCAAATGAAAAGCACTCGTCAGTAGACAGGTGCTTTTTTATATGTTGTTCTAAAGTATAAAACTTGGTAAGATTTCATATCCTAACTCACTCCTCCTGATATAGTGTTCCCGATTGTGTGGACACTGAAAAGATAATTTACTGAAAAATATAGTCTGGGGGCTGCAAAAAAACGAAAGTTTTTTGCAGCCCCTTAGTGCTGTTTTTTTATAAATCATCTGCATCCTGCACGGGTTCTTCGTTTTCGTTTTCGGGAACGCCTGTGTATGAGCCGAGTGTGTCAGAGGGGATTTCTTCATTAAATTTTGATGTGGGAATCTCCTCGTTTTTTCTTAAAAACTTGTCTGATTCAATATTTTTTTCGGTTGCCCGGTTATCTCTGTGAGAGTGGCGCTGGCTTTTCTTTTTTTCCATTTTTATCACCTCGTTTTTATTATTTACCGAAGTAAAGAATTTTATGTTGTAAAAATATAGAAATTTTAGTAAAATAAATGCAACAAAACCTTTTCTTTCTTCATCTAATAGAATGAACGGATGGTGATAAATTTATGAGCTCAAAAGTTTTAATCAATCTGGTCAAAAATGCACAAAGGGGAGACGTGGACTCCTTTGGCGAACTTTATGAATACTATGCTAAGGATATGTTCCGCTTTGCTTATTATTACACAGGCTCGGTGTCTTCCGCAGAAGACTGTGTCAGCGAGGCAGCTCTTCTGGCTTTTCAGAAAATAACTGAACTGAAAAAGTCTGCTTCCTTCAAGTCCTGGCTTTTCAAAATTTTGTATAATGAGTGCAAGTCTGCCCAAAAAGCTAAGATAGTTGCGATGAATCACACCGAATACAGCGCTCAGACTGCGGTGATTTATGAACAGCCCGATCACAATGAAAACATATCCCTGAAAAATGCACTGAAAGAACTTGCAGAAGAAGAAAGAGAAATTCTTATTCTTTACTATTCCTGTGGCTACACTTCAAAGGAAATCGGAGAAATAACAGGACTTAAAGATGCCACTGTGCGCTCAAAAATATCAAGAGCCACGGCAAAATTGAGAACTGTTTTATCTATGTAAGGATGGTGAGATATTATGAAACAATATGATGAAATAATGAACAAGATGGAAGAACAATTCGATGATTGTCCCGAAATGCCCGAGAGCCTTTCAAAAGAGAATATTGTTAAAACAATCAATGAAAAAGGTATTAAACCTGAAGCGAAAAAATCCTTTGCCTTCAAAGCGGAGGCAATTGCGGCGGCTGTGGTTGTTCTGGTTGTCGGTGCTGTTGCCTTGACTCAGACGGGTGGAAGTTTGAATATTCTGGAAGACGATGCAGAATTATATTCGGATATTTCAGCAACAACTCAGAATGTTGTGGCACAAAGCGGAAAGGATGTGTCAGTCGAGGCGGAGGATATTGACTATCCCGAAGTTATTGAGGATAAGGTCTATACCTTCAAGGACAGCGAAAGCGTGAAACAGCACTTCAAAAACCTGTATGATAAAGGAGTGTTGGTCTATCAGATCTATGGTTATGGTGGTATTATTTTTGACTATGCTGTGACAATGGCGGCAGCGACTGAGGCACCTCAGGCTGTGTATAATGAGAGTGCAAGTGATTTGGCTGTAAAAGAAGAAAGCTCTGAAACCACCGCCGAACACGCCGTAACAAACACACAGGTTGTCGGCGTTGATGAGGGTGATGTCATTAAAAACGACGGCAAATATATTTATCTTGCAACGGGTAGCTATGATTATGAATCCCGAATTAAAATTATCGATGCGGAAAGTATGGAGCTTGTTTACAGCGGTGAAGTCCGTAATGTAAAAAATTCTGAAGCAACAGTTCAGGAATTATATGTAAGCGGAGATGTGCTCACGGTGATATATACTTCTGACGGAAATAACGACACCGCCACAGAACTTCTTAAAACAACAACTTATGTTGATGTTTACGATATTTCAAACAGATATACACCGAAAAAAATCAGAAGTACGGAACAGGACGGATATTTCAAAAACTCCAGAATGATAGGTAGCGTTCTTTATACCCTTTCAACTTATTATGTTACAGCTCAGAGTGAAGATGATATTGAAAAGTATGCACTTCCAATGGTTAACGGTGAGAGGCTTGACGGCTCTTGTGTTTACCACTTTGATGATGATTCAACGGCATATACTGTTGTGACTGCCCTTGATACATCGAATAAAGACGGTGACAGCGGCTCTGTTGCAATTCTCGGTGGCTGTGACGAGATATATTGCAGCGGCACAACACTTTATGCTCTTGCGTACCTTTATGAAGATTATCAGCCAAAAACGCAAATCACATCATTTTCTCTTGACGGTACTGAGGTGAAATGCAAGGCTCAGGGTAAAATTCTCGGTGAATTCAATAACAACTACTCCTTTGATGAACACAACGGCTATCTCCGTGCGGCTGTGACTTATTACGATAAAACAACCTATAAGGATGTCAGCTGCATTTATGTGCTTGACGAAAATCTTGAGGAGGTAGGCTCTTTGGTAGATATTGCCGATGATGAGCAGGTGAAGTCAGTCCGATTTATGGGCGACAAGGGATATGTTGTCACCTTCAGACAGACCGACCCACTGTTTTCACTTGATCTTTCAGACCCGAAAAATCCCAAGGTTTTGGGTGAGCTCAAGCTTCCGGGTTATTCAACTTATCTTCATCCATTGAGTGATACTGTACTTCTCGGTATCGGCTATGGCGGTGATGAAGAAAATGCAGACACAAATGACCTTAAAATTGCACTTTTCGATGTTTCAGATATGACAAGCCCAAAATTGCTTGACGAGTTCATTATTGAATGTGCCTCAAGCGAAGCAAACTATGAGCCAAAGGCACTGATACACTATGCTGAAAAGAACATTGTAGGTATCCCCGTTACGGATTACAACTATTCCGGCACAGGTGAAGCAAATTGCGTGCGAAGCTTTGCTATCATTAATTACACCGACAATAAGCTTTCTGAGGTTAAAGGCTTTGTTCACGATTCAACAGGCTACACAGACCTTTTCAGAGGCACCTATATCGGTGAAAAGCTTTATACCGTTGACGAATTCAAGATTGTTGAACACAGTCTTTCAAGCGGTGAAAAGCTGCGAGAATGTACCATTATGAAAGCGGAAGAAAAGATTGTGCACAGTTATGAGATTGTCACAAGCCCTGCAGTAACAGACGGAATTATCGGCTTGATTGACTGAAAGAGATAGAAATGAAAAACAAAAAGAAATTGGTTTTGATAATTCTGATGGTTTTAGTTTTAATATGTGTCAGTTATATTACGTTTGACTGTGTAAGACTTTACAATTCTCCTTTAGGGACAAAACCGATTATTACTATTGATACAGAGCAAACCGAAAACAGACTGATACACAAAGGCTTGGGATATTCTGTCCGGTATTATATTGACAGGGAAGAAAAAACAGAAGCTGAAATGGCAACCGATGTTGAGCAGTACAGCTACGGTGCAGAATTCAGATTTCTTAATAAAATACTTGTTTGGGCGTGGATTGAGTAATCAAAAAAGGCAGGTTTCTGACCTGCCTTTTAACTTTATTCTGTATATCCGTAAATTTTTTCCTTTGACCTGAAGGAGTATCCGTTGTCTTCAAGCTGTTTCATATTGCGAAGAATATATCCTGCACCCTTTGCGGCACAGTTTTCGCCGTCTGCGGCACAGGTGACTTTGATGCCGAGTTTTTCTGAAAGATACTTGTCAATGCCGAAAAGCTTTGAAGCTCCGCCTGTCAGAAGAATACCCTCTGTGCATATGTCACTGTAAAGCTCAGGTGGAGTCTGTTCCATAACCTCCATAATACCGTCAAAAATCTGTTTGCAAACGTCTTTTAATGCAAAGTGCATTTCAGATGAGCTGATGTTGAAGGGGCGGGGCATACCCGTGATATAATCCTTGCCCGAGCAGACCATTTCAATTTCTTCTTCCCTTGGCACTGCACAACCGACGGTGTGCTTGATTTTTCTTGCCGTGGGAAGCCCAACGATTATATCTTTGTCACGCTTGAGAAAATTGCAGATTGCTTCGTCCATGGCGTCGCCTGCGGTTTTCAGGGCGGTGGCATAAGCCACAGTACCCATAGTGATAACGGCAATATCTGCCGTGCCTGCTCCGATGTCGACCACCATAACTCCGTGAGGGTGGTCAATGGAAAGTCCTGCTCCCAAGGCCGAAACAATAGGCTCGTCAACAATGTGTACCTTGCCTGCACCTGCTGAGCAAGCCGCTTCAATCACCGTTTTCTTTTCAAGTGAAGTCACACAGCAGGGGGCACTGATTACCATATTAGGTCTGAAAACCTGATTTTTACATATTTTGCCGATGAAGTGCGAAAGAATTTCCGTCATAGCAGAAAAGTCCGAAACAACACCGCCGGAAACAGGCCTTTTGAGAATGATTGAATCAGGATTTCTGTCAATCATTTCACCTGCCTTGTTGCCGATTGCAACAGTCTCATCGTTGAGTATATCGTAGCTGACGGCAGTTTCTTCTGAGAGAATAATGCCTTTGCCCTCGGCAAATATTTTGATTTTGCTTGTTCCCAAGTCTATTCCTAAATTGAGTCCCGGCACATTCTCACCGTCCTTTTAACATCGTTGTTTTTATATATTCTTCTAATAATTTTAATTGGTTTAAAGTTGTTTGTCAATAGGGAAAACATCGCCATAATCTGAAAGGGCAATACAGATGCAATAAACATCCTTTGCTCCGTTTTGAAAAAGCACCTTTTCACATTCTTTAAGCGTTGAGCCGGTGGTTTTGATGTCATCGCAAAGAAGCACTGTTTTGCCTTTTATATCGGCATTTTGTGAAAGAGCAAAAGCTCCTTTAAGGTTTGATTTTCTTTCTTCTGCGACCAGTTCGTGCTGCTTTTTTGTTTCGTGTGTTTTGATAAGTAACCCTTCGCAGGGAATAAAAAGCTTTTGAGCAATTCTTTTTGCAAGAAGCTCACTTTGATTGTATCCACGTTCTTTTTCAGCACTTTTTCTCATTGGTACAAAGGTGACACAGTCAAAATCGGCCTCATAAAAACATTCAGCCACACGAAAAGCCATTTCGTCGCCAAAGTGTTTTGAAAGCTGTCTGTCACCGCCGAATTTGAATTGATGAATTTGTTGCCTGATTCTGCCCGAATAAAGATACAGGGCGGAAATATGGGGGAAAGAGATATTGCCGCTTTCGCACAGACATCTTTCTTTGTCATAACCGCAATGGTGACAGAAGCTTTCCGATATTCTCAAGGGGCTGTTACGGCATTTCTCGCAGGAGTTTTTGTGAAATTCAATTATTTCACCGCAAAGAGGACATCTTTCCGGAAAAAATATTTTAAGAATTTTTTGAAAAATGCTCATATCAGTTACCCTTCAACAGCAGATGTTTGAGACTTGAATATCTGCGAGTTTTTTTGTCATTGTCTACCATAGCGTTAATCTGAGACTGTGAGCCGACCAAAATGAGTCTGCTTTTTGCTCTTGTGACAGCGGTGTAAAGCAGATTGCGGTAGCTGAGCTGAGGTATTACGGCACAAACGGGCATGATCACAGCTTCAAACTCTGAGCCTTGACTTTTGTGCACCGTAACTGCATAGGCAAGCTCAAGCTCGCTTATCGAGTCAAAGGGATATACTGCAATTCTGCCGTCAAAATTGATTTTCATAAAAGAGGCATTGTGGTTGATTGCAGTTATGATGCCGATATCACCGTTGAAAATACCCGAGGAGGTTTCTTTACCTCTTGTCCAGACGATATCGTAGTTATTTTTAATCTGCATAACCTTGTCGCCTTCACGGAAAATTTTCCCCGCACCCTCGTAATCATCCTTATCCTTTGACGGCGGATTGACAAGCTTTTGAAGCTGGCGGTTGAGGCTCACCGTGCCAAGCTCACCCTTTCTTGACGGGCAGATAATCTGAATATCTTTTATCGGGTCATAGCCGTAAGCCCGGGGCAGTCTTTTTGAATATAATTCAACCACGGTTTCAGCACTTTGATATATGTTGTTTCGTTGCAGGAAAAAGCAGTCTTTATCTGTTCTTGAAAGGTCAGGGTATTCACCTTTGACAATTTTGTGAGCATTAGTGACAATCAGACTTTCAAGTGATTGGCGGAAAACCTCGGTGAGAGCCACAACAGGCAAAAGGTTTGATGCAATGATATCCTGAAGCACATTTCCTGCACCGACGGGAGGAAGCTGGTCTGAGTCGCCAACCATAACAAGGCGACAACCCAAGGGCAGAGCATTGAGAAGTGCTGCAAAAAGGTGAGTGTCCACCATTGATAATTCGTCCACAATAACTGCATCGGCTTCAAGGGGATTTTCCATATTTCTTGCAAAGTGCTGACGGTCATTATCTGCCCACTCAACCTCCAGAAGGCGGTGGATTGTTTTTGCGTTTCTGCCTGTGACTTCGCTCATACGCATTGCGGCTCTGCCTGTGGGTGCGGCAAGAAGCACACGCAGCTTTTGTTTTTCATAAAGAGATAAAATACCGTTAAGTGTGGTGGTTTTGCCTGTGCCGGGACCGCCGGTGAGAACAAGAAGACCTTTTGTGACAGCGGTGATGATAGCTTCACGCTGCTTTTCTTCAAACTTTATTCCTTTATTTTCTTCAATTTTGTCAATATCTCTGTCAACTGTTTTCACTTTTGCAGGAGGAAAACGCAGCATGACCTGAATTCTGTCTGCAATGCTTTTTTCATCCATATATTCATAAGGCAGAAACAGATAGCTTTTTTCTTCAATAAACTCTTCCACCAATTCTTTGTCTGCAATAAGGTCATCTATAACCTCATTGGTTTCTTCTCTTTCCATGCCGAGAAGCTCCTCAGCCGGAATGAAAAGCTTACCCCTGGGCAAACAGGTGTGACCGTTGCGAAGATTATGGCGAAGGATGTGAAGTATACCTGCTCTTTGTCGCAGGATACTTTTAATTTCTATCGGGAAAGATGATGCAATTTCGTCAGCTCTTTCGAAACGCATACCGACTTTTTCCGTGCATAGGATATAAGGATTTTCGCTGACTCTTTCAATCGCACTCACACCGTAGGCCTTATACACATTGAGGCTTTCCGTGGGGTTGAGTCCGAAACGCTCAAGAGAAATAATAACCTCACGAACTGCAAACTGACTTTTGAACTTTTCACCGATGTCCATTGCTTTTTCTTCGGTTATACCCTTTATTTCAGACAGTCGGTAAGGCTCGTTTTCCATAATGTCAAAGGTACTGTCACCGAAGCACTCAACAATTTTTGCCGCCGTTGCAGGGCCTATACCCTTGATTGTGCCGCTTGAAAGATAGCGAAGCATATCGCCGGAACTTTTCGGCATAGAACGTTCTGCGGCAGTAGCCTTGAACTGTGTACCGAAGGTGGGGTGTTTTGTCCATTGACCTTTAAGGCGTATTTTTTCACCGGGACTGCATGCGGGCATAATGCCGACAGCCGTGACAAGCTTTTTGTCACAGCTAAGGTCAATGACGCTGTATCCGTTTTCGGGGTTGGAATAAACAACGTCTTCAATTGTGCCCTCAATGAAAATTTCCTGTTCCATGAATACTCCTTAATTTCAGTTGACTGATACTCTGAATAATCATTATACAATATATTACTCCGCTTTGCAACTCATTCAGCAGTTAAACCCTCTTGTGAAATTTTAAGAAAGATGACTCTTCCGCAAGGCTCAATGGTTTCTCGAATATCGGATTTGGTTATTTCCGTAAGGTTATAGTCAATCACATATACGGCTCTTTTTTGCCCGAAGTTCAGCATATTTATCTGCCTGAAAGCAGAGTAAACCTCACAAACCAGATTTTCTTTACCTTCGTACCCTTCAACGGCAACAAAAAAGCCGTCACAATCCTCCTTGAGTGAAAGGGAAATCAAGAGATAAGAAACAAAGAAAAGACCGCACAGAATGAGAAGCAAGGCAAAAAAACAGACTAAGCTTGCTAACATTTAAATCACCTCAATAACATTTTACGTAAAAAAAGTGATCGGGTGAATGAAAATCCGGTATAGCTTATGCGGCGGTAGTCTTTGTCAACATTTCAGAGCTTCGTTGCAGTCATCAATTCTGTAATTCCCTGAGATGTTTCTGACAATGACATAAAGGTCTTTCACAACATAGAATTTTAACTTCTTCGAATTTTCTCTCCGATAAATATAAATTCAAAAGGATTGTTGCAAATTGCAGGCTTCTGTGTTATTCTTATTTTATCAGAAAGCCAAATAATATAAAGCAAGGGGAAATGAAAATGAAAATTACATTTATGGGTGCCGGCAGCACAGTGTTTGCAAGAAATGTTATCGGTGACTGTATGTGTACACCGTCACTTCGTGACAGTGAATTCGCACTTTATGATATTGATGAAAAAAGGCTGAAGGAATCTGAAGTTATCCTCAGTGCAATCAACAAAAACGTCAATGAGGGCAGAGGTAAAATCACAACTTATTTAGGCGAGGAGCAAAGAAAAGATGCTCTCAGGGGCGCATCCTTTGTTGTCAATGCAATCCAGGTGGGCGGCTATGAGCCTTGCACCGTTATTGATTTTGAAATTCCTAAAAAATACGGTCTTCGTCAGACAATTGCCGACACAATGGGTATAGGCGGAATTATGCGTGCCCTTCGCACAATTCCTGTGATGAAAGCTTTTGCCGATGATATGGAAGAAGTATGTCCCGATGCCTGGTTTCTTAACTACTCCAACCCGATGGCAATGCTGACCGGCTATATGCTCAGATACACAAAAATCAAAACAGTGGGACTTTGTCACAGTGTTCAGTGCTGTTCAAGAGACCTTCTCAGAAGGGTTGGTATGGAAGATAAGCTCGAAGGCAGAACAGAACGTATTGCAGGTATCAACCATATGGCTTGGCTGCTTGAAATCAAGGATAAGGACGGTAATGACCTTTATCCTGAAATAAAAAGGAGAGCCAAGGAAAAAAATAAAACCGAAAAGCACAACGATATGGTACGCTTTGACTATATTGATAAGCTGGGTTATTACTGCACCGAAAGCAGTGAGCATAATGCAGAGTATAACCCCCTCTATATCAAAACAAGATACCCCGAAATGATTGAAGATTTCAACATTCCTCTTGATGAATATCCGAGACGCTGTGTTGAACAGATTGAAGGCTGGGAAAAACAGAAAAACGATATTCTTTCCGACGGTAAGATTACCCATGAAAGGTCTGCCGAGTATGCTTCATACATTATGGAAGCTATTGTCACAAACAAGCCTTACAAAATCGGCGGCAATGTTCTCAACAACGGACTTATTTCAAATCTTCCCGATGAGGCCTGCGTTGAAGTTCCTTGCCTTGTCGACGGCAGCGGTATCACACCCTGCAAGATGGGTGAATTACCTTTGCAGCTTGCAGCGATGAACTCGAGCAATATTTATCCTCAGCTTCTCACAATTAAGGCAGCCGCAACAAACGAAAAGCAGTATATCTACAATGCCGCAATGATGGACCCTCACACCGGCGCTGAACTGAACATCAAAGACATTTACACCATGGTTGATGAGCTTCTTGAAGCACACAAGGATTGGCTTCCCGAATATCACTAAAGAAAAAGCACCCAACGGGTGCTTTTTAATGCTTAATTACTCTTTCACAAACCCAATTATCTTTTCCGCATCTTCATATCCCTGCTCATACATCTTTGTCATCGGCTCATAGTCCCTTGTGAGGGTGTTCATACCGAAGCAGTCCTTCGGCTCAATCACAAGAAGCCTCCCTTCTTTTTCCAATTGTGCTGCCATTTCAAAGATTTTGGTGCAACGTGTCGGCAATGTACGCATAAGCTCAAAAACTTCGGGATATTTCCTTATTCGTGCGGACAAAACCTTTGTTGCAAGCATCGGTGTCATATATTCCCGCCTTGGCTTTGTAAGCACAAGCACAACCTTGTCACAGCCGTCCTTGAATGCCTGTTCAATAGGGATAGGCTCTGCAACACCACCGTCAAAATAAAGCTCATTCTGAAATTCAACGGGCTTGCACACACCGGGCAGACAGCAGCTGGCCTTGAGAACACCGTAGTCGTTTCTTACAACGTCAACGTTTTCAAAAAATTTGGCTTCGCCGTTTTTTGCATTTGTTGCGGCAACCTTGAAAATCACATCTGACTTCTTAAAGGTTTCATAATCAAGGGGATTTTCTCCGCCCTCGTTGCTGAGTACGGAATAAACATAATCGAGGGAAATGTAAGATCCTGTTCTGAAAAGGTTTTCTATACTCATATATTCTTTTCTTTTGGCGTATTCTCTGTAAAAGGGGAGAGTACGTCCTCTTTGTTTTGCAACATAAGTAATAAGGTTGGCTGAACCGGCAGAAACACCGAGACAGTAGCCCGGCATATAGTTTTCATCTAAAAGGCGGTCATAAATTCCGCTTGTGTAAACGCATCTCATTCCGCCGCCTACATCAACGATACCAATCATTTTTTTCAGCCTTCAATCAAACGTAAAATAAGGGGAGCGTGTGCTCTGATTTTTGCTGTGAAAGTTCCTTCAATGCCTTCGGTTTTCTCTTTTGTCCAAAGGTCAACACCCTCATATTTTTCGTCAAAACCGTAGTATATGAGGTCAACGGAAATTTCTCTTTCTTCGTCACTCGTGTTGAAAAGGGCGATAACCTTGTTGCCGTCCTTGTCGGTGCAGGTCCAGCCTGCTTCCTTTCTGTTTCTGAACAGCTGACGGTTGTCAGAAGAATACTGATTGATTTCAATAATGTCTCTGTTTGTGATAACTTCAAGGTCTTCAGGTCTGTTTTCTCTGAGTTCACCGCCCAGAATAAGAGGTGAACGGAAAATTGACCAGAGAGTGAGCATTGTTTTCTGCTCGTCGGGAGTAAATTCAGTGTATCGGTCTTTGTCGCCGAGGCAGGAGCAGTTTTTGCTTATCTTGCCTAAGGGGAGCATATCACAGTCGGGCCAGCAGCCTGTCTTCACGTGAGGAGTCCACTTTTCGCATCTTTCAAACATATCATGAAGCTTATCCCAATGGTCCCAGAAGTCACCCGTCATTCTCCACATATTTGCATTCTGTGAAAGGTGGAAGGCTTCAGCCACAACAGCAGGTCCGGGTGAAAGTGAAAGCACCATTTCTCTGCCGCAGGTGTCGATAGCTTTTCTTATCATTTCAATTTCTTCTCTTGCGCTGTATGGGTCGTGAGGCTTGAATTCGGTGTTGGCAATATCGTCAACCTTTACAAAGTCAACACCCCAGGAAGCATAGAGCTCAAAAATGCTGTTGTAGTATTCCTGTGCACCTTCACGGTCAGCCTTGATGCCGTACATATCCGTATTCCAGGCGCATACGGAAAAGCCTGATGCGATTTCTCTTGCCGTTCTGTCTGTGCCTTTGATTTTTGTGTTCTGATGCACAGCCTGACGGGGAATACCTCTCATAATATGAATACCGAACTTGAGTCCCATAGCGTGGATTTTATCGGCAATAGCCTTGAAGCCCACTCCGTTTGCAGAAGACGGGAAGCGGTTTTCTGCGGGAATGAGACGTGAATATCCGTCCATACAAAGCTCGGTGAAATTGTTATAGAAATTGCTCACCGCTTTCGGCTCGTACCATTGAATGTCACACACAACATATTCCCAGCCGTAATCTTTAAGGTTGTCACGGATATATTCTGCATTGCCCAAAAGTTGTTCTTCATTGACGGCGGCGCCGTAGCAGTCCCAACTGTTCCAACCCATTGGCGGACGGGGAGCAAAGGTATCTTTTTTAAGCATAGTCTGTCTCCTTCAAAGGTATTATTTTTCTATATTTTACCAATCAACAGCAATAAGGTCAATGATTTTTGTCAAATTTCATAAGCTTTTTTCATACTCTTGACTTTTGCACTTTAATTGTTAAAATATAAATATATTTTATTGATTTAAAGGGTGATTATAATGAAAGCTATTATTACGGTAATCGGAAAAGATACAACGGGTATTATCGCTGAGGTTTGCACTCTTCTTGCAGAAAAGAAAATCAACATTCTTGACATCAGCCAGACAGTTATGGAAGGCTTTTTCACAATGACTATGCTTGTTGACCTTACTGCCTGCGAGGTGAGCTTTGCAGATGTTGACGACAGTCTCAAAAGCAAGGGCGAAAGTATGAATCTTTCCATCAGAATTCAGCGTGAAGATATTTTTGACCTTATGCACAGAATCTAAGGAGGGAAGAATATGCACAGCCAGAAAGAAATTCTTTCCACAATCAATATGATTGACCATCAGCACCTTGACGTCAGAACAATCACAATGGGCATTTCTTTGCTTGATTGCTGCAGTGATGACGTTAATGTTACAGCTGAAAAGATATATAACAAAATAACCCGTCTTGCAAAAGACCTTGTGAAAACAGGTGAGGACATTGAAAGGGAATTCGGTATACCCATTGTCAACAAGCGTATTTCCGTCACGCCTATTTCAATTGTTGCCGCCTCCTGCAAGCAGACCGACTATACACCGATTGCCGAGGCTCTTGACAAAGCGGCAAAAAAGTGCGGTGTTAACTTCATCGGCGGTTTTTCTGCTCTTGTTCACAAGGGTATGACCAACGGTGACATCAACCTTATCAATTCCATCCCGACTGCTCTTGCGAAAACTGAAAGAGTCTGCTCTTCTGTTTCTGTTGCCAGCACAAAGGCAGGCATCAATATGGATGCAGTTGCGCTTATGGGCAGAATTATCAAAAAAACTGCAGACCTGACTGCCGATAACGGTGGCTTCGGCTGTGCAAAATTGGTAGTTTTTGCCAACTCCGTTGAGGATAATCCGTTTATGGCAGGTGCTTTCCACGGTGTGGGTGAAGCAGAATGTGTGCTGAACGTGGGTGTAAGCGGTCCGGGTGTTGTTTATCACGCACTTCAGAAGTGCAAGGGACAACCCTTTGACGTTGTTGCGGAAACAATCAAAAAGACAGCCTTCAAAATCACCAGAATGGGTCAGCTTGTGGCTTCCCAGGCATCGGAGCGTCTCGGCATACCCTCAGGTATTGTTGACCTTTCACTTGCTCCCACTCCTGAAAAAGGTGACAGTGTTGCAAGAATATTGGAAGAAATGGGCCTTGAAGTCTGCGGTACTCACGGCACAACGGCTGCATTGGCACTTCTCAACGATGCGGTTAAAAAAGGCGGTGTAATGGCAAGCAACCACGTTGGCGGACTTTCAGGTGCATTCATTCCCGTCAGCGAAGACGAGGGAATGATTGAAGCTGCGATGAAAAACGCTCTCACTCTTGACAAGCTTGAAGCCATGACCTGCGTTTGCTCGGTAGGTCTTGATATGATTGCAGTTCCCGGTGACACCTCAGCAGAAACTCTTTCTGCAATTATTGCAGACGAAGCTGCAATAGGCGTTGTGAACACCAAAACAACTGCAGTGAGAATTATTCCCGCTGTTGGCAAAAAAGTTGGGGATATCATTGAATTCGGCGGACTTTTAGGTTCTGCCCCCGTTATGCCTGTTCACGAATTTTCAAGCGTGGATTTCATTAACCGTGGCGGACGAATCCCCGCACCTATGCACTCACTTAAAAACTAAATAAGCACCTCAGATTCACCTCCTTCAGGCGAATTCAGATGCATAAGCATATGAAAGAAGGAATTATAAATGAAAATCATTGACATCATCAAGCAGGAAAAGCCTACACTCTCATTTGAGGTTTTTCCGCCGAAAACAAGTGATAATTTTGAGTCGGTTAAAACTGCAACGGAAAGAATTGCTCAGCTCAAGCCGGATTTTATGAGCGTGACCTACGGCGCCGGAGGCGGAACGTCTGAATTCACCGCTTCAATCGCACAGAATATTGAAAACAAGTTTTCCGTTCCTGTTCTCGCTCATTTAAGCTGTGTTTCTTCAACCAAAGAGGAGATACAAAAACAGTTAACATCTCTTAAAGAAAGAGGCATTGAGAATATTCTCTCACTCAGAGGAGATATCCCTAAGGGTATGAGCAAGGAGAATCTTGATTATCACTACGCAAGCGAGCTGACAAAGGAAATCAAACAGTTCGGCGGATTTTGCATCGGCGGTGCCTGCTATCCCGAATCTCACCCCGAAAGTGAAAATTCCTTCAAGGATATCGAGCATCTTAAAGAAAAGGTTGAAGCAGGCTGTGACTTTCTCACAACTCAGATGTTTTTTGATAACAATGTTCTTTATAACTTTCTTTACAGAGCGAGAAAGGCAGGTATAAATGTTCCTGTTGTGGCCGGTATTATGCCTGTGACAAACCCGAAGTCAATCAAAAGAATCTGTGCAATTTCGGGCACGGCACTTCCTCAGCGTTTTGTAAGAATCGTTGACCGTTACGGTGACAATCCAGAGGCTATGAAGCAGGCAGGCATTGCCTATGCGACAGAGCAGATTATCGACCTTTATGCAAACGGTATCAGAGCGGTACACGTTTATTCTATGAACAAGCCCGATGTTGCCGGAAAAATTTTCGAAAACATCAGCGCAATTATTGAAAAGTAATTGTTGCCACATCGCAATAACGGTGTGGCAACAATTGATTGAGGTATTTTATGATAAGTCTTTTAACCAAAGATGCAAATGAAATTGAAGCGGATAAAAAACAGGCACTCCGCTTTATGGGTTGCAAGGATGAAATTATAAGCGAAGATTTCTCAGAGCTTTATAACGAGTGCCTTGACTTGTACCTTTCTTCTGCTGACCTTAAAGCCGTTGTGAGAAAAACAGATGTCAGTTTTTTGCAGGGTAATAAGATTAAGTTCGATTTCGGCATTATTGAAAGTGAAAGCCTTAAAAAGAATCTCAAAAACTGCAAAAGTGCCTATGCTTTTGCGGCTACGGCAGGAAGTGAGGTTGACAGACAAATAAAAAAGCTGTCCCTTATATCTGACGGCAAGGGAATGGTACTCAGTTGCATCGCATCTTCGGGCGTTGAGTGCTGGTGCAACTTCATAAATGATGAAATGGCAAAGAAAAATATTCTTCGTCCACGTTTCAGCCCGGGCTACGGCGATGTGCCGCTTTCTGTGCAGAAGGATATCTTTGATTTTCTTGATGTTAACCGCAAGATAGGTGTGAGTCTTACTGAGGCATTTATGATGGTGCCTGTGAAGTCAGTTACGGCGATTGTGGGTATTCTGGAGGAATTAAAATGAAAATTACCGATTTTCTCAACAAAAGAAGAATATATTTTGACGGCGGACTTGGCACTCTTTTGCAAAAAAGAGGCCTTAAAACAGGGGAGCTTCCCGAACAGTGGAATATCTGTCACCCCGAAGTGCTGACAGATATTCACCTTTCATATCTTAATTCGGGCAGCAATGTTATCACCACCAACACTTTCGGTGCAAACAGATTGAAATATGATAATCTTGAAGAAATAATATCAGCCGCAATAAAAAATGCAAGAAAGGCAATTGAGCTTTTTCCCGGTGACAAAAGTGACCGCTTTGTGGCTTTCGATATGGGCCCTTTGGGCAAGATGCTAGAGCCTATGGGCGATATGCCCTTTGAAAGTGCAGTTGAGGTCTTTGCCGAAAGTGTAAAACTTGCTCAGAAATACGGTGCCGACCTTATCATCATTGAAACGATGAATGACTGCTACGAAACAAAAGCGGCAGTTCTTGCGGCAAAAGAGAACTCCTCACTTCCGATTTTTGTCACCAATGTTTTTGATGAAAAAGGCAAGCTGATGACAGGTGCAGATGCAAAAGCGATGATAGCAATGCTTGAAGCTCTCGGCGCAGATGCAATCGGTATGAACTGTTCTCTTGGCCCTGAGCAGATGCTGGAAAGAGTCAAGGAGTATGTGAAATATTCCTCATTGCCCGTAATTGTCAATCCTAATGCGGGACTTCCCAGAAGTATTGATGGAAGGACTGTTTTCGATGTTGATGCAGAAGAGTTCTCCGATTTGATGAAGGAAATTGCACTTCTTGGTGCATCAGTTCTTGGCGGCTGCTGCGGCACAACACCTGAATACATTGAAAAAACAGCAGAAAAAACCAAGGACTTACCATTCGTACCAACCGAAAAGAAAAACTACACCTTTGTTTCATCATACACCCACGCAGTTGAAATTGCCGAAGAACCGATACTTATCGGTGAAAGAATCAACCCGACGGGAAAATCAAGGTTCAAGCAGGCTCTGCGTGACGGAGATATCGACTATATCGTAGCCGAAGGCATTGCTCAGCAGGAAAAGGGTGTTCATATTCTTGACGTTAATGTAGGTCTGCCCGAGATTGACGAAGATGCAATGCTTGTGTCATCAGTCAAGCATCTGCAGGAGGTCATTGACCTGCCTTTGCAGATTGATACGGTGAAAATCTCATCAATGGAAAAGGCAATGCGTATTTATAACGGAAAGCCGCTTATAAATTCAGTCAACGGCAAAAAAGAGAGTATGCAGGCTGTTCTGCCCCTTGTGAAGAAGTACGGTGGTGCGGTTATTGCTTTGACTATTGACGAAGACGGTATACCCACTACTGCTGAGGGCAGATGCAAAATTGCTCAAAAGATAATTTCAAAGTGCAGCGAATACGGCATCGACAAAAAGGATATTATTGTTGACCCTCTTGCGATGGCCGTGTCCTCAGACGAAAACAGCGGAAATGTAACATTGGAATCCGTAAGGCTGATAAGAGAAAAGCTGGGTGTTAAGACAAGTCTCGGTGTGTCCAATATTTCCTTCGGTCTTCCTGACAGACCTAATGTAAATGCCTACTTTTTGTCAATGGCGCTTGAAAAAGGTCTGAACTGTGCCATTATGAATCCAAATTCCACCGAAATGATGCAAAGCTACTTCACTTTCAGAGCATTGAAGGGCTTTGATAAGGGCTGTGTGGATTATATTGATTTTGCATCGAAAATCACCGTTAAATCCGATATTGTGTCGGCTGACAAAAATATAAAAAACGAGACCTCAGAAGACCTCGTTTACTATATTGTCAAGGGTCTTAAAGATAAAGCTTATGACAGCGCAAAGGCCCTGACAGAAAATACCGAGCCGATGGAGGTTATTAAGGAGCATATTGTCCCTGCTCTTGACACCGTGGGCGAATGCTTTGAAGAAAAGACGATGTATCTTCCTCAGCTTCTGATGAGTGCTGAGGCGGCAGGAAGAGCATTTAATGCAGTGAAGGAAAAAATGAAAAATGACAGCGGTGGCTCGAAAGGAAAAATCATAATCGCCACTGTTAAGGGTGATATCCATGATATCGGCAAAAACATTGTCAAGGTACTGTTGCAAAATTACGGCTATGAGGTTATCGACCTCGGAAAAGATGTTCCGCCTGAAACTGTTTTACGGAAGGCTAAAGAGCAGAATGTTAAACTCGTTGGTCTTTCAGCACTTATGACAACAACCGTTGAAGCAATGGCGGACACAATTGCTCTTTTCAGAAAAGAGCTCCCCGACACCAAAATAATGGTGGGCGGTGCAGTTCTCACAAGGGAATATGCCGATATGATTGGTGCGGATTATTACGCAAAGGATGCAATGGGTGCTGTGAGAATTGCAGAGAATTTTTTTGCACAATAAAAATAAAGGACAGGCGGAAAAAATACCTGTCCTTATCTTTTTTGTGATGAGTGAGTCTGTAAGCCGAGTTCTGTCATTTAAGGCAATCATCTGTCTAGACCTTGGATTGCTCCAAGGTTCAAGCCACCCTTCGGTTTGGCGCCCAGCTGACGCATTATCCTGTCGGTGTTGCTTCGGGTAGGGTTTACATGGCCACGCAGTCTCCTGCGTGCCGGTGAGCTCTTACCTCGCCTTTCCATCCTTACCGCAGAAACTGCGGCGGTTTATTTCTGTTGCACTTTCCCTAAGGTCGCCCTCGGCGGTCGTTAACCGTTACCCTGCTGTGTGAAGCTCGGACTTTCCTCATGTCACAAAAGTGACCTGCGACTGCCCAACTCACTCACCACATAGTTTACACCAAAGAACAAAAAAAGTCAAATACTCTCAAGGTAATACCTTACATTTTTCTTAAGTTATTTATAACTTTATTCAAAAGTATTGCGATTTTTCATCTTTTAGGTTAAAATAACAAAAGTAAGCAAGGCAGTTGAAACTCTTTATACGGAGGTTAAAATGGACGATATATATTTTTCGGACAAAAAAAGACATGATCCTTTCGAGCCGGAAAGCGGACCGAAGGATTTTATAGATGCAGATTATTTTGACGAGGATTTCAATTTGAAATTCAAAAAAACTCCGGGAAATGCTCAATCCTTTATTTCGGAAAGCGAAAATACCATGGAGGTTGATATTTCTGCAGGTGAAAAAGAAGTTTATTCTGCACCATCCTGGGAGGATTTTGAAGCATCGAGAAGCGAAAGACAGATTTCTTCTGATGAGTCTTACAGAAGACCGCAGGGAAGACCTCTTTCGCAAAGCAGAACACCTCAGGGCAGACCTGTGTCAGGTGTCTCTTCTCAAAGACCTGCGCAGGCAAGACCGACTTACAGCAGTCCGTCAAAAAGACAGGGCAATCCTTCACAGACTAACAGAAGCGTGAACAGAGTACCTGCTTCTCAGTCGAGACCTGTTCAGATGCAGCCGAACAGACCTGAACCTTCATCACACGGCGCAAAAGGAAAGAAGAAGATCTCCAACAAAAAGGTTAAAATCGCACTTTCTGTTGTGGCTGTTTTTGCGGTCATCCTTCTTGCTCTTTTCGGTTATCTTTATTCAATTATGGGCAATCTGGGATATGATGACAGTATTGAAGAAAACAGATACCTTGATTCATCGGCAGTTTCAGAGTCTTCGATCAAGAACATCCTTTTCATCGGCAGCGATGCAAGAGGAGATGTTGAAGGTCAGCGTTCAGATACGATGATTCTTTTCAGCATTGACAAAAAAAATAAACAGATTAAGCTTACATCGTTTTTGCGTGACAGTTATGTGTATATTCCTTATCTTGACAGAAGTACAAAGATAAATGCGGCTTTCAGCAGTGGCGGCGCTCAGGCAACAATTGATACCATTGAGTATAACTACGGCGTTGATATTGACAATTACGTTATGGTTAACTTTGACTGTTTTGAGCAGGTAGTTGACCTTCTTGGCGGAATTGAGGTTGAAGTGACTGCAAAAGAAGCAAAGTATCTCAGAGATGTTGTCAAGATTCCCTATATTACTGAGGGCGTTAATCAGATGAAGGGCTCGGTGGCACTCTGGTATTGCCGTATCAGAAAGCTTGACAGCGATTTTTACAGAACTGCAAGACAGAGAAAGGTTATCACAGCCATCATCTCAAAAGCTACCAAGACCAATCCGGCAGACCTTGTCAATATGGTTGAGCAGGTGCTTCCGAACATTTCAACCGACCTTACAAGGAATGAGCTTATGAGCCTCGGTATGGGCGCAATCACAAGCTATATCAGATATGACATTGTTCAGCAGCAGATGCCGGCGGACGGCACCTGGTGGAGTGCATCTGTCAGCGGCAGCGGTGATGTAATCAAGTTTGATGCAGAACAGAACCGTCAGATTCTGAAAGAATTTTTGCTCAACAAGGTTGAAGAAGAGGAAGAATAAGACACTTTTTTCAGAAAAAGTGATGCCTTTGTGGCGAACAGTACAGATGGAAAAATGTTGCTGTGTTATTATAAAAACTGAAATCATCCAATTATCTCGGGTTGGATGATTTTTATATTTAAAGTGAAATTAAACTTTTGCAAAAGCATAATTGAGCAACCTTTAGAAAACATATAATTGTAAATGTAAAAAGAAGGTGGTTTCAATATGAACAAAACCGAAAAACCGAGAACCTTGAGAGCTATGTTGGAAAATTCGGCTGAAAACTATGCGGAAAAAGATGCTTTTCTTCTTAAAAATGACAGCGGTGAAATTTACGGTGTAAAATACAAGAATTTCAAAAGCGATGTTGATGCTCTGGCGGCGGTGCTTTTGGGTGAGCTTGACCTCAGAGGCAAGAAGATTGCTGTGTGCGGAAAAAACTCTTATGAATGGTGTCTGACATATATGGCTGTGGTGTCTGGTGTGGGAATTCTTGTGCCGATTGATAAGGAACTTACGGGTGAAGAAATTGCAAACCTTATAAATATGGGTAAGGTAGACTGCTTTGTTGGTGACAAAAAAAGTGTGAACAAGCTGCTATCTTCAAAAGAATATATGGCATCAATGCCTTGCCTGATTTGCAGCGAAGAGAGTGACATTGAGCAGGTTTTTTCCTTGCACGAAATTATAAATACAGGTTATGAGCTTTTGAAAGGCGGATATTCTCTGCCGCAGGAAAGTCAGATTATGCCGGATGCCTTGGCAGTTCTGCTTTTCACCTCAGGAACAACGGGATTTGCAAAGGGAGTAATGCTGTCAAACAACAACCTGTGCTCTGACCTTGCGGCGGTGTGCGAGATAGTAATAATAACCTGTGATGATGTCAGTCTTTCTGTTCTGCCGCTTCACCATACCTATGAATCCATTGCTTTTCTGATGGTCATTTTCAAGGGAGGTTGCATCAGTTTCAGCAAGGGCTTCAAGCATATCATCAATGAATTCAGTCTTTATAAGCCTACGGTGCTTGTGTCTGTGCCTCTTATTATGGAAAAAATGCACGGCAGGATAATTTCTGCAATGGAAAAGGAAGGAAAGCTCAAAAAAGCAAGACTTTTTTCTGTTGTGTCTTCAGCGGTCAGTGAAGAAAAAAGGAGAAAGATTTTCTCTGAGATACATTCTTTTTTTGGCGGAAGACTGCGGAAAATAATTGTCGGGGCGGCAGCAATTCAGAAGAATGTCGTGGAGGATTTTGAGCTTTTCGGCTTCAAAGTTGTTATAGGATATGGTCTTACGGAGTGTTCACCCATTGTTATCTGTAACAGCGAAAAAGAGCGGACATCCGATTCCATCGGTAAACCTATTACGGACGTTGAAGTGAAAATAGTTGATGCAGACGAACAGGGAATTGGTGAAATACACGTCAAAGGGCCAATGGTTATGCTCGGTTACCATAACAACAAAGAGGAAACAGAAAGAGTAATGAAGGACGGCTGGTTCAATACAGGCGACCTTGGATATAAGGATAAAAACGGCAATTATCATATCACGGGCAGAAGCAAAAATATTATTGTCACAAACACAGGAAAAAACATCTATCCTGAGGAGCTTGAACTCCAATTGATGAAAAGTCCGCTTGTGGCCGAATGTCTTGTTTATTCCCGCAACGATAATGTGATAACCGCAGAAATTCTGCCCGATATGCTTGAGATAAAAAGAAAAAGCAAGAAAGATGAGCCCGATGACAATGAGATATATTCTTTGCTTAACGATGTCATAAAAACTGCAAACAAAAAGCTGGCAGTATATAAAAGAATAAACAGCCTTGTTGTGCGTGACAGCGAATTCAGCAAAACCACAACACACAAAATCAAAAGGGGATAATAGCCGGTATTTAATGAGGAGAAAATTTTTCCTTTTATCGTTGACTTTTTTGTCAGCATTATAGTATAATCTTAAAAAGGTCCTGATAAGACTGTTATCAAACGGAAAAGGAGTAAAAATTATGTCCAAGCTCAACAAAATCGATAAAGCTGCAGAAAGCAAGGGTAGTCTGCTTGTTACAATATGGCAGTTCGTGAAGTTCATCGTTGTAAGCCTTCTTGCAATGATTGTTCAGTTCGTTCTTCTCAACACCCTTCAGCTTATCCCTGCAATCAAAGATCTTTATACAACAGAGTTCAACTGGCTATTCTTTGCTTATCCTGTTGCAGTCGGCGGTCTCGGCTATTTCATCGTCAGCAACACTGCTAACATCGTAGCTCAGATTGTTGCTTTCTTTGTTAATAAGGAAAAAACCTTCAACTCAGGTGCAAACATTGCAGTGGCTCTTCCTATCTACATCATTTTCACAATCGCTCTTATTGTTTTTTCAGCATGGCTCAACCCTACGCTTAAGGATTTGTTTGTAGGTATGAATATCGGTGAAGCAGCAGCAAAAAACATTGCAACAATGATTTGCTCAGCTCTTCAGTTCTTCCTCTATTTCCCTGTTGATAAGATTCTTTTCAAAAAGCCCAAGGAAGAAAAAGCGACAGAAGAAACAGCAAAAGCTGAATAAAAAAATCAAAAGGACTGTTGCAAAACAGTCCTTTGTGTTATATAAGCTTGAAATTTTTGCCGTTCCAAAGATAAACGTGAACGGTTTTTCCGGCTTTTTTACTCTCTTTAATCATATAGTTTGCACCATGGCTTTTTCCGTCCCAGAAAACATAAACAACATCACTCAGACGGATTATCCAGTCATTTCTTCTCAGCGGTGCGGTTTTTCCGTAAAGGTCATATTCGGGCATTATTTCCAGAATCTGTATGCCGTGCTTCAAAGCATATCTTCTTGCACTTCTGTCAATACCTTTTGCACCGCCGGATATTATCTGTTCGGTACATTCCGGAATTATTCCTTCCGGAATGTCAACGTTGAGACTTCGTGAGCCTGCAATTGCAACTTTCATTTTTATACCTCATAACGGATTGAGAAGTTTTTTCACATTATACGATATATAATAGCACAAAATATTTTTAAGTTCAATAATATCATCAAAAAATCCAAAGGAAGTGATGAATGTGTTTGAAATAAAGCATATCAAGGGCAATACCTATTATTATGAAGCCTTCACAAATGTGGGTATCTATAAAACAAGTGACACTGGGGCTTTGCTTATTGACTCCTGCGACCATAAAAGAATGGCAAAGGGACTGAATAAGCAACTTTCTGAAATGGGCCTTTCAGTGAAAACTATTATCAACACCCATTGTCACATTGACCATATATGCGGAAATAATCTTTTTTATCAGGCTCATAAATGCCGTATTCTGTCAACAAAAAAAGAGCAGAGATTTATTTCCTATCCCGACCTCGAAGCAAAATTCTATTACAGCGGAATTGACACAGACAAGAGAAGAAATCCCTATTTTCTTGTTGAATCGTCAGAAAGTGAAATTATTACAGAAGAAAACACCCCTGAGGGCTTTGAAATTATTTCGCTTCCCGGTCACAGCTTTGAAATGATTGGTGTCAGAACTCCTGATGATGTTCTTTTTCTCGCCGATGCGGTTCTTTCAAAGGCAACCTGGGATGACTATAAAATGCCGTTTTTTTACGATGTGAACAGCTCAATTGAAACTCTTGAAAAAATCAAGGATATGAGTGCGGTTTGTTTTGTGCCTTCGCATAATCCGCCACTTGAAGACGTCAAAGAACTCGCACAGTATAACATCGATAAAATGAACGAGAAAAAGGCTCTTATTTTTGAAAATCTTGAAGGCAAAAGCTTTGACGAGCTTTTCAGAATTGTTATGGAAAAACAGGAGCTTCGCATCAAAACAGAAAAGTATCCTATGTATTCATTGATGTTGAGAAATTTTCTTCAGAGTCTGGTTGAAGAAAATAAAATTTACGGGGTACTTGAAGATAATATCTTCGTATATCACAGGAAATAAAAGTTAATAATAGATTATGGAAAGCAGCTTTTTCTTAAGATTTTGGAATTTTTTTGAAAAAGTTGCTTTTTTCTCTTGACATTTCTTAGCAATGGTAGTATATTTGTGTCAACGGTTAGCACTCGAAAGCGAGGAGTGCTAAAACGTAGCAAAACTCAATCAGATGTGAAAAGGGGTGGGGATATGGAAGTTGGAAAACGTAAAGAAATGATACTTGCCGCAATTGTTGAGCAGTATATCAAATCAGGTGAGCCTATCGGCTCAAAGCTTCTGATGCAGTCACTTCCGATTTCGGTATCTTCCGCCACAATCAGAAATGAAATGAGTGAGCTCGCTGAAATGGGACTTCTTGAACAGCCTCACACTTCGGCGGGACGAATTCCCTCACAGGCAGGCTACAGATATTATGTGGACAAGCTGATGAATAAGGGCGAAATTTCCGACGATGACAGACGGATGATTAAGTCTGAGCTTGAACGCTCAATGGGCAATCCCGATAAGCTTCTTGAAAAAGCAGGGGAGATGCTCGCAAAGCTGACAGGCTGTGCGGCGGTTGCCACAACCCCAACAGATGAAGGCGCAACAATCAAGCATATTGAACTGATGCCCGTGGGCTCAAGAATTGCAATGATAGTTATGATGACATCTTCAGGTATAATCAAAAACGGCGTGTGCCGAACGGAAACTGAAATCACACCGGATATGGTGCAGAATTTCTATGATATAGTAAATGAATGTTTTATAGGTTACCCTGTTTCAGATGTTGGCACGGTTATGATTCAGACCTTGGTTGCATCTCTCGGGGCAAACGCACTTGCAATGTCTCCGCTGTTTGTTGTTCTTGCTGATATCGCATCTCAGGCTTCGCAGGCTGAAATCCGTCTTGAGGGTGAGCAGAATCTTCTGCATCACAGAGAGTTCGGCAACAATATATATGATATGATGCAGTTCTTTGACGAAAAGGAAAAGCTTGAAAGAGCAATCTCCGGCGGCAAAAACGGTTTGCAGGTTATCATCGGCAAAGAGAATATGTACCGTCAGCTTGAAAATTCAAGTATGATTATTTCAAGATATTCAATCGGCGGTCACGACGGCGGTGCAATCGGCATCATCGGCCCAACAAGGCTTGACTATGCAAAGCTTATTCCCAGCATTGAATATCTGACAGACCTTGTCGGAAAAATGCTTACAGATACATTAGAAGAATAAGGATAAGAACGGAGGTAATCAAATGGCGAAGGATACAAAGCCCGAAAACGAAGAAATCAAAGAAGAAGCAACAGCCGGGGAAGAAACCAAGGCTGAGGAAGTCCCCTCAAAGGAGGATACGCTGGAAAAAGAACTTGCAGCGGCAAAAGAAGCTCATATCAGAACTCTTGCCGAATACGATAATTACAGAAAGCGTACCGCAAAGGAAAAGGAAAGCATCTACGGCGACGCAAAGGCAGCCTGTATGAAAGAACTTCTTGGTGTTCTTGATAATTTTGACAGGGCATTGGGGGTTGATAATTCAGATTTTGAGTCTTACAAAAAAGGTGTTGAAATGATATACACAAATTTCTGTGAGATTCTCAAGAACTTAGGTGTTGAAGCCTTTGGCGAAGTCGGCGAACAGTTCGACCCCAACTACCACAACGGAGTGATGCATGTTGAAGATGAGTCCCTCGGTGAAAACACAATCGCTGATGTGTTCTCAAAGGGATACAAAATCGGTGACAGAGTTCTCCGTCCCGCAATGGTAAGGGTAGCAAACTAAGCAGAAAGCAGTAAGTGGCAATTAGTAATTAGTAAGGAAAAGCCCAAAGGGTTTTCAAAAATAAATAAAACAATTAAAACATAAAATTTACTTATATGGAGGTAACAAATTATGGCAAAGATTATCGGTATCGACTTAGGTACAACAAACTCATGCGTAGCAGTTATTGAAGGCGGTGAACCCACCGTTATTGCTAACGCAGAAGGCGCAAGAACAACTCCCTCTGTTGTTGCTTTCTCAAAAACAGGCGAAAGAATGGTAGGTCAGGTTGCAAAGCGTCAGGCTGTTACAAATCCGGACAGAACAATTGCTTCAATCAAGCGTCAGATGGGTTCAAACTATCATGTTTCAATTGACGGCAAAAACTATACTCCTCAGGAAATTTCAGCAATGATTCTTCAAAAGCTCAAGTCAGACGCTGAAACTTATCTTGGTGACACAGTAACAGAAGCTGTTATCACAGTTCCCGCTTACTTCACAGACGCACAAAGACAGGCAACAAAGGATGCAGGTAAAATTGCAGGCCTTGATGTAAAGAGAATCATCAACGAGCCCACAGCCGCAGCCCTTGCTTACGGCATTGACAAGGAAGCTGACCAGAAGGTTATGGTTTATGACCTTGGCGGCGGCACCTTCGACGTTTCAATCATTGAAATGGGCGACGGCGTTCAGGAAGTTCTTGCAACAGCAGGTAACAAC
>CAYUVR010000017.1:0-40312 GCA_964448225.1 uncultured Faecalibacterium sp. | reverse complement strand
GCTGATAAGGTTATGTGCTTCGGTGACACTGAAACCCGTCAGTGCAGAGTAAAAACAGGCAAGCTGATTACAACAACCCTTACCAACAAGCCCGTAGGTGAATAAAAAAACTCCCTTACGAAAGGGACACCCTACAGAGTGAATTTTTGCTTTCTTACTGTCTCTTCAGCAAAGACAAAGAAATCCTCACGAGAAGTAATTTCCCGTGAGGATTCGTTTTATTTGCTGTGATTTGCACGAATCTCCTCAAGCTCTTCAAGAATTTTCGCATGCTGCTTTTCATCAAGAGAATACTTGTGAATCGGTAACGCCTGAAGAACACATCCTGCAGCGGGGATGATTGTAATGAGGACAAGCATAGCAGATGTGATTTCGGGGTATGACGATGCAAAATCGAGAACATAATCCTGACCGTTTGCAGAAGCCTGTGCAATACTTTCAGTAAGTGTGTTGATAGTGTCTGTATAATTAACTGCTGAAAAAATTAGGTTTGTGATAATAGCAGTAATCGCTGCTGTGAGCTTTGCGGTGAAATTAAGTCCTGAGAAGAATACACCGTCATTTCTCTTGCCCTTTTGATGCTCCATATAGTCAACGCTGTCTGCAATCATTGTGGTGTTGTAAACAGTTGTAAGACCTGTAAGGAAGCCACCGAACAAGAGCATAATTGCCATAAATATAAGCTGATGATATCCGACAAAGAAAATAAGTATGTAAGGAATTGCATTGAGATAGGATGAAACAAGATAAACCTTCTTTTTGCCGAATTTCTTTGCGAAGGCTGTGCTGGAATTCATGGCAATTATCATACCTATAAGGAAAGGCCCGCCGAGCTTTATGAGCCATACGGTTTCGTTTCCGCCGTTACCAAGCACCCATTTACAAAAATAGATTCCTGCTGTGAGCATAATTGTTTTTGTACAACCGAGAATATTTGATGCAAGAGCACGGAGAAACAACTTGTTTTCCCACATAAGCTTAAGGTTTTCCTTGAGCCCCGTGTCCTTTTCCTTGGGCGCCTGAACAATTCTTTCACGGATAAATGCAAAGGGGAGTCTGAAAAGAATTCCGCCGAAAAGAGATATTGCGATAATGGCGAGAAGGTAGCCCTGGGGCTCTGAAAAAAATGCAAGGTCGGAGTTTGCCTTGCCCGTGTTTTCAAACAGACCCAAGTCCAGTGCGCCGAATACATCCTTGATGGGATAGAAGGCAACAACAATAACGCTGGAGATGCTTCCGATTGTTCTTGCGGCGGAAATAAGCTTCGAACGCTTTTCCTCGTCAGGTGTCATAAGAGAGGTTACACCCCAGAGGGGGATATCACCTAGTGTGTAAAGAGTTTCCCACAAAAGAAAACTGAATATAACATAAACAATCTTTGCACTGACAGGAAGATCCGTAATCGGCAGGAACATAAGGATTGTTGTAAGGGCAATCGGCAAGGGTACAAATTTGAGATAGGGTCTGCACTTGCCCCAACGGGTGTGAGTTTTGTCAACCACGGTACCCATGATGATGTCGTTGAGTCCGTCCCATACTCTTGAAATACCCATAATAATGCTTACGGCAATTGTGGGAATAATCAGTATGTCCGTGTAGAATACCTGAAGCACCGAGCCGACAACGGCGTAGATAATATTCTGACCGAACATTCCCGCAAGGAAGAAATTACGCTCCCTGTTTGAGTAATCACCGATATCCTTTGTGGCATCAGGATAGGATTTACATAAAAGCTCTTTTATTCCGTTCAACATAAAAAAGTGCCTCCTATAGTTTCTTATTAAAATACTATCACATCTTATGGATGTTTTCAATAAAATAAATTAATTTAAGAATATTTTTTTGAGAAATATAATGAAATTTTATAATATCTGTGATAGAATATAAAAAAATAAAAATCAATCGCAGAAGGGAAAGACCGCCGATGCTCCGGCATACGGGTCGGGATTATTGCTATGAGTAAAATAAAGCACGTTCATACAATTGCAACAGCTCACCTTGATACTGTGTGGAACTGGGATTTTGAAACAACGCTCCGCAATTATATTCCACATACGCTCCGTTGGAATTTTGAGCTTTTCAAAAAATATCCGGAGTATGTTTTTAATTTTGAGGGCGCATACAGATACGAACTTATGGAGGAATATTATCCGGAGCAGTTTGAAAAGCTTAAGGAATATGTTTCAAAAGGGAATTGGTACCCCTGCGGTGCCGGTTGGGAAAACGGCGATGTCAATGTACCTTCGCCGGAGGCTCTTTTCAGAAACTTCCTTCTAGGCAATAACTATTTTGATGAAAAATTCGGTGTGCGAAGCAGAGATATATTTTTACCTGACTGCTTCGGCTTCGGTTATGCTCTGCCGTCAATTGCAAGGCACTCAAATCTTTTCGGCTTTACAACTCAGAAACTTTCCTGGGGCAGTGCCTACGGGCAGCCATTTGACCTTGGCAAATGGTACGGACCTGACGGAAACTATATTATTGCAAGCATTAAAATGCACAACTATGTTGCCGTTCTCAGAAATTTACGAAAGAGTAAGGCGATTAAAGAAAAACTTTCCGAAAACGAGGCTCACGGCTTGAATGTTACGGAAATTTTCCACGGTATCGGTGACAGAGGAGGCGGACCGATTCCTCCGTCAGTAAGAAGTCTTTACAGAAACATGAAGAAAAATGATGCTTCTGATATCAAAGTACATTCCTCAGCCTCTGACAAGGTTTTCAAGCAGATTATGACTGAAATGACAGAAGCAGACAGAGATAAATTGCCTTCCTGGAACAATGAGTTGCTTTTAACTGACCACGGTACAGCAGGTTACACATCAAGAGCCTTAAGCAAACGCTGGAACAAGCGCGGTGAAGAACTTGCCGATATGGCTGAAAGAGCTGCCGTAACTGCAGCGTGGCTTGGTGTGGCAAGGTATCCGCAGAAACAGCTTAATACATCGTGGAAAAGGCTTATCAATCATCAGTTTCACGATGATTTACCCGGAACATCTCTTCAGCAGGTATATCTTCGTTCCTGGAACGATTATGGACTTTCACTTAATCAGTTAGCTCACGAATACGAAAAAAGTGTCTGTGCAATATCATCTATGCTTGACACTTCATTCTGTAAGGGTATACCTGTAATTGTAAACAATCCTGTTGAATGTGAAAGAACAGGCTCTGTAACTGCAACAATTGACGGCAAGTTCAGTAATATTTCCGTACACAATGCATCCGGAAACGAAGTGCCGTCACAGATTATTGATGTAACAGATAATAAGACCACCATCGCCTTTATTGCTTGTATGCCTGCGACTTCATATTCGGTTTTTGACATAAGAGAGAGCGAAACACCCTGTAATATTGAAATTGCAGTTAAGGTTACCTCTTCCACATTGGAAAATGAACGGTACAAGGTTACTCTTAACGAAAACGGAGATATCGGTTCAATCTATGATAAAGAGCTTGAAAAAGAGCTTCTTTCTGCACCTGTCACACTCGGTATTTTCGATAACTATGTCGGCGGATGGCTTTATCCCGCATGGGAGATAAAGTACAAGCATTCAATCAGAAAACCCGACAGAATTGCACGGTTCGTAAATTCAAAAGTAATTGAAAAAGGGCCTGCAAGATGTACTGTTCAGGTTGTTCAGAAGTCAGGGGAATCTGTTTTTACAAACAACATTTCCTTGTCAGCCGGTTCCGATATGGTTGAGGTTCAATGTGAGTTTGACTGGAACAGCCAGAGAACCTTATGTAAAAATGTGTTCAGCTTTACTTGTTCCAATGAAAAGGCAACTTTTGATTTGGGACTTGGTGCAATCAATCGAGGCAATGCTACTGAAAAAATCTATGAGGTTCCTGCTCAGAAATGGGTCGATATTACCGACAAAAATGAAGAATACGGCGTTTCCGTATTCAGCGATTGCAAATACGGATGGGATAAATATGACAATAATACATTAAGGCTTACCGTTATCCATACTCCGCTTAACAATTCACGCCCGCAATCAATGCAGAGCATGATGGATTTAGGTCTTAACAGATACGGCTATGCCATCTGTGCCCATAAGGGAACAGATATGACAAGAGTGCAGACTGCTGCCCGTGAGTTTAATGCACCTATGTCAGCATTTGTTGCCGATAAACACAGCGGTATTCTTGGCAGTACATACAGTTTTGCAAATATTTCTGATAAGGGTATCATTATCCGTGCAATCAAAAAGGCAGAAAACAGCGATGAAATTGTTGTCAGAGTAAATGAGGGCATCAACAAGCATCATAAGGATGTTAAATTGACTCTCGGTGACGGAATTACGGCTGCCCGTGAGATTTATGCATCTGAGGAGCATATAGGCGATGCGGTAGTAGATGGCGGCTCACTTGTATTTGATATGAAGCCCTACGAGGTGAAAAGCTTTGCTTTCACACTTGCCCTCTCAAAGAATAAGGGTGAATACATTAAGCAGACCGCAGTTATACTGCCTTACAACACAAACGCCTTCTCCTCGAATAAAGCACCGTCAGGAAGCGGTATTTACGGTAAGAATTACACCATTCCCGCAGAGCTTGTACCTGACACGATAATAAGCGGCGGAACAGATTTCACCGTAAGCAAGGGCAAGCAAAACTGCCTGATTTCAGACGGACAAACAATCACACTTAACACGGAATACAATAAACTTGTTATTCTTTGTGCAAGTCTTGGCGGTGACAAGGAGTTCACATTAACTCTTGGCGACAAACCCGTAAAACTTAAGGTCAGTGATATTGAAGAAAGACCTTTTGCGTGGGATTTATACAGTCTGAAGCGTACTGCAAAAATCAAGACCGATGTTCTCGGCTGGGAATGTACTCATACGCACTCTGCAAAGAGGGACGATTATGCACATCAGCTTTTCTTCTTTAAATATGAAATTGACACAAATGGTGCACAAACACTTACTCTGCCAAAGGATAAGGAACTTTTCATTCTTGCGGCCACTCAGGTTAAGAGCGAGTTTGGATGTAAATGTGCTACTGTACTTTATGATACTGTCAAGCCGAGAGAGTTTAATTTTAAAATCAAGACTTTAAAAGATAAGCTCAATTACGCTTACAGAAAAGCAAGCAGCTACGGTTGGCTTATAGACAATGTAGGAAGGATAATGTATGCGTATTTCAGGCATTGATATAAGCGGTACATAGCGGCGGTAAGGTCGGCAGAGCGATCAGGCAAATTATTAAGAACATTCTCGCTGCCGTTTGCATTTTTTAGCATATAGGTTTGAAAAAACATTATTTTATGAGCCGAAGAAATACTCCGGGATTTATCCGAAATCCAAATCGCATTATAGAGCAATAGCAGTATTTTTAGAAATTGTGTATCGGAGTTTGAAGTTACGGTACTTTCTATATTTCTATTTTTACCTGTGCGCCGTTATTGTTACTCAAAATCAGATTACCCTCGAGTTTTTTGCATAAATCTTTACAAATTGCAAGTCCCAAACCGTAATGATCTCCTCGCTCTTTATTTTCCTCGGTAAAATATGGCTCAAGTGCATGTCTGGTTGCTTCTTGCGAAAAACCTGGACCGTCGTCAGATACTGTTATTGAAAAATGTCCGTTAAAATATTTACAATCAAGTCTCACTTCACTTTTTGCATAACGAGAAGCATTTGATATAAGATTTGTTATTATCTGTTCAATAACAGAACTGTCAGTGAAAGCGATTTTGCGGTCACTTTCACTTGTAAATATCAGTTTCTTATCTTTGCAAATTATTTGTGCGTTTTCTTTCAAAGTTACAAAAAGTTCCGAAATGACTGTAGTTTCTTTATTGATTTTTATCTCATCAAGCTTTTGCATAGCACTCATAAGATTAACGAAGTTCTCAAGCCGTACAATGTTTCGGTTAATACATTCTATTGTTTCAAGAATTTTCTCTTCGCTCAATTTTCCTTTAGGAATGTATTCAAGTAAAATATCCGTATAACCCTTTGTGACGGTCAAGGGCGTTCTTATATCGTGAGCCAGAACGTGCTGTACTCTTTTTTGTTCATCTATCAAGTTCCACATTTCTGTATTGTTTTGAACAAGCTGACGTCTCATTATTTCAAAGGATTCACAAAGCTTTCCCATTTCATCATTACCGGAATATTCAATTTCAAAATCAAGATCCTTTTCCGAAATTTTCTGAGCGGCATTTTCAAGCTGTGTCAGAGGGATATCCAACTTTCGTTTAAAAAATATCTGTGCTGCAATTAAAACCGCAAAAATAAAATAAAGAACAAGGATTGCAATAACAATCCAGTTTCTGCTGTAAAGCAAAATAGCATCTGAATTATCCTCATTAAAATCTTTATCAATCATTTCAACGGCTATATAAACATCTTCGTCATGGTCCTCGTTGATTCTGTCAATATCTTCATTTCCGTCAATGTAGAAAACCGATACTGTAGACACAAATGTATCAACAACGTGAACAGTGATTACAGACAGCAAAAGAGCAATAAGAAGGTAAGTCAGAACATAAACAAAAAAGGATGGCTTCATTTTTATGTTTCTTCTGAGCTTATGCATGTTTATTTTAACCATTTATATCCAACCCCCCAAACCGTTTCAATATATGATTCACATCCTGCGTCGATAAATTTCTTTCTGATTTTTCTGATATGCTCAGTTATAACCGTATTGTCTCCGTCAGAGTTGAAACCTATAACATTTTCATATATTTTTTCTCTACCGAAAACCTGGCCGGGATTCATAGAGAGGAATTCAATAATTTCAAATTCTGTTTTTGTGAAGGGAATAGCTTTGCTATTGAAAATTACACTCATACCGGAATAATCAACTTTTAAACCGATGCTTTCATTGTCGACCCCTTCTTTTGTTCGCCTTTCACGGCGCAAATGCGCCTGTACACGACCTAAAAGTTCACGGATATTGAAAGGCTTTGTTATATAGTCGTCACCACCCACATTGAGGCCGGAAAGAATATCATCTTGCTGTGTTCTTGCCGTAAGAAATATTATCGGGCATAGTGTATTACTGCGTATCTGTTTACAGAATTCCAGACCGTTTTTACCGGGCATATTTATGTCCAGTAATATCAAATCCGGGTTTTCTTGCAGCTTTTCAACAGCTTCTTCCACACTTACGGCAGTTATAACATCATAATCATTAAGGGTGAAGAAATCACGAATCAAAAAAACAATATCCGGTTCGTCATCTATTATCATTATTTTTTCAGGCATTTTAACAGCTCCTTTATTTCGAGTGATATAATAATATCATATAAAAACTGATTTTTTCAACCAACACCAAAAAGGCAACGATACAACGTTGCCTTTTTGGTTAGAAATGTATAGAAGGGGAGAGAAGGAATCATATGTTTTTATTTTTCTTGGTCGGTTGCTTTTTCTTTTTTATTAAACACAAAGACTTTTGACAGCACATAATTTAGCACCAGAATAATTGCGCCGATACCTATTTTTGAATATATGCCGTCGGTGTAAAGAATTGATGCCGTAACTCCAAGCTTTGTAAATACAGTATAGAATATAGTATCAAAACTCAACTTTTCAAGAAGAGGTACACCTATAATCTCAACTGCACCCGAAAAAATCCTTGCCGAAAAGAAAGACACAGCCTCTTTAACGATATCTTTTTTCTTCCAACTGAAAGACTGAAATACCCAAAGTTTGTTAACGAAAAATGCAGAAATATTTGCAAGAATCCAACTTGAGAGATTTCCCCAAAAAACTTCAAAGCCTAATTTATTGACAAATAAGGAGTATGAGCCCCAATTGATAACGGTGATTACAACAGCACAGGATAAATATCTTAAAATTTCGTTTAACTTGCTTTTTTTCACAATATTCACCTCTTTTACGGCTGCAGTATAAAATAAGCCTTAATTTTATCCGCAGATAAGCCGTAGACACTTTTCACTGAATAGTTATGCTTTATTTCTTTATAGGGTTGAGGAAATAAAGCAGTTTTAAAATACTTATCTATACTGTCGGTTTTAGTGGGTTCACCGTCACAAAGCGGACAACAGTCATACTCTTCACCGAGTCTCACACTGCATTTTTCACACACCTTAGGATAAACTTCGGCTTTTTTCTCAACTCCATTTTCTTCTGAACTCTCAATTCTTACGGGAACACCCATTGACGTGAGTGTTCGGAAAAACTCTCGTGGCAAGCCACGGTCTTTACCGCTTAAATTAAAACTCATATTCATATATCCGTTAAAACCGATAGCTGAACAGAAAAGAGGCATGTCATATACTCTTGCATCACCTCCCACAAAGTCAAAACGTTCGATTTTTTCGTGCATTATCTCAGGCAATGACACATTACCCATATTAGAAAACAGAACAGTCATTTCTGTGTTATGTGACTTTTTCTGAATATTGTTGATTACCGGCTTTTTAATGAAGTAAGGGAACGGCTGAAGGAGCTTGTTTTCAGTCAAAGCATAACTCGAATTGATAAAAGCCTGATGCGTTTGTTTACAGTTATATTTTTTTAGTTGCCCTCTTGTAGCTTCAATAATATTATCAAGAGTATAATCTTTTCTGCTCTCAGGTGCAAAATGTACAGGTACGGACGAAGAAAAATTTCTTGTTGAATCCGTCGGAAAAATTTTTCTGATGTTGCAGGGAACATCAATGATGATTGTATCGGTTATCGGTCTTTCGTCTGTTTTGATCATAGAAAGAATAAGTACGGCATTTAGAAATTCGGTAATAGTGACATTCTTTTCTTTGCATACCGTCTTAAGACTTTCAGTGTCAATAAGTCCGTTAAGATAATTCTGATAGTTATCATCAAAATTTGCGGGAAGCACATAAGATTTATCCCTTGCAAGCTTTTCAATTTTTTCGTCGGTTTTATAACGTATATAAGGGTTTTCAATCTCTGTTTCGCTTGGAGCAGTATCACCGAAACGGATTCCAATAAACTCACTTTTATCTATACCGCCGAGTACCATGTACTGAGCCAAAACCGACTTAAGAATTTCAAGAAAGCCCATACCGTCGCCGTAAATGTGACTTGCTTCAATTGAAATTCGGCGCTTGTAATATAGAAATACCATTTCCGGTGTACCGTAGCTGCCAAGTCTTCTGAGAGCTGCCGGGCGGTATTCTTCACAAAGAACCGGAGGTAAACCGTCAGCTTTTTCAAGATATGTCCAGAAAAACCCTTTCTTGTTTCTGTACATACACACAGGATATCGTGGCATAGTCAGTCTCACAGCTTCTTCAAGACGTGCAGGGTCAACCTCCTCATCTTTAAAAACAGCTGATATTCTGAATATGCGTGAAGTTTTTTTGTCGTCAATAGCTGAGAACATTATGGCGGCAGTATCATTCCTCATCCATTCGTATTTTTTCATCTTTTCACATCCATTTGTTCAAATTACAAATTCAGTGTAAGACAGAAAAATCCAAATTAACACAATTGATTATGAAGATTGTGTTAACAAGCCCATTGGTTTGAGGCGGCTGCCGAATCACGAATCTTTGTTTTTTAAGATTGTTGCCGAAATAATATGTGTCATAAGCCCGGAACTTCGTTCCATTTTAAAGCTGCTATACTTCTTCTTCAGATTGCTCAAAGTAAAAGTTAAAGGGAGTAAAACATAAAGCTGAACACAACAGATGCCTCCGGGCAGCATAGTTAAAAATATATTAAAAAAAGTAAATTTTAATAAACTTTGATAACATTTTGTAAAAAATATAACATTTAATTAGTAAATGTCTCAATTTGTATGAATTGTATGTTTTTTGTTTGTTGACAACAAAAAAACACAATTGTATAATACAGTATAATATGTAAGAACTTACAAAACAACGGAGGAAAAATGATGTTTGATTTACCACAGTTCACAATTGATGATGTTTTACCGGAATATGGGAATATGAATATGTATGAATACCTTATTGCTTGTCTTTATCCGTATAAGGAAGATTATCCGATGTTCCAGTTTAAGCTCACCGATCATATGAAAAGTGAATTCTTTGAAGATGTTGAAGCAATGGCGGTTTATTTCAAGGAAGAACTCGGAATGAAAGTAGGGGATGCTTACTCTCTTTTTATACCCAATTCCATTGAAGAAGTTGTATCTCTTTTTGCGCTGAACAAAATCGGTTGTATTGCAAATCTTATTCATCCGCTATTCCCGTCTGAAGCTATGAAGGCTTCTGTTACATACACAAAATCAAAAGGTGTTTTGATTTATGATATGTTCATTCATCAGCACGCCTCAGCTCTTGCCTCAATAGAAAACCTTGATATTATTGTTACTACTCCTGCGCTTTATGCAGCACCGGTTGCAAAAAAATATTATGTCCGTCCCGATGAAAAAGCACTTGCAGTTGCTGAAGCAAACAAGTTGAGTGTCCGTTTCTACGGGGATATTCTCAAGAAATACAGAGGACAGAAGACAAAGGGCGTTTACAGAAGCGGTGATCTTGTTGCTATTTATATGAACGGCGGCGGCACAACAGGCGTCAGCAGAACAATTATGCTTTCTTCAACTGCTCTTAATGCGGTCACAAAAAACGCTCTCGGAGCTGCAACTTTTTCTGACTATAAGCCCGGAGAGCTTGCAAAGATATTGGCACTTCCTTTCTTCCACGCATACGGTCTTGTTGCAGGACTTCTGACCACAATGGTTTCAGGCTGGAAGTCAATTCCAATGGCTCGTTTTGAAGCAGATGAATACATTTCTTATCTTAAGGCTAATAAGTGCTATGAAGTAGTCGGAGTTCCCAATATGTTCCGTAAGCTTCTTAATCATCCCGATTTCGCAGGTGAACATCTTAAGTATGTCAAGTACGCTTTTGCAGGCGGTGACTATGTTCCCTTAGATTTCCTCAAGAGATTCAATGATGTTATGGCAAAGTACGGTGCAGAAGCAACACTTACGCCCGGTTACGGACTTACAGAGTGTGGTGCGGTTGACTGTATCAATATGCCTTGGCTTACAAAGCCCGGCACAGTCGGCAAATATCTCAAAACAGTTAAGGCTGCTATCTTTGATGAGGAACAGAACGAGCTTCCTTTGGGCACAGTAGGTGAAATCGCATTTTCGGGTAATACTCTTATGAAGGGTTATCTTATGCCTGACGGCAGACTCGGTGAAGGTCTTTATACAGACAAAAACGGCAAACAGTGGGTTCTTACAGGCGATCTCGGCAAAATGGACGAGGACGGTTATATTACCTTCATGGCAAGAAAGAAGAGAGTTATTATCATTTCAGGCTACAATGTATTTCCGGCAGATATTGAAAATCTCCTTGAGCCTCTCCCGTTCCTTGCAGAATGTTGTGCAGTTCAGGGCTATGACGAGGAAAAGAAGCCTCTTGTTCGTCTTTATATAGTTCTCTCTGACGAAGCTGATGAATCAAAGCTTGATGAATATAAAAAGACAATTACCGAGATGTGCTCCACTCTCAGCACATTCTCTGTACCTCGTGATATCCGTGTTATAGATGCACTTCCCAGAACAAGACTCGAAAAAGTAGATTTCTTAAAACTCACTGAAGTCAGAACAGAAGAACACAAAACCTGATTTTGTTTTGTGAGAATGGCTATAATTTCGTTTCTGTAATAATTATTAACAAATGTTTTCCAATATGAATTGCATTTGTTCTGCTTTTGTGTTAGAATGACATTATAGCTGTTTCTGTATAAAATGTTTTTTAGGCAGAAACAAAGAAAAAATATCAAAGGGTGAATAAAAAAGATGAAGCTTGAAAATGTACCTACAATAAGAGATTTGTTAGATGTGGCTCCCACTAAACACAATGACAGAACATTTATCAAATATATCCGTAACGGTGAAATTGTAGAAAAGAAGTTCAGCGAGGTCAGAAGTGACGGACTTGCCTTATGCCGTATGTTGCGCCACCAACTGCCCGAAAGAACTCACATTGCCATTATAAGCAAAAGTACATATGAATACATCGTCTGTATGACAGGTATTCTTGTGGGCGGTCATGTGGCTGTGCCCATTGATCCGGATTCAACTGCCGAAGAAGCGGCAGAAATTATCAACGATTCCGATTCAACAGCAATTTTATACGGTGAGGAATTTTCTGACAGAATAGACACAGTGAAAGCTCTTTGCCCCCAAATTAATTTCGAAAAGGTAATAAGCTACTCTGAGCAGTTTGTTAAGATATATGAAGAATATTCCGAAACTTCTCCTTATGCTGCTTTGTCTGATTACAAGATGGATCCTGAAGCCTGCGCACTTATTATTTATACATCAGGCACAACGGGGGATAAAAAAGGCGTTATGCTTTCAAGCGAGGCGCTTGTAAGCAACCTTATTTTTGAGCCATACAGTGATATTGTTGTTCGAGTGGATGTAATACTCTCTGTTTTGCCACTTCACCATATTTACTGCTTTATCTGCGGTTATATAGGCCCTCTTAATGTCGGTAACTGTGTATGTCTTAACGGTGAAATGCGTGATCTTTTCAAGAATCTTCTCATATTCAAACCCGACCAGATACGTGTTGTTCCAATGATAGCTCAGGCAATTCTCGGTCGTATCCGTGCTGTTCAGGCTAAAAATCCCGAGCTTTCTCCCAAGGAGGCAGCAGCACAGGTTACAGGCGGAAATCTTGATATGATGCTTTCCGGCGGTGCACATCTTGACGCTGCTTTATGCAAAGCCTTTGAAGAATACGGTATATTCCTCAGGCAGGGTTACGGAATGAGTGAAGCCAGTGCAAAGGTTGCAATTCCTGACCTTGATTGCCCCATAAACAGTGCAGGCAGACTTATGAGTACAATCAATGCCCGTATAGTTGACGGTGAGATACAGCTTGATACACCCGGTCTTATGATGGGATATTATAAGCGTCCTGAAGAAACAGCTGCGGTTATTACAGAAGACGGCTGGCTTCGTACGGGTGATATGGGCTACGTTGATGAAAACGGATTGCTCTTTATTACGGGCAGATTAAAGAACCTCATCATTCTTTCAAACGGTGAAAATGTTTCTCCGGAGGGAATAGAAAACAAGTATAAAGAAAACAAGCTTGTAAGTGAGGTTCTCGTTTATGCTGAAAAAGATGTTATTGTAGCTGAAGTATATCCCAATGACGAATATGCTGAAGTAGCCAACATAACAGATATTAAAGGAACACTCGAAGAACTTACCGATAAGATGAATGAAACAGCTCTGCCTTCTCACAGAGTAGAAAAACTCATTGTTCGTGATACTCCATTTGAAAAAACAACAACCGGAAAAATCAAGCGCAGCAATAAGGAAAATGCAAGAGGTGATGCCTGATGAAGCCGAAAAAAGGTGAACAGGTATATAAGCTGATACATTCTCAGGAAATGGTACAGTATATGTGGAAATATTCCGTACATATGCAGTCAACCCAGATACCTGTTGCTATCGCATTTGAAGAGGATATCGATTTCAGAATCCTTGCCCGTGCTGTGAACATTGAAATTGAACGCAATGACTGTATGCGACTTCGCATATTCCGTGACGGTTTTAAGATAAAGCAGTTTTTCCTTGATGAATATAAGCTTGATAAAATACTTGTGAAAGATTTTTCATCAAAAGAAGAGCAGGTTGAATATTTTGACAGTGTTGCCTCAACCAAGCTCAATGTTTTCGACGGAGAAACCTTCCGCATAATCTTCTTCCGTACATACGAAAATAAATGCGGTGTTTTTATTTGTGCATCCCATATGATTATGGACTTTGTTGCAGCGTTTATGTTCTTTAAGGATCTTATGGCAGTTTATGACAGCCTGAAGAACGGTGAGCCTTTACCCAGAGCGCTGACAAAATATGAGGATATAATCAAAAAGGAACAGGATAATCCTGAACTTGAAGAACGCATTGAAAGAGAAACCAAAATTCTTGATGAATGGGTGGCAAAGGACCGCCGTCCCTTCTACAATGCAATCAACGGAACCAAGGTGCTTGATATGCAAAGTAAGCTCCTTCACAAAGAGGATCTTAGTATGCCACATATTTACCTTCCTGTTCTAGATTCCACACATCTTGTAAAGTGTCATTTAAGTGACGAGGACAGCAAGGTGATTTCCGATTTCATTAAGGAAAATCAGCTCAGTCCCGAGTGGGTTATTCAGTTGGGATTCCGTATTTATTTTTCAAAAATAAACCGTCATACTAACGACTCTCTTTTCTGGGTGCTTTGCCCGAGAAGAAGAACGGTCAAGGAAAAACGTTGCGGCGGAACACTTGCTTCTCCGATGCCGTGGCGTGAGATAATTGATGACGATAAGAGTTTTATGGAAACTATACATCAGCTGAGTGAATCGCAGATATTTTTATTCCGTCATTGTGACGTGCCCTTCACGGCTGTCCGTCAGATGGAAAGAGACCGCTATAACCTTTCTCTTATGCAGACTTCGAACAGTATGATGTTTTCATATCTACCTGCAGGTGAAAACGCTTTCGGTGACAGAAAGTACGAGTTCACGGCATATAATTTCGGACACTATGTTATGCCGATTTATACTCTTACTATGCAGGAAGCTTCAACAGGTCGCTTTGTCTTTTCTTATATTCATCGCCTGTGGCTGACGAAAGATGAGGACGTTTACAGCTTCCATGACGGTGTTGTTCGCACCATACTTGCAGGTGTTAAAAATCCCGATAAAACAATAGGTGAAATAATGGAGGAAATATAAATGTCAGAAATTCTTGAAACACTGAAGGAAATTATTTGTGAATATGTTGATGTAGATCCGGATGACATTAAAGAGGATTCTTCCTTGCGTTATGATCTCGGTGCCACATCTTTCGACCTTATGAATGTTGCCAGTGCAGTTGAAGATAGATTCAAAGTATCTGTAACAAATAATTCAATCAAAAAGATCAAGACTGTTGGCGATATCGCAGAGCTTCTTGCGGCAAACGTAAAATAAACAGTAAACACAGATAATAATTCTTTCCTGAAAATTAAAGATGAAAAATTTTTTAAAACCACGCATCTGATGCGTGGTTTTATTTTGGAGGTTATATTAAAATAAACAATATTAAATTTTCATCATTAAGCAACGTAATTTTAAAACAAATAGATTTACCTGATAATGCTATAATCGCAGACTTGGGATGCCGCGATACAATTTTTCTGTTAGGTTTTCAAGAAGCTTTTCCTAACAAAATTAAATCAGCCATTGGCGGAGATATTAATGACAAAGGCTTCAAAAATGTTAAATATAAAAAGCCGATTAAGCTTAAAGTTATGAATTGCTCAAAGAAACTTAAATTTGATGACAATACCTTTGATTTTATATTTACAAAGGATATGTTTGAAAGTTCCGTGAGCGTTCACAATATTGTTGAAACTGAATATACAGAAGGTACATTCGGTTATGATTTAAGTTTGGATATCGCTTGGCTCTATAAAGAAAGCACAGGAGCTCTCAGTAAAGAAGAATATGATGAGTATATTGACAATCTGAAATCAGCTCAAAAAGAGGGACACTACATCTTCTCAAAACCTTATTTTATTTATAAGGGCGTAAAAAAATAATTTAAAAAAGTATTGACTCTCACATTAGCTTCAGGTTTATATTATTCACATAAGATACCTTAAGATTATTTAAAGGAGAACTGTTTTATGAAAATTGGAGAGTATGCAAAATATGGTGGATTTTTATTTGATTATATGTTAATATATATCTGCAATTGATTCATTCTGAGGAGGAAACATCATGAATTCTTTAATTTACAAAATCTTTTCTGTGTTTACATCCATAATTTGTTTTTTCTCTAATCTAATCGGTTCACCTGCAGCAGAAAAAATTTATGCGAAACAGTATTCAATGCCGGGTGACGGCTCATGTTATGTCGAAAACGGCAAAGTGGGTGTACACGACCCGTCAATTGTTCAGGCTGAAGACGGAACATACTATGTTTTCGGTTCTCATGCCTGTGCGGCAAAAAGTAAAGATATGATTACTTGGGAAAACGTTGCCTGTGGTGTACATGATAACAACAGAATGTTGGTGCCCGAAGGCAGCACACTTCGTCAGGTTCTTCAAAGTCCTTTGAGTTGGACCGATACATATCAGCAACTGAATGGTTACGCCGAGGATAACTGGGAAACCAATGTCTGGGCGGCAGATGTGGTGTATAACAAAGCAATGGGTAAATATTGCTACTATGCTTGTTCATCCGTGTGGGGGACTGCAAACTCCGTCATATGGTTCGGCACAAGCGATAATATCGAAGGTCCCTATGAAAACATCAAATGTATTGTTTATTCAGGCTTTGACAAAATAACAAGAGGGGATTATGTACCTAAATTCTCAACACACTATTCCTTCACAAACCTCAGCGAACTTATGGAAGAAGGCAAACTGTCTTTAAGAGATGTGAGGAATGCTCCTTGGTATACAGAAAATGGGTACTATGACTGCGGAAATTATCCTAATGCCATTGACCCTGCGGTTTTCTATGATGAAAACGGTGACTTGTGGATGGTTTACGGCTCATATTCTGCAGGCGTATTTATTATCCCTCTTGATGAAACAACCGGTGAACCTGATTATAAGTATATGAAAAATACAGATGGTTATGATATATATTTCGGCAAGAGGCTCAGTCAGACCAATGAAATGAACGAATGGTCAGGCGAAGGCCCGTATATCACCTATGATGCTGCAAGTGATTACTACTATCTTTATATCACATACTGCGGTCTTAATGCTTTGGGCGGATACAACATCAGAGAATACAGAAGTAAAAATGTTGACGGCCCCTATCTTGATGCGGCAGGCAACAACGCACTCGACAGCATTAACACCGGTGTAAAGCTTTTCGGCAACTATGAATTTGACTGTCTTCCAACAGCCTACCTTGCCGGCGGACACTCTTCAAGTCTTGTGACCGAAAACGGAAATATGTTCCAGGTTTATCACACAAGATTCAACTATGGAAACGAAGGGTATCAGGTGAGAGTTCATCAGATGGCAAGAACAGAAAGCGGATGGGCTGTTGTTCTTCCCTTTGAATATCAGGGCGAAGCCATTGATTATAACGGCTTTGAAAAGGAGCTTCTTGCAGGTGAGTATGAGTTCATAAATCACGGAACTGTAAGTAACGGATGTTCAGATTGGGCAGATGTGGAAAATATCATTGCTCCGACTCAGAGCATCACTCTTGAGGCTGACGGAACAGTTACCGGTCTGAAGGTTTATGAAAGCGTTAAAGAAAACACCGCTGTTTCTTCAAAAGAAGTCAGTGGCACATGGTCTGTCAAAGACGGCACAGCGTATATAACATTCGTAATTGATGCAGTAACCTATGAGGGTGTGTTCTGTGTGCAGAAAGACGAAAGTGCTGAAAAAACAGAAAGAATCGTTTTCAGTGCAATTGGTGTTAACAACGAGTGCATTTGGGGTGCAAAGAAATAAATTCATAGGCACACCGCATCTTAACGGACGAAGCAAACCACAAGAGATTAGTTTATTATAACTGCTTTTCTTGACAAGACAATATATCTATGATACACTTAATATGTTATTAGAAACTTGAAAGGTTGGTTTTATGAAGATTACATTTAAAAGAATAATGTGCGCAGTGCTTTCATTGATGCTTGTTTTTTGTGCAATGCCTGTTGTTAATATTGTTTCTGCCGGTGCTGTTGAGTCCAATGCTGAAGAGGCAGCGGAAACTCATTCATCGGATGAAAGTCATACTGATAACAAAGAAAAAGCATCGATTTGCAGTTCATTGTCTGTTTCAGATTTGTTAAGCAATGCCTTGCATTGTTTGTCTGAGCTGTGTCACAAAATCAAATGCTTGATTACCAATGAAGAATATGTTGCAATTTCAAAAGCTTCATTTGAATGCAACCGTGACGGACTTACAATCCGTGGAACTGAATATCGACCTGACGGCGAAAATCTGCCTATTGCCATTGTGTCACACGGCTTTATGGCAAACAGCCAGACTGTTGTTCAGTATGCAAAACTGCTTGCAAGAATGGGATATGCAGCATATTGCTTTGATTTCTGCGGCGGTTGTGTTGCTATGGGAAAAAGTGACGGCGAAACAACTGATATGTCTGTAATAACCGAAACCGAAGACCTGAAGGCTGTTATTGATTATGTTTCAAGCCTGTCTTATACCGATGAAAGCAATATCACACTTATGGGTTGCAGTCAGGGCGGTTTTGTTTCCTCTCTTGTTGCAGCAGAGCTTGATGAAGAAATCTCAAAGCTGGTACTTTTCTACCCTGCATTTTCAATTCCTGATGATGCAAGAAAAGGAAAAATGATGTTTGCTGAATTTGATCCCGAAAACATACCGGAAACAATATATTGCGGCCCGATGAAGCTGGGAAGATGTTATGTGGCTGATGTGATTGAAATGGATCCGTTTGCCGAAATCGTTTCTTATTCGGGCGATGTGCTGATTGTTCACGGCACTGATGATGCGATTGTTGATTTCAGCTATGCACAGCGAGCTTACGAAGCTTACAGCTCAAGAAACGGCGACGGTGAGACAGTGTTTGAAATCATAGATGGTGCCGGTCATATGTTTATGTCGAAATATGATGAAATTGCTCAAGGCTATTTGAAAGATTTTGTTTCGTAAATCCGCAGGCTATATTTTTCTTAATCTTAACCATCAGTAAAAATACGAGGTTACAAAACCTCGTATTTTTTTTACTCGTTGACCGTGTTGCCTTCGGCTCTGTTTGGCAATACATCAAAAAGACAGCTTTTAAAGGATGTATATGCGCTAGTCCTGAAACTGTAATATTAACAATTCTTTTGACTCTTGCAATCTGTTATCTTTTCAAGTATAATAAAAGGCAGAACACTTTAAGGAGAATAAAAATGCCGATTAAAATTGATGACAGACTTCCTGCTAAGGAATTACTGGAGCAGGAGAATATATTTGTAATGACCGAGTCCCGTGCGCAAAGTCAGGATATCAGACCGCTTAAGATTCTCATCCTTAATCTTATGCCCACAAAAATTGTAACGGAAACTCAGCTTCTCAGACTTATGAGTAATACGCCATTGCAGGTTGACGTTGAGTTCTTGCAGACTGCAACGCACAAATCCACCCATACTTCACAGAGTCATCTTAATAAGTTTTACTATACCTTTGATGAAATCAAGCACAAAAAGTATGACGGAATGATTATTACAGGTGCGCCTGTTGAACTGATGGAATTTGAAGAGGTTGACTATTGGCCTGAGCTTTGTGAAATTTTTGAATGGACAAAAACCAATGTTTATTCAACCTTTCACATCTGTTGGGGCGCTCAGGCAGGTATGTATTATCATCACGGAATTAAAAAACACACCTTGCCTGAAAAAATGTTCGGTGTTTTTCCGCACAGACCGCTTGATTTATACCATCCTCTGATGCGTGGCTTTGATGAGACATATTTCGTGCCTCATTCAAGACATACCGATGTCAATTTCAATGACGTTGCCCTTTGCAAAGATTTGCAGATTCTTTCTTATTCCGAGCAGGCCGGTATTCATCTTGTCTCAGATCTTGAATGCAGAAATTTCTATGCAACCGGTCACTCAGAATATGATGCTGACACCCTTGCAAAAGAGTATTTCCGTGACAAGGAAAAGGGGCTTGACATTAAAGTGCCTTACAACTATTTCCCTGATGATGACCCGACCAAAAAGCCGATTATAACTTGGCGAAATGTTGGCACACTGATGTTTACAAACTGGCTCAATTATTTTGTTTATCAAAGAACACCATACGATATCAATGATATTTAAACAAAAAAGAACTATCATCTTTGATGACAGTTCTTTTTTTCATTTAATTTACGATTCCCAGGGCATATCGTTATTTGGTTTGTTTGCGGCACCGTTACCTTTGTTATTGCCGCCGTTCTTCTTTTTGATTATGAGAAAGACAGCAACAACTACTGCTATAATCCCTACTGCAAGAATCAGAGCACGAAAGCTTACGGAGGTTCCAACAGAACTTGAGCTGTTACCTGCGTCAATGATGGTAACACTGTTTGTAGTGTCCGCACCGAAAACCTTTTCGGCTGATTCGACAACAATTACACAGGGGATATCAGTCTGTTTTGTGAAGTCCTCCAAGGCTTTGTTGACAACATCTTGCGTGATGTCAAAGTCAGTATAGTTGACAATGTGAGAATTAGTTACGGTGTCATGGCTTTCCTCAGCGTTGAAAGAAGAGCCTGATTTTTCTGAAACAATGCTCGTGGTCATAGCACTTATAACATCTGCAAGGTCTGAGTCAAGGGTATAAGCGTAATAATTGGTGTTTATATATTGTGACAAATATTCGCCGTATTCTGAATATTCGCCGAACATCTCATTGATTTCACTTTTTATGTTGTCACCGACCCAAGCAATTGTGTAATAGCCGTCAGCTTCTTCATTCGTGAGAAAAACGAGCAGAATATTGTCTTCATAAGCTGTTGAATCACCAAATACTTTTTTGTATTGTTCGTTGGCATAGTTCTGCATTGTTGCTTCGTTATATTCAACACCGCTTGAAACTTCAACATATTGAGGCTCTGATGACGGCAAGAAAAAGTAAACAGCAAAAAGTGCAACAAAGATAACTATTAAAATGACTGAAAAACAGCCGCCTCCGACGTGTACAGGGCCGCCCCAGCCCCAACCCCCTCTGAAGGGTCTGTGCCACATCGGTCCGTGATGGTGTGGTCCGTGGTGGTGAGGACCATGAGGTCTGCCAAAGCCACCTCCTTGGTGTCCTCCGCCACCGAAAGAGCCGCCGCCGAAGCCGTTGCCACCTCCTGAGTGATGTCCGCCTCCTGAGTGATGTCCGCCTCCGCCGGCTGAACCGCCGCCGAAGCCTCCTCCGCTATGTCCTCCGCCTGGTCCTGGCATAATATCTACTTCCTTTCTTTTTAATATCTGTATTTACCATCGGCTACCTTTTTCAGGTGTTCACCGTAGGCTGATTTTCCGTATCTTTGAGCCGCATTTATCAGCTCGTTTTTATCAATCCAACCGTTTGTGTATGCAATTTCCTCCGGTGCAGAAATCATAACCGACTGTCTGCCTTCAATCATTCTCACAAAGTTAGAAGCATCGTTAAGGCTTTCCATTGTGCCTGTGTCAAGCCAGGCAAAACCTCTGCCGAGAAGCTTGACAGAAAGTGAATTTTCCGTGAGATATTTCACATTAAGGTCGGTGATTTCATATTCGCCTCTTGCGCTTTTTTTGATTGATTTTGCATAATCGGCGACTCTGTTATCATAGAAGTAAAGCCCGGTTACGCAATAGTTTGATTTTGGATTTTTCGGCTTTTCTTCAATGGATATTACATTCTGCTCATCGTCAAATTCAACCACGCCAAAGCGTTCGGGGTCATCAACATAATAGCCAAAAACGGTTGCAATACCTTTTTCTGCGTTTTCTTTTGCGCCCTGAAGAATTTTTTTGAAGCCGTTGCCGTAGAAAATGTTGTCACCTAGTACCATTGCACAGCAGTCATTGCCGATAAATTCCTCTCCGATGATAAATGCCTGAGCAAGTCCATCGGGGGAGGGCTGTTCAGCATAAGAAAGATTTACGCCAAACTGTGTACCGTCACCGAGAAGCTTTTTAAAATTTGGCAAATCGTGGGGGGTAGATATGATAAGAATGTCTCTAATTCCCGCAAGCATAAGCGTTGAAAGGGGATAGTATATCATCGGCTTGTCATAAACGGGCAAAAGCTGTTTGGACATAACCATTGTGAGTGGGTAAAGTCTTGTGCCTGAGCCGCCCGCCAGAATAATACCTTTCATAATTAATCATCCTTCCTTATTTGAAATTATATTCCGAATACTCAAGAACGTTTCTGCTGATGAACAAGAGTATGGGAAAAACAATTAAGTTAAATATAAACATGAAAACAAAAGATATCCGGGGATAGAAGGGAAACATAAAATTTGTGAAAATCCCTGCCGCAACTGACGGAAGTGAGAACAGGAAAATAAGAATAACATAAACTGTCATTGAAAAAACCGTTCTTTCCGTCTTGCCGAAAATTCTTTGAAGAACAAGATTAGTGCCGATAAAGATAAACCCGAAGCTTATTCTTGCAGCAATCATTGCTGCTGTTTCTGATAAATCCAATTTAAGAATGAAATGAACGGGAATGAGACAAACTACGCTTTCCGCAACAAGCGATGGAATTTCGGTTAAAATAAGGCTGCAAAGCTTTTTGAATGGCTTTTCGGGTATCAGATATATGTAAGGCAGACCTAATTCCTTTGCCCAACTTCCCGATGAAACGCTGATTACCATGGTATAAACCGACATCACAAAAATACCGATTGGAGAATCAGGCATCACAAAGGAATACACCGCTGTCATAATGACAATCACAATTGAAGTTTTTGAAAGCAGGAAAACCTTGCTTCTGCGGTTTTCCAATCTTTGTTTTTCCTTTATTGCAGAAGCGCCAAAGCCTTTTGTAAGCCCTGTTTTGCCTGTTTTGATATTTCTCGGCATTGCTTCGGCGGTCTTGCCTTGTTTTGCAGCGGTGATTGCAGAATAGGAAACCTCTGTTGATTTCAACACGTCTTCGTAAAAATCACCTTTTGTTTTTGAAACTGTGATGTAATAGAAAACAGAAAAAGCAACAGCACAACCGACAGCAATAAAAAGCTTAATCCATTGACCGTTTACAATACCGGTGATGCCGAGTGTCACAAAGCCACTGACCGGCATCAGCGCGGCAATTGGACTTGTCGCTGCACTTGTAACTTTTGAGAGAGTGAGTCCGTCAAAAACTTGTGCTTTCAAAAGTACGGCGGCAATAACAATAATGATTACGGAATAATAAATCACCTTGCCGATATTTGTTTTTTTGTCAGAAGAGCCGACGAAGACATATATCAGCATAGATACCATCTGGCTGAAAAGTACGGTGATTCCGTAGCCCAGAGCCACCAGTATAATTGTACCGTATCCGATGCCGTAATGTTCATGGGCGATGGTATACTGAAAAAGAATGAAAAGGCCCAAATAGAGTGAATGACCCAACTGCTGAAGTATACCGAAAAAGAGAACCCTGGAGCTTTTTGTAGGAGAGACAAATATCAGATTTATATCTGCCATAGAAAAAAGTGAAGCGCCGTTGTTAAATCCGTTCTTACTTATATTATAAAACAAAAATGTGTAAAGTAAATATATAACAGAAAAAAATTCATTTACACTTCTGAAATTCTGCCCGTTCTGAGCAGATGATGTAAAAATTGTGACAAAAATGCAAAAGACAAGAATAAGAGCAAGGATTATTTTTGACGGTTTATGCAAAAACTCCCTGAACTGATTTTTTATCTTTTTTAAAAGAAGGAATGAAAGTGCGTTCATCAGCTGTCACATCCTTTTTCAGTCACAGAGAAGAACAGTTCTTCAAGGCTTTGTGAGCTGTCACCGTTTCTTTTTTGAGCCACAAGCTTACCTTTTGACATAATATACGCACTGTCCCAATAATTTTCAATGCTGTCAAGCATATGAGTGCTGATAATAATACTTGCACCGTTTTCTTTAAGCTCAAAGAATAGCTCTTTCAGTTGTTTGATTGCGTGAGGGTCAAGACCTACCATCGGTTCGTCAAAAATGATAATCCTTGGTTTGTGAACAAGGGCACAGCAAATTGAAAGCTTCTGCTGCATGCCCTTCGAAAGCTCTTTGCCCAGCTTATCTTTTTTATCGAAAAGCTCAAATTTTTCAAGCAGCTTCTCGCCCGTTCCGTCATCCTTGATTTTATATGCTCTGCAAACAAATTGCAAATGCTCCTTAATGGTAAGAAGGTCATAAACGGCCGGCATCTCGGGTATATAGCCCAAAAGTTTTTTTGCATCAAGACTTTTGTTGTTCAGTCCGTCAAGGGTGATTTCTCCGTCAAAGCGAAGAAGACCGCAGATACATTTGATAAGAGTGGATTTACCCGCACCGTTGGGGCCGAGAAGAACAGCGATTTCACCGTCTTCAACAGCAAGGTTGATGTCATCGTTAGCTGTGAGCTTATCATATTTTTTTGTGACGTTTTTAACAGTCAGCATATTTTTTCTCCTTAAACGAGTCTTTCAATATCCTCGTTTGTTGTTTCTTTGCCTTCTCGTTTCATTTCAAGCTTTTCTTTAAGAGCGTTAAAGCTCTTTTTTGTTACGGGATAGAAAATAAGACCGATAATTGCAAAAATGAGGAAGAAGGCGGGAATGATTGTTGCAATGTTTTCAATCGCTGTTTTCGCTGAGTCGGGCTGAACGTCCAATGTACCGTCATAGTTGCCGAAATCAAGCACCTGACCTGTGAGCCACATACCAATAGCGGCTCCGAACTTTTGAAAAAATTGAGGGAATGCGGTTATCATACTTTCTCGGCGTTTGCCGTTGACATATTCGTCAACCTCAACCAAATCGTATGCCATTGAATAGAATACGGTCCAGAAACAGCCTAGAGCTATCGCACAGGCAAACACGGAAGCGATGAGCATACCGATGTTGTTGATGCCGATAATTTTGATAATAACAAGAGCTGCCATTGCAATTGCCGTGAAAATAATACTGGTGAGTCTTCTGTCTGTTTTTTCTGCAACTTTGGTGACAACGGGAATAACAATTGCCATTGCAGCAACAAGGGTTACAATAACGATTACCATATCGTCCTCACTCATACCGAGTTTACCCTGAACAAGATATGCAAAGTTGGTTTGAATCATTGAGGTTGCAACAAGAAAGAAGAAAACAAACATAACAAACCATCTGAAGGGTCTGATTTTGAATATTTCAATATATTCCTTGAAGCTTGCTTTCGCACCGCTTGGTGTTGTTTCTGCTTTTTTGAGCGTGACACCTCTGAGGCTCACACCTGCAACAAGGCCGGTGATGATGGCAATGATGCCGAGGAATGCGGCTGTAAGTGTCCAACCGAAAGCAAGAGAAGCGAGAATTCCTCCGAGAAGAGGCGGAAGAACTGACGGAACTGCATTGCCGATGAATATACAAACAGTGTTGAAAAGTGAACTCTGACCTCTGATTGCAGTTCTTTCATCATAGTCTTCGGTGATTTCAGCCACAACAGCATAATAGGGAATAGTGTATACCGTGTAAGCGAGCCAGAAAATCATAGTCATTGCAACATAGAAAATGAATTTGACCCATTTGTTTGCATCGCCAATGGGTAAGAAAGCACCGATGAAGGTTATGCCGACAGGAATTGCCGCCTTAAGCATAAGCTTTCTTTTGTCAACACCGTCTTTATCTGCATATCTTCCGACAATCGGGTCAGTGATAGCATCCCAGGCAACGGAAATCAGATTAACTGTACCTGCAAGGGCAGGTTCAAGGTGTACGATGTCAGTCAGAAAGAAAAGATAATATGTATAAAACATATTGTAAAGTATGGATTCGGTGGAAATGCCCACACAGTAGCCAAGTCTTTTTCGCTTGGTAAAGCCTGAGTTGTTCATATCAATTTCTCCTTTTTTATATTTGCACAATATCCCAAAGGTATTTACAAAGACATTGTACCACACTATGAGGTTTTTGAACAGATAAAAAATAAAAATCTTTTTATTAGTGACGGAAACATAAAGCGTAGGTTGCTTCAAAGTATAACGGTATTATTTATACACGATGTTGCATTTTTGGAGAAAATAGTGTATAATGTGGTAAAATATGAAATAAGGAGTTGGGTGTATGGAAAACAAACCGGACGGCCGCAGAGTGAAAATGACAAAAATGCTTCTCAAGGACAGTCTTATTGAGCTTATGAATCATAAGTCGATCCATGCAATCAGCATCAAGGAAATCTGCGAAGGTGCAGACATTAACCGCAGCACTTTTTATCGCCATTATGACACGCAGTATGACCTTTACGACGATATAATAGAGGACATATCAAAAGATATATTCGACATATACCTCGGATGTATGGGCGAAAAATTCACCATTACGCTTCTTATAACCCGAATTCTTAAATATATTGAATCTAACCGTGATAAGTTCATTATTCTGCTCAGTGACAACGGCAACATCAGCCTGGGCGAAACCTATAACAGAATTACATCACGTTTTATCAACAGAGACAACCTTGGTGAACTGGGTGCCTATATTGCTGAGTTTGTTGCAGCCGGTATGACAAGCGTGCTGTGGACCTGGCTGAAACAGGAGCATAGAAGACCGGCGGAAGAACTTGCAGGGTTAATCAGCTATCTTATGCGACACGGCCTTAGCACGGCAATTGATTTCACCTTCGGCGCAAAGGGTGAAGCCAAAACTACAATTAAGTGAATCTTGTGCATTGTTTCTAAAGAAAATAACAGGACGGATATTTCAAATATCCGTCCGTTTTCTGTTTATTCAATACCTTTAAGAGCTTCAAGCTCTTTTTTGTCAACCTTGATTTGAGAATCCTTGATAACCTTGACCTTTTTTCTGTTGACAAGAACAGGTGCAGCATCGGGTTTCTTTTCAAGTGAAACCTTGAGCATACCTGTAAGAAGGTTAAAATCAATAACCGTGCCTTTACCTTCTTCGGTTTCAACAATCGCACCGTTTTTTGGAGTTACTCTGAGAAGATGCTCATAAGCCTCCTGTTCATATTTCAGGCAGCACATAAGTCTGCCGCAAGTACCGCTGATTTTAACAGGGGAAAGAGAAAGACTCTGTTCCTTTGCCATCTTGATTGAAACAGGCTGGAAGTCACCAAGGAAGGTGTTGCAGCAGAAGGGCCTCCCGCATATGCCAAGTCCGCCCACCTTCTTGCTTTCGTCTCTGACACCAATCTGACGAAGCTCAATTCTGGTGCGGAAAACAGCGGCGAGGTCTTTAACAAGTTCACGGAAATCCACTCTGCCGTCTGCTGTGAAATAGAAAAGGATTTTGTTCCTGTCAAAGGTGTATTCAACATCAACGAGTTTCATCTGAAGTTTATGAAACTCAATTTTTTTCAGGCAAATGTCAAAAGCTTCTTTTTCTTTTCCCTTGTTTTCCTGAACAGTTTTAAGGTCTTGTTCATTGGCAAGTCTCAGAACAGGCTTAAGCGGAGCCATAATTTCTTCGTCTGGAATTTCTCTGTTGGCGATTGTGACATCGCCACATTCAATACCTCTTGCTGTCTCAACAATAACCTTATCACCTTTACGGTAGGCATTGCCCTGAGGGTCAAAGTGATAATTTTTTCCAACGTCCTTGAATCTGACTGAAATAACTTCTGCCATTTATATCATCCTTTCCGGGAGAAATAGTTTAATTTATCAATGTGATTTAATATCGTACAGTATTGCTGAAAGCCTTGTGATTGAAAGGTTGTGGTTTGCACTTGCATTCACCGAGCCATAAAGCTCCTGAATTTCAGCCAGAAGCTCCATAACCTTTTTCTGTGTCAAAGCCGATGAAATTCTTTTTGCCGTATCCGGGCAGGTGGATATGAGCTCTTCTCCTCCGCTTTGCAGAATAAGCGCATCTCTTATAATCGGTATCATTGCTGAAAGCGTCGCTTTGAAAAGAGGCTTATCCTTTTGAAAAACTGCGGTTTTCTGAAGAAAGTAAAATTCACTTGAAGATATAAAAACGGATAAAAGCTCGTTGGCAATGTTTTCTCCCTCAAGTGTTTTTTCGTCTTTTGTGCTGTCAGCCTTTTCGTTTCCGAGAGAATATGCAGTACTTCTTGATGTTATGGTTTCAAGAAAAGAGGATTTGGAAGGGCAGGTGAGAATGAAACATATATACTTTGACGGTTCTTCAAGAATTTTGAGCAGCGCATTCTGCGACTGAACATTCATAAACTGGGCTTCACGGATAATAAAAACACTTTTACTGCCTTCATTTGGCAAAACCTGCGCCAAAGATTTGATGTTTCGCACCTCATCAACCTTGATCATTGTGCTGTCCGGTTCTTTTTCAAGAATATGCAAATCAGGGTGAATATTTTTTTCACACTTGATGCAACAAGAGCAAGTGCCGCAAGGCTGCTCATTGCTGCTTCTGCAAAGAAGAACTTTGGCAATTTCCTTTGCGGCAGAAAAGCGCACCTCATCATTTGCTCCTTCAAGAATTAACGCATGAGAAAGGGTTCCTGTCGACAAAGCACAGGTGATGGAATTTCTGAATGAGTCGGTAACTTTCAATTCTTCAAACACCTTGATTGTCCCCTTTACTTACATAATCCATATTATTATATAATAAAAGAAAAAAAATTACAAGTATAAATGGCAAGAAATATTTATTATATGCTTTGGAATAAATTGAAATTGACAACAACAAATGCTGTTGTTATAATAAAAAATATAAGCTTTTGTGTTGAAAAAGCTCAAGCTGGAAAAGGAAGTGCAAAAAATGAAAAAAACGTTGCTTTCTCTCATAAGTATTACTGCTTTGTTTTTTGCTTTGGCATTTTGTGTCTGTGCAGGAGATGTTACGGGCGAAATCGAGGTTTTGAACAATCAGGGCGACATTGTTCAGACTTACGATATCGTTACAAACAATGTTGAGACAGACTCAAGAGATATTATTCAGAAGGCTCTTAATTATATAAAAGCGAATGCAAGTGCAGATAATATACATACTCTCAAGTTGCCACAGGGCAGTTACAGTGTTTATTCAAGTCTGAATGTATACAGCAACACAGTGCTTGATATGTCACAATCGGTTATTTACAGGGCAGGCAATTGCGCTGCTGTGATAAGATTCGGACGACAATCGGATGTGGTTTACGGATATAACGGTTATAAGAACATTACCATAAAAAACGGTACAATTGATGCGAACAATGTGGGAACATCGGGGGTTGTTCGTTTCGCTCATGCTTATAATGTTACAATAAGTGACATCACAATGCAGAATACAACCGATGTTCAGCATGTGCTTGCTTTTGCCGCCTGCAAAAAGGTGAGAATTAAAAATTGCAAGTTTCTGAATCAGGTTATTACAGAGAAAAAAGAAAAGTACAACTGTGAAGCGGTACAGATTGATATTCTTGAAAGCAATCACTTTGAATATCCTGCTCAGGACGGTACAAGAACAAAGGATGTTATTATCTCGGGCTGTACTTTCAGCAATGTGCCAAGAGGGGTTGGTACTCATTCGGGAATTGCAGGCTATTATTTTGATTCAATCAAAATTCAAAACAACACATTTAAGAATATCACGGGCTATGCGATATCTGCTCTCAATTACACAAACAGCGAGATTTCCGGTAACAAGATATCTTCCTGCGGGAGCGGCATAAACTGTGCAACGGTTGTTCAGACAAAATCCAAAAACTTTTATGCACCTTTGGAAGAAGATGCTGAGATAACACCCGACCTGAACTTGACAATAAAAAACAATTCCATTTCCATCAAAAGCAAGGGCTATGACCATGTTGCTTACGGAATAAATGTTTACGGTGAAAAGCTCAAGGATTACACAGATAAAAACGGAAATACATTTTCAGGTGATTTCCGCATATCGGGTGTTGTGATTGAGGGTAACACAATTTCCTCTGCCGTAAGTCAGGAAAATACATATGCAATATATATAAGAGGAGCTTTCGGTGATGAATACGGCGATGAGTCAAATTTCAGAATAAGCAACAATAAAGTAGTTTTCACCAACAAAAACAAAACCTCAATAATTAACCACGGCATAAAAATAATGTCAAGCTCAAAAATATATATTTCCGGTAACACGATATATGATAAGAAAAAGAGCGAGACTAATCTTGATTCGGGCATTGTTGCCGAGGATTGTAAGTATCTTATTATCACATCAAACAAAATCAGCAACACAAAGTCCTTCGGTATGAAGTTTACAAATGTTTCAAAGCTAAGTGTTTCCAAAAACACTATGAAGAACAATAAAGAAAATGCAATTTATATCTATACCGGATGCAAGAAGGCTTCTGTTTCTTCCAACAAGATTTATTCCTGTGGAGGTTATGCCATTGCAGTGAGAGATGCTGAGGCAAGCGGAATAAAATCGAACAGTATATATTCCTCTGAATCTGTCGGAATATATCTTACAGGTTCAGCAAAGTGTTCTTCAATCAGCGGGAATTATATCTGTGACAGCGAAGACCGGGCAATTGTACTCAACAAAAAAGCTTCTGCAACTTCAATTTCCAAAAATATTATTGACCTTACCTCTTCAAAGCTTGATGCTATAAGAATCAGCGACAGCGCAACTGTCAGCAAAATTAACTATAACATAATCAATAAGAAAGAAAATAAAAAGAGCAAAGACCTTAAGGCGAAATGCAGACACGGTATTTACATCACAAGTAAATCCTGCGAAATTTCCGAAATCAAAGGTAATGATATAAGAAAATGTGCAGGAAATGCAATTTATCTCTCTGCGGCAAAAACGAAACCAAAAATTACAAAGAATACCATAAATTCCTGCAAATACGGAATATGTTATTGCAAAGGCACTTTAAAAAGTAACACTATAAAAAAATATTCTGCCGCAAAAACAAAAAAGCTTTAAAAAGGAAGGAGCTGTAAAAAAACGAAAGTTTTTTACAGCCCCTTTTCATTATCAGGTATTAAAAAAAGCTTTAATCTTTTCTGCAGAAAATCCTGAGCTGGTTTTTTCTGCTTTTTCTTCCGGCTTAACCGGTGAGTTGTGCGGATAGGGAGCGTTTTTGAGACCCTTGAGTCTGACTTCTTCGTCTGTAGCTTCGGCACCGCAAACAGGACACTTTGAATATGTTTCTGAAAGGTCGACATCACATTCTTTGCATCTTTTGCTGCCACCGGTGCATTCTTCTTCGGTTTCGCCGTTGCCGTGAGTGCTTTCAACTCTTATGTTAAGACCTTGTCCGGCAAGGGCTCTGATACATTCTTTAACCCATCTTGTGTCATGACTGCAAATTGAAAAACAAAGGCTGATAAAACCAACGCCGCTGTAAACTGAGCAGGTACTCAGAAGGCCGTAGCCGCTTGTGTCACCGTTGATGCCGTCAACACGCTCAACTCTTGTTTTAAGCTTGTCGCTGAGCGCCGCTTCACCGATGTTTGTGAGAATGGTTGTTGAACTGCTGTGACTGCTTTTCTGTTTCAGACGCAGAACGGGAAGCTTGATGAAATTGGGTACAAGCTTAATTACGGGATTTGCTGCAAGTGAGCCGAATCTGTTGAGTGTCTTCTGCAGTTCTTCAGCTACAAGACGCGACTTAAGCTGACCTCTTATGCTGTCACAAATTTCATCAAATGCCCAGTCTGTCTTGCCCTTCGGGTCAAAGTCGATCTGAGACTGAATTGTGAAGTTCCTTAACGTTGAAGTGGGGAAAAAGCGTCTGAGATTGACGGGGATTGCGATTGAAATAACCCTGTCAATCGGCTTGTCAGAACTTCTTACAGAGCCGAGGATAAGTGCAGCGGCAATGTATTCGGTTATAGTAAGACCTTTTGCTTTGGCCATATGATAAATTTCATCGGAAGAAGCAAGTGCAAAAATGAGTTGCAGAAATCCCGGTTCGATTTCACCGGGGATACTGAAGGCTTCTGTTTCTTCTTCGGTTGCCTTTTCGCCGTTTTTCTGACAATAACGAACAAAAGCATTTTCCGCTTCTTCTTGTGAAGGAGCTTCAAAAACATACTCGCTTTCAGGGTTGTCACAAAGCTCAACATATCTTTCAAGAAGTGCGTTGAAATATGTAGACACACCTTTTCCGTCACCGATATGGTGTGCGGATTCAATTCCTAATCTTCGCTTGTAATAAACAATTCTGAAGTCGGGTCTGCCGTTGTTATTGTAGGTTATGGGAAGAAGAGGTCTTGTGTATTCCTCACGAATTTCGGGCAGAGCGTCAGCAGCTTCCTGATAATTCCAGAAAAAACCTTTTTTTAATTGAGTATAGGCGTAGGGATATCTTTGCTTTAAATCGTAAACGGCTCTTTTAAGAAGCTCGGGATTTACTTCCTCGTCTTTAAAAACAACTGCCATACGAAAGGTTCTGCCCCATTTTTTTGTGCTGAGGCAAGTGAACATAATTGAAGCAGTGTCAATTTTCATCCAACGGTATTCTTTCATTTTTTTGTCTCCCTTTGTCATTGAGTGTAGTGACATATATAGTCAATTTTAGCATAACGAAGAAGTTGTGTCAATCGTAAAATCGACAACAATATAAAATGTGTCGAGCTGTTGCGGATTGAAATGAAAAACACAAATTCAGAAACAGCTTTAACACCGTACAGCTAACGACAAAATAAAAATTTTTTGATAAAAACTCGAAAAAGGTATTGATATTTTTATTTTATATGTTAAAATGTAATCACCAAAACAAAAAGGGAGGTCACAACAATGGCATACGTAATTAACGACGATTGCATCTCCTGCGGTGCATGTGCAGACGGTTGTCCCGTTGGTGCTATCGCTGAAGGCGACGGCAAGTTTAATATCGACGCTGATACTTGCATCGATTGCGGTGCATGTGCAGACGGTTGCCCCGTTGAAGCTATCAGCGAAGGCTAATCAGATGTAAAATTAAGCCACTGAGTTTTTACTCGGTGGCTTTTTCTTTTGGTTGAATGATATGTTATTTATTACTCATTCCTGAATTTATGAGATACTCCTTTACCGCATACTCCCACTTCGGCAGCCTTTCAAATCCGGCTTCATCAAGACCACCTTTTGAGAGCCTTGAATTTTTCGGCCTTCTGGCCGGTGTTGGATATTCTTCTGTTGTAATGGGATTGACTTTCACGTTTTTATTCGTCAGTTCAAAGGCTTTCTTTGCAAGGTCACTCCAGGCGCAGAAGCCTTCATTCGTGCCGTGGTAAGTCCCGTATTTTTCACTTTCTGCAATGTCGCAAAGAAGTCTTGCAAGGTGTTTTGCATAGGTGGGTGAGCCTATCTGGTCACAGACGACATTGATTTCATTTCTTGTTTCGGAAAGTCTCAGCATTGTTGCAATGAAGTTCGTGTTTCTTTCACCGAAGACCCACGAGGTTCTCACGATGAAATGCTTGTCGCAATATTTTTCCACCGCTTTTTCACCGAGGAACTTGCTTTCTCCGTAAACGTTCAGAGGAGCTTTTTCATCATCTGTTTCAAAAGGCAAATTGCCCTTGCCGCCGAAAACATAGTCGGTGGAAACATAAAGCATTTTTGCACCGTATCTGCCACATTCGGTTGCAATGTTTTCCGTACCTCTGAAATTCACCGCCATACAAAGTTCTTTTTCACTTTCTGCTTTGTCAACGGCAGTATAGGCTGCACAATGAATGAAACAGGATACTTCATTTTCATTGAAAAAGCTTTCAACCGCTTTTTTGTCGGTGATGTCAAGCACATCAACATCAACACCTATGTGCGGAATATTTCTTTCTTTTAAAACAGCACACACATCAGACCCAAGCTGACCCTTTGCACCTGAAACTATATACATTTTTTCACCTCAAAAATCAACATCGCTGTCACAAAGCAAGGGCGCATTCAAATCCTTTTGTGAAAGGATGGGTTTTTCCACGCCCCAGTCAACATCTATCTGCTTATCATCAAAGCGGATACTGCGGTCATGCTCGGGACTGTAATACTCATCAACCTTATAAAGCACCTCAACATCATTTGTGAGAGTGACAAAGCCGTGACCGAAACCCTTGGGTATATAAAGATAATGCTTGTTATCTTCGCTAAGCTCTGCGCTTACCCATTTGAGATAAGTGGGTGAGTTTTTTCTGAGGTCAACTGCAACATCCAGGATTTTTCCTTTTGTGCAGCAAATCATTTTTGTCTGACTCATAGGGCTTTTCTGAAAATGTATGCCTCTGAGTGTGCCTTTCATTTGCGAATAAGAACGGTTATCCTGAACAAAAACCGTATCAATCCCAAGTTTTTTCAGCTTCTCGAAGCTGTAGCATTCATAAAACCAACCTCTGCTGTCGCCGAAAACCTGCGGCTCAACAATTTTTACTTCGGGAATTGCCGTATCAATAATTTTCATATTCTTCACCGTTTCGTTAATATTTCAGTTTACAATTATACTATCAGGAAAAATATTAGTCAAGTGGGGCGGCATTGCCGTCAGCCTTGACAATATACCGTAAACTCTTATAATGATAGTTACAGAAATCAAAAAAGGCAGGTGTGCCCCATGGTCGGCGGAATAGTATGCGAATATAATCCGATGCACAACGGACATATATATCATATTGAGAAAACAAAAGCCGCAGCAGCGGATTCCATCGTCTGTGTTATGAGCGGGAATTTCGTTCAGCGTGGGGAGTGTGCCTGCATTGACAAATGGCAACGGGCAGAAATTGCCTTGCATAACGGTGCTGATGTTGTGCTTGACCTTCCGGTACCCTGGGCTATGGGCTCTGCAGAAAGCTTTGCAAGGGGGAGTATCAGCCTTTTGTCTTGTTTCGGTATCGATATGCTGTCTTTCGGCAGTGAAACGGAAAATGAAGAGCTTTTGCGCCTTTGTGCCAAAGCTTCCGAAAACGAAAAAGTCAGCTTACTTCTGAAAAAGTATATGACAGACGGCTTCAATTATCCTTCGGCTCTTTCTCAAGCGCTGGGCGAAGTTTTCGGTGATGAAGCGAAAAAGATAATCTCTTCGCCGAACAGTACCCTTGCCGCCGAATATATAAAACAGCTCGAAAAATATTCACCCGAATGTCATATACTCCCGATAAAGCGGGCGGGTACGGAGCACGACAGTGATGCGGTTGAAGGAATTTTTGCTTCTGCAAGCAAAATCCGCACGATGCTCAGAAATGAAGATGTTTCTCTCTTTGTTCCGCAATCAACAGCTGATATGCTTTCAAAAAATATTTTGGCCGGTACATTGCATAAACCGGAATATGCCGAAAGAGCAATTCTGTCTTCTTTGAGAGAGATGAAAAAGGAAGACTATTCACTTTATGTTACCGATGACAGCGGACTTGTATCACGCATATATGAAAGCGTAAAAAATGCAAAAAGTCTCGAAGAACTTTACTCTTTTGCAAAAAGCAAAAATTACACCCACGCAAGAGTGCGACGTGAGGTGCTGAATTTGTATCTGAAAATCCCGAAGGTTTTTTCAAAGCGGACTCCGCCTTATATAAGAATTCTCGCCGTAAATAAAAGGGGACTGTCTCTTTTATCTGATGCTAAAAGAAAATCATCTGTCCCAATCGTCACAAAGCACAGCGATATGGCTGATCTGGACAGCTTTGGCAAAGAGGTATATGCTTTGCAATGTGCTGCAGCGGACAAATTTGCGCTTATGAGTGAAAAAGTGAGACCAAGCGGGCTCGAACAAAAAAATTCTATGATAATTGTTAAGTAAGCTTTAAGGTTAGTCCGATAAAATACAAGCTATGGTAAAATACAGAAAGGAGGCAACATTATGAAAGAAAAAATAATAAATGACCTCAAAAAAATTAAACCCTTCAATGTCTTGATGCTTCTTGTGGCAGGTGCAATCAATGCCTTTGCGGCAACCTTTTTCCTGATGCCCGTCAGCCTTTATGACAGCGGAATTTCCGGCACATCAATGCTGCTTTCGCAGGTGACTCCGGAATATCTTGGGCTTTCCGTGTTCCTTTTGGTGCTTAATATTCCTTTGTTTATTTACGGACTTAAAAAGCAGGGACTTCTTTTCACCGTTTATTCAATTTTTACTGTCGCAGTATACTCGCTTTGTGCCTTTCTCATAACCGACATTTTGCCGATTGATGTGGGCTCACAGTCACCGATTGCAGGCAAAGATTTGCTTCTTTGTGCCATTTTCGGCGGTATAATATCCGGTGTGGGCAGCGGTCTGGCAATCCGTTTCGGCGGTGCTATGGACGGAATTGAAGTTATGGCAGTAATTTTTTCCAAAAAGCTCGGCATTTCCGTCGGTACATTCGTTATGATTTATAATGTACTTCTTTACATTATCTGCGGAATTGTAACCAAGAGCTGGAGTTTGCCGCTTTATTCAATTGTAGCATATGCCGCAGCTCTCAAAACGGTTGACTTTATTGTTGAAGGTATAGATCGTTCAAAGTGTGCTATGATTGTAACAGTCAAGCCGGACAAAATCTGCAAAGTTCTTTCCGAAACCTTTGAAACAGGTGTTACAAGAACAGAGGCAATGGGCGGATATTCAAAAAAGAAAAAGACCATTATTTATTTTGTAATCAACCGTTTTCAGGTGGTTAAACTCAAAGAACTGGTGCACGAAATTGACCCGAGTGCATACATCACCATCAGCGAGGTTGCAGATGTATTTTCTGCAAACAGCAGGGAATAAGACATAGAAAAAACACAGCACCTTTCACCCGAAAAGTGCTGTGTAATGTTATGCTCATTTGCGAATTCCCACGCAGAAGTCACCCTCACCAACCTCGGTGATAACAACATCAATTATTTCACCCTGCGCTTCAATCGGAAGCTTCGCTTTCACGGGAATATAATTTGTCGTGTGTCCCGAAAGATATCCGTCTTCTGTTTGGCTTTCAAAAAGCACGGAACAGGTCTTGCCGATTTGCTGACGGAAAAATCCACGGCGGATTTCTTCCGCTTTTTCCGCCATAATTTTTGCACGCTCCTCTTTCACCTTTTTGTCAAGGTGATTGGGGAGCTTTTCTGCTCTTGTGCCTTTTCTGACGGAGTATGGGAAAACATGTACCTTTTCAAAGCCGATTTCTTCCATAAAGTTGAGACTTTCTTCAAAGTCCCCGTCATTTTCTCCTGCAAAACCGACCATAATATCTGTTGTAAGGGTACAGTCCGTGAAGCTTTCTCTGAGCTTGTTTGCGAGGTGTCTGTATTCTTCAGCGGTGTAATGTCTGTTCATACTTTTCAAAGTCTTATCGCAGCCGCTTTGAAGTGAAATGTGAAACTGAGGACAAAGCTTTTCACATTCTGAAAGCTTTTCAATAACCTCGTCAGTCAGATGGTCGGGCTCAAGTGAGCCGAGTCGTACTCGCAAAATACCGTCCACATCGTTGGCGGTTTTCACTGCTTCGGGGAAGGTTCTGCCGATTTCGGAACCGTATGAGGAAAGGTTGATGCCCACAAGCACCACTTCTTTATATCCCTTTTGAGCAAGAACGGTGATTTCCTCTTTGATTTCATCAATGGGCTTTGAACGTACTCTGCCCCTTGAATAGGGGATAACGCAATATGAGCAAAAACGGTTGCAACCGTCCTGAATTTTGACATAAGCCCTTGTTCTTTCTTCAAAGGAGGTGATGGTGTCGCCGCAGAAAAGGTCCCCCTTTTTGTGTTCGCTGACTTCAAAAATACGGCAACCTTTTTTGAAATGCTCTTCAAGCACATCAAAAAGCACCTGATTGTTTTTGTTGCCGATGACGATATCCGCTTCAGTAAGCTCCTTTGCCTTTTCGGGATAAGCCTGAGGAACACAGCCGGTGAGAACGACCACGCTGTCAGGGTTGTTGCGCTTGAAACGACGCACAGCCTGACGTGTTTTTCGGTCAGATTCAGCAGTAACGGTGCAGGAATTGACAATAAAAACATCCGCTTTTTCTTTGCCGTTTACAATTTCATATCCTCTTTTTGTCAATTGTTCAGCCATTGCCTGACTTTCATATTGATTGACTTTGCAGCCCAATGTGTAAAATTTAACTTTCATCTTAACCAATCCTGATATAGTTTAATCTGCATTCAATTATAAACGAAAGCTAAGTTCTTTGCAAGTCCTTGTTTTATTTTCCTGATTTTAATCATAAGTATCACTTAGAGGTGATGCAAATGAAAAAAGCAATATCATTTATTCTTACGCTTCTTATGTTTATTTCTTCGGTAAGCTTTTTTGCTTTTGCCGAGGATGAGGAGATTGAAGTCAATGCAAAATCAGCCGTGCTGATGGATGTTGCAAGCGGAAATGTGCTTTATGCCGTCAATGAAAACGAACAGCTCTATCCTGCATCGGTGACAAAGATTATGCCTCTTCTTTTATTTATGGAAGCACTTGACAGCGGCAAAATGACACTCGATGAAACCGTAACCGCAAGTCCTACGGCGGCAAGTAAGGGCGGAAGTCAGATATGGCTCAAGGAAGGCGAGCAAATGACGGTTGACGAACTTCTCAAAGCGACGGCAATTGCAAGTGCAAACGATGCCTGCACGGCGCTTGGCGAGCACCTTGCAGGAAGTGAAGAGGGTTTTGTGAAAATGATGAATGAAAGGGCTGCTGAGCTGGGAATGAAAAATACACATTTCGATAACTGCTCAGGCCTTGATGATGACACGACCACTCATCTCACAACAGCTTATGATATCGCAATTATGTCAAGGGAACTTTTAAAGCACGAGTTAATACAGAACTATACAACTGTGTGGATGGATTCTCTTCGTGACGGTGAAACCCAGCTTGTGAACACAAACCGTCTTGTGCGTTTTTATAACGGCACTACGGGACTTAAAACAGGCACTACTTCAAAAGCAGGGTATTGCCTTTCCGCTTCTGCACAACGTGACGGTCTTCACCTTGTAGCAGTTGTGATGGGTGCGGCTAACAGCACAGACCGTTTTGAAAGTGCAAAGGCTCTTCTCAACTGGGGATTTGCAAACTATGAAAGTTACACTCCGGAGATTGACCCTGAGTTTTTTTCTGATGTAACGGTTTTAAGAGGGATTGAAACTGTTGTGAAGCCTGTGGTAACGGGAATTTCTCCAATCACAATTGAATCGGGCAGAAAGGGCAGCATCGAAACCGAAGTTGAACTTGCGACAGATGTTGAAGCACCTGTTGAAGAAAATCAGGTGTTGGGCAAAGTTAAACTCAAAATCGGCTCTGAAATTATTGAAGAATATTCTCTTGTTGCAGAAAAGTCGGTGCGCAGAATAACTTTCGGTGATATTGTGGCAAGATTTTTTAAAGCTTTGACAAAAAGTAAACAAGTTTATAGTTGACAAAACGTCGTTTTTGTATTAAAATACACTAAAATAACAGTAATACCATTTAGGAGTCCCAAGGAATGTCAGCAAAGTTAACAAAAAAGTATGTTACGCCATTTGTAACAGACGAAGAAATCCTGTCATATCAGGATAAAATCACAAATGCACACAAGGCTCTTCACGAAAAAACAGGTGCAGGCAGTGACTTCACAGGTTGGGTTGACCTGCCTGTCGATTACGATAAAGAAGAGTTCGAAAGAATAAAAAAGGCAGCCGAAAAAATCAAGAAGAACAGCGAAATTCTTATTGTTATCGGTATCGGCGGCTCATACCTCGGCGCAAGAGCTGTTGTTGAGTTCATCAAAGGTCAGTACTATAATGCTATGGCAGAAGATTGTGCAAAGCTTTATTTCACGGGCAACAGCATTTCTTCTTCTTCTCTTGCAGAAATTCTCCACATCATTGAAGGCAAGGATTTTGCAGTTAATGTAATTTCCAAGTCAGGCACAACAACAGAGCCTGCAATTGCTTTCAGAATTTTCAGAGATCTTCTTCAGAAGAAGTACGGCAAGGAAGGCGCAGCAGAAAGAATCTTTGTCACAACAGATAAGTCCAAGGGTACTCTCAAAGCCCTTGCAGACAGAGAAGGCTATGAAACCTTTGTTGTTCCCGACGATGTCGGCGGCAGATATTCTGTTCTCACAGCAGTAGGTCTTCTTCCCATTGCCGCAGCAGGTATTGATATTGACGCTCTTATGGCAGGCGCTGCCGAAGCAAGAGAAAAGCTTATGCCTGTTTCAATTGAAGAAAATGACTGCTACAAATATGTCGCTGTCAGAAATGCTCTTTACAACAAGGGCAAGGCAACTGAGATGTTTATAAGCTATGAGCCCTGCTTCACAATGATGAATGAATGGCTCAAACAGCTTTTCGGTGAAAGCGAAGGCAAGGAAAACAAAGGACTTTTCCCCACATCGGCAATTTTCTCAACCGACCTTCACTCCCTCGGTCAGTATATCCAGGAGGGTGAAAGAATAATATTCGAAACAGTTGTCACCTTCAAAAAGCCTAAAGTTGAATTTGTTATCGGTGAAGATCCCGAAAATGTTGACGGACTCAATTTCCTCAAGGGTGAGACAATGACCTTCGTCAACGAAAAGGCTTTTCAGGGTACAGTTCTTGCACATAATGACGGCGGTGTACCCAATATTATCATTGAAAACGAAGATATGAGCGAAAAGTCACTCGGTTATCTTATCTATTTCTTTGAAAAGGCTTGTGCTGTTTCAGGTTATGTTTTAGGCATCAATCCCTTTGATCAGCCCGGTGTTGAAAGCTACAAAAAGAATATGTTTGCACTTTTGGGCAAACCGGGATACGAAAAAGAGAAAGAAACACTTGAACAAAGATTAAATAAGTGATATAATAAAAGCGTAATTAAAATCGCAAGGGGAATTTTACCGGGCGATATTAAATAAAAGGAGGAAATTAAAAATGATTTCTATTATC
>CAYUVR010000016.1:0-42601 GCA_964448225.1 uncultured Faecalibacterium sp. | reverse complement strand
CATTGCGGCGTGTTATGAAAACGGGCTGTCACACTTTCGTGCAACAGCCCCTTTTAACCTTTTTAATCAATCAATAAATACTGCTGTGGTTGTTGCGTAGTATTCACTTTCAAAGTCTTCAACATCTTCAATAATGCCGAGGAACTGCTGAATAAGACGCTTGAGAGTTTCAAGGGCTGTTGTGATAACTCTGATAACTCTTGATTCGCTATCACTCTTTTCTTCCCAAACTGCATAAAGTGTAACTGCACCTGTGACTTCAATCGGGTCACCGGGATAATAAAGTTCACCTGTCTCACCGTGTTTCCAGCAAACAAACTGATAATCAACTGAAAGCGGTGTGTCAGTTGTAACCTTTGCTGTTACGGGCTGTTTGAAGGTGATAGTGGGGTTCGGCATATACATAATGCTGACGTTTGTGATGGTATCCATTTTATAGTGGATACCGTACATCATCTGAGCATCAATGCCGTCATCCTCTTCAGTAATTCCGACATAATCACCAATAACACCTTCAAAGATGTCACCAATTGCAAAAGCTGAAACGGAGAGCATGGAGAAAATGCAAAGTACTGAGAGCAATACTGCTAAAATCTTTTTCATAGTTTTTACCTCCTTTACAGATACACTTATTATATAGCACAACAAATTATTCATATTTCTAATATAGAATAAAAATGAATTTTGTTTATATATTTGGAAATCAAATGCAAACAAAATCAAAAAAAATATTTACTTTTTTTGCGAAAACATTTACTATATATAAGTAAAACTAAAATTCGGGTAAAGTGAAATCGTTATGAAAATTCTTTTTGTTTGCACAGGCAACACCTGTCGCAGTCCTATGGCTGAGGGAATTATGAAGGTGAAGGCTGAAAAAGAAAAACTGAATATTACCGCCGAAAGTGCAGGTCTTGCAGCTTTCACCGGTGATGCACCGTCAGAAAATGCGGTTAAAGCCGCAACTCTTTTCGGTGCGGATATATCCTCTCACAGGGCGAGAAGACTTAGCGAATATATGCTCAGTGAATATGACCTTTTTGTTTGTATGACCGAAAGCCATAATGGTGCGCTTTTGCCCTTTATTCCTGAGGAAAAGCTGTATGTTCTCGGCAATATCCCCGACCCATACGGCGGTGATGAGGAAACATACCGTATCTGTGCTGATAAAATAAACACAGAGCTTGATTCATTCATCGGCAGGTTCTGTGCCGAAAAAATTGAGCTTATGACAGAATCGGATGTGAAAGCTGTTGCGGAAATTGAAAAAGCCTGTTTTTCAAAGCCGTGGAGTGAAGACGGTATCAGACAGGAGCTTACAAACGAAGGTGCAAGATTTTTCGTTTTCAAAAATAACGGTGAAACCGCAGGCTATATGGGTATGCACATTGTGCTTGACGAATGTTATATTGCAAACGTTGCAGTTCTTCCGGCACACAGAAGACAGGGTATCGGTGAAAAGCTTGTTTCTAAAGGAATAAGTGCGGCAAAAAAAGAAGGCTGTGCATTCATTACTCTTGAAGTGAGGGTGAGCAACGCTTCTGCCATTGCACTTTATGAAAAAAGCGGATTTGAAAAAGTGGGCGAAAGAAAGAATTTTTATTCTGACCCGACGGAAAATGCTCTCATTATGACAAAATACTTCAAATAATAATCAAGGAATGATATAAATGAAAATACTTGCAATTGAATCCTCTTGTGACGAAACCGCCGCTTCTGTTGTTGAAAACGGCAGAAAGGTATTGTCAAATGTTGTGGCATCTCAGGTGCCCGAACATAAAATTTACGGCGGAGTTGTGCCTGAAATTGCATCAAGACGTCACGCAGAAGCAATCTCCGGTGTTGTCGATAAGGCACTTTCTGATGCGGAACTTACTCTCGACGACATTGATGCCGTTGCGGTGACTTATGCACCGGGACTTATAGGTGCGCTTCTTGTGGGCGTGAACTATGCAAAGGGACTTTCCTACGGAAAAAATCTTCCCCTTATTCCTGTTCATCACCTTCGCTCTCACATTGCGGCGAACTACATAACCCATCAGGATTTGAAGCCTCCGTTTTTCTGCCTTGTTGTTTCGGGCGGAAACACGATGATGGTTGAAGTGAAGGATTATACTGACTTCAAAATTATCGGCAGAACAAGAGATGATGCAGCAGGAGAGGCTCTTGACAAAGCTGCACGAACCATGGGAATTCCTTATCCCGGCGGACTGAATATGGACAAAATGGCAAAAGACGGAGACAGCACCGCTTTTAAATTCCCCACACCCAAGGTTGAAAACTGCCCTTATGATTTCAGCTTTTCGGGACTTAAAACTTCCGTTATCAACACAATTCACAATGCGGAGCAAAAGGGTGCCGAAATCAATAAGGCAGACCTCGGAGCATCGTTTATGAAGGCTGTTTCAAACTGCCTTTGCAAGAATACCGAAAAAGCAATGCTTGACCTTGGCCACAAAACACTTGTGATTGCAGGCGGTGTTTCGGCAAATTCCGTTTTGAGAAACGATATTACCGAGCTTTGTAAAAAGTACCAATGGAAACTATATCTTCCCGAGCTTTCACTTTGCGGTGACAATGCGGCAATGGTCGGCTCACAGGGCTACTATGAATATCTGAACGGTAATGCTGCAGGGTTGGAATTAAATGCTTATGCAGGTATGAGCATTGAATAAAAGCAAGCAGAAGAAAAGATATATAATGGATATAAAAACAAGACAGGCTTTGCCTGAAGATGCCGAAGAATTTCTTGAACTTCTGAAGCAGATTGGTCAATTCAAAGGCTTTTTCAAAATTGACGGTGAATATGTTGATTTTACCCTGATGAATTTATATTTATAAGAAACGAACAACGCTGTTGTACCGGATAGGGTAGCAACAGCGTTGTTCGTTCGTGGTTGATAAAAGGTTTAATTTATTACTTTTCTTTGCTTTCTTTTCTCATCGCTTTTTCGGACTTAATGCCCACAACAAGGAAAAGTATTATGAAAAGGTGCATAATCACATCAATCAGGCAGGAAGGGTCAAGAGGCTTTTCATAAAGAAAAATGAGTGAGACGATAAGGCAGCCGAAATCAAACAGATACATACCTAAAGCCACTGAAAGAAGCTTTGTGTTTTTGCCTGAAAGCGCAGACAGAGAAAGATAGATGAATATAAAAATGACAGAAATGACGGAAGGCACAATCACATTGCCGTTTTCGCTGCCTATTTTCAGAATCATATCAGTAAATGAAAGACTGAAATAAAAATTGAAATCCCCCTTGAAGAAAAAGCGCACAACATAAATAAGCCCGAGAACGCCGGAAAGAAGAATAACGGTTGAAGCGGATTTGATGTTGGTTTCGTGCTTTTTGATAATCTCTTCTTTTGTAAAGTTTTTGCTCATACTATCACCTTACCAATCGAATTTTGTAAGTTTGCCCTCACACAGAAGGTTGGGAAAACCCCATTGACGCAGAATTTCATAGGTAACAAGGGCAACTGTGTTTGAAAGGTTGAGACTTCTCGCTTCGTCACGCATTGGTATACGAAGTGAAGTGTCAGGGTTTTCTTTCAGCAGTTCCTCGGGCAAGCCTGCGTCTTCTCTGCCGAAGAAGATATAACAGTTTTCGGGGAAGGACACATCGGAATAAATGTGAGTGCCTTTTGTTGTCAGATAGAAAAAATTTCCGCCTTGGTTTTTTAAATAAAAATCAGCTAAATTGTCATAATATGTAATGTCGAGCAGATGCCAGTAATCAAGGCCTGCTCTTTTTAGCTTCTTATCGTCAACGGTGAAGCCCATCGGTTTCACAAGGTGAAGAGAAGCACCCGTTGCGGCGCAGGTTCTTGCTATGTTGCCTGTGTTCTGCGGAATCTGAGGTTCAACAAGAACGATGTTTATTTTTGACATTTTTTGTTTCCCTTTCATTATTGACTTTTTACATTGTATCATTAAATATTGAAAAAATAAATACAGTTTTGTGAAAAATTCCCTTGTCTAACAGAAAGTATGCTTCAAAAAATAATATTGACCCAAAAGGGTGCAATTAAAACAAAGAAAGGGTGGAACAGATTATGACAATGAAAAGTGTTATGAAAGGCGTCGGTATCGGTATGGCAGTCGGCGGTGCAACAGCATATATCAAGGGCGCAATGGCAGGCTCAGGTATGAAACGTTCAGCCAAAAAGAGTATGAACAAAGCGATGAAAAGCCTTGAAGGTCTTGTCGGTGATATGCGTTATATGTTCAAATAAGAGCTGACATATTACGGATAAGGATTCTGCAAAGGTTCAGTTCGGTTTCACAGCAAAAACTGAGCCTTTGCAAAACTGCTGTGTTCTGCTACATAAAGGAGTTGATTATGATGAAAAAATATATTTGCCTTATATTGTCCGTTTCGGTTATGCTTTTTTCTTTCAGCTGTTGCGGAAAAAACGATAACGGTGCGGGTATGTCTGATATTCTCACAAGTGATAATAACACAGAGAGCAACACAACAGCTACCGAAACGCCCTCGGTCACAAATCTTTCACCACAGATAAACTCTTCAACTGTTGTGGATGACAATAACTTCTCTGCAGATTATCCCATTGACATCAACAATATGGTTATTTTCGGTCAAAGCGGAGGGAACACTGTAACCGGATATTCTCCGCTTGAAAAAATCAGCTATACCGCATCGGAAAATACGCAGAATTTTTCGGTGGAAATGAAGTCTCATTCCCACGGTCCTGCAGCGGGTGGTGAGCCACACTATACAGTTGTGCAGTTTCAGAAGGATTTTGAGCCTTTTTCGGCGGTAACTCTTGATACCGTGAGTGAAGAGAAGGTTTTGTATCTGACTTTCGACTGTGGATACGAGTACGATAATCTGACGTCAAGCGTATTGGATACTTTGAAAGAGAAAAATGTTCCTGCCGCATTTTTCTGCACAATGGATTATGTTAAAAGTGAGTCTGAGCTGATTTCCCGTATGATTAAGGAAGGTCATATTGTAGGCAACCATTCCACAACTCATCCGTCATTTGCTGAAATTGACCGAACACAGATGGCACAGGAAATTGAAGAGCTTGAAAATTATCTGAGAGAAAACTTCGGTTATTCGGCAAAATATTTCCGTTTTCCAAAAGGTGAGTATACTGAAAGTGCCCTTGACCTTGTGGCATCTCTCGGCTATGTGAGTGTTTTCTGGTCTGTTGCCTATAATGACTGGAACACAGATAATATTCAAGGCAAGGATTATGCGGTTGAAACGGTTATGTCACGGCTTCACGACGGTGCAATCATTCTTCTTCACAGCGTCTCCCGCGATAACGCAGAGGCTCTGCCGGAGATTATAGACAAGGCGAGAGCAGAAGGATATGTATTTAAGAGCCTTGAAGATTACGGCAAATAAGAAAGTTTTTTGATTACTTTTCTTTATAAAAAAGTAATGACTGCCCGGCGAGGGCAATATAAGAAAGGACAGGTTTGCAGAAGAAAATTACCTGTCCTTTTATGCTTATGATATTTTGTAAGTCTTTCCTTTTTCGGTTTGGAATGTGGTCACACCATTATTGAACTCAACTTCAATTTCATTGCTGTCTTCGTCTGAGACAAGCATAATTTTGCCGTCATATTTGAGTGAGCATCTGCCGCCTGTATTTGACTTGATTGTTCCTTCCTTGAGCTTGCCGACGGTCCACTTCATACCGACTTCAAAGTTACCTCTTGCAAGAAGACCTTTGATTTCACCCTCACTCCATTTTTCGGGAAGTGCAGGCAAAAGGTGGATATAATCCCTGTGGCTTTGCAAAAGCATTTCGCAGATACCTGCAACAAGACCGAAGTTGCCGTCGATCTGGAAGGGCGGGTGAGTGCCGAAAAAGTTTTTGAGAATTGCGGTTGCAATGATGTTTTCAATAATTTCATCGCAGTCATTGCCCTGCCTGAGCCTTGCATAGGAAAGAAGTCTCACAGCAAGACCCCAACCGGTGCTGTGCTTTCCTCTGTCCTCAAGAGAGGTGAGGGCTGCTTTGAGCATTTTCGGGCCATCGGTATCAATCTGACGGAAGGGATAAAGTGTAAGCAGATGTGAAAGGTGGCGGTGCTTTTTTTGCACACCTTTTGTTTTGTAGCCACGCATAAAGAACTTGTCTTCATCATACCATTCCTTGATTTGTCCCCTCTTGCCGATGTGAACGGGTTTAATTTCGCAAAGCTGCTCCTTTACGGTAGCTATAAGCTCTTTATTCACGGCACTTTCATATCCGTTTTCAATGAGTGCATCGGCGGCACAGATAACATCTTCATAAAGGTTATAGATGATGCTCTGGTCATAGGTGTTGCCTGCCGAAACCGGGCCGTGTTCAGGTGAAAAACCGGGTGATACGGTGAGCCTGCCGCTTTTTTTGTCTTTCACGAGAAGCTGAGTCCACATAAGCGCACATTCTTCCATTGTGGGATAAATGTCATTTTTCAGCTTTTCAATGTCGAGAGTGTAAAGGTAATAGTCAAACATATTCTGGGTAGCCCAAGCACCGTTGGCAGGCGCCCAGCCCCATTTCCAGCACCAGCCGGGGCCGACAAAGCCGAGAGGATTGACCATAGTATGAATCATCCAGCCTGTTGCCTTTTCACAGTTTCCGTCACCGATACCGAGAGTATTATATGCCACAAGTCTGCCCGGTTTTTTGAGTGAATTGACGAAGTCGATGTATGGGAGTGCTGTTTCGGGAAGATTTGCCGCATATGCTGCCCAATAGTTCATCTGAACATTGATGTTGAAATGATAATCGCAGGCCCAGGGCGGATTGTTTTTTGCGTTCCATATACCCTGAAGGTTTGCAGGAAGTGAGCCGTCTCTTGATGAAGCAATGAGAAGGTATCTGCCGTATTGGAAAAGAAGGGTAATGAGATTTCTTTTATACTCCTTCTTTTTTTCAAAACGCTTGAGCATAAAATCTGAGGTGAGAGCAATTTCCTCTTCACCGAGTGTGAACTGAACTCTTGAGAAAAGCGGCTTATAGTCTTCAAGATGGCGTCTGTAAAGCTCGGGGAAGGAATAGCCTGATGCCTTAATTACACATTCCTCAGCTTTTTTCAACGGATCGCTGCCGTCGGAAAATACGGGATATGTGTTTATATAGTCTGTCGCAAGGCTCATAATAATAACAACATTATCCGCATTTGTGACCCTGATTATTCCGTCGTCGAGAGCTGTGATTTCTCCGCCTGTGGGTATAAATTTAACCGCACAGCCGTATTTCATATTGTTTTTATCTTTGCCGTCTTCACCGTTAAGACCTTCGTTAGCGTTGACTGTGCCTGAAAGATAAATTGTGTCGCCGACAGCTTCGGTTTTACCTTTCTGTTCTGACACGACATAGGCTTCGAAACTGATTTTAGGCTTTTCCGAAGCTTCCTCGTCTTTGCTTTCCACATCAAGTCTTGCCGCAAAAACATTGTCAGGATAGCTGACAAAATAATGACGGGTATAAACATTTTTTTCTATGCGGTATGTAACCATTGCAGAGGCTGTGTCAAGGTCAAGGTCACGGACATAGTTTTCATAATTATCCTTCTGGTCAAACTGAATATAAAGGTTGCCGAAGCTCTGATATGCACCAAAGCCGATGTCATTTCCTTCCAGCTCATTCATTCGTGATGTTGCGGCAGAAACATTGCCTTCATTCAGAAGTGCCTGAATTTCACGAAGGGACTTGCCTTTGTCTGCATTTTTGATGCCGCCGCTGAAGCCTTCAGCATCAGGACCGCCAGACCAGAGTGTTTTTTCGTTGAAGTGAATAAGCTCACATTCCTTGCCGCCGAAAATCTTTGCACCGATTTTGCCGTTGCCTAAAGGCAAAGCCTCATTTTCCCAGCCGAAATAGCTCATATGGGCGGGCTCTTTATAACATAAAAACATAAAATTACACCTCACATTGAGATTACAGAATAAGGCTATTATATAGTTTTTTGCCGTGCTGTGTCAAGAAGTCAAACAGATAAAAAAATATATCAATAATAAATTGATTTTTCTGAATATTTGTGTTATTATTTATAATGTATATTTATGTTTAGCCGTATTGAGGGCGAAAGGATAATTTAATGGACAATCAGTATCTCATAACCGTTATTACCGTTCAGGAAGTTGAGGGCGAAAAGGATATCCTTGAAATGACAACTCACGCTTCTTTTGAAGGTAACAGCGAAGATTATACAATCACCTATAAAGAGGATGACTCCGAAGAAGGGGAAAGCACAACGGTGCTTCACGTTGAAAAAGGCAGTCTCATTTCTGTTTCGAGGGAGGGCGCAATCAATTCTCATATAACAATTGAGAGAGGTATGAGACATCTGTCACATCACGTCACCCCCTACGGCGCTTTTTCACTCGGTATCAGTACCAAAAAGGTAGAGTCAGATATGGACGAAAACGGCGGAACGCTCATTTTCAGATATGCAACAGACCAGGAAATGAACCCTATCGGTGAAATCGAATTCAATATAACACTAAAGAAAAAACATCAATAAAACAGAGAGGATAAAGAAATGTCAAAAACCGTTAATAAAGCACAAAATCAAATCAGGCAGATGGTCATTTCTGCAATAAAAAAGGCTCAGGAAAAGGCAGCGCTCATTGAAGGCGAAAGCAATGTGTTTTCAGTTGAAGTTCCTGCGGACAGAAACAACGGTGACTATTCAACCAATGCGGCAATGGTCAACGCAAAAGTTTTTAGATTGCCGCCGAGAAAAATTGCGGAAGCCATCGTAGAAAATATTGACCTTGAAGGCACATACTTCAACAAGGTTGAAATTGCGGGCCCCGGCTTTATCAATTTCTTTCTTTCTGATATTTATTACGCAGATGTGCTTTTTGAAATCAGAGAAGCAGGAGATAATTACGGCAGATCTGATTACGGCAAGGGCAAGAAAGTCAATGTTGAATTTGTTTCTGCAAATCCCACAGGCCCTATGCATATGGGTAATGCAAGAGGCGGTGCCCTCGGTGACTGCCTTGCAGCTGTTCTTGATTACGCAGGCTATGATGTAAAAAGAGAATTCTATGTCAACGATGCAGGTAATCAGATTGATAAATTTGCTTTATCTCTTGATATCAGATATCAGCAGCTTCTCGGTGTGAATATTGAACTTCCCGAAGACAGCTACCACGGTGAGGATATTGTGGAAAGAGCAACTGAATTCAAGGAAGTTTACGGCGACAGCTACCTTTCAAAAACCGAAGAAGAAAGAAGAAAGGCTCTGGTCGAATTTGCTCTTCCGAAAAACCTTGACAATATGAAAAAGGCGATGGAAAAATACCGTATCGATTATGATTTGTGGTTCAGTGAGCTGACACTTCACAACGGCGGCGAGCTAAAGGAAACTATTGATATCCTTAAAGAGGGTGGACACACTTATGAAAAGGATGGCGCACTCTGGTATAAAAACAAGGATATTCAGACCGAGATGCTCAGAGGTCAGGGCAAAACTCAGGAATATATAGATAAGCTTGAGCTTAAAGACGATGTGCTGATAAGAGCCAACGGTAATCCGACCTATTTTGCAGCTGATATTGCTTATCACAGAAATAAGCTTCAGAAAAGGGGCTTTGACAAAGCAATTGATGTCTGGGGCGCTGACCACCACGGACACGTTGCAAGAATGAAGGGTGCTATGAAGGCTGTGGGCATTGACCCCGAAAGACTCGATGTTCTTCTTATGCAGTTTGTCCGCCTTGTCCGTGACGGCGAGGTTGTGAGAATGTCAAAAAGAACAGGTAAAGCAATTACTCTTGTTGACCTTCTCAATGAAGTACCCATTGATGCTGTCCGTTTCCTTTTCAATATGAGAGAGCCGGGCACACTTATGGACTTTGATCTTGACCTTGCAGTTGAACAAAGCTCACAGAACCCTGTATACTATTGCCAGTACGCTCACGCAAGAATATGCAGTATACTTTCAAAGCTTGAAGGTGAAGGCAAAGTTATACGTGACTGCACCGCAGAAGAGCTTATGCTTCTCAATAGCGAAGAAGAAAGAGAGCTTATCCTTTATCTTTCATCACTCGGTGATGTAATTATCAATGCGGCAAAGAATTATGACCCTGCAAAGGTGACACATTATGCTACGGAACTGGCAACTCATTTCCATAAGTTCTATAACAACTGCCGTGTAAGTGTTGACGATGAAAAGCTGATGCAGGCAAGAATCTTCCTTTGCATTTGCACAAAGGATACGATGAAGAGTATTCTTAAAATGCTGAAGGTTGATGCACCCGAAAGAATGTAATGCATTTTTTGTGACAAAAATAAAAATGCTGATATAAGTAAATTTAAACTTGGCAAAATATAATATAAAAAAATTAACGGAATAGGAGATACACATATGAACGCAGAAAAAATTCTTGTTGTTGATGATGACCTTAATATTTGCGAGCTTCTCAGACTTTATCTTACAAAGGAAGGCTATGATGTTGTTATTGCCAATGACGGTATTAGTGCGGTTACAACTTTTCAGGAGGAAAGTCCCTCACTTGTACTTCTTGATATTATGCTTCCCAAGCTTGACGGTTGGCAGGTGTGCAGAGAAATCAGGAAGTTTTCTGAAACTCCAATCATTATGCTCACAGCAAAGGGCGAGGTGTTTGACAGAGTTCTCGGCCTTGAACTCGGTGCTGATGACTATGTTGTAAAGCCCTTTGACACAAAGGAAATTGTGGCAAGAATCAAGGCAGTTCTTCGCCGCAGTGCAGCCTCGACTTCTGATGAAATCAAGGAAGTTCACTATGACAGACTTTCAATCAATCTCACTAATTATGAGCTTAAGGTTGGCGGTGTGCAGATTGACACACCGCCCAAAGAGATGGAGCTTATTTTCCACCTTGCAAAGAATCCCAACAGAGTTTTCACAAGAGACCAGCTTCTTGATGAAGTTTGGGGCTATGATTATTACGGAGATTCAAGAACTGTTGACGTTCACGTTAAGCGTCTTCGTGAAAAACTTGAAGGTGCTTCCGACAAGTGGGAGCTCAGAACTGTCTGGGGCGTAGGCTATAAGTTCGAAACAAAAGAATAATCATTCCGCTTTACTTTAAAACGCCCGATTCTGTTGGGCGTTTTATGTTAATGCTTGAGTTCAGAGAGGAAACTTATGAAAACAAAAAACAAAAGGATTAAAAAGAAGAGTAATCTTTTCAGCCGCTATTTTGGTGTTTCTGCTCTTGTCGTACTTCTGGGCTTTATGTTTATCGCCTTTGTTATGATATTTTTCACTGCAAGTCAGTGGTGGACGGATAAGATTGATGTTCTGACAAGAAATGCACAGAATATAGCGGGTGCATACTATATTGTTGATGAGGAAGGCCTTTACAGCGAGAATGATGCCGAGCTGGTGGAAAACGCTTTGCAGTTTATGCACGAGGCAACACTTTCTGATTATTTCATAACCGATGTTGACGGCAATGTTATTTTTTGTTGCGACGAAGGAACGGAAAACAGCAATGTGTGCAATGACCATACAGTGTTGCAGGTTTCAAAAGAGCATATGGAGAGAGCTGTTGACGGAGGCTTTTCAGATTACACAACCCAAGACGAATTCGGTATCGGTAAATTTGTTGTTGCCGTACCTGTCAAAATGAACGGTGATGTTGTTGCCGTAACCTTTGCGATTGAAGACGCCATCACGGGCTTTTTGCCCTATGTTGCCGGTATTGTTAAGTCAATGACCTATGTTATTCTTCTTGCTCTTATTGTTGTGTTTGTTGCAATTTATTACATCACAAAAGGTATTACCAAGCCGCTGAGTGAAATGCAGGAGGTAACAACTCACTTTGCAAAAGGAGAATTCCGCCACAGAGCAAATGAGGATTATAAGAAAAAAGACTTCAGCGACTTTGCAAAAGCGCTAAACAAAATGGCAGATGAGTTGAGAGTCAATGATGAATCACAGAAAAGTTTTGTTGCCAATGTCTCGCACGAGCTGAAAACACCGATGACATCAATCGGCGGTTTCATTGACGGTATTCTTGACGGAACAATCCCTCCGGAAGAAGAGAAAAAGTATCTTTCAATTGTTTCTTCCGAGGTTAAGAGACTCTCAAGAATGGTTGTTTCAATGCTCAACCTTTCAAAAATTGAAGCAGGTGAAGTTCAGCTTTCTCCCGCCACATATGATGTTTCAAAGCAGATTTTTGACACATTACTGTCCTTTGAAAGAAAGATAGATGAGAAAAAAATCAATGTAGAAGGCTTTGAGGATATGGGAAATGTTCTGATGAAGGCAGATAAAGACCTCGTTCAGCAGGTCGTCTATAACCTTCTTGACAATGCGGTCAAGTTCACTCCGGAAAACGGCACAATCACCGTTTATGCTTCAAACAACGGTGAAAGTACTTTTGTAAAAATCCGTAATTCGGGTGCAGGCGTAACCCAGCAGGAAATTTCAAGAATCTTTGAGCGCTTCTATAAAGTTGACAAATCAAGGTCTTTTGACACCAAGGGCGTAGGTCTGGGCCTTTATATTGTTAAAACTATTATCAATATGCACGACGGCGAAATCTCCGCAGAAAGCAAGGAAGGGGAATATACAGAGTTTGCTTTTGAAATTCCCTATTCAGAGTTTTAAGTAAAATTTAGTTATAGTTTAAACTTTATTTTAATTTTTTATTATATTCTAAAACAAACAATACGATTTCCCTTTAAAGAAAGGAGTTCACCAAATGGACGAAAACAGATACGGCGACGAGTTCTTTGAACCTGCCTCAAAAAATGAGAGTGAGGTTCAGGAAGACTATGCTGCAGAAAATACAGATGATACAACCGTTGCCGATGAAGTGACGGCTGAAAAGGCAGAAGAGTTTATCCCTCTTAAAAGTACTGAAGAGAAGATAACAGATGCAGAATTTGAACCGGTACAGCAGGAAAATGAGACAAACACATCCTTCCTTTTTCAGGAATATCCCAGACCTGTTGTTCCTCCTTATCAGGCACAGCAGGAAGAAACACCCGCTGAACAACCGAATGTTGCACAGCAGGAATTTAACCCTTATGCACCGAAATATGCTGCTCCCGAGCAGACTCAGGTTAATCCTTCTTACGGACAAATTAACCAGAATGCGTACACACAGCATCAGCAAAATCAGGCTTACAATGGCCCTGCACAGAACACACAGTATTCTCCCTATTCACAGAATCCTCAGCAACCCACACAGAATTATATGCCTCCCGAGTCTCCTAAAAAGAGCAAGGGTAAGGGTGTTTTAGGCATAGTTCTTGTTGTTTGTCTTGCAGTTGCTGTGGTCGGTTTGCTTGTGGGTATTTTCAGTGACAAAACACCTGTTTCTGACTCAACCACAATCACAACCACTGCTCCTTATGTCGGTGAGCAGATGCCAACAACACAGACTCAGAGTGCAACAGAACAAGCTGCAGGCGAGACAGTTGTACAGAATGCTGAAGCTACAACAGCAGAAACCACAACTCAAGAGATAAATTCAGTTTATGTCGCTGAAAAGGTTAGACCCAGTGTAGTAGGTGTTATGACTTATTATGACGGTATGCTTTCAGGCGAAGGCTCCGGCGTGCTTATGAGCGAAAAGGACGGTTGGACATACATCGTGACCTGTGCTCATGTTATCAGCGAGGATGGTGTAACCTACGGTGTTATGCTTCTTGACGGCAGAACCTTTGAAGCTAAGCTTGTGGCTTATGATGAAAGAACTGATATCGGCGTTGTCAAGGTTGAAGCAACAGGTCTTCCCCTTGCTGAATTCGGTGACTCAACAACACTCAAGATTGGTGAGCCTGTATATGCAATCGGTAACCCCGGAGGCAGCGAATATTTCGGCTCAATCACAAACGGCATTGTTTCAGCAATTGACCGTTCCGTAACTTCAACCTACACCATGACCTGTATTCAGCATAATGCTGCAATCAATCCCGGCAACTCAGGCGGCGCACTTGTCAATGCTGCAGGTCAGGTTATCGGAATCAACTCATCAAAAATTGCTTCAACTGAATATGAAGGTATGGGCTTTGCTGTTCCCACTTCAATCGCTTCTCCCGTTGTTGATGCTCTTGTCAATTACGGTTATGTACCAAACAGACCGAAGCTCGGCATTGAATATGCACCTGTAAGCTCATATCAGCTTTATTCACTTGTTGTTTCAATCAAGGGACTTCCTCAGGGCTCACTCGTAATTGCAGGCATTTCCGAGGATAGCTCACTTGCAGACACCGAGGCTGAAGTCGGCGACCTTATCATTGCCGTCAACGGTGTGGATATGGACGATTCAAGCGTACTTCTGGATCTTATTGAAACAGGCGCAGTTGGTGACACGCTCACTCTTACCCTTTGCAGAATTGAAAGCAGAACTTACAAAACATCAACCTTCGATGTTACAATTACCCTTGTTGAAGATAAGGGTACTGCCCAGCAGGAAACAACTGAGGCAACCACTAAATATCAGGACGACGGTTACTACCGTGGTGGTTCAGACAGTTTTGAAGATTACTTCAACGATTATTTCGGTTGGTAAAAACGAGCCCTCCGGCGCACACAGTGCCGGAGGGCTTTTAAGTTTAAATTTTCATCTCACATCAGCGCAAAAAGTGTCAGCGCTTCTTCAATTTTTTCATAGGTTTCGTAGAGGTTGACGTTTTCACCGCTTTGAATTGCAAAGGTGAAGGCGGGGGCGGAAAATTCGTATGCAAACCAATCGCTTAAGCCGCAATGATTTTCGAAGTCGCTTTCATCGCAAAGCTCGAAAGAACAGGCATCTGCAAGAATTTTTGCCATCATTTCAATTTGCTTGGGGGCATGCTCTGAGGAACGGAAAATTCGGTTGTTTCCAAGTTGAAGGGTAAGACATTGACGAAAGTTTCTGAGTCTGCACAGTCTTGTGAGAATTTTTGTTTCCGCTTCGCTTTCGGGGTGTTCTCCACCATAATTCTTGATTCCGGGCCCATTGAAGCCCAATTCTTTTTCTCTTTGATGCAGATTTTCCCAAGAAGCAGAAAAATTATGGCTGATGTCAACACCCATAGCGTTTGCGCTCCAGCTTTCGTGACCTTGAGTTGTCAGATTACGCAAGTATTTTCTCATGTTTTTTGCACTCTCAAAACCTGTCTGAGCAATTTCAACACCGTCAGGGTTAAGAACGGGGATAACTGTTATACCAAGCTGAGTCAGCGCACGTTTTATGTCAACACCGCACAGAAGGGAGCTGTGTTTTACTGCATAGCATATTCTTTCAAGAAACAGCAAAAGTATTTCACTTGTCAGGCTCTCGCCACCCCGGATTCCGCCAACATACACAACGGCATTTTTTCTGCTGCCGACGGAAAGGGAAAAAATACCTCTGCCAAGGGTACTTCTGCCGACGATTTCTGCGGATAAAAAAGGATATTCTTTGATTAGCTCTTCTATAAAACGAATATTTGTGTTATAATCAAATGCAACGGGCTTTATAATATAGTTCATTTTTATCACCTGAAAGATATATATTAAAAAAGCCCCAATAATATACCATAAGGCAGGTGCTGTGATATGACAGAAAAAACCTTGAACGAAAAAACAATATATGACGGCAAAATTATCCGTGTACACGTTGACGATATTGAGCTTCCTGACGGAAACAAGGCGATAAGAGAGGTTGTTGAACACAGCGGCGGGGTATCTGTTGCTGCTTTGACGGAAAATGATGAACTTTTCTTTGTAAGACAGTACCGCTATCCCTTTTCCCGTGTTCTGCTTGAGCTTCCCGCAGGAAAACTTGAAAAGGGTGAAGACCCATTGCAGGCAGGTATCCGTGAGCTTGAGGAGGAGTGCGGAGTTAAAGCGGACAAGGTTATAAGCCTTGGCACGGTTTATCCCACCGTTGCTTATTGCAGCGAAATTATCTATCTTTACGCTGCAACGGGACTTCACCATACTTCTCAGCATCTTGATGAAGATGAATTCCTTTCAGTTGAAAAGATACCTCTTTCAAAAGCAGTGGAAATGGTTATGGCGGGAGAAATTTCAGACGCAAAAACTGTTGCTCTCGTGTTGAAAACAGCAAAGCTCAAGGAAGAAGGCAAGCTGTGATGAAAAGATTTATTGTCGCTTCAGCGTCTCCGAGAAGACGTGAGATACTTTCTAACGCAGGTTACACCTTTGAGGTTATACCCTCCGATGCTGATGAAAACATAACTGAGGTTCTTTCTCCTCAACAGACGGTTTGCGAACTCAGCCGAAGAAAAGCACTTGCCGTTCTCAGTGAGAATAAAGACGCAGTCGTTTTCGGTTGTGACACGGTTGTGGCTGTTGAAAATATGATTCTCGGCAAGCCTAAAGATGACGAAGATGCAAAAAGAATGCTTCGTATGCTGTCGGGCAGAACACACATTGTTTCAACAGGTGTTTGTGTTGCGGATAAAGACTGTGCAAAGGTTTTTTCAAACACTACTGAGGTTGAATTTTATCCTCTAAGTGATGAGACAATCGAAAGTTATGTTGCAACGGGCGAGTGTTCAGACAAAGCAGGAGCATACGGAATTCAGGGCTATGGCAGCCTACTCGTCAAAAAGATCAAAGGAGACTATTTTTCCGTTATGGGACTGCCTGTCAGCGAAACCGCAAGGCTTTTGCGGGAATTTGGGGTTAAAGGCAAGGTTGAACTGTAAAAAAACTGACATTCAGGGCGGTACTTCTTTAAGAAGTGCCGCCCTTATCAGCTTTTTTTATGTTGTCAGTTAATTTCTGATTTTCAGTTGTTTTAAGTAAGCTTTGGTATCATCATCTATGCAGTAGCTCTCCACAGCCTTCTGAATGGTTTTGTTGTGTATACGGTTTTCGAGCTTGTTCTCGGTAAGGTAAGGCAGAGTGCTTTCATACCTTTTTGAAAGAGCCGTTGCGAAAAACCAGGCACAGACCATTTTTACATAGTAGTCATCGTGATGTACTTCTGCTGCAAGGCTCAGCACTTCTTCGCTGAAATTATCGTCTAAATAAAAATCCATCAGGCATTTCACGGCAAAGCGGACAGTATATGTGTGTTCGCTTTTAAGCCATTCTTTGATTTTTGACATAAGTTTTTCCGGCTCTTTTTTCAGCACTTTCGGACTCATCATATCACAGGTTGCCCAGTTATCAACAAAGGGTAAAAAACGGTCAAGCTCACTTATACATTCGTCAAAATTTTTTATTTTCCGGACAAGAAACCCGTGAAGGTTATTTTCTTCATAGTAGGTGTGTGGAAGAGTAGACAAAAGCATTTTTGCCTTTTCTGTGTCTGCAATTTCCTTTGCATATTTTCTGAGTGCGGGAGTTCTGATGCCTATTATTTGTTCTTTATCTACGGTGGGTATCAGCTTTGCGTGAAAATCTCTGTATTTCAAATCCTGCAAAAGAAAAAGCTCACTTTGAATTTCCTGAATCATTTTTATCTCCTTAAACTGTTTGCTGCTCACTGCTTCATACTCTTTAAAAGATTATACATCTCAAAATTTATACTGTCAAATGCAATAGTGAGGTTTTTTCAGGTAAAAATAAAAAAGTAGTAAATTTTTTCTCATTACTATTGTATGAAAATCTCTTTTGAGGTATAATATAATATCTTATACTGTGTTATTATGCCTAATTATATGATATTTTCATTTTTTGAAAGGAGTTATTTCAATGCTGTTTTCACAAGATATAGGAATAGATTTAGGAACTGCCAACACGCTGGTTTTTGTCAAGGGTAAGGGTATTGTTATCCGTGAGCCGTCCGTTGTTGCAATCAATGTCAGTGCAAGACCGGCGAAGGTCGTTGCCGTCGGTGCAGAGGCAAAAGAAATGATAGGCAGAACGCCGGGCTCAATCACTGCAATGCGCCCACTTCGTGACGGTGTTATTGCAGACTTTGACATCACCTGCGAAATGCTCAAGAAATTTATACAGAAAGCACTCAACGGCTCATTTCTCACAAAAGCAAGGGTTGCAATCTGTATTCCCTCAGGTGTTACCGAGGTTGAAAGAAGAAACGTTCACGATGTTGCAATTGAAGCCGGTGCAAAATATGTTTCACTTATAGAAGAGCCTATGGCGGCGGCAATCGGTGCAGGTCTTCCCGTAAGTGAAGCAATCGGCAGCATGATTATCGACATCGGCGGCGGCACGGCAGAGGTTGCGGTTATCTCCCTCGGTGATATTGTGACTTCACGCTCAATCAGAACTGCAGGCGACAGCTTCGACAGTGCAATCAGCCAATACATCAAAAAGAAGTATAATCTCCTTGTGGGTGACAGAACAGCTGAGGACATCAAAATCAAAATCGGCTCAGCTATGGAATATGAAGGCGAAGGAAAAATGGAGGTCAAGGGCAGAAACCTTGTTGACGGACTTCCAAAAAGCATCACCATCACAAGTGAAGAAATCAGAGAAGCTCTTTCTGACTGCGTGAATCAGATTCTAGATGTCGTGAAGGCTACACTTGAAAAAACTCCGCCTGAACTTTCGGCAGACATTATGGAGCACGGCATCACCCTTTCGGGTGGCGGTGCGCTTTTGAGGGGAATTGATAAGCTTATCAGCACGGAAACAGGTATGCCCGTTCACGTTGCGGATAATCCTCTTGACTGTGTTGCAGACGGCACGGGTATTTATCTCGAATCCGATGCACTCGGAAATATCGGTAAAAGAATATAACTTTTAAGGTGAAATAAAATGCTTCAGTTTTTAAAAAGCGGTAAGTTTAAAACCTTTCTTCTGGTTATAGCAGGTCTTCTGATGGGTGCGGTTATTGCTGTTGCCACCAACGGCTCATCTTCACCCGTTACTGATGCGGTGGGCACAATTTTCAGCCCATTGCAGAAACTTTCATCCATTGTTGCGCAGAAGGTGAATTTTCTTGAAGACAGCTTCGCTTCAGCTGGCAGCTATAAAAAGGAAGTTGAAAGATTACAGCAGAAAATTGCAGAATATGAAAGTCAGCTTGCTGACTATAACGATATGCAGCATAAGCTTCAAAGCTATGAGACTATGCTCGGTGTTAAAGAAAACAATCCGGACTTTTCACTTCAGAGGGCAAGTGTTATCGGCACGGACAGCGCAGATATGTTCACTTCACTCATCATTGACAAAGGCTCAAATGACGATGTGAGTGAAAATGACCCTGTGGTTTACGGCAGCTATGTTGTGGGAATCGTCAAAAAGGTTCATCCGTCATACAGCGTTGTTGAAACAATCCTCAGCCCTGATGTGAATATCAGCGCAATCGAAAGCAAAACAAGAGAGACTGCATATCTCACAACAACAATTGAACAATCACAAAACGGACATTGTGTTTTGTCGGGCCTCAGCAGAACAACATCTGTTACTCCCGGCGGACTTATTCTCACTTCCGGCATTGGCGGAACTTATCCCAAGGGTCTTATAATCGGTACTGTAAGCGAGGTTTCGGAAAGCAAATATGACCTTTCAAACTACGCAATTGTGGAGCCGGGTGTGAATGTAAAGGAAATTGAAGATTTGTTTGTCATTACTGACTTTGAAGGTCAGGGTATTGAAGAAATTATCGAATAAAGAAACAAAAGATAAAAGAAAGGACGGTGAAGGCAGTGAGAAACGTTGAAAACAGCTATATCTACATAAGAAGGGTGCTTTTTGTGTGTCTTGTTGCCCTCACGGCAGTTTTTCAGCACACGAATGGTTGGATACCGACTCTTTTCGGCACAAAAGCAATGATTCTTATACCGCTGGTTGTTACAATTGCAATGTATGAAAGAAGCATGTCCGGTCTTGTTTTTGGCGCACTTGCCGGAATTTTATGGGACTTTGCAACAGTGCGTGGCGACGGTTTTTTCTCCGTTATGCTCTCTTGTGTCGGCTTTTTTGCAGGTACGCTTGTGACATATTTCATCCGTAACAATCTGATTTCTGCTTTGATTTTAAATTTTGGCTCAATCACCATTGTCAACATCAGCTATTGGCTGCTGTTTATTTTAAGAAAAGGCTATGAAGGCTCGGAGCAGGTTCTTTTCTCTTATTACCTGCCGTCAATTCTATACACAATGTTGTTTGCCTTCATTTATTATTATCTTGTCGGCTTTATCGTTAAAGCCACATCAAAAAAGAAAAAAGAGAAACATATCAATTGATTGAAATTCAAAAGAAAGCAGAGGTGTGAAAAGTGACACGCAAAGCAAATAAAAACCGATACAATATAATCGTGGCTCTTATTTTCACGCTTTTTGTGGCTTTCGGCGTCAACCTTTTCTACATTCAGATTATAGATTCCCGTCAGGACAGTAAAGCTGCCGTGTCTTCTGTCAGCGTTACTGTTGAAGCAATCAGAGGTGAAATTCTTGACAGAAACGGTTACCCTCTCGTTACTAACAGACAGGTCAACAAAATTGTCTTTAATTATACCAACTTCCCGAAGGATTATGATGAAAGAAATGTAATTATTCTTGAACTCATCCGTTTGTTCGACAAAAACGGCGTGGAATGGAATGATAATCTACCGATAGAGCTGAAAAACGGCAAGCTGGTTTTCTCTGAGGGTAAGGATAATGAAGTTTCATATCTTAAAAGCGAAGCTTTCCTCGACCTTAACTATTATGCAACGGTTGAAAACTGCTTTGATGCTCTTGTTGAAAGATATAACCTTTCGGATATGACACTCACGCAGCAAAGGGATGTGGCATCGGTTTACTATTCAATGGTGAAAAACGGTTTCAACACAGGCAGAAATTATGAGTTCGCATCAGATGTTTCAAGTGCCCTTGTTTCTGCAATTATGGAAAGAAGTGACCGTTTCACCGGCGTGGATTTGCAGGTGGCATCTGAAAGAGAATATACCGACGGCACAATTGCTCCTCATATCTTGGGAAGAGTCGGTGCTATCAGTGAAAGTGAATATGAAGCCAACAAAGATAAGGGCTACACAATCAACGATGTTATCGGCAAAAGCGGCATCGAATTGGCAATGGAAAGTGAACTTCGTGGCACAAACGGCGAAAAGGTTATCACAACTGACGCTGAAGGTAATAAAACAGAATATTATACTGTGGAGCCGATTGCAGGCAACACGGTTATTACAACGATAGACAAGGATTTGCAGAAAGCGGCACAGGAGGCATTGGCTGAGGGCGTTAAAAATCTTCAGGTTTCAACAGAACGAGATTATCCTATGTCAGGTGCTGTCGTTGTTATGGATACAAGAAATAACGAGTGCCTTGCAATTGCATCTTATCCAACTTTTGACAACTCAACATATCAGGAAAATTCAGAAGCTCTGAACAGTGATGAGTCAAAACCGCTCTGGAACAGAGCTTTGAGAAGTACGTATACTCCGGGTTCAACAATTAAGCCTGCCGTTGCAATGGCAGGCCTTGAAGAGGGAATAATCACCGCAGGCACAACGGTCAGCTGTTACGGCAGATACACTTACTACGAAGACTATCAGCCGGGCTGCACCGGCAGTCATGGCGCGCAGAATGTCGTGAATGCAATTTACAATTCCTGTAATATTTTCTTTTACGAAACTGCACGACTTCTTGGCATCGAAAAGCTCAACAGCTATTTCACAATGTTCGGACTCGGAGAAAAAACAGGGCTTGAGCTTTATGAAACAGAGGGTATAGTCGACAGTGTGACTCACAGAACTGAAAAAGGCGAGTTGTGGACTCCCGGTCTCACAATTCAGGCTGGTATCGGTCACGGTGACAATCAGTTTACCCCCATTCAGCTTTGCTCATATGTTTCAACAATTGCAAACAAAGGTATAAGATATAAGGCGAGTGTAATCAAAAGCGTCAAGACGGCTGACCTTTCTCAGACAATCAGCGAAAACACAACACAAATTCTTTCTCAGGCTGATTTTGAAGAAGAACATTGGAATCTCGTACACAGAGGTATGCTTCTTGTCGGCACTCAAAGCTATGCAGACTTTTCAAGTGTACCTGTTAAGGTTGCCGCAAAAACAGGTACAACAACAATCGAAAAGAAAGTCAACGGCAGAACAATTGAAACATATAACGGTTTTATTATAACCTTTGCTCCCTACGAAGACCCTGAAATAGCAATTTGTGTTGCCGTTGAGGGTGCGGGAAGCGGTGGTTCAACAGCTCCCATAGCTTCGGCAATTATGGAATATTATTTTGCCGAAAAGGATATGACAGAAACCGAACAGCAGGAAGATACATTATTACAGTAAAAAAAGAGGAAAACAGTATGGCGGAAAAAATTGTTGTCGCCTCGGGAAAGGGCGGCGTCGGAAAAACATCAATAACCGTAGGTGTGGGCAAGGCTCTGCACGCAATGGGCAAAAAAGTGCTTATTATTGACTGCGATATTCTCAGAAGCGTTGACCTTCTCACCGGTGTTACAGAGAAGCTTCTTTATGACTGGGGTGATGTGATTTTCGGCCGATGCAGTGCTGAAGAGGCGGTTTATGAAAGCACAGATGTCAGCGTTATTACCTGCCCGCCTTCCTATGACGGAGTGACAGAGAGTAAAATGAAAAAGCTTATTGCGCAATACGATGAGAAATTTGACTTTATTCTCATTGATGCTCCTGCAGGAATTGACAGAGGTCTTACCATTTCCTGCGCAGCGGCAGACAGGGGAATCGTGGTTTCCACTCCCGACCTTGTATGTGTCAGAAGTGCCTGCACGGCGGGAACACAAATGAACAAATTAGGTATTGGCGATGTGCGCCTTGTTATCAACCGTGTGATGAAAAAGGATGTAAGAAAAGGCAGACTTCTCAATGTGGATTCAGTTATAGATTCCACCCAGGTGCAGCTTATCGGTGTTGTGCCCGAGGACGCAAAAATCCGCCTTGGTTCAATGGGAAAATCCGTTTATAAAAAAGGACAGGCCTCATATGTACCTCTCAGTAATATCGCAAGGCGTGTTTGCGGCGAATACATAGCTTTGTGCTTATAAAAAATGACTATATCCTTTGTGAAGATTTCACAAGACTTATAGTTTTTTCAATTCATTTTTCAAAAATCTATTGCATTGTGACAAAATTTTTGTTATTATAAAGCGGAATGATGATATGGAAAGGCGGAGAATGATTTGAACATTGCTCTCATTGCACACGACGCAAAAAAAGAACTCATGACCCAGTTCTGCATTGCATATTGCGGAACTCTCAGTAAACACTCACTTTGCGCCACAGGAACAACAGGCAAAATAGTCAGTGAAGCAACCGGTCTTGATATCACCAAATTCCTATGCGGTTATCAAGGCGGCGAGGAACAGATTGCGGCAAGAATTGCCTGCAACGAAATTGACCTGCTGCTCATTTTCCGTGACCCCTTAACTGCAAAACCCAACGAGCCGAATGAAGCAAATCTTCTCAGACTTTGCGACGTTCACAACATTCCCGTTGCGACAAACATTGCAACAGCGGAGGCTCTTGTTCATGCCCTTGAAAGAGGCGACCTTGACTGGCGCGATATTGTTAACCCGAAAGCATAACTTAAAAATATATATTAAATGCAATGACGAAAAAGAGTAATCGGCTTTTCACGTCCAGAGAGAGGTGCCTTGGCTGGAAGCACCTTACGAAAGAAAACCGATGAAGACATTTCCGAGCAGACATTTATGTCCGTTTGCTGCGTTAAAGCATCGAGAGGGACGCAGGAGTGCGTTCAATCGGGGTGGCACCGTGGAGTTTTAACTTCATCCCCAATGCGTAAAGCATTGGGGTGTTTTTTATTTCTTTGAACATTCTGTATTGGAGGACAATAAATATGGCATTAGTTACAAAATCAATCAAGGGTACACAGGATACCCTGCCAAATGAAAGCTATAAGATTCAGTTTGTTGAACAAACTGTTCTTGAAACTGCAAAAAATTACGGATACAAGGAAATCAGAGTTCCCGTGTTTGAACACACAGAGCTTTTCCAGAGAGGTGTGGGTGACACAACCGATGTTGTTCAGAAGGAAATGTATACCTTCGAGGATAAGGGCGGACGCTCAATCACACTCCGTCCAGAAGGCACAGCGGGCGTTGTCCGATCATATCTTGAACACGGACTTTTCAATGAGCCTCAGCCTATGAAAATGTGCTATCTCATTTCCTGCTACCGTTATGAAAAGCCTCAGGCAGGCAGACTTCGTGAGTTCCATCAGTTCGGTTGCGAATGTCTCGGCACAGCTTCTCCTGCTGCTGATGCGGAAGTAATTTCACTTGTCAATGATATTTTCCTTTTCCTCGGCGTTAAGGATATTGAACTGCAGATTAACTCAATCGGCTGTCCCGAATGCAGACAGAATTATCACAAGGCTCTTCAGGAGTATTTTGAAAGCAAAAAGGCCGACCTTTGCGGCACTTGCCTTGACAGACTTGAAAGAAATCCTATGAGAATTCTCGACTGCAAGAGTCCCGTATGCTCAGCAATTGCCGCTGATGCTCCGAAAGTGACAGATTATCTCTGTGATGAATGTGCAGACCACTTCAGCAAGGTGCAGGAATATCTTACAGCTATGGAAATCCCCTTCAAGGTTAATCCCTCAATTGTGAGAGGTCTTGACTATTACACAAAGACTGTTTTTGAATTTGTATCAACACAAATCGGCGCACAGGGAACAGTTTGCGGAGGCGGACGCTATGACGGACTTGTTGAAGAAGTCGGCGGCCCGAAAACTCCGGCACTCGGCTTTGCAATGGGTATGGAAAGACTGCTTCTTCTGATGGAAGCTCAGAATTTACCCTTCCCTGAAGAAGCAAAATGCGACCTTTATATTGCATCAATGGGCGAAAAGGCAACACTCCGTGCGGCAAGAATTGCAACAGACCTCAGAGGCGAGGGTCTCCACGCACAGTTTGATGTTGTTGGCCGTTCCGTCAAGGCACAGATGAAGTTCGCAAACAAGCTCGGTGCTGCTTTCACAATGGTGCTCGGCGACAGTGAGCTCACCGAAGGTAAGGCTAAGCTTAAAAATATGGCAACAGGTGAGGAAAGAGAAATTCTGCTCGATTCCTTTGCGGATGATTTTATGCGCATATCAATCAACGAAAGCCTCAAAGGCCTTGAGGACCTCGGCTATGAAAGCAATATAGACATCGACTCAATAATGAACGGAAACTTATTCTGATTTTTGGAGGTAAAATAAAATGGATTTTATGACAGGACTTAAAAGAACCGACTATTGCGGCACTTTTAATCAGAAGGATTGCGACAGAGAGGTTGTAGTTTGCGGTTGGGTACAAAGACAAAGAGACCTTGGCGCTCTCATCTTTGTTGACCTTCGTGACAGAACAGGCATTGTTCAGCTTGCTTTTGACGACAGCACAGACAGAGAAATCTTTGAAAAGGCTTTCTCACTTCGAAGTGAGTTCGTTATTATGGCAAAGGGTACGGTAAGAGAGCGTTCTTCAAAGAATATGGATATCCCCACCGGCGAAATTGAAATTTTTGTCACAGACCTTCGTGTGCTCGGCAAGAGTGAAACTCCGCCCTTTGAAATCGTTGAAAACTGCCAGACATCGGAGCTTACAAGGCTCAAGTACCGCTATCTTGACCTTCGCCGTCCCGATTTGCAGAAGAATATTCTTATGCGTCACAGAATCACAAAGATTACCCGTGACTATTTTGATGAAAACGGCTTTGTTGAAATTGAAACTCCCATTCTCATCAAGTCAACTCCCGAAGGTGCAAGAGACTTCCTCGTTCCCTCACGTGTCCACAAGGGCAGCTTTTATGCTCTGCCTCAGTCACCTCAGCTTTATAAGCAGCTTTCAATGGTTGCAGGCTTTGACAGATATATGCAGATTGCACGTTGCTTCCGTGACGAGGATCTTCGTGCAGACCGTCAGCCCGAGTTCACACAGATTGACGTTGAAATGAGCTTCATTGAAAAAGAAGACATCCTCACTCTTATTGAAGGATATATGAAAAAGGTGTTCAAAGAAGCACTCGGCGTTGAAATTGAAACTCCGCTTCCGAGACTTACTTATGCTGAAGCTATGGAACGTTACGGCTCGGATAAGCCCGACACAAGATATGCAATGGAAATCACCGACATTGGTGATGAAGTGAAAAATTGCGGATTCGGTGTGTTCACAGGCGCTCTCGAAAACGGCGGTAAGGTGGCTGCCATCACAGCAAAAAAAGCCTTCTCAATTCTTACAAGAAAAGAAGTTGACAAGCTGACAGAATTTGTCAGAGGTATCGGCGCAAAGGGCCTTGCATGGGCAAGAATCGGTGAAGACGGCACAATCGCATCTTCTTTTGCAAAGTTTATGACTGAAGACGAAATGAAAGCGATTATGGCTAAGTGCGGTGCTGAAAACGGCGATGTTATCCTTATCGTTGCAGACAAAGTGAATACAACACTTTCCGTTCTCGGCTCACTCCGTCAGACCGTTGCAAAGAAATTGGATATTATTCCTCAGGATAAATACAATCTTCTTTGGGTTGTTGAGTTCCCCTTCTTTGACTGGGATGAAGAACTCGGTCAGTATGTTGCAATGCACCATCCGTTCACTTCACCTCTTGATGAATGTCTCGACTATCTTGAAACAGACAAGGCAAAGGTAAGAGCAAATGCTTATGACCTTGTTCTCAACGGCATTGAACTTGCAAGCGGTTCAATCAGAATCACAGACCCCGAGCTTCAGAAGAGAATCTTCACTCTTCTCGGCCTTTCAGACGAAGAAGCGCACGAAAAGTTCGGCTATCTCACCGATGCTTTCAAGTACGGCGCACCTCCTCACGGCGGTATCGGTCTCGGCCTTGACAGACTTGTTATGCAGATGCTTCGTCTTGAAACACTCCGTGATGTCATTGCCTTCCCGAAGGTACAGAATGCAAGCGAGCCTATGACAGACTGCCCTGCAATCGTTGACACAGAACAGTTGGATGTTCTCGGTATAGGTTTGTTAAAAGAGGAATAAGAACCTTAATCCGTCGCAGAAGCGGCGGATTAGTTTTTTCGCTAAATTTTGTGAAATAATTTCTGTTTAGGTTGACATCTCCCTTTGAAAGTTGTATCATATACTATGTATAATGGTGAGATAGTGTATATGTATATATGAATTTGAATGACGTAAAAGGAGGATATCCTTGAAGATGAAAAAGTTTGTTTCTTTGTTTCTCGCTTTAATGATAATTTTTGCCGTTGCGGTCTGTCCGTTGACGGCTTCTGCAATCACAACCTACGGCGGCTCTCTTAAAATACTTCCGGGCAATACACGTTCATCAGCTCCTGTGTATAATTACGCCTGGCTCGATAACCTTGTTGTCAGAGACGACGCAATGGCTGTCACTTCAAAAACAATCACGCCCAAGCCGACGGATCACCCGGGAAGTCATACATACGATGAATTTATCCACGAGTCTCAGCAGTATACAGCACTTTTTGAGCTTGACGAAAATACGGTTGCTGCGGCTTATAATGAAATTACATACGCTATGTATTATCTTATCACAGCGATGAATATGACAGACGACCTCGATGCTATGCGTGAGTATGTCACTTCATACGGCATCAGACTTCCCGGAAATGAGGATGTCGAAGATAAGGTTGCAATTGCCGTGACTTATGCGGCGCTCAAATATGATGCAGTTTATGTGCTTTATGAAAAGGATGTTGAAATTCCGCAGGGCACAACCCTTGACGGTGCGATTGTTATCATTCTCTCAGCTCTCACAAACACCACACTTCCTTCCGGTATCGATACTCTCACAGGTATGGCTGTCAACACAATGAAGCAGTATGTCACACAGTTTGAGGAGCTTCCTGTCAGCAAGAACCCTTCTCCCGAGGAGGTTTTCCATTGGGCGAAGGTTATCACAGCTGCAAGCAATGACTATCAGGTACCTCTCAATGAATATGAAGAAACAACCACTGCCCAGAAAGAATATGTTGATTATGCTTATTATGCAACAATTCTCAACACGATGTACGATGTGACAATCAATCCCATCAACCTGATTGTTGCAACTCAGAGTGAAGATGAACTCGCTGTGCAGAAGCTTATTTTGCAAACTATGCTACAGGAAAAAGGCGTTGATTTTGATTATGAAATGAGCGCTCAGGAGCTTTTCGTGCTTGCTGAAGAAAACGGTTGCTTTGCACTTGAAGATGAACTTTACAGCGACGTTCTCAATTACGAAATTGTTGTTGCGGAAACAACAGAAAAAATCTGGTTCACTCCCTTTCCGCTTGCAGAACAGCTTGAAGGCGGAAACAACGAATACCTTACAATCAAGCTTAATGAAAAAGAAGTTGCGCCGAACTCAACAACAAGCGTAGACCTTTATACTTCACTCAGAGAGGAAACTATACTTCTTACTCTTAATTACAATGACGGAACAAGAGATGACACTGCCGTTTATGAATTCAAGATCATCAAGGATGCATCTCTCAACGATGAAAATGCAGTTCAGTCTGAAAACGATATGGTGGCAGTGGTTGAAAAGTTTGTCAACACCATCGTTCCCGATCAGGATTCAGAGGCAGCGCAGAAGATTGACAGCATCTTTGCCGCAATTGATGAAAAGGCGCAGGAAAACATAACAACTCCGGCAGGCTCAGGTGACGGTTTGCTTACAACCTACGGAGTTGATTCCGGCACAACATATGCCATTACAACATCAGCAGACGGCAAAAACCGGACAACAGAAAGATTCGACTTCGATTACCTTGAAGAGCTTATAAACGGAGTTTATGCAACCGATGAAAACGGCAATATTGTAACTACCGCTTCAATCACAGGCTCTGATGATACACAGCAGGATGATGCAACGGTTTTTGAAAAGGCTGCTGAAACTGTTAAGGAAAATCCTGAAATCGTTGTGGCTCCCACAGGTATTATTACTCTCGGTTCACTTGCAGGATATTTCCTTTCAAAAAGACACCGTGACACACTTCCTGCAGAAGAAGAGGAAGAAAGCGAAGAATAAATGAATAATATGCACTCCCATCCTTAGGCTGATGAGAGTGCTTTTTTTAATAAACCTACACAATATAGAACCCTGTAATAAGAAAAAATTATTGAATTTATAATAAAAATTAATCTGTTTAACGTTTTTTTCACTTGACATATTGTGTATTTTGTTTTAAAATATTCAAGATAGTGTATATGATGAAGGAAATTGTCTTAAATTCTGTCTTTTTCATTTTTACATTGTCATTCGAGTAACATTACTGTAATTCTTTTGATGACCACATCGGTGATATAGTACTGGCGGAATACCGCATTATATATGTTGCCACCCCAAGAATTTTGAAAGAAGGAGGTGCTGCTACTTTGGAAATCAAAATTGTTGTTGCAATTATTATTGCTGTCGTTTGTACTGTGGTTTTCGGTGTCCTTGGCTTTGTTATGGGCGAACTTCACAGAAAGAAAACTGCAGAAGCTCTCATCGGCTCTGCCAATGACGAGGCTGCTCGCATTGTAAATCAGGCGGTGAATGAGGCTGAAACGAAAAAGAGAGAGGCTATTCTTGAAGCGAAGGATGAAATTCATAAATTCAGAAATGAGTCCGAACGTGAAATTCGTGAAAGAAGAAACGAAGTTCAACGTCAGGAAAGAAGAATGATTCAAAAAGAGGAAAGCCTTGACAAGAAAACTGAAGCTATTGAGAAAAAAGAAGAAATTCTTGATGAAAAAATCAAAAAAGCAGAAGATCAACTTTCCGAAGCAGAAAGCATCAAAAGAAGTCAGTTAGAAATGCTTGAAAAGATATCGGGCTATACAAAAGAACAGGCCAAAATTGATTTGATCAATTCCCTTGAAGAAACTCTTAAGAGAGAAAAAGCTGTCAAGATTATGGAATATGAGCAGATGGTTCGTGAGGAGTCCGAAAATCTTGCAAGAGAAATCATCACAACAGCAATTCAGCGCTGTGCAGCAGACCATGCATCTGAGGCAACAGTTTCTGTTGTTGCTCTTCCCAACGATGAAATGAAGGGTCGAATCATCGGCCGAGAGGGACGTAATATCAGAACCCTCGAAACAATCACAGGTGTTGACCTCATTATCGACGATACACCGGAAGCAATCACACTTTCAAGCTTTGACCCCGTACGCAGAGAGGTTGCAAGAATCACTCTTGAAAGACTTATCTCCGACGGCAGAATTCATCCCGCACTTATTGAGAAAATTCACGAAAAGGCAAAGCGTGAGGTTGACCAGGCCATCAAGCAGGCAGGTGAAAGAGCTGTTATCGATGCAGGTGTCAACGGTGTTCACAATGAGCTTGTTAAGCTTATCGGTCGTCTCAAATACCGCACCAGTTACGGTCAGAACGTACTCAACCACTCACTTGAGGTTTCCTATATCGCAGGTCTTATGGCTGCTGAAATCGGTGCAGATGTTAAACTTGCAAAACGTGCAGGTCTTCTTCACGATATCGGTAAGGCTGTTGACCATCAGCAGGAAGGCTCACACATTGAGCTCGGTGTTGAGTATGCAAAGAAGTATAAGGAAAATGACATTGTTGTCAACGCAATTCATGCTCACCACGGCGATGTTGAACCCAAGAGTGTTATTGCTTGTCTTGTTCAGGCAGCTGATGCAATTTCAGCCGCAAGACCCGGTGCAAGAAGAGAGAATCTTCAGAACTATATCAAGCGCCTTGAAACACTTGAACAGATTTCCGAATCCTTCCAGGGTGTTGAAAAAGCATTTGCTATTCAGGCAGGCCGTGAGGTAAGAATCATTGTTAAGCCTGACCTTGTCAGTGATGAAGAGATGGCACTTGTTGCTCACAATATTGTTGAAAAGATTGAACAGGAGCTTGAGTATCCCGGTCAGATCAAGGTCAATATGATTCGTGAAACAAGAGCAGTTGACTATGCAAAATAAAATTTAAGGAGCTGTATCCCAAGGATTCAGCTCTTTTTTTACGGAAGGTAAAAAAATGAAATTTCTTTTTGAAGATCAGTATATTATTGTTGCGGTGAAAGAAAGAGGTCTTCTCTCTCAGGACGGCAACGGCAAAGCGAGTATGGTTGACGGGCTAAAAGAACAAACTGGAAGTGAAATTTATCCCGTTCATCGCCTTGACAAAGATGTTGGCGGTGTTATGGTTTATGCCAAAACTCAGAAGGCGGCAAGCAATCTGTCTTGGCAGATTGCAGAACGCAGGGCAGAGAAAGAATACCTCGCAATAATTCACGGCAAACCCGAATTAACCGAAGGACGAATGGAAGATTTGCTTTTTTTCGACCGCAGCAAGAACAAATCCTTCGTTGTGAAAAACGAAAGAAGGGGAGTCAAAAAGGCAGTTCTTGAGTATGAACTACTGCAAAGTGACGGGGAAAAAAGTCTTGTCAGAGTCAGACTTTTTACCGGCCGCACTCATCAGATAAGAATCCAATTTGCATCACGCAAGCTGCCGCTTTTCGGAGACAGACGTTATGGCGGCAGGGACGGCGAAAAAACAATTGCACTTTGGTCTTTCAGACTTAAATTTATGCATCCGCAGACTCAAGAACAAATGGAGTTTGAACTTTTGCCTGTGGGTGATAAGGCGTTTGCGGAATTCTATAAAGAATAAACGAATGTGCGGCATAAGCGAAGGTTGTTTTAGAAAAGGATAAAACCCAACCATAAAATAAACTGTTTATAAATGCGAAGATAAATCTTTTTATCGTATTGATACTTTCTGTTTACGTTTCGTATGCCACCCAACAATAAAAAATCCGTCCAAAAGAAAAAGACCGGAAATAATCCGGTCGTGCATAAAAGACTATTTATAAAGTAATTGAACAAAAACTTTCAAATGTAAATTATGCTTCTTCTTCCTCTTTCATCTTTGCAAAGCAGTCGCTGCAGTAAACATCTCTGCCTTCTGTGGGCTTGAAGGGAACCTTAGCTTCGCCACCGCAGGATGCACAAGTTGCGATGAAGAGTTCACGTGCAGGTCTTGCAGCGTTTTTACGTGCTGTGCGGCAATCCTTGCAACGCTGGGGCTCATTCTGGAATCCTTTTTCTGCATAGAATTCCTGTTCGCCTGCAGAAAAGATGAAGTCATTTCCGCATTCTTTGCATTTGAGTGTTTTGTCTTCGTACATGATTTTTTACCTCGCTTGAATTTTAGTCGCCCTTGTCGGAATTGCACCAACTCTTTGTTGCCAACGCTCTGCTTTGAGCTAGGGGCATATTATTTATAAAAACTGAGCTTTTCACGCAGCTTTTTTCTGGCTCTTTGCAATGTGCTGTCCACTGCTTTTACGGAAATATCGGCGCTTTTTGCAATTTCTTCATATTTCATACCTGCAAGGTGAAGCATAAAGATTTTGTTTTCCTGCTTTGTGAGCGATGACGATATAACAGTTGAGATATACTCTGCTTCTTTTTCAGAAAAGAAGTTTTCTTCGGGGGAGGGTGAGCTTTCTTCAAGTTGTGTTTCTTCTTCAAGAGGAACAACCAATTCAGAAGGAACACGCTTCTTTGATGATGCCGTTCTCATCACGCTGATGATTCTGTTTCTGATGCAGCGTGAAGCATAGGTTTCAAAAGAACATCCGCAATCATTTCTGAAAGAATAAACCGCTGAAAGAAAGCCTATCATAGCTTCCTGAACAAGGTCTTCACTTTCAACGGAGCTGTCTTTGAAAGAAAGAGCAGAAAGTCTCGCTTTTTTCATATATTTTGCGGTGAGAAAGGAGAGCGCCTCGCTGTCATTTCCTTTACATAAATATACAAGTTCTTCATCGCCGAGAAGTGAGTAATCCAAAATCAGAAAGTCCTTTCATTTCACCATATTATTATGACTATTATATAACAATTTTATTTGACCGTCAACAGAATTTTTATACAAATTAACCAAGGCTTTTTTGTATCATTGTACTATAAAACCCTGCGAAACCGACCGTTTTCAGCCGTTTCGCAGGGTTTTCTCTCTTTTTATTCAATAATTCCGCCGCCAACAACATAATCACCGTCATAAAGCACAACAGACTGACCTTTTGAAATTGCTCTTTGTGGTTCGTCAAAAATCAGCTTGAAACTGTCTTCGCCTGTTTGTTCAACGGTTGCCCATTGTTCGGTGTGCTTATAGCGGGTTTTCGCTTTGACTCTCATTTGTCTGTCAAGGATATCAAAGGGAATGAAGTTAATGTTTTTTGCAGTAAGCTCTCTTGTGAAAAGTGTTTGGTTGTCACAAAGAATAACACGGTTGTTTTCAACATCTTTCTGTTTAACATACAGCGGAGCAGGAAGAGCAAGACCTAAGCCTCGTCTCTGACCTACGGTGTATCGGATGATTCCTTTGTGTTCACCGAGAATTTTTCCGTCTATGGTGACAAAATCACCCGGCGGATATTTTTTATTTGTGTATTTTTCGATGAAGGAAGCATAGTCTCCGTCAGGAATGAAGCAGATGTCCTGACTGTCTGACTTCCTTGCAGAAACAAAGCCGATATCTTCTGCAATTTCTCTGACTTCGTTTTTTGTATACTCCCCCAAAGGAAAAATCGTGTGCGAAAGCTGATGCTGACTGAGACAGTACAGCACATAACTCTGGTCTTTGTGCAGATCTTTTCCTTTTTTCAGCAGATATCTTTCGCCTTGCTTTTCAATGTTTGCATAGTGTCCCGTGGCAATTTTGTCAAAGCCCATTTTCTCAGCCTTTTTAAGCATAGCACCGAATTTGAGATGCTTGTTGCACACAACGCAGGGATTGGGAGTTGCACCACATTCATAAGAACGGATAAAATCATCAATAACATATTTTTTGAATTCTTCCGTGAAATAAAGAACATGGAAATCGATACCCATTTTTTCGGCGGTTTTTCTTGCATCTTCAACATCCTGAAGATTATCTTGCGTGAAAATATCTTCACCTTTGAAAAAACGGCAGTTCACACCGGCGCTTTCGTATCCTGCCTTTTTGAGAAGATATGCAGAAACAGCGCTGTCAACACCACCACTCATACCAACCAAAACTTTTTCTTTCATAAGAAAACCCCCGAAAAGATATAATCTTTGTTAATTATATCTTTTTGGGGAAGGTATGTCAACATCAAAACTCAAGTTGCTCGTCGGTAATTTCTCCCGCATTAAGGTAGGGGAGAATGACGGTGAAGTCTGTGTAGTCGGTGGTGCTTTTGGCTTTTATTGTGCCGCCGTGAAGCTCAGTTATCTGCTTTGCAATGGCAAGACCGAGTCCTGAGCCGCCGCTTTGAGAAGAACGTGAGGCGTCACCCCGGTAAAACTTGTCAAAAAGGCGCTGCAACTTATCCTGTGGTATTTCGTCACACCTGTTGCGGAATTTGATGATTACCCTGTCCTGCTTTATTCTTGCGCCAACTCTGATAATTGAGTTTTCATAGGAATAATTAACTGCGTTTTTGAGAAGATTATCAAAAACCCTTGCGATTTTATCTGAATCGGCAAACATAAGAATTTTGTCAGGTATATCAATGCTGACATCGATGTTTTTCTCTGAAAGCATGGGATAAAACTCATCAACAATCTGATTTATCATCATATTCAGGTCAATGCGGTTTTTCTGCAAGGTAATGGAGTTAATATTGAAGCGTGTAATTTCAAAAAACTCTGTTATAAGCTGTTCAAGCCGGTATGCCTTGTCAAGTGCGATGTCTGTGAACTTTGCTTTCTGCTCTGTGGGAAGCTCGGGACATTCCTGCAAAAGGGTGAGATAACCTATAACTGAGGTGAGAGGGGTTTTCAGGTCGTGAGCAAGATACATCACAAGGTCATTTTTTCTGTTTTCCGCTTCAACAGCCTGATTTCTGCTGTCGAGAACCTCAAGCTTTATATCCTTGAGTTTTATTTCAATATCGGAGAATTCCTTTGAAAAGAAAGCGATATCCTTTTTGCTGTCTGTGAAAGCTTCAAGACTTTTATAGGTTTTGTTAAAGTTTACAAGGGTTGATACAGAGGTTATAAAGCAGTTGATGATAAACGCCCAGAAATACAAAATTAAAAAGGGAATGTAATGATGATAGAACATAAATTCAATTGTTTCTGTTTCAAAAATAACTGAAAGAATGGGAGCCAGCACACCAAAATAAAGGTTGTTAATGAGGTTGAAATAATCCTGACTTAAAGATGCAAAAAGATAAACCAGAATATAAACTATCAGAAAAATCACGAATGTATAGATGTTTCTGAGCACAAAGCTGCGGATGATTTTATATGCAATGCTTTTGTTGCTTCGGCTCTTTCTTTCTTTTCTTTTAGCATTATTCTTTTTCAATTTTATATCCCACTCCCCATACGGTTTTGATGAACTTCGGATTCTTAGGCTTTTCGTGCATTTTTTCTCTTATTCTTCTGATATGTACCATAACGGTGTTATTGCTGTCAAGATATTCTTCGCCCCAGACCTTTTCAAAAATTTCCTCGGTTGAAACAACCTTGCCTGCGTTTTCGCAAAGAAGCCACAGAATTTTAAATTCAGTGGGGGTGAGGGGAACGGTCTGAGAATAAAGGCGGCAGCTGTGGTCGGTGTTGTTGATTTCAAGGCCGGATATTTCAATTATGTCTTCTCTCTCAGGTGAGTTATATTGGTGATATCTTCGCATCTGTGCATTGACTCTTGCAATCAATTCCAAAGGATTGAAGGGTTTTGTCACATAGTCATCTGCACCGAGAGAAAGACCTGAAATTCTGTCTGTGAAGGCTGTTTTTGCCGTCAGCATAATCACGGGGTATTTATGCTTTTGTCTGATTCTTGAGCATAATGTAAAGCCGTCAACACCGGGCAGCATTACATCAAGCACGGCAAGGTCAAACTCTTCACTGTCAATAATATCGAGAGCCTCTTTGCCGTCATTACTCTTTATAACTTCATAGTTTTCGTTTTGCAAATACAGTTCTATAAGGTCTGCGATTTCTTTTTCGTCATCAACAACAAGAATTCTCATTTTTTTCATCTCCCGATTTTTATTTATTCTCTTTTTACAGTATAACACAAAACAGTAAAAATATGGGAGTTTCAATTCTTAAGACTTTCTTAATTTTTTGTTCGATTACGATAAAGTATATAATTTAACAGAAAGTACATTTTTTTAAAGTAAATTTGTATTATCATATTATAGTGTATAGGTGTAACTGTAGGCTTATTAATCCAGAATATGAAGAAAGGTGAAAGATGATGAGCAAAATACTTATTGTTGACGATGATATTTCAATCGCTCAGCTTATTTCAGATGCGCTTGAGGATGAAGGCTTTGAAACCGAAATCAAAACTGACGGAAAAAGTGCTTATGACTACATAATGCAAAACGGAAAGGAAATTACTCTTATTTCTCTTGATATTATGATGCCTGAAATTTCCGGTCTTGACCTTTGCAGATTTATCAGAAGTAAGGTGAATTGTCCCATTATTTTTGTTTCAGCCAAAGGTAAAACCGTTGATGCGGTTGAGGGATTTGAAGCCGGCGGAGACGATTATATTGCCAAGCCATTTGTGGTTGAGGAGTTTGTGGCAAGGGTAAAAGCCCATTTAAGGCGTGAAACAAGAATGTTTGGCGAAACTCAGGACGGGGTAATAAAAGTAGGCGATATCGAAATTCACACCGGTTCCTATGAAGTGTTCAAAAAAGGCAAGATTGTGCCTTTTTCAACAAGAGAGTTTCAGCTTTTGCAATATCTTATGGAAAATGCAGGTAAGGTACTCACAAGAGAGCAGATTTTCAGTCATGTCTGGGATACTGAATTCGGTGATATAGGTACGGTTGCAGTCAATATCAAGAGCATTCGTGACAAAATCGATTCAGATAACGAGTACATAAAAACCGTATGGGGAGTCGGTTATAAATTTGTTAAGGTTGTAAAATGATTGTCAGAGGGGAGTGAAAGTGATGAGCCGCAACAGAAAGACCAATATTATGGTAATACTGATTTTGCTCGGCGTTATTGTTGCTTTCGCTTTCTCTTATAATGCTTCGGTGACAAGAGCTGTTGCTGATGTGGTATATAATGACAAAGCAATTCTGCAGAACTATAACAGTGAAATTATAGCAAAGCTTATCGAAGAAAAAAGCACGGCGACCTGGACGGATATTGTTGAACAGTATGATGACATAGTCATTGTGATTGAAAACAGCGAAAACAAAATTGTTACCCGCTCCATCGGCAGGTATTGGTCTGCTCTTGATGTCAAGGTGCAAACCCCTTTTGAATATAAAGGAAACGCTTATCTTATCAAGTCTTCGGTTTATCTTCTTCGGGACTATGTAGCAGATGTGAGAAGCCTTGTGAAATTCTTTTTCGTTGAGTTTCTTATCGGTATGGCGGCACTGTGCCTTTTGATTTTCATAATTTATACAATTCTCATAGGACCGTTTAAAGGTCTTGACAAAGCAATTGAAGAATATGATAAAACAGGCACACTTAAGCAAGTCAAACTGAAGGGTTACGCAGGAGAGGTCTATAAGCGCTTTGTTTCAATGACAAGGAATCTTGAAAATCAGCAGAACAACAAGCAACGGATTATTGCATCAATTTCTCACGATATCAAAACACCTCTTACATCAATTATGGGGTATACTGAAAGGCTTTCAAAGGAAGGCCTGAGTGAAGAAAGAAAAAAACGGTATCTTGCCACAGTATATGAAAAAAGTCAGGAAATCCGAAGCCTTGTTGATGAGTTTGATGACTACCTTAATTTTAATATCCTTCGGGATTTCAAAACTGAAAACATAACTGTTGGTGAGTTTTGCACAAGTGTTCTGGAGGAATACAGAGATGATTTTGAAAGCATCGGTGCAGTTTACAGCATCAATGCACAGGGGTGCGAGGATGCCGTTATGAAACTTGATGTGCCTAAATTCAAAAGAGTGATGGGTAACATTTTTGTCAACAGCGCAAAGCATTTCGGTCAAAATGAAAAGAAGGTTTCTGTTGATATTTCTGCCGACAAGGAAAAAATATATATTGAAGCGAATGATTCGGGCGAGGGTGTTGAAGAAGAAAAGCTTGATATTATTTTTGAACCTTTATATACTTCTGACGAAGGCAGAAAGGTTGCGGGGCTCGGACTTGCAATTTGCCGTGAAATAGTTGACAGCCACGGCGGAAAAATATATGCCCGAAAATCTGAATTGGGCGGACTTAAAATTTGTATTGAACTTGACCGAATAAACAAAAAAAAGTTTAGGTGAACTGTGTGAATAAAGAAAAATTTGAAGCAATCAAAGAACAGCTTGATGAAAAGCTGAAGCTCCTTCAGAATAAGTGGAGGCTGTTTCTGCCTGAGGTGAGACGTTTTTTTCAAAAGCTGATAATGTTTTTATATAATCACAAGGCAATCAGCATTTGCGTTGTGGTGTTTATTCTTCTTACTTTGCTTGTGGTGGGGGTAGGCAATCATTATCTGAGCAAAATCAACTATGTTGAAAGAGATGAGTCTGCCACAACACTTGAACAGCCTGTCCTGATTACACTCGGCACGGGTGAGGTTATCAGTGTATATAAGTCGAGATTGGAAATAAACGGATACTTTGTCCTTTCTGACGGCAGAATCTATTATGAGAACGGCTCAATAAAAAACACTGACGGCAGTATTATTTTCAATGACGGCTCATATCTGACTTCTGACGGAATTGCCGTTTTATGTGACGGTATAACTATTTATCCTGACGGTTATGTTGTTTTCCCCGATGGCGACTTTATCGGTGATGCAGGTGTAACCGTTGATAAGGAAGGCTATGCAATTTTTGACGGCGGTGAAAAACTCCATATATCAACTTTCACCATTGATAAAAACGGTAATGTTATTATGAAGGAAGGCTCAGACGGTAGTACGGTCATCAAGCTTTCTGAAGATGAAGAGGATGACAGTATTCTTCAAAATGCCGACAGCGAGGAACTGAAAGAGAATGACAAGCTGATTGAGCTTAACTCTCACAACAATGAAATCTGGTACAGTGATGATGTTCTCAATGTTCTTCTTATGGGTATTGACGAGGGCAGTAGCTCATTCCCTTACGGCAGGTCAGATGCGATGATTCTTGTCAGCATCAATAAAAAGACCAAAAAAATCAAGCTTATTTCCGTTTCGAGAACGGCTTATGTTGCAATTCCCGGCTATAACAATACTCGACTTAATCACGCTCACGGATATGGTGGAGCAGACCTTGCGATAAGAACGATTGAAGATAACTATAAAATCCGGATTGACAACTATGTCAGCACAAACTTTGATGCATTCGAAGCTCTGATTGATGCGGTTGGCGGAGTTGATATAACTTTAACCTCGGCTGAAGCGAAGGCTCTCAAAAGCAAGTTGAAAGAAAACGGATACGAATATAAGGGTGAAGGAAGTTATAAACTCAACGGCCCGATGGCTCTTGAGTATGTGCGACTCAGAAAAATTGACTCGGACAGAGACAGAACTCAAAGGCAGCGCAATATTCTCACAGCTCTTGCAGACCGTGCGATGAATATGAATATTTTTCAGCTTAATGTGCTGCTCAACAATGTGCTTCCCTATATTACAACAGACCTTTCAAAATTTGAAATAGTGTCCCAGCTTACAAATGTACCGTCATATCTTTCAAACGGATTTGAACAGTATGTTCTGCCGCACAAGTCATCAAAGCTTACGCTTATTGATGATTATGAGGTAGTGCTTGTTGACTGGGAAGACGAAGTTAAATATACTCACGAGCTGATTTACAGTGATGTTGAGGCAAAATATTATACAAGATAAAGATATGAAAGAAACAACAATACTCAAAAAAAATGATGAAATAAAGCTTAATATAACCACTCTCACTTCACAGGGGAGTGGTTTAGGTCGTTATAACGATATGGCAGTTTTTGTTGAGGGTGCAGCACCGGGTGATGAGCTTATTGTGCATATCATCAAGATGAAAAAGAACTACGCCGTCGGTAAAATAAAAAAGATAGTCAGACCTTCGAAATGCAGAATTGACACAGATTGCGTATATGACAGCCGTTGCGGCGGCTGTGTGTACAGACACATAAGCTATGAAGAAGAGCTGAAAATAAAAAAACAGACCGTTACCGATGCACTTCAGCGTATCGGCGGTCTCAGCATTGAAGCAGAAGAAATATTGTCTGTAAAAGACCCGAAATATTACAGAAACAAGGCTCAGATACCTGTCGGACTCAGTGAAGACGGAAACATACAGATAGGATTTTATTCAAAACGTACTCACCGCATTATTGACAGTGATTGCTGTCTTCTTCAAAATGAGGATTTTCATACTGTAATTCCTCTGATAAGAAAATATATAGCAGAAAATCCCGTGACGATATATAACGAAAAAACAGGTAAAGGTCTTCTCCGTCATATTTATCTCAGACAGGCAAGACAAACAAAGGAAATGATGGTCTGCCTTGTTATTAACGGTGACAATATACCGAGAAAAGAAAGACTTATTGAACTTCTTTTGTCTTCGTGCACAAACATAAAGTCAGTTGTGCTCAACATCAATAAAAAGGACACAAATGTTATTCTTGGTGACGAATGTCAGACGATATGGGGCAGCGACTTCATCGAAGATACACTTTGCGGTCTTACGTTCAGAATATCTCCCCTTTCTTTCTATCAGGTCAACCCTGAGGGTACGGAGCTTTTATATAACAAAGCTAAAGAATATGCAGATCTTACAGGTAAAGAGGTGCTTCTTGACCTTTACTGCGGAGCAGGTACAATCGGACTTACAATGGCTGATAAGGTGAAAAGCCTTATTGGTGTTGAGATTATTCCTCAGGCAATTGAAAATGCAAAGGAAAATGCAAGGCTCAACAATATTGAAAATGTCCGTTTTATCTGCGACGATGCAACAGGTGCGGCAAAAACCCTTTATGTTGAGGGCATCAGACCTGATGTTGTTGTTCTCGACCCGCCGAGAAAGGGCTGCTCAGTTGAAGTTATCCGAACTGTATCAGATATGCACCCTGACAGGGTTGTATATGTTTCCTGCGACCCTGCCACCCTTGCAAGAGATTTGAAATCTTTTTCTGAATTGGGTTACGAGACAAAAAAAGCCACTGCGGTTGATATGTTCCCGAGGACAACACATGTCGAGACGGTTGTTCAGTTGGTTAGAAAAAATCCCGACACACATATCGACTTTGAAATCAGCCTTGACGAATTTGATTTAACATCAGCAGAGTCAAAAGCGACTTATCAGGAGATAAAGGATTATGTGCTTGAGAAGCATGGTCTTAAAGTTTCAACTCTTTATATTTCACAGGTGAAAGCCAAGTGCGGAATAATAGAGCGTGAGAATTATAATAAGGGTAAAGAGGGACACAGAGTTCCCAAATGCCCTAAGGAAAAAGAAGATGCTATTATGGATGCTCTTAAGTATTTCAAAATGATATAATCCGCATATTCGACAAAAATTTATCCTCTTTGTAAAATGGTATTACCAAATTACAAGGAGGATTTTTATGCGCTCATTTGATGAAACGAAACTTTCAGATGTTCAAAAGAAATATTTTGAATCGATGTCTGAAGGACAAAGAGAATTAATTCGCAAAGGAACACCCGTTGCATTCCTTTCACTTGAAACAGGCGAAGAGATTTGTTCATTTAATACGGATAATTACGAACCGCCGGAAGGCACTCTTGAAATGCTCGCAAGAGTAATTCTGCCTGATATTATTAAGTATTACGAAAATGAAAAGGCTGATACTTTGGAGCGATAGTATTATCGGTAACCGCTACCGAAATTAAATCCGTACATTCGACTAACCTCCAGTTATACGGTAAAATGAAATTACCAAATAACAGGAGGTTTTGTTATGGAAAGAAAGACTAAAATTAAGTTTACAGATTTTGAGTGTAATTTACTTATCAACGGTATGAATGAGTTTCGCAATATGGTTTTGGCAGAGGGATTACCCACAGAGGATGTTGATGAGCTGTTATTGAAAATCATTGACAAGAGTGAACATTGAAAGTGGTGATATTATGACTAATATCATTGAAGAATTTTATTATGGCAACCTCGAGCCACAAGAGGTAAATTCAGAATTTACACCAAAACTCAAAAAGAAATTAAGCAACCTTGCAGAGAAAGAAGAACAACTTACAGCAAGACTAACTGGTGAAGATAAAGAACTGTTTCAAAACTATGTCAGTGCTTATATTGAATTTTCAACATCAAGTAATGCTGATAGCTTTATATCAGGCTTCAGACTCGGAGCAAAATTCATATACGACACATTTGTTAAAAACACGAAAGGATGAAGAATCATGGCAAACATTACATACAGACAGGTCGGAGATTTTAGAATCCCGAATCTTACACTACCGTCTGAAGAAGCAAATATCACTCTCGGCAAATGGGGAATGTTATACAAGGACCATCTTTTCAAACACAAGAAAGTGTTATTTACAACACTACTTACTCAAGGGAAACTGTATCAGCACTGTGCTGAAATAGAAAAGCAGGCACAACAGATGTTTGACACTCTTATTGCACAAATGATGAAAACCGAAAACATCACCGAACAACTCAAAGCCACCGACCAAATGAAGTGGGTGCAGAAGATGAATAATATCCAAGAGAGTGTAACTGAAACGGTCTATTCAGACGTAGTGTTCGTATGAGAAAACGGAAATACTATCTACGTCTAACCAACGCCGAACACCGCTTCATCCTTCAATGCTTGATCTAATACCGCAATAAGCTAATATCTCAAGGCAAGTATACCGACGTAGTTGACGAGCTCATAATCAAA
>CAYUVR010000015.1:0-43294 GCA_964448225.1 uncultured Faecalibacterium sp. | reverse complement strand
ATTGCGGCGTGTTATGAAAACGGGCTGTCACACTTTCGTGCAACAGCCCCTTTATTTTGTATGTTCGACGCAGGGCGTTGCTTTCGTGAAAGAAAGCAAAGAAATTTACTTATTTACCTGATTTTTTAAACAGCACCGGCATCCAGAGACCTGCCTGAACAGTTCTGTGGTCGAAGTCGTGCTGAGTTGCGGCCTTAGTTTCTGTCCAGTCTGAAAAGCAGTTTTTATCCTTTGTGTCAGCAAGATAACGGCAGATGCACTCTGAGAAAACTGAAACATTTTCTTTTGTTTCGTCAAGACAAGCAGCCCAAAGCTCCCAATCGGTTTTGGTGAAGTTACGGCGGTGGTCAAGAGGCACACCGTATTTGTTCAGCTGTTCACGGTATTTCTCGCTCTCTGCTTTATAAATCTCTATGTCAAAGATATTAAAGTCAAAAAGAATATCCCACACAAGGTTGTATTTAAGACTCCAACTGTCTTTTTTGTCAATGCTGAAGGGAAGATACCCGCTTTCGGTTTTGCAGGCATCAACAAGCTCTCTTGCGTATTTTTTTGCTGTTTCGTTCCAGTCTCCGTTCAATCCAAGCTCTTCGGTTATTCTGCCGAAGCAGGCAAGTCCCATAACAGCCTTGATTGCAAGGTTGACATTTTTCTTGCTGTGACCGGCGAAGTCATCGGTGCAAAGCTGATTGTCAAGAATGATACCCTTGTTTTTGAGGAAATTTGCCCAAGTGCTGAGAGTGTAATAATTTTCTGTCAAAAATTCCTTGTCGCCCGTAACTTTATAGTAGGCATAAGTCAGAATAAGCATATTGCCGCATTCTTCAACAGGCATCTGGAACTGAGGCATATAAATGTTTGTGCCTTGAGTTTTGTAAATACGCTTGTATGAATAAGAGTGAGGAACGATATGCTTATGCGGTTTTAAAGCATAAACCTGACCGCAGGCCAGGGGATAGCGACCAATATCGTGGGGTGCAAAATCCTCTTTCCACAGCGGCATATTTGCAAATTCAAAAATGCCTACAAGCATAGCCTTGACAAGCTCGGGAGTGTAAAGCAGATACATCGGAGCAGCAGGGTAAGAGACATCAACGGTGTTGATACAGCCGTTGGAGTGGCATTCCTTTGACATATAAAGAAGCTGACCCTTGCTGTTTCTGACAAGCTTATGACCTGCAAGAACCTGTCTTGCGGCGGCGGAAAGAATGTTCTGATATTCCTTGCCGTAGGGCTTTGCATCATCAAGGATCATTTTTTCCTGCTGTCTGATTCTGTCAAAAAGTTCATCGTGACTGTCAAGACAGAATTTCATTGCCTTGCCGATGCTCGGGAACTTTTCAGCCCAGAGTCCCTTCAGTTTTTCGCCGAAGTAGTTGATTGAATAAACATCGTCATAGGCGATAACCGAGCTGAAAACTGCTTTCTTCACGGTTTTGGTTTCGCTTTTTATACGGATACCCTTTTTGTTAAGGTCACATTCCCCGCCCATAAGGCAAACATAACCCCAGTCAGCCCTGAAAGTGTCGCCCGATGTATGAAGCGGTTCTTGCTTTGTCATGCCCATAACGGCAAATCTTGTGCCATCAACTGTGTCGGTATATTTTGTTATATCCGCATTTTTGCTGCTGCCGCAAAGCTCGTTATGAGCGGTGAAACAGACAAAAACAGTATGCTTTTCACCGTCGAGAGAAGTAACCGTTGTGTCAAAATACGCACAGGGTGTACTCAGAAGGTGAAAATCGTCGAAAAGGAAGGGAGACCAGGACTTAAAGCTGAGTCGCACCTTTTCGTTTTCAAAAATATATTCGCTGATATAGGGGGTGATTCTGGTTTCTTTCTGTGCAATGACCGGCTCGTCACCCTTGCCGAGGAAACGGTAAGCCGTGCCGTCAACGGAAAGCAGACCGTCAATTTTCATTCTGATTCCGCACCAGAGATATGTATCACCCTCATAAAGAGTGTCTTCTTTTGACCAGATGCTGAAATGGGGGTCAATTGTTGCAATAGGATAAGAAGGAAGCTTCATTTTAAGTTCTCCTGTAACTGTATATTTATCTTAAGAAAGATAATACCACGAAAAGATCCGATCTTCAATTGGAGTGATGAACAAAACTAAAGGTCCGTTTTTGTGGAGATTTCCGACTTTAAGGCTTATTGGTTGACTTGCAGGAAAAACAAAACAAAAAATAAATAAAAACTATTGACTTCAACCGTTTAAAGTGATATACTTCAAAAGTGTAAAGAGGCAAAACCTCTATTCCAAAAACAAAGGAGACAATATTTATGAAAAAATTATTGGCAGTTCTTCTTGCAGCTCTTATGCTCTTCACACTTGCAGCATGCGGCGGCTCAGCAGAAGACGAAACAACAGCAGGCGAAACAACAGCGGCAAACGATGATAAAGTTTACAACGTAGGTATCGCTCAGTGGGTACAGCACGATGCACTCGATCAGGCAACACTTGGCTTCAAGGATGCTCTTGTTGAAATTCTCGGCGAAGACAAGGTTAAGTTTGACGAACAGAACGCTTCAAACGATCCCGGTGCTTGCACAACAATCATCAATAACTTCGTTTCAAACGATGTTGACCTTATCATGGCAAACGCAACTCCCGTTCTTCAAACAGCAGCTGCTGCAACGACAGAAATTCCCATTCTCGGCACATCTGTAACAGAATACGCTGGTGCTCTTGAAATTGAAGATTTCAGCGGAACAGTCGGCGGCAATGTTTCAGGTACATCAGACCTTGCTCCTCTTGATCAGCAGGCTCAGATGATTATTGACCTTGTTCCGGATGCAAAAACAATCGGTATGCTCTATTGCTCAGCAGAGCCCAACTCAGCTTATCAGGTAAAGGTTGTTAAGGATTATCTTGAAAACAAGGGCCTTACAGTTAAGGATTTCCCCTTCTCAGATGTAAACGATCTTTCAGCAGTTACAACTGCAGCAGCAGACGCTTGTGATGCTATTTATGTTCCCACAGATAATATTGCAGCGTCAGCAACAGGCATCATCGACGGTATCTGCCGCCCTGCAAAGATTCCCGTAATTGCCGGTGAATCAGGTATCTGCAGCGGTTGCGGTATTGCAACTCTCTCCATCAGCTATTACAAGCTTGGCTACATGACAGGTGAAATGGCAGCAAAGGTTCTCACAGGTGAAGCTGATATTTCTGAAATGGCTATTCAGTATGACGAAGACGTTGTTTCAAAGTATAACGCAGAAATCTGCAAAGAACTCGGCATTGAAGTTCCCGATACATACGAAGCTCTTGATGCATAATTGCTAACTTATATTATTCAGAATAAAAAACTTTTTTCAGATCGTTGCAGTGGCTTCGGCCGCTGCAACGTGTCTTGGTATTAGGAGATAGTTTATGGATTTACTCACAAGCATTATTAACAGTCTGCCCGGTGCAGTGGCACAGGGTTTTATCTGGGGAATAATGGCAATCGGTCTTTATATTACATACAAAATTCTCAATGTGTCAGACCTTACGGTTGACGGCTCCCTTTGCACCGGCGGCGCAATTTGCGTTATGCTTTTAATAAACGGTTACAATATGCCGGTGGCTTTGATTGGTGCAGTTATCGGTGGTATGCTGTGCGGTCTTGTTACAGGTATATTCCACACTGTTATGGGTATACCCGCAATTCTTTCCGGTATTCTCACTCAGCTTGCTTTGTATTCTGTCAATCTTAAAATTCTCGGCAAAGCAAATCAGGTAATCAATCCGAGCCAATATGACCTTCTGGTTTCATTAAGAAATGTAAAAAACGTACCCTTGTATGAAAACGCAATACTTATTTCTGCAGTTGCAGTAATGTTGATAGTTTTTATGCTTTATTGGTTCTTTGGAACATCAATTGGTTGTTCACTCAGAGCTACGGGTTCAAATCTCAATATGAGCCGTGCACAGGGTATCAACACAAACATCACAACCGTACTCGGTCTTATGATTTCAAACGGTATTGTTGCTCTTTCGGGTGCTTTTCTTGCACAGTATAACGGATATATCGAGGTTAACACCGGACGTGGTGCAATTGTCACAGGTCTTGCTGCAATCATCATCGGCGGTGCAATCTTCGGAAAAATCAGCTCAAACTTTGCGTTCAGGCTTATCTCCGCTGCTCTTGGCGGTGTTGTATATTGGATTGTGTATCAGGTTATCATCTGCATCGGTCTTGACGCTGACCTTCTCAAGCTCCTTTCAGCTTTGGTTGTTGCTATATTCCTTGCAGTTCCGCACCTCAAAAACAGATACTTCTCAAAACCCAAGGTAAAGAAAGTAGGTGCAACCAATGCTTGAACTTAAAGGTATTTACAAAGCCTTCAATCCGGGTACTGTTAATGAAAAGGTTGCCCTTAACGAAGTCAGTCTTAAGCTTAATGAAGGCGATTTCGTTACAATCATCGGCGGTAACGGTGCCGGCAAGAGTACAATGCTTAACGCTATTGCCGGTGTATGGAAAGTCGACTTCGGTTCAATTGTTATTGACGGCGTCGATGTGACAAAGATGCCTGAGAATAAAAGAGCAAAATATCTTGGCAGAGTTTTTCAGGACCCGATGATGGGTACGGCTCCCGATATGGAAATTCAGGAGAATATGGCTCTTGCCATCAGACGTGGCAAAAGACGAGGACTCAATTGGGGCATCACCAAAAAAGAAAAAGAGCTTTTTAAGCAGGAGCTTACAAAGCTTGATCTTGGTCTTGAGAATCGAATGACAAGCAAAGTCGGACTTCTTTCCGGCGGACAAAGACAGGCTCTGACTCTTCTTATGGCCTCTATGCAAAAGCCGAAGGTACTTCTTCTTGATGAACATACGGCGGCCCTTGACCCCAAAACTGCTGCAAAAGTGCTTCAGCTCAGTGACCAGATTATTTCTGAAAATCATCTTACCGCTATGATGGTTACTCATAATATGAATGATGCCATCAAACACGGCAACAGACTCATTATGATGCACGAGGGTAAAATTATTTTCGATGTTTCAGGTGAAGAAAAGAAGAATCTCACAATTGACGAGCTTCTTCAGAAATTTACCCAATCAAGCGGCGAACAGTTCGCAAATGACCGTGCGCTTCTTACAAAATAATAACGAAAAATCTCCTGTCGAAAAAAAGACAGGAGATTTTTTGTTATATATGAAAAACATATTGACAAATTCAGCGTATAGTGGTAATAATATAGACATCAAAATTACAGTGTCAAAGTATGATTAACATAAGGAAAGGAAGATCCATTATGATCTATATTTGTGAAGTTTGCGGTTGGGACTATAACGAAGACGAAGGATTCCCTGAACTGGAGATTGAGCCGGGAACTGTTTTCGATGACCTCCCCGATGATTTTGAGTGTCCCCATTGTGCTGTCGGTAAGGAGAGCTTTGCACCGGAGGAATAAAAAATAACATAGTTTTAGAGACTGCTGAGGCGGTCTCTTTTTTGTTTGAATTTTGTTAAAATAAAATTATATTGATTTAAGTGAAATTTATTAAAACAAAACATAATTTTGAAAAAGCTTATTATTGTTCTTCTTCTCGGTGCAACCGCAGGTACTGCTGTCATCTCTCTGAAGAAAGTTCGCATCAAAAAGGCTGAAAAATAATCAGACAAAAAACGCAAGGTCCGATACCTTGCGTTTTTTAATTCTATTATGACGAGTGTTTTATCCGATATATTTAAGCGGATTGACTTTTGAACCGTTCACAAGCACTTCAAAATGAAGATGAGGGCCGGTTGAGTTACCCGTTGAGCCGATTCTGCCAATCTGCTGACCTTTGGATACATACTGACCTGCTTTGACTGTGATTGAACCAGGATACATATGTGCATATCTTGTTTTGATGCCGTCTCCGTGATTGATGGTGACGGTGTGACCGTAGCCGGAATAACCGCTGTATGCCACTTCAACAACACCTGATGCCGCTGCAACAACCGGTATACCTGCTGAACTTGAGCCACCAACAACAATGTCCAGACCACCGTGGAAGGACCAACCTGAAATGCTTGGATTTCTGTATCCGTAATAAGATGAAATCGAATAAGCGCCTCTTGTTGGCCAACCAAAGCCGCTTGAGGCGGCAGTATAGGTTTTTGTACCAACGAGGATAATTTTGTTCACGGGGGCTTTTGTCTGCTTTTCTGAAAGCGTAGTTGTGTAACTTTCCACGCCGTCAATATAAGTGACAAGCTCAGTCACAGTCATAACGCCTGCCACACCGTTCTGTGAGGTTTTGCTTGTACCTTTGGCAAGAGTTGAGCTGTTTTTCTTTATTGTTTCATATGGTATGGACTCTGTTCTTGTTCTCGTTCTCATAACTTTGACTCTCACATAGTTTGTCTGACGGGCAACAAGAAGAGATTTGATTTCATCCGTATTTTTGAAGTTAACATCGGGGTTAAGAGCTTTCAGCTGAGCCACAGTAAGTCCGTATTGCTTGGCAACGGATTTCACCGTGTCACCTTTTTTGAACTTATGGGTTTCGGCTTCGGCTTTTGGTTTTGACAGGGTTTTGCTGAGTTTCATTGAGTCCCAGATAACATCGCTGTCTTCAGGAAAAAGGCCCTGAACATACTCAATTTCTTCAACAAAAGCCACCGTTGCAGAAGCATCTACCTCTTTTTCATAGGGCTCAAGCAGGTTGTTGAAAACCGTGACAGCATCGGACTCGTTTTTAACTGCACACAGAAACTCTCCGTCAATATAAATTCCGCAAGCTCTGACATAGTTCACATCTGAGCAAGCAATGATACTTTCGCTGACCATACCTGAGTTGCTAAGCTCATTTATAGGCACTCGCCTGACTTTGTAAACAGGGGCACTGACAAGCGTTGAGGTGTCATCTGTGTCTTTAACTGAAGTGGAAATCAGCGCTAAAGCTTGGCTTTTGCCTTCATTAAAAACTTCTTCGGCTTCTATATATCCGATGGACTGACCGTTATAAATAACCTCGAGGGCGAATACTGTGTCTGAAAGGTTGCCGTAAACGGACATAACAATCAGAACAGCAGCCAATGGGAAAGCGAGATTGAAGCAGGCTTTGAGAAGTCTGTTGCCTCTCACAAGATAAGTCAGAAAAGCTTTCAGATATTCTTTTTTGCTAACCTTTTCACCTTCGGTCTGCTGCTTTAAAATTTCCTCAAATTCACCGCCGAAAAGCTTTGGCTTGTGGCGAAGAAAAGCTTTGATTTTGTTCTTCAGCGCAGAAAACAAAGTTGAAATAACGGCGAAGGGAATGAGCAGAAACGGGCCGGTTTTTTTTATCAGATTTCCTAAGAATCTGATTGTTTCATCACCGACGATGAAAACAAAATCATATCCTTTTAAAGCGAGAGCTTTGGCAGTTGTCTTTAAGGTAAGCTTTTCCTTTGTACCTTTAGCAGAGATGTCTTCAGAAAGCGGGAGTTCACTGATGTTTTCTTTTTCTTCATTGAGATCTTCTGAAGGTACAATGATCAGCTCCGCTTCCGCCGCAAAATACTGCGGATAAATGAACTCATCTTCATAATATGCATTTTTAAGATAAAACTGAGAGGGATGTTCTCTGTCATTTTGTGTGTCAGCCAAGGCTTCACCTCCTAACTTGTATGATTCCGGACAGATATTATTTTGTGGGATATGTGAGCATTTCTTCTGTCCAGCTTTCAAGAACAGATGCCATCATTGCGCCTTCCTTTTTTGCACCTTCAAGGCTGTGGTCAAGATAGTTACCGCATTCAACTTCGGAAAGACCGGGAACCTCACCGTCAAAATCTGCACAGAATTTCAGCGCAGACTTTGTCAGCTCAATTGCATCCTGCTTTTTGAGAGTATCGGTTGTGATGAAATAAAAGCCTGTTCTGCAGCCCATAGGACCGAAATATACAATCTTATCTGAAACATCGCTGTTTCTTACATAGGTTGCAAAAAGATGCTCAAGAGTATGGATAGAAGCGTTATTCATAACCTCTTCCTTGTTAGGTCTGCGGAATCTGATGTCATAGGTCACGGCATTTCCGTCAACTCTTGAAAGGTACATACCTTTCGGGAGAATAGTGTGGTCAATTGTGAAGCTTGCAATTTTTTTCATTTTAATACCTTCTTTAGTTTAAGCTTATATGTTTTTTCTCACTGAAAAGCCGTTCAACAGCTTTCGCCAAGGGTTGATTTTCGGGCTTGTCAAGATTCGGGTCGTCATTCAAAATGATTTCGCAGGCAGCGCCTGCCTGTCTTACGATATCCATATTCTGTGTGAAGTCTGCAATTTTAAGGTCAGGCAGACCGTGCTGACGTGAACCGAAAAAGTCACCGGGGCCTCTCAATTCAAGGTCTTTGTCTGCAATGGCAAAGCCGTCAGTTGTTCTGCACATAACGTCAAGTCTTGATTTCGCACTTTCGGATTCAGCATCGCTGACAAGAATACAGTAAGATTTATTCTGACCTCTGCCGACTCTGCCTCTGAGCTGATGAAGCTGTGAAAGACCGAAGCGTTCAGCGTTTTCAATCACCATAATTACGGAGTTCGGCACATCAACACCGACTTCAATAACTGTGGTTGAAACCAGAAGCTGGATTTCGCCTTTTTGAAAGTCAGCCATAACCTTCTCTTTATCCTTCGGTTTCATCTTTCCGTGAAGAAGACCAACTTTATAATCTGCGAATTCCTTTTTCTTTAGTCTTTCGGCATATTCTGAGGCCGCAGTTGCTTCCATTGCATCACTTTCTTCAACGAGGGGACATACGATATAACCCTGAAGTCCCAGATCAAGATGCTTTTTGATAAAATTATATATTCTTTCGTGATAAGAAGAATCAACTGCATAGGTGGATATCTTTTGTCTGCCTTTAGGCAGTTCGTCAATTATCGTCAGGTCAAGGTCACCGTAGATAATCAGCGAGAGTGTTCTCGGTATTGGTGTTGCACTCATAACGAGGGTGTGAGGATTGCTGCCTTTGAAGGCGAGAGTACCTCTCTGCGCCACACCGAAACGGTGCTGTTCATCGGTGATGACAAGACCGAGGGAGGAAAATTCCACATCGTCTGTGAGAAGTGCGTGAGTGCCGATGACAACATCAATCTGACCCTCTTTGAGCTTTTGTTTGACTTCTCTTTTTTTCTTTGCCGTGAAAGAGCCGGTCAGCAGTTCAACTGTCACATTTGTGTTTTCCATAAGCTTTGAAAGCGACTCAAAATGCTGCTGAGCGAGAATTTCCGTTGGTGCCATAAAAGCACCCTGATGTCCGTTTTTTGCCGCCACATAAAGAAGGCAGGCGGCAACGGCGGTTTTTCCGCTTCCCACATCGCCTTGAATGAGTCTGTTCATAGGAACACTTTTTTTCATATCTGAAAGGCAGTCTGACACAGCTCTTTTCTGTGCGCCGGTCAGTTCAAAGGGCAGACGGGCACAGAATTCTTCTGAAAAATCGTCTTTAATTTGCACCTTTGTTTTGCCTCTGTCTCTGCTTTTCAGCTTTCGCATTCCAAGCTGCAAGGTAACAAGCTCCTCAAAAATCAGACGTCTTCGTGCAATTTCAAGGTCTTTTGCATTCGAAGGGTTATGAATAGCCTTGAGAGCAAACTGCTCATGACAAAGCTTGAACATATTTCTGATATTATCGGGGATAATATCCGCTTCGCCTTTTTCTGCATAAAGAGTGAGAGAATTCTGCACAATTTTGCTGATAGCTTTTGAATTAAGATTTGCCGTCTGCGGATAAACGGACCGCATTGTACATTCACTGTCGGCACTTTCAACAATCGGATTTGCCATTTCAAGTGAACCACGGTTTGCTGTGACCTTGCCGTAAAAAATATATTCTTTGCCGACTTCAAGAGCTTCTGCAAGATAAGCGTTATTAAAAATCGTAATATTTACTCCTGCCACCCCGTCGGTAACCATGGTTTTGAAAAGGGTCATCTTCTGCCTTATAATATGTTTGACGGGAGGATAGCCCACAATGGCTGAAAAACAGCAGACTGTGTCAGGAACGATTTGTGAAATCGGGGTGAGAACAGAAAAGTCCAGATAGGAGCGAGGATAGTAATGAATGATATCGCTGAGTGAGAAAATGCCGAGCTTAGCCAGAATAGCTGCTCTTTTTTCTCCCACGCCCTTGATATATTGAACGGGTATATCTTTCACTTTATCGCTCCTTTCTTTTGTCAGTTTATGCCTGCAACCTCCCAGGAATATGCGTTGAGGAAAGGCTCATATTCGGTAACAGTGCCTTCAAAGGTGATTTCCCTTGTGTAATAAGCCATACCGCTCCTGTAGCATACAGGAATGAAAGGCTTTGCATCAATGAATACCTTTGTGAAGGTTGAAATGTCAATTTTTCCTGCTGCAAAATCAAAATAGGCAGCGGCAACGGTGGAGGAAGTGTCAATGCCGTAATTCGCTGAGCCGTTTTCTGCGAAAAAGCAGGATAAATCCATGTTGGGAGTGAGTTTTACTTCGCCAAGATAAATGTCATATTCGCCTTTTTTCAGCGCATCTTCGTATTCATCGAAGGGGAGAATGTTAAGCGTAACATCAATACCGATATTTCTAAGGTCATCTGCAATTGTTTTTGCAGCTGTCACTCTGTTCCGGTTTTCTTCATTGACAAGCATTGTAAGCTCAAGATAAACAAAGTCTTTTGAACGGTATTGATTATTTGAATATGCATAGATATATCCGCTGTTCTGTAAAGCTTCGGCGGCTTTGACTGAAGAATAGCTCTGAGTCTGAAGCTTTAAAGCAGCAACAGCATACCAATCGGGATTAAACGGTGTGTAGGCAATCCGGCACATACCGTCATAAGCGGAGTCAGCAATTGTGGATTTATCCACAGCCAGCTCAACAGCTTCAATCACCGCTTTGTCGCTGAGGGCAGTTGACTGACTGTTGAAGCCGAGATAAATAAAGTTATTCAGCGGTACACTTTGCATTGAGGCACTGATTTTTGTGTATTCACCGTCACTCAAATCATCAAAAAAGTATGAAAGGTCACCGGTTTGAAGAAGATAAAGCTCGCTGCTTTCAGAGGTGATAGGTGCAAGAATTATTTTGTCGGTGTTCATAAGCTCACTTCTTGCAGTGGTTTCCTGAGAAGCAAGGAATTTTTCACTTTTGTTTGATTGAAGAGTGTATCTTCCTGAACCGACGGGAACATCGTTCTCTCCCGTGCCCGACTGAACAATGGGGAAGGTGAGACAGCTTTCAGCGAAAGTATCATCTTCTGAAAGAGTGAAAACGACACAGTCAACACCTGCGGCGGCACCCGTGAAGTTTTTGAGCCTTGCAGAATAAAAGGAACTGTTTTTTGCAAGTTCAAAGGAATAGGTCACATCAGACGGTGTGAGTGGTGAGCCTGAGGTGAAGTAAATGTCGGGCGTTATATATACCGTAAGTTTGCCGCTGCTTTTTTCTGAGGAAGCAGCAATAACCGGTTGAGGAAAATAGGTTTCGTCAAGAATATAAAGACTGTCATAAAGAAGAGTCGAAACACCACGGTTCACAGGACTGTCGGTTTTGAAGGGGTTTAGTGACTTGTCTTCGTAATAGCCTATTGTGATCTGCTTTTGAAGTGTCTTTCCGCTTGATTCTTCGGAGTCCGCAGCTTCTGTGGTTTCAATTGTGGTGGTGACATCGTCAGTCGGCTCAGTGTCACTCAGTATGACCGCAAGAACTGCAAGTGTCACAAACAGAGCCGCAATAAGGGCAATATATTTTTTCATTTAATCATTCCTTTTCTCAAACAGAATGTTGAATCAGCTTAAACGCACAATTTCTGTTGAAAGGCATTTTCCGTTTTTTTCATCAACAGAAAAAATGCAGCCGTTCAGCATACACTCGCCTGAAGCAGGGTCAAAGCGCACGGGCATATTTTTCATAAACTTTTCAACAACAATTTCTTTTTTCACACCCAGAACACTGTCAACAACTCCGCACATACCAATATCAGTGATGTAACCTGTGCCTTTTGAAAGAACTCTGTCATCATTTGTCAGAACGTGGGTGTGTGTGCCGAAAAGTGCAGTAATTCTGCCGTCAAGATAATAAGCAAGTGCCTGCTTTTCAGATGTTGTCTCTGCGTGAAAATCAACAAGAACAATGTCGGTTTTGCCCTGAAGCTCCTTTAGTGCTTCATCGGCAGCATAAAACGGGTTGCCGAGATTTTCCATAAACATTGTACCCATAAGGTTGATGATACCTATTGAGTATCTTCCGCAGTCCACCACCTGAGCTCCTTTGCCGGGATTGCTTTCCGGAAAATTATATGGCCTAATGATAAATTCACTTTCATCAAGAAGGTCATAAACTTCTTTGCGTTTGTAAACGTGGTTGCCCGTTGTTATAAAATCAACCCCTGCAGAAAAAAGTTGCTGTGCTGAGGTTGGGGTGATGCCGTTGCCGGCGGCGGAGTTTTCTCCGTTTGCAATGCAAAAGTCAATGCTTTTGAATTTTTTGAAAGCAGAAAGCTTTTTTCTCACAAAGCTGCAACCGATGTCGCTGACAACATCGCCAAGAACAAGAATGTTAATCATTACTTTTCGCCGCCCTCAGTTAAGATATTCGCTGATGTCAAAATCGTCATCGTTGGGATAGTAGTCCCAACCGTCATAGTAGTTTCCTTCATTTTCTTGTTGAGGAATTTCGGGAATTTCCCTCACAGCCTCAAGCTTATGTCCTGACATCCAAAGAAAATGAGAAGCTAAAAGTGTATATCCGCAGCCTGAAGGAGTTATCCATTCGGCGGCAGTTGCTTCGGGAATTGCAAAGTTTGAAAGAATTGTTGAAATAACACCGCCGTGGGTGATGATGACAACATTGTCGCTGCCTGACTTGAGAATACCGTCAACAATTTTCACAAAGCCTTCGCATACTCTTTTGGCAAATTCTTCGTTGCTCTCACCGAAGGGAGGAGCAATACCCTTGTCACCTCTGAGCCAACGGTCAAAAAGAGGTTGCTTTTCGTGAAGAGTCTCTGCGGTCTGTCCCTCAAATTCGCCGAAGTTGTATTCTGTCAGAGCATCAATTGTGAGTGGCTTTATGTGCGGATAAAGAATAGCCGCAGTTTCGGTACATCTTTTAAGTGGAGAAGTGAAAACAAAATCTGCCTGAGGGTAGATATATTCTCCCTTCATTTTTTTAATCTGTTCAATACCTTCTTCACAAAGTGAAGTGTCGGTGTGACCTGCATAAACGCCGTCAAGATTATCTTTTGTAAGACCGTGTCTTATAAGGTGTATACGGTAAGTTTTCATAACGATACTGCTCCATTATATATATTCTTTTCTATTATACAGGAAATTAAAATGAAATTCAATAAAAAAGCGAAGACAATTGAAAAAAGAATAGCTTTAATGTATAATGAAGTCAATACAAATGAGGTGAGAGAACTATGCTTAATTTTATCATCGGTACAAAAGGAAGCGGAAAGACCGCTGAGGGACACAGAATCCTGGGTGAATGTGTTAAAAACGGCGGGGAAGCTATGCTTATTGTGCCAAAGCAGTTTACATTTGAAAGCGACAAGGGAATATTGTCTTTACTTTCACCGAAGCTTGCCTGTCAGATTGAAGTTCTCTCATTTTCAAGACTTTGTCACATTGCTTTGCAAAGCTATGGCGGAATCGAAAACACAATCGCAAGCGGCGGTGTAAGAAGTATTCTCATGTCCCTTGCCGTTGAGGCTGTGGGTGAACAGCTCACGGTTTTTGCACGGCATAAAAATGAAATTGCCCTGACACAGAAAATGCTCTCGTTTGTTGATGAAATGAAAAATGAGGGCATAACTGCCGAAGACCTTGAAATTTGTGCTGAAAAGGTGAGTGACCGATTTCTTTCACAAAAGCTCAGAGAAGTTGCACTTATCAGCAATAGCTATGATTCTGTTGTGTCCCAAAGTTTTTTTGATGACGGCGACCTTCTCAGAGCAGTTGCAGAGATTTTGCAGAACACAGACTTTTTCAAGGATAAAACCATCGTTATTGACGGATTTCCATCCTTTTCTTTCGGCGAATATAAGCTGATTGAGCAGATGCTTAAAAAAGCGAAAAATGTTTATGTTACACTCTGCACCGATTCTCTGAACATTGGAAGTGACCTCAGTCCCTTTGCCGTGACGGGCAAAACTGCAAGAAAGTTGCGACTTCTTGCAGGCACCAATTCGGTGGAGTCAGGTTCTGTGATTAAAACCGAAAGAGGGGACAAGTACCCGGAAGACCTTTCAGCAATTGAAAAAAATATCTTTCTGCCCGACTATAAAACACAAAGCGAAAGCGAAAACGTTGAAATAATCTGTTGCGGAAATATACTCAGTGAATGTGACACCGTAGGCAGAAAAATCAAGGCTCTTATAAGAACGGGAAAATATCGCTGCCGAGACATTGCGGTTATTTACCGCAACAGCGAAAGTTATGAACGTCCCATAAAAAATGCTCTCAAAAAATACGGTGTACCTCTTTTTGAGGATCGCCGTCAGCCTGTATCCAATCAGCCTTTGATTTGTTTTGTGCGAAATGTGCTGAGCATTTGCAGCGAAGGCTTTTCTGCCGATTATGTTTTCAGACTTTGCAAAACAGGTTTGTGGGGTGTCACAACCGATGAAATCTCACTTCTGGAAAACTATGTCTTTATGTGGGATATCGGCGGCAAAAAATGGCTCAGCTCCTGGACAGAAAATCCCGACGGCTTCGGCTGTGAAATGAACGAAGAAAGAAAAGCCGTTCTTTGTGAAATCAATTCTTTAAGAGAAAGAATTGTTGAGCCTTTGGCGAAACTCAAAGAGGAAATTGAGTTTTGTGAGGGTAAAAAAGCGGTAGAAAAATTATACAACTTTATCCGTGACAATAAGGTTGATGAAGCACTCAAAAGCTATGCTCTCACCTTGGAAAAGCAGGGAATGCACGAACTTGCACTTGAGCAGGAGCAGGTCTGGGATATTCTTATGGAGGTCTTCGACGAAATTGCCGTTTCTCTTTGCGAAAACGGTGTCAATGCAAAAAGACTGCTTGAGCTTTTTGAAATTGTTATCAGCACAAAAAGCCTCGGAAAGCTCCCTGACGGCTTTGACGAAGTGAGCCTTCTTTCAGCGGAAAGAGCCCTCACCAAAAAGGCTGAGATTGTGTTTGTTGTTGGTCTTAACAGCGGAGTTTTTCCTGCCGTTCAAGTTGAAAACGGAGTTTTCTCAGCGAGCGAAAAAGCCAAAATAATACTCGGCGGAATTGAAGAGTTGGGAGATGCCGGATCCCTTACCTTAAGAGAAAGATTCCTTTGCTACAATGCACTTTCTGCACCTTCTCAAAAGCTTATTCTTACTTATCCGCTTTCTGATTCGGCAGGGGAAAAGCTGACTCAAAGCGAATGTATTGAATGGGTGAAAAAAATTCTGCCGTCAGTCAAAGAGGATTTCTCGTCAGACTGTGATTTAATTGACCTTGTGGAAAGTGAAAAATCTGCTTTTGAAATTATGGCGAAAAATTGGAAGGAGAAAGGCAAAGAAATCAACGCTCTTAAAAAATACTTCTCGGAAAAGGACGAATACAAAGGCAGACTTGATGCAATTTCTCTTGCAGTTTCAGAACGGAACTTCAAATTTGAAAACGGAGAAAATGCTGTGGAGCTTTTCGGCAAAAATCTTTATTTTTCCGCCTCACAGCTTGAAACATACGGACAATGTCCCTTTATGTACTTCTGCCGTTACGGTCTCAAGGCAAAGCCGAGACAAAAAGCAAAGCTTGACCCTGCACAAAGCGGTACGGTTGTGCATTTTGTGCTTGAAAAACTGCTCAGCAAGTATAAAGGCAAGGAGTTTTTGTCTCTCACTAAAGAACAGACTGACGAAGAAATCAAAGCTCTCCTCAATGAATATATGAACACCGAAATGGGGGGAACCCAAGAAAAGGGTGAAAGATTCAAATACCTTTATTCCCGTATGGAGAAGAATCTGCGCAATATTTTTGACAGACTTGCCTGCGAGTTTGCGGACAGCGACTTTGAAGCCTGTGATTTTGAAATGAAAATTTCCCGTGACGGCGATGTGAAGCCTTTTAAAATAGACCTTGACGAAGGCAGCGCCGAGTTTTTCGGCGTCATTGACCGGGTTGACAAAATGGATCTTGACAACAAAAGATACGTAAGAGTTGTTGACTATAAAACAGGAGTCAAGCAGTTCAGACTTTCCGATGTTATTGCAGGGCTTAATATGCAAATGATGCTTTATCTTGTCAGCATCTGGCGTAAAGGCAAGGGTGAATATGAAAACATTATTCCCTCGGGTGTGCTTTATTTCCCTGCAAGAATGGTGCCGAACAATGCACAAAGAGGAGATGACGAAAATATCCGCACCGAAAGCAGACACAGCTTGGGCAGAATGAGCGGTATGCTTCTTGACGATGAAAATATAATCCGCCATATGGACAAAAACTGCCGTGGGATTTTTATTCCTGCAAAATATGATGTAAAAAAGGATTGCTTCAAGGGCGATTTTATCAGTCTTGCACAGCTTGAAAAGCTTGCACAAAGAATGGACGAAATCATCAGAAAAATGGGCAACAATCTGCATAAGGGCAATATTCCCGCCGAGCCTGTAACCGGCAAGGGACACGGGGATACCTGCCTTTGGTGTGACTTCGGTGATGTGTGTATGAACGAGGGTGAAAAATACAGATATGTTGAAAATCTCAGCCACGCAGAAGCAATAAATCTGATTATGGGAGGTGAGGACAATGGCGAGAAACTGGACGAATGAACAGAAGAACGCAATTGAAGCAAGACGGGGAAGCGTACTTGTCTCCGCAGCCGCAGGCTCGGGCAAAACGGCGGTTCTTGTTCAGCGTGTTATTGAGCGTCTCACCGACAAAGAAAATCCCACAAGTGCAGACAGACTTCTTATTGTAACCTTCACAAGGGCTGCCGCAGGTGAAATGAAAGACAGAATTTCAGCTGCCCTTTCCGAGCTTCTGAGAAAAGAGCCGGGCAATGTCAACCTCATCAATCAGCAAATGCTTTTGCCAAGTGCAAAGATATGCACAATTGACAGCTTTTGTTCTTCACTTGTGAAAGAAAACTTCCAGCTTCTTGATATCTCTCCCGATTTCAAAACCGCCGATGAGGGCGAATTGGCAGTTCTCAAAAAACAGGCTATGGATATGACAATGGAGCAGATGTATCTTGAGGGCGGCGACAGCTTCAGAAACCTTGTTGAACTGCTTTTTGTGGGCAGAGATGACAGCGGAATGGAAAAGGTTACAGATAAGCTTCACGAAAGTTCAATGTCATTCCCGTTTCCTGAAAAGTGGCTTCACAGCCTTTGTGAGCCGTTCAGAAAAGACGAAAGTGTTACAGAAAGCAGTTACGGCAAAGTTATTCTTGACTATGTCAGAACAGCTGCACAGTACAGCCTTGACATAGCAGATAATATTCTTTCTCACGCTGAAGGTGACGAGGCTCTTTATAAGATGTTCCATAAAGCCGTATCTGCTGACAAGGCTCAATGTGAGTATGTTCTTTCACGGATTGATGAGGGCTCATGGGACGAAGTGAAAAACGCACTTTCACGTTATGCGCCCGAAAGAAGAGGCAACACGCCCAAAGAACTTAAAGACGATCCCTTTGTCACACGTCTGGTTAATTCAAGAAAAAGCGCAACGGACAATATGAAGGAGCTGTCAAAATATTTCTGTTGCAGTGAACAGGAATTCAGGGAAGATATGGAATTTTTCCGTGAGCCTATGGAGAGCCTTATTGAAACGGTTATACTTTTTTCAAAAAATTACAGCGAAGTGAAAAAAGAGAAAAAGCTTTGCGACTTCAGCGATATTACCCATATGGCTCTGTCTCTTCTTGTGAAAGAAACGGAAGACGGTTTTGAAAGCACGGGTTTTGCAAAGAATATCGCTGAAAGCTTTGACGAAATTCTCATTGACGAATATCAGGATACAAACCGTGCTCAGGATATGCTTTTCACCGCTGTTTCAAGAAATAACCTTTTCAGAGTTGGTGACGTGAAGCAGAGTATTTATTCTTTCCGTCAGGCAATGCCGCAGATTTTTCTTGAGCTTAAAGCGGCATACAAAAACTACGACCGGGAAAAAGACAACTATCCTGCCAAAATTATTCTCGGCAACAATTTCAGAAGCCGCAAGGGTGTGACGGATATCATAAATTTTGTTTTCCGTCAGATAATGAGCGAAGACAGCGGAGATGTTGAATACAACGAAGAAGAAGCACTTGTTGCAAGTGCAGAATATGCACCGAAAAATGAAGCGGAAAGTGAGCTTCACATCATTGATACCGTGGACCTTGACAGAGATGAGGAAAGCTCCGATGAATATCAGGCACGGTACATTGCAAGGCTTATTGACCGTATGATAAAAGAGGGATACACAGTAAGAGAGGGCAACGGAGAAAGAAAAGCAACCTACAAGGATTTCTGTGTTCTTCTCCGTTCGGTCAGCAAAAGGGGAGTTATTTATGCCGATGTGTTCAGAAAAGAGGGGATACCCTGTTTTACGGAGGTGTCCGGCTCATTTTTAACAGCCAAGGAAATTGCTCTCACTCTTAATCTTCTCAGAGTTATTGATAATCCGAAGCAGGACGTGGCACTTCTCAGTGTAATGCTCAGCCCCGTTTTCGGCTTCACAGTTGATGAAGTCAGTCTTCTCAGAAAGGGAAATAAAAAGGGAGACCTTTATTCCTGTATACTGAACCGACTGAATGAGGGCGACGAAAAAATCAAAGCCTTTACGGAAAAAATCTCACTTTGGCGAAATATGAGCATCTGCCTTTGCACAAGTGAACTGATTTCCGAAATATATGAAGATACGGGACTTCTTTCAATTTTTGATGCAATGGATAAATCAGGCATAAAAAGGGCAAACCTTATGCTTTTGCTTGATTATGCTTCTGTTTATGAAAAAGCCGGCTATATCGGGCTTTCGGGCTTTATCCGTTTTGTTGACAGGCTCAAAACAGAAAAGCAGGACCTTTCCGGTGCGCTTGGCTCTGCGGAAAACGCAGATGTTGTGAAGATTATGACAATTCACAAATCAAAGGGGCTTGAGTTCCCTGTTTGTATTCTTGCTAACCTTGCGGGTAAATTCAACCGTATGGACGAAATGGAAAATCTTATTGTCAACAGAAACCAGGGCCTTGGTATCATAAGACGTGATACGGAAACCTTTGACCAGTTTGAAACCGTTTGTCACAGTGCTGTTAAGCTCGCTGTTCATCACGATACGCTCAGCGAGGAGCTTCGTGTGCTGTATGTTGCCATGACACGAGCTGCTGAAAAACTGATTATGGTTTATGCCAAGGATAAGGTACTTTGTGCCTGCTCAGATTTCAGCATTGACATAAATGAAAAAGAGAACAGACTCAGTCCCTTTGCCGTCACAAGGGCGAAAGGACTCGGTCAATGGCTTGTGACTTCTCTTCTGCGCCATAAGGATGCAAGGAACATCAGAGAAGGAGCGGGTCTTGACGAAGGTATTGTTCTTCCCTGTGAAGTACCTCTTAAGGTGGTTTATGAATCAGCTGAAGCGGTGAAGCTAGAAACGGAAAAGGAAGAAGTTTCAAAAGAAATTGATGAAGAGTTCCTGTCTCTTGTTAAACAGAAAGCAGACTTCAGATATAAATATGAAGCCCTTTCAGGTGTTATTTCAAAGCGTGCCGCATCTGAGGTGGATAAGGAATATATCGACAGAGATTATTTTGCATCTTCTGTACCTTCCTTCCTCACCGAAGGGAAGCTTACAGGGGCACAAAGAGGTATCGTAACACATACCTTCATACAGTTCGCTGATTTTGAAAAGGCAAGTGCAGATCTTGAAGGTGAAATTGAAAGGCTCAGAAATCTGGGTGTGCTCACTCAGGTGCAATGCGGCGGCATAAACCGAAAGGCAGTTGAAGGCTTTTTCAGAAGTGACCTTGCAAAGCGAATTTTGCAAAGTGACAATGTGATGAGAGAAAAGAAGTTCACAATTGAAGTGCCTGTCAGCGAAATTTATGAAGAACTGTCTGATTTTTCTGATGAAATGATGATGATTCAGGGTATTGCCGACTGTGCCTTTGAAGAACAGGGCAAAATAGTTGTTGTTGACTATAAAACCGATGCTCTTGACAGCGAAGACAAGTTCAGGGAAAAGTATTCTTCTCAGGTGCTTTTATATAAAAAAGCATTGGAAGTGTGTATCGGACTTCCCGTTAAACAGACACTCCTTTACTCCTTCCATCTGGGAAAAGAAATCGAAGTGGAATAAAATAAACAGAAAAAATAAATTATTTTCAAAAAAATGTTGATTTTTTATTTGCGGTGTGATACAATACCTACCGTTAATGTAAAATATAATGTCCGAAAGAGGTGACACATAATGAAGAAGGATATCCATCCCGGTTACGAACAGACAGAAGTAAGATGTGCTTGCGGTGCTGTTATCAGCACAGGTTCAACAAAGAAGGACATGCGTGTTGATATTTGCTCAAACTGCCATCCCTATTTCACAGGTAAGCAGAAGCTCGTTGATACAGGCGGACGTGTTGACAGATTCAACAAGCGTTTCAACCTTGCTAAGAACAAATAATTTAAGCATATTTAAAAATAGACGGCACAATTTTATTGTACCGTCTTATTTTCATTTAAAAGGGGTGACATTGTGACAGGCTATAAAACCGTGAAAAAAGAATCAAGTGATGAGTTCATCGAAAAAAAGTCCCGTTTTATCGGTTACGTCAAGCCGGTTAAAACCGTGGAAGAAGCGGTAGCTTTTGTTAATGAAATCAAGTCAAAGCATTGGGATGCAACTCACAATGTTTATGCTTATTGCCTTCGTGACGGACAGGTCAGGCGTTTCAGCGATGACGGAGAGCCGCAGGGCACGGCAGGTATTCCCACCCTTGATGTTATCACAAAGCAGGGCGTTGTTGATGTCTGTGTTGTTGTGACGAGATATTTCGGCGGAATTATGCTCGGTGCAGGGGGGCTTGTCAGAGCTTATTCTCACGGGGCAAAAATCGCCCTTGATGCAGGGGAAGTTATCACAATGTCCCTTTGCAAAATCGTGAAAGTCAGAACAGACTATAATTTTTACGGAAGACTCGTTCCTCTTATCTGTGAAGAAGGCGGCATTGTTGAAGATACAGTTTTTACCGATGCGGTTGAAGTGATGTTCAGAATTCCCGAAGAAAAGCTGCATTTTTTTGAAGCTCGTCTTGTCGATGTTTCCAACGGCAGATTTTCAAGTGAGATTATCGATGAAAAATATTGTGAAATTTAAAAAAATTTTCGTCACTTTAGGGGGAAAAACAATTTTTTTGCGTATGTATTATTGAAGGCGGTGATAATATGTCAGCAATCAGAGAACGTACTATGGAAAACGAAAGAAAAACCATAACAAAATACGGTATGCTTTGCGAAAATACAAAGGGCAGGCTTGTGCCCGAAGAGGAGTGCGCCGTAAGAACTGCTTATCAGCGTGACAGGGACAGAATTATTCACTCTGCCGCATTCCGCCGTCTTAAACACAAGACTCAGGTTTTTCTCGCTCCCGACAGCGACCATTACAGAACACGTCTTACACATACCCTTGAGGTTTCACAGATTGCCAGAACAATTGCGATAGGTCTGGGTGTTAACGAAAATCTGACAGAAGCAATCGCCCTGGGTCACGATTTAGGGCATACACCCTTCGGCCACGCAGGGGAAAGGGCTCTCAATGAGATTTTTCCCGAAGGCTTCAAGCATTATGAGCAGAGCCTCAGAGTTGTTGATTCTCTCGAAAACAAGGGCAAGGGGCTTAACCTTACTTATGAGGTCAGAAACGGAATACTCTGCCACACAAGGGGAGAAGAAGCTTCAACTCTGGAGGGCAGAATTGTAAAACTTGCCGACAGAATCGCTTATATCAACCACGATATTGACGATGCAATCAGGGGCGGAGTGATTACGGAAGGCAACATTCCCGCTGAAGCGAGAAAGCATCTCGGAGAAACCAAAAGCAGCAGAATCAACACTCTTGTCACTTCTGCAATTGAAAACACAACCGATGTAATTTGCCTTGACAGAGATGTTCAGTCAGCTTTCGATATTCTTCACGAATTTATGTTTGACAGGGTATACACAAATCCTGTTTGCAAAAGTGAAGAGGGCAAGGCTATGGCGATGATTCAAAGACTGTATGAATTTTTCAGCACGAATCCCGATGCACTTCCCAATGAATATATCGAAATTGCCTGGAAGGACGGCGCTGAAAGAGCCGCCTGCGATTACATAGCAGGTATGACTGACGGTTATGCCTTAAAGGTATTTACGGACTACTTTATCCCCAACGGCTGGACAAAGTAAAGCAGGCAGTAGTCATATTTTTTAAAGAAAGGACGGTATGAATATGGCAAGCAGATTTTCTGATGAATTTCTGACAGAGCTGAGAATGAGATGTGACATTGAACAGACCATCTCGTCTTATGTTCAACTCAAACGCAGAGGCAAAAACCTTGTGGGACTTTGCCCCTTTCATAACGAAAAAACACCGTCCTTCACAGTATATCCCGATTCCCAGAGCTTTTACTGCTTCGGCTGCGGAGCGGGGGGCGAGGTTATCTCTTTTATCAGAAGGGCGGAAAAACTCGATTTTACCGAAGCGGTGCGTTACCTTTGCGACAAGGCTTCAATGGTGATGCCGACGGAAGGTTATGATGATTCTCTCGCTCAGAAGAGAAAGAGAATGTATGAAATTAACAAAGAAGCGGCAAGGTTTTTTAACTCCTGCCTTTTCACCGAACAGGGCAAAGAGGGACTGGATTATCTTAAAAGCCGTGGATATAAAAAAAGCACAATTACCCGTTTCGGTATGGGTTTTGCACCCAATGAATGGAGAGCGCTTTTAACCCATCTTAAAAGCAAGGGCTATTCCTATGAGGAAGCTTATGAAGCCAACCTTGCAAACAAAAGTGAAAAAAACGGAAAGGTCAGTTTTTACGATTCCTTCCGTAACCGTGTGATGGTGCCTATTATAGATGTCAGGGGCAATGTGGTGGCTTTCGGCGGACGTGTTCTTGATGACAGCAAGCCGAAGTATATCAACACATCGGATACCCTTGTTTATAAAAAGAGCCTTGGTGTTTTCGGTCTTAACTTTGCAAAAAATACGGCAGAAAAAAAGCTGATACTCGTTGAAGGCTATATGGACGCAATCACCCTTCATCAGGAGGGCTTCACAAATGCAATTGCCTGTCTCGGTACGGCTCTCACAAGTGAAATGGCACACCTTCTCTCAAGATACTGCGATGAAGTGATACTTTCTTATGATGCTGACGAAGCGGGACAGAAGGCAACTCAAAGGGCGATTGAGATTTTTAAGTCAATCGGTATGAAGCTTAAAGTGATACATCTGAGCGGCGGCAAAGATCCGGACGAAATTATCAAAAAATACGGTCCTGAACGCTTCAGAAGCCTTATTGAGGGCGCGGCAAACGACATTGAATTTGCTCTTGTCAGACTCAGAGCGTCATTTGAGCTTACAACAAGTGACGGCAAAATGCGATATCTTGAAAAAGCGGCAGAGGTGCTGGCGAAAACCAACAACAGAATCGCACAGGATGTATATGCTTCAAGACTCGCTGAGGAGCTGGGAATAAGCAAGGATTCGATTATGCTGCGCATCGAGCAGCTGCAAAAAAAGAATGTGCGGATTGAAAAAAGGAATCATTTTGCTCAGATTCAAAAAAAATCCATTTCAGAAAACAGCAAAGCCGCACTTTCAAATGATGTCAATATTAAGGTTATCAAAGCAGAACAGATGCTTATTGCGGCACTTTTGCGAAACCCCGAATTTTATGAGAGAATGGAAAACTCAGTCAGAATTGAAGATTTTGCGGTTAAAGAACACGCAAGAATATTCTCTTTAATAACTGAAAAAATAAAACAGCAAAGAAGTCTTGAGCTGACCTTTTTCGCTCAGGAGCTGACACCGCAGGAGCTTGACACTCTTGTCAGAATTTCCAAACAGCACGAACAGCTTGTGTTCACTTTAAGCGTCTGTGCTGACTGCGTCAGAATTATGAAGCAGCAGAAGGAGAATGAAAACAAGACCGGCTCATCAGGTGAAATCAGCGACGAAGAATTCGCTCAGTATTTTCATAAAAAAAGAAATAATTGATTTAACAACATAGAAAGGCAAGGAAGTAAACTTATGGAAAATCAAGAAAAAAACTTAATGCTCAAAGCTCTTATTGACAGAGGTATATCACAGGGCAAGCTCAATTCAACAGAAATTGATACTGTTCTTGTTGAAGCCGATGTTGATATGGACGAAATGGAAAAGGTTTATTCAAAGCTTGAAAGCGCAGGCGTTGAAATTGTTGACGACCTCAGCGACGAAATTCTCGACTCCATTTCCGTCGACATTGACCTTCCCAAGGATTATGACAGCTCTTCAATGATTGCAGCTGATGCAAAAAGTGTAATAGATGACCCTGTCAAGGTTTATCTTAAGGATATCGGCAGAGTGCCTCTTCTTTCACCGGAGGAGGAAATTGACCTTGCAATCCGTATTGCAAACAATGACAAGGAAGCAAAGGAAATTCTCACCAAGGCTAACCTTCGTCTTGTTGTTTCAATTGCAAAAAGATATGTGGGCAGAGGTATGATGTTCCTTGACCTTATTCAGGAGGGTAACCTCGGTCTAATCAAGGCTGTTGACAAGTTTGACCACACAAAGGGCTTCAAGTTCTCAACTTATGCCACATGGTGGATAAGACAGGCTATCACAAGAGCTATTGCCGACCAGGGCAGAACAATCCGTATCCCCGTGCATATGGTTGAAACCATCAACAAGGTTAAGAAGACAAGCAATATGCTTCTTCACAGAGACGGAAAAGACCCCTCTCCCGAAGACATTGCAAAAGAGCTTAATATGCCCACAGACAAGGTGCGTGACATTCTTCGCATTTCACAGGAGCCTGTTTCTCTTGAAACTCCCATCGGTGAGGAGGAAGACAGCCATCTCGGTGACTTCATCCCCGACGAAGATGCACTTTCACCTGCGGACGCAGCGGCAATGACCTTCCTCAAGACGAAGGTTAACGAAGTGCTTGAAACACTCACACCGAGAGAAGCTGAAGTTCTCCGTCTTCGTTTCGGTCTTCGTGACGGCACACCTCAGACGCTTGAAGAAGTGGGCAAGGCTTTTAATGTTACAAGAGAAAGAATCAGACAGATCGAAGCAAAAGCTTTAAGAAAGCTCCGTCACCCCTCAAGAAGCAAACATCTGAAGGATTTATAATAAAAATAAGAAAAGTTTTTCGGATACTTTTTCACAAAAAAGTATCGCCTGTCCGGCGAGGACAGTATATTATAAAAAGAATGCCATCCGATTTGAAACCGGATGGCGTTTTTGTTTAATCAAAACCATTTTCACATTGCTCGCCGCAAGAGGGATTCTTTTCTTGAAAGAAAAGAATCAAAAGAACTTTACTTATTCATTTTTTCAGATTCCCTGTTTGTCAAAATCAAACACAGTCTGAAGTGCAATGTTGATTGTCTTTTCAATTGTTTCGGGAACAAGATTTTGCGCTGTGTCAAGTCTTGTGTGATAATACTTTGCAGGGGCGGGGTCCATTGCAACAAGTGATGCGGCTGCAATGCCTGCCTGTGAAGCGGCGGCTGCATCTGTTGAGCCAAGCGGAATCGCACCCACGGGAACATCCTTGCCGCATTTCTGGGCAGCGTTTTTGAGAAGGTCGCAGACTCTCTTGTCGTTCTGCACCATACCTGTCATATCTCTTTCATAAATCATCATATAGTCTTCATCACGGATTGTGTCAAAGCCTACAAATATGGTTTCAACGCCGTCGTTTTTGTATTCGGGGTGAGCTTCAAAGAAAGCCTTTGAGCCACGAAGGCCACATTCTTCACCGCCTGCAAGCATACAGACAACCTCTGTATTTTCAAAGCGGATATCATTGTCTGAAAGATACTTCATAACTGCGGAAGAAACATAGCAGCCGGTAAGGTCATCGTTTGCACCCTCAACATATCTTTTGCTGTTTGTGAAGTTGAAAAGTCCTGCATAAGCGGGGGAGAAGGCAAGCTGTCCGAGAGCCATTTTCTTTTTGAGCCCCTTGTTCTTGCTCGTGAGGTTAACGGCGGCTGTTGCGCCTGTGTAAAGAAGACCTGTAATTGCAGGAATAAGGAGAACATAAGAGCCGTTTGAACCGTATTTGTATGTATATGTCCATTCAGGTGCGGAATCGGTGTGGCCCGAAAGGATAATTCTTCGCTTTGTCTCGCCTGTTGCTTTTCTTACGGCGATTACATTGCCGCCTTCCTTTTCTTTGAAGAGAGGATCGAGCATCTTTTTGTAAAGAAGGAACTCACCGACAATACCCGAAACGGCAGTGCCGATGAGAGCAACTGAGCCGAGTGCAGCTTTCTTGCACTTGTAAGCGCCGAGAAGGTTCATCGCTGTTGCACCGAACATACAAGTACCTGCAATGGGTACGAAGGACATAAATGCGTCGGGGTTGACCCTGAAGGTTTCACGCCAGGCCTCGTCGCTGTATTTTTTGATGCTGTCAAGCATATACATCTGAGCCTTAACATCGCTTTCTTCACCGCAGGGGCGGGGACCGAAAGCACCGCAGACAGACTTGATTCCGTCAACTGCATATTCTGTCAGAGCCTTAAGGTCTGTTTTTGCGTTTTTCAATGTTTCCTGATAATTCAAAATAACACTCTCCTTATAATTCGTTTACTTTTCTATTATATAGGTAAAGACTGAAATAATCAAGTGGTTTAATAAAAGTAGTCAGTAGTCAATGTCAGTAGGCAGGGGATTTCAGACTGTAGGTTAACCCGTAATGCAAAGATGAAGGAATATAAAAAGAACAGGCTTTTTGCACAAAGCACCTGTTCTTTATCTTTTTTTAAATTCTTCACCGTTGATAAGATAGTCAATTGAAACATTGAAATATTTTGAGAGCTTGTTTAACATATCAAGACTCGGTTCACGTTTGCCGTTTTCATAATGGGACAAAGCTTCACGGGAGATGTTCAAATCCATTGCAACTTTTTGCTGATTTAAGTTGCGGGCTTTTCGTATTATTTTCAGTCCCTTCATGAAAATCACCTCTTGACTTTATTGTAACGGTTTGTTACAATAACAATGTTACATTTTGTAACTTATTGTATAGGAGGTAAAAAAGATGAAAAAAGGAAAGAAGATTTTGAGTGCGATATTAGCAGTGCTCATGGTAATGTATTGTTTTATGCAAGCACATCCTAACAAAGTAGGAGCTACTGATTCGTATAATGTTGAGGTTATATGGAACGCCTCGGATACAGATGTTTCAGATGCAGTCTCTTTTGATTACGATGATGATGGTTCTTGTATAGGGTTTGCCATTGATTATATGAGACAGGATGGTTCAACAGGACGACATATGATTGATCTTGCTGGTGAACAATGTGGTGTCGATATTACACGTAGCATAGATTTATCGGGTTACCCTATAAAATTATATGCGATTATTGATGCCGGCAATATTTTGGAAGAGGACACACTTGAAATAAAATCTATGTCGGTGAACGGCAGTATAATATTCAACGGAGTATTACAGTGTAAATCTTCAACTAATTACAAATTAGCCTCTATAGATTATCTTGGCAATTTTGAGTCTAACGATACTGATTGGGCTATTTTGGCTAAAGAAAATACCGCTACATGGAAATTGCAGGAAATAAGCGGTGAGCTTTTTCCAAGCGGTTATAACTTTGATGAGGATAGTTACAACTTTGAGAATTTTATAGGTTGGATTTCAGAGGATTACTATACAACTATGTTTGGTGTAGAAAAAGGAACTGAATTGCATAAATTCAGAGGTTCATATAAAGGCGGTCATTGTTATGGAATGGCTATTACTACTGCGGCGACTTTAATTGGTGCTCCTGAAGCCACGGATTATATCAAATGGAATCTTGACTATCATCAAAATTTAAAAAGTGTTAATAAAGGTTCGATTAGCGGCACTATGGGAATTTCAGCAAAAGATTACATAAAATACGGACATATATACCAAGACAGCGTCGCAGGAGTAATCAGTAGAAACACAAACCAAAATAATATAACAGCTTTAAAGGCGGCTGTCAGTGATTATGTATACGGGAATGGATTGCCGGTGATGATAGATTTATTAGGTGGCGATGGAAATCACACGGTGCTTGCGGTAGGTATTGACGGCGAAGATATTTTAGTAAACGATTCCAATGTGGTAAGTGGATACCGAAAAATAGACTTTAATGGTAGTAATTGGTCTTATTCTGCTGCAGGTTTCTCGTGGAATAATACAAATACAACATTGAGTTTTTCGACGGATGTAATTACGCCTTATCTTAGAATTGTAGCTAGAGTATATGTAGCAGGTGCAAATGTTCCGGAAGATGAATCAAGTGAAATTAGCGGAGCAAGAGAAATCTATGCAACAGGCATGGCTGTTGTTGATGAAGATAAGCTTCTTATTGTGGATGAAAAAGATAGTTATACTTTTAATGAAAATGATACGATCTTTAGTCTTGACGGTTATTCATCTGGAGAAGCAAATAGTTACAGTGAAGCCTCCCTTTATTGGCTTTCAGAAGGCACGGTTATAAATGCAAATAACACAAGCGGTAACAACGCTACATTGAAATTGGTTGGTGATGAACTTAAGATATCTGCTTGTTTGCCCGAAAATTCTACGGTGACGATGGAAATAGATGAAAATGGAAATAACGGTATAAACATAAGAACAGAAGAATCTGCTGACGTAGTTGTGACCTTTACAACGATTGATACAGAAGGCGAATTGCTTGATGTAGATATTTCTGGTACTGCTGACGGTTCAGAAATCACCGCAACTCAGAAAGAAACGGGTATTCTTATAACAGGTATCTCAGATGGCACCGTAACTTTAAGTAAAAATGAAGTGGTTATTGCAGTTCAAGAAATAACAGAAGCTAGCAGCGACATTGAAATTGTATATGACAAGACAGGAAAAAGTGAAGAAGTTGAATTGAATTATGAACAGTATCACTCCCACTTCGACGAAGATGACGATGGTAAGTGCGATGATTGTGGTGAAATCACTGAGCAAAAAAAGGAGTGCAAGTGTCTTTGCCATGCAAATTCATTCTTTAAATTTATATATATGGTTATTTCATGGATAGCAAGCTTATTCGGCATAAACGGATATTGTGATTGTGGTGCAAACCACTATTAATTCAATAAGCAGTATAATTACCCTTCAAAATTGCACACCTTTCCGTGTGTTTTCTCACTAAAATAATTACAAAACAGAAAATTCCCCACCTTTCGGTCATTCCGTCGGGTGGGGATAATTTTTGCGTTTTTAGTTCCGGTGAGAGGGGAGAACTGCCGCAAAAAGTATTGAAAATGAAAAAAACGCCTTTTTGGCGGAAAAATATGGCAAAAAACTGTTTTTTTAATAAAAAACCACTTGACTTTTATATGTCAAGTGTGATATCATTTTGAAACTTATAATGGATAATTATGTGTGAAAGTATTCCTTCCTAAATGCATATTACCATTTAAATAAAAAAATGTCAATACATTTTTTAAAATCTGCTTTCAATGCCCCTCGGGGCAAATATAAAAGATATGGAGTGATAAGCCAATGGTTAATGTAACCGATGTGAAGCTTGGCACTAATGTGCGAAAGAGTTTCGGCAAAATCGAGGAAGTTATGCCGATGCCCAATCTCATTCAGGTTCAGAAGGATTCCTACAAATGGTTCATCGAAACCGGTCTGAAAGAAGTTCTCAGAGATATGTCGGAAGTCACTGATTACAGCGGAAACCTTGTTCTGAGCTTTGTTGACTACAGAATGGACGATAAGCCCAAATATTCTGTTAAGGAATGTAAGGAGAGAGACACTACCTACGCCGCTCCCATGAGACTCACAGCCCGCCTTTATAATAAGGAAACAGGCGAAGTCAAGGACAGCGAAGTTTATATGGGTGATTTCCCCCTTATGACAGACAGCGGTACTTTCATCATCAACGGTGCTGAAAGAGTTATCGTTTCTCAGCTTGTCCGTTCACCCGGCGCATACTTCGGTATGACTCACAACGTGACAGGTAAAAAGCTCTTCACTTCAACAATTATCCCCGGTCGTGGTGCTTGGCTTGAATATGAAACCGACCAGAACGATCTTTTCTATGTTCGTATCGACAAGAACAGAAAGATCCCCATCACAACACTTATCCGTGTTCTCGGCTATTCAACAGATAATGATATCCGTGATTTCTTCGGCTTTGATGACAGAATCGAAGCAACACTTGAAAAGGATAACACAAAAAATACCGAAGAAGCACTTATCGAAATTTACAAAAAACTCCGTCCCGGTGAGCCTCCGACGCTTTCCAGCGCACAGACTCACATTGAAGGTATGTTCTTTGATGAAAGAAGATATGACCTTTCAAGAGTTGGACGTTACAAGTACAACAAGAAGCTCGGCATATCCGACAGAATCCGTGGCTTCAGACTTGCAGCCCCAATTGTTAATGAGCTTACAGGTGAAATCATCGCTGAAGAAGGTGAGCTTATCACAAAAAAGAGAGCTCTTGAAATTGAGCAGTCAGGTGCAAAGGTTGCATATGTTTCTGTTGAAGGTCTTGAAGAACCCGTCAAGGTTATTTCAAACCATATGGTTGATATGCTTCCCTATCTTCCCGGCTACACAAGAGAAGAGCTCGTTGAAGCAGGCATCAATGAGAACGTAAGATATACCGTTCTTATGGATGTGCTTTCCGAAATCGACGGTATGAGTAAGGAAGAGGTCCTCGCTTACCTTACAGAAAAAGCTGACGAGCTTGTTCCCAAAACAATTATTGTTGATGATATCCTTGCATCAATCAACTATCTTAACTGTCTTGCAAACGGCGTTGGTTCAGCAGACGACATCGACCACCTCGGCAACCGCCGTATCAGATCAGTCGGTGAGCTTCTTCAAAACCAGTTCCGTGTAGGCTTCTCTAGAATGGAAAGAGTTATAAAGGAAAGAATGACTCTTCAGGCTCAGGAAACAGAAAAGGTTACTCCTCAGGCTCTTATCAACACAAGACCTGTTATTGCAGCTGTAAGAGAATTCTTCGGTTCATCACCTCTTTCACAGTTCATGGACCAGAATAACCCCCTGGCAGAGCTTACACATAAGAGAAGACTCTCAGCCCTCGGTCCCGGCGGTCTTTCAAGAGACCGTGCAGGTTTCGACGTTCGTGACGTTCACTATTCACACTACGGACGTATGTGCCCCATTGAGACTCCCGAAGGTCCCAACATCGGTCTTATCTCTTACCTTGCAACATTTGCAAGAATCAACGAATACGGCTTTATCGAAGCTCCTTTCCGTCCTATCGACAAGGAAACAGGCATTGTGCTTGATACCTTCGAATATATGACCGCAGACGTTGAAGACGAATACACAGTTGTTCAGGCTAACGAAAAGCTTGACGCTGAGGGTCGCTTTGTGAGAAACAAGGTTAATGCACGTCACCGTGACGAATTCCTTGAAATTGACCCGTCAAGAGCAGACTATATGGACGTTTCACCCAAGATGGTTGTTTCAGTTGCTACTGCTCTTATTCCCTTCCTTGAAAACGACGACGCAAACCGTGCTCTTATGGGTTCAAACATGCAGCGTCAGGCAGTTCCCCTTCTTACCTGTGATTCACCTATGGTAGGTACAGGTATGGAATACAAGGCAGCAACAGACTCAGGTGTTTGTGTACTTGCAAGAGCTGCAGGTACAGTAACCTATGTCAGCGCAGACAGAGTTGACGTTATGACCGAAGACGGTCACCTTGACACATATAACCTTATTAAGTTTATGCGCTCCAACCAGGGCACCTGCATCAATCAGAAGCCCGTTGTCAAGGTTGGTCAGCATGTTGAAGAAAAGCAGGTTATCGCAGACGGCCCTGCAACAGATAACGGTGAAATCTCCCTTGGTAAGAATGCTCTTATCGGCTTTATGACTTGGGAAGGTTACAACTACGAAGACGCCGTTCTTATTAACGAAAAGCTCGTTCGTGATGATGTTTACACATCAATTCACATCGAAAAATACGAACTTGAAGCAAGAGACACCAAGCTCGGCCCTGAAGAAATCACCAACGATATTCCCAACGTCGGTGATGCACTCAAAGACCTTGACGAAAGAGGTATTATCCGTGTCGGCGCTGAAGTTCACTCAGGTGATATCCTTGTCGGTAAGGTTACTCCCAAGGGTGAAACAGAGCTTACGGCTGAAGAAAGACTCCTTCGTGCAATCTTCGGTGAAAAGGCAAGAGAAGTCAGAGACACATCTCTTCGTGTTCCTCACGGTGAGTACGGTATCGTTGTTAACGTTGAAGAATTCACAAGAGAAAACAGCGATGAACTTTCTCCCGGTGTTAACAAGGTAGTCCGTTGCTACATCGCCCAGAAGAGAAAGATTCAGGTCGGCGATAAGATGGCCGGTCGTCACGGTAACAAGGGTGTTGTTTCCCGTGTTCTTCCTCAGGAGGATATGCCCTTCCTTAAAGACGGTACACCTCTTGACATCGTTCTTAACCCCCTCGGCGTTCCCTCACGTATGAACATCGGTCAGGTTCTTGAAGTACACCTCGGCTTTGCCTGCCGTCAGCTCGGCTGGAAGATTATGACTCCCGTTTTTGACGGCGCTCACGAAGATGACATCAGAGAAGCGCTCAAAATGGCTGGTATCAGCGAAACAGGTAAGTCTGTTCTCTATGACGGACGCACAGGCGATAAGTTCGACAATGAAGTAACTGTCGGTGTTATGTATTATCTCAAGCTCCACCATCTTGTTGACGATAAGATGCACGCACGTTCAACAGGTCCCTACTCACTCGTCACTCAGCAGCCCCTCGGCGGTAAAGCTCAGTTCGGCGGTCAGCGTTTCGGTGAAATGGAAGTTTGGGCACTTGAAGCTTACGGAGCAGCTTATACTCTTCAGGAAATTCTTACAGTTAAGTCAGACGACGTTGTCGGTCGTGTTAAGACATACGAAGCAATTGTCAACGGCGAAAACGTACCTCAGGCAGGCGTTCCCGAATCCTTCAAGGTTCTTGTTAAGGAACTTCAGAGCCTCGGCCTTGATGTTAAGGTGCTTGACGCTGACAATGAAGAAATCGACCTTAAGCAGAATATCGACGGTGACGAGGGCGTGTCACTCCACCGCTACCATACTGTTTCAGAGGAAGATGAACCTTCAGATAGTGAAGATGACCTCACTCTTGACGAAGAGGGTGACGAGCTTGATCTCGACCTCGATTTCGACGGTGACGAAGATGCAGATTTTGATCCGGAAGCAAGTGAAGATGACGATGCTTTCGATATGGGCGCTTTCTTTGATGAAATGAATCCCACAATCAATGACGCAGGCTTCGGCAAAGGCTTTGTACCCGACGAAGACAATATGTAATTATGACAACAGCCCACGGTGTGTGTCCTCACACACCAAGGGTATCCAATTTAAATATAACTACAGGAAAGGGCTGACTTGAATCTTATGGAAAACATAACCTTTGAATCAATCAAAATAGGTCTGGCTTCACCTGAGAAGATCAGAGAATGGTCTTACGGTGAAGTAACAAAGCCTGAAACTATAAACTATCGTACCCTCAAGCCCGAAAGCGACGGACTTTTCTGCGAAAAAATCTTTGGTCCCCTCAAGGACTGGGAATGTCATTGCGGAAGATATAAGAGAATCCGCCACAAGGGTAAGGTTTGCGAAAGATGCCACGTTGAAATCACTAAAGCAAAGGTTCGCCGTGAACGTATGGGTCACATTGAACTTGCAACACCGGTTTCACACATCTGGTATTTCAAGGGAATTCCCTCAAGAATGGGTCTTATTCTTGATATTTCACCCAGAGATCTTGAAAGAATCCTCTATTTTGCAGCTTATGTTGTTATCAATCCCGGTACTGTTCCCAATGTAAAGAAGGGACAAGCAATCACCGAAAAGCAGTATGACGACATTAAGGAATATTACTACAATGACGAAGAGTTCAGAGTCGGTATGGGTGCTGAGGCTATTAAAGAGCTTCTCGCTGAAATTGACATTGATGAACTCAACGCAGAGCTGCGTGAGCAGCTTCAGACAGCAAGCGGACAGAAGAAGGCAAGAATTCTCAAGAGACTTGAAGTTGTTGAAGCTTTCAAAAGCTCAGGCAACAAGCCTGAATGGATGATTCTTGATGTAATTCCTGTTATTCCTCCCGATATCCGTCCTATGGTACAGCTTGACGGCGGACGTTTTGCAACAAGTGACCTCAACGACCTTTACCGTCGTGTTATCAACAGAAACAACCGTCTCAAGAAGCTCCTTGAGCTCGGCGCTCCCTCAATCATTATCAGAAACGAAAAGAGAATGCTTCAGGAATCCGTTGACGCACTCATCGACAACGGCAGAAGAGGCCGACCTGTTACAGGTCCCAACAACAGACCTCTCAAGAGCCTTTCAGATATGCTCAAGGGTAAACAGGGACGTTTCCGTCAGAACCTTCTCGGTAAGCGTGTTGACTATTCAGGTCGTTCGGTTATCGTTGTTGGCCCCAACCTCAAGATTTATCAGTGCGGTCTTCCCAAGGAAATGGCACTTGAACTGTTCAAGCCCTTCGTTATGAAGAGACTTGTTGAAACAGGTGTTGCCGCACATATCAAAACAGCAAGAAAAACTGTTGACCGTCAGGAAAAATGCGTTTGGGACGCTCTTGAAGTTGTAATCAAAGACCATCCCGTTATGCTTAACCGTGCTCCCACACTTCACCGCCTTGGTATTCAGGCTTTTGAGCCGGTACTTGTTGAAGGTAAGGCTATCAAGCTTCATCCTCTTGTTTGTACCGCTTTCAACGCTGACTTCGACGGTGACCAGATGGCTGTTCACGTTCCTCTTTCAGCGGAAGCTCAGGCAGAAGCACGTTTCCTTATGCTTGCTGCTAATAACCTTCTTAAGCCTTCGGACGGAAAGCCTGTTGCCGTTCCTTCACAGGACATGGTTCTCGGCTCATATTATCTTACTCTTGAAATCCCCGGTGCAAAGGGTGAGGGCAAGGTCTTCAGAGATGTAAATGAAGCAAGACTTGCTTACGATTCAGGTGTGCTTGATATTCACGCAAGAATCAAGGTTCGTATAACAAAGGAAATTGACGGCGAAAAGAAGTCAAAGATTATCGAAACAACTCTCGGTAAGATAATCTTCAACGATCCCGTTCCTCAGGATCTCGGCTTTATTGACAGAAGCAACCCCGACAATATGTTCCGCCTTGAAGTTGAAGGTCTTGTTAATAAAGGTCTTCTCGGTAAGGTTATTTCAAAATGTATCAATGTACACGGCACGGCAATAACCTCAGAGGTTCTTGACAATATCAAGGATCAGGGTTATAAATACTCAACAAAGAGTGGTATCACCGTTGCTGTTTGCGATGCTACAATCCCTGCTGCAAAGAAAGATATTCTTAACGAAACAGAAGAAATCGTTGACGAAGTCAACAGAAAATATAACAGAGGTCTTCTTTCAAACGAAGACCGTTCAAGACAGGTACTCAAGGCATGGGATACTTGTACAAACCGTGTTGCTGATGCTCTCACTGGCAGCTTTGATATGACAAACCCCATCTGGATGATGCTTGACTCCGGTGCCCGTGGTTCTAACAGCCAGCTCCGTCAGCTTGCAGGTATGCGTGGTCTTATCGCCAACACAGCAGGTAAGACAATCGAAGTTCCCATCAGAGCTAACTACCGTGAAGGTCTTAATGTTCAGGAATACTTCATTTCTTCCCGTGGTGCTCGTAAGGGTCTTGCCGATACAGCGCTTCGTACCGCTGACTCCGGTTACCTTACACGTCGTCTTGTTGACGTTTCACAGGATGTTATTATCCGTGAAGAAGATTGCGGGTGTCACGAAGGTCTTGAAGTTTACGATATCATGGACGGTAACCGTATTCTTGAATCCCTTTCGGAAAGACTCAGAGGCCGTTACCTGCTCGATAAACTTGTCGATGACGAGACAGGTGAGGTTATTATGGATAACAACCATATGCTCACTGAAAAGGATGCTGACAAGATTGATGCTTACCTTACTGCCAAGATGAATAAGGCTCTCGACGAGGGCGCAAGCAAGGAAGAGGCTGCAATGTGCCGCCGCATCACAATCCGTTCACTTCTTACCTGTAACTCTGACCACGGCGCTTGTATCAAGTGCTACGGTGCAAACCTTGCAACAGGTCAGCCTGTTACAGTCGGTGAAGCAGTTGGTATTATCGCTGCTCAGTCAATCGGTGAACCCGGTACACAGCTCACAATGAGAACCTTCCACACCGGTGGTGTTGCATCAGGTGCCGACATCACACAGGGTCTTCCCCGTGTTGAAGAACTCTTTGAAGCAAGAAAGCCCAAGACACTTGCAATGCTCAGCGAAATCGACGGCGTTGTATCTTTTGAACAGATTAAGCGTAATCCGCACATCGTTGTCACAAACGAAGAAACAGGGGAGAGAAAGGAATATTTCCTCACCTTTGGTGCAAGAGCAAGAGTTTCAGAAGGTCAGTTCGTCAAGAAGGGCGAGACCATCACAGAAGGTTCAATTGACCCCAGAGATGTTCTTAATGTTCTCGGCGTTAATGCGGTTCATGACTATCTCATCAGTCAGGTTCAGCTCACTTACCGTACTCAGGGTGTTGATATCAACGATAAGCACATCGAAGTTATCGCACGTCAGATGATGAGAAAGATTAAAGTTGAAGATGCAGGTGACACAAACCTTCTTCCCAACTCAGTTATCGACAAAAAGGAATTCCGTCAGGCAAACGAAGCTCTCAAGCTCAGAATGGAAGCAACAGGCGAAGAACTTACACTTGCAACCTGTTCACCCGTTCTTATGGGTATCACAAAGGCTTCACTTGCAACAGACTCCTTCCTTTCAGCAGCATCCTTCCAGGAAACAACAAGAGTTCTCACAGATGCAGCTATTAAGGGCAAGGTTGATCCTCTTATGGGTCTTAAGGAAAATGTTATCATCGGTAAGCTTCTTCCCTCAGGTACAGGTATGAAGTGCTACAACGAGGTTGACTATATCGACCGTGAAGCAACTGATGCTCTTTTTGCAGAGAATAAGGTTGTCTGGAGCGTATAAAACACAACTAAAGGCTGTCGTTGGGCGACACTTTCTTACGAAGTGCCGCCCCTTATGACAGCCTTTTATAATTTTTTATTGGGATACTGTTGCATTTGGAATAATTTTTTGATATTATTTTAATATGGAAACAAGGCAAAAGGAGAGTTCTTATGTCAGCAATTTTTCATCAGATAATTTACAAATTCATCAGCATAATTATGAGTGTTGCAATGCTGTTCGGTTCATCAGGGGATTGCCTTATGGCGGATAACACTGAATGGAACACAAATTATAAATATGTTTTTGTTCACGGACTTTCAGGCTGGGGCAGTTATGACAGCATATACAAGATTATGCCTTATTGGGGTATGTTCGGCGGAGATCTTATGGAATATCTCAATGATAAAGGCTTCGACTGTTATGCTGCTTCCGTTTCACCAACGGCAAGTGCATGGGACAGAGCTTGCGAGCTTTATGCTCAGCTGGCAGGTACAGTTGTTGACTACGGCAAGGCTCACTCAGAAGAATCCGGTCACGAAAGATACGGCACTGACTACACCGGCAGAGCCTTAATCGACAGCTGGAGTGAGAAAGAAAAAATCAACCTTCTGGGCCACTCCTTCGGCGGTGCAACCGTAAGACTGTTTGCTCACATTATGGAAAACGGCAGCAAAGAAGAAACAAATGCAACACCGGAAAGTGAACTTTCCGATTTCTTCAAGGGCGGAAAAGGCGACTATATTTACAGTGTCGTTGCTTTAGCAGCTCCTCATAACGGCACAACCGCATATAATGTGGAAACTAAGGATGTTCCGGAAGATCCGGATGCAAATGCACTTTCAGGAATCAAGACAGAAATCCAGAATGCACTTTCAAACCTTGTAGGTATGGCAAGTGGCAGTAAGGACGAAAACAAAGCCGATTGGGACTATGCTTCCTATGATATGTACATTGACAACGCAATGGCAATGAACGAATGGCTGGAAACACTCCCGAACGCTTATTACTTCTCAATTCCCTGCGATGCAACAACTCAGAACGAAGACGGCACTTATTCTCCCGTTGAAAGCAAGATGGAATCACTTTTCGTTTCTTCTTCAAAGGCTATGGGTGCATACACAGGTGAAACAAAGGGCGGTTATGTCATTGATGAGTCCTGGCGGCAGAATGACGGACTTGTAAACACAGTTTCCGCAAAAGCTCCCACAAGCGCACCTTCAAAGGACTATGAAGAAGGCAATGTAACAACAGGCGTCTGGAACATTATGCCCACATATGACGGCGACCATATGTCGCTTCAGGGCGGACTTACAAAGGTAAACGATGTGAAAGATTTGTATGTTGAGCTTCTCAGTATGATTAATAAACTGTAAGCTGAATTAAACGACAACTAAAAACCAACAGCAGAACTCAGATGAGTTCTGCTGTTTTTCGGTTATTTTGATATATTGGGATTGTTTGTTCTGCCGACTAAATAGTCTATTGATACATTAAAATAGTCGGCTATTTTAATAAGCTCGGTAATTCCGGGTTCACGGTCTCCGGTTTCATATCTGCTTATTGTGTTTTGGCTCATGTTTAAGTCCATTGCTAATTTCAGTTGAGAAATACCTTTGGATTTTCTTATTTCTCTCAGTTTCATAAAATACCCCCTTGACAATATTATCCCACAATGGTATAATCCAAATTATCCCGATATGGGATAATTTAAAAAAGAGAGAGGTATAAAATATGGTAACTTACGGAGACAGAGAATTCAGAGAATGGGCAGATGATTTAGGCTTGAATGATGAAGATTTAAAAATCGCCAGAAAGACAATGGGCAAAAGAGCTTTCCTGTGGTTTATAATGTATGTTGTTTCTTACACGGTAGGAATAGCACTCACTATTGCTATGGAAGGCAATTTTGTTTATACGTTGGCAGGTGCGGCGGTAGCGGCTGCATTTCTTCCCTTATTTAACATCTGTTTGCTTTGGCGCAAATATATTAAGAAGGGCTCGCTTGATGCAAAACCCGGTCCCTTGCTTTGGTTTCTGTTTTTTGCTCAGTTTTTGAATTATGTTTGCATTTTGCCGCTTATTACTCAGGCATTTGTGAAAAAAGGCTATGGAACAGGACTTAAAGGCCTTCTGAAGAAAGGCATAATCGGCGGACACGAATGATTGGAAGTGAACAATTAACAAAGTCTCGGCGCTCATTTTCGGGCGCTGAGCTTTTGTTATAGAGGGGGAGTTTTTTACTTTTTAGTCAATATTTACTACAAAATGTGTCAATAATCCTTGTGAAAATAAGCAAACCTACAAATTCACCAAAAGGATGATTAAACAGTTGACTTTGAGAGAATTATTAGGTATAATACCAAAGTGTGCGATTATGCGTACCAATATTTTAAGAAAGGAGATGCTACATTGCCTACCTTTAACCAGTTAGTTCGCAATGGCAGAGAAACACTTGTTAAGAAGCCGAAGGCTCCTGCTCTTCTCAAAGGCCTCAACTCAAAGAAGAACGTTATGACAGACCATAACTCTCCTCAGAAGCGTGGCGTTTGCACAGCAGTTAAGACAGCTACACCGAAAAAGCCGAACTCAGCTCTTCGTAAAATCGCAAGAGTTCGTCTTACAAACGGAATCGAAGTTTCAGCTTACATTCCCGGCGTAGGTCACAACCTTCAGGAACACAGTGTTGTTCTCATCAGAGGCGGCCGTGTTAAGGACCTTCCCGGTGTTCGTTACCATATCGTTCGTGGTACACTTGATACCCAGGGTGTTAACGGAAGAATGCAGTCCCGTTCAAAGTACGGTGCTAAGCGTCCTAAGGCAGCTAAAAAATAATTCGGTTTGCCACCGAAAACAATTTTTATTAAATCCGTAGTCAGACGGAAAAACTATGAATTGACAAATCTTCTTGCAGGCAGATGTGAAAACATCGCAGTGTGAGAGTGTATATAGATAGTATATGCCTCTCAATTGGTGCCGACGGGAATTTGTCACTCGAGTACCTATGATATCATTACTATGAAGGAGGGAAGCGCAGTGCCAAGAAGAGGCCAGATCGCAAAACGTGATGTTTTGCCGGATCCGCTTTACAATTCAAAGCTTGTAACACGTCTTATCAACAACGTTATGTATGATGGTAAGAAGGGTGTTGCTCAGAAGATCGTTTACGATGCTTTTGACATTATCAGAGAAAAAACAGGTAAGGACCCCCTTGAGGTTTTCGAAGCAGCAATGGAAAATGTAATGCCCTTGCTCGAAGTTAAGGCTCGCCGTGTTGGTGGTTCAACTTACCAGGTTCCCATGGATGTTCGTCCCGAAAGAAGACAGACATTGGGTCTTCGTTGGATTACTCTTTACAGCCGTCAGCGTTCAGAAAGAACAATGAAGGAAAGACTTGCCAACGAAATTATGGATGCTGTAAACGAAACAGGTTCAGCATTCAAAAAGCGTGAAGATACCCACAAGATGGCAGAAGCTAACAAGGCTTTCGCACATTTCAGATGGTAATAATCTTATTTGCTTAAATTCTAATAGGAGGATAAAATTATGCCAAGAAAGGTATCTCTTGAAAAAACAAGAAATATTGGTATTATGGCTCATATCGACGCCGGTAAGACAACAACATCAGAGAGAATTCTCTATTACACAGGCGTTAACCATAAGATTGGTGAAACCCACGACGGTTCAGCAACTATGGACTGGATGGAGCAGGAGCAGGAAAGAGGTATCACAATCACCTCAGCTGCAACAACTTGCTTCTGGAAAGAGCACCGTATCAATATCATCGACACTCCGGGCCACGTTGACTTCACCGTTGAAGTTCAGCGTTCACTCCGTGTTCTTGACGGTTCAGTAACCGTTCTTTGCGCTAAGGGTGGCGTTGAGCCTCAGAGTGAAACAGTTTGGCGTCAGGCTGACGAGTATAAAGTACCCAGAATGATTTATGTTAATAAGATGGACATTATGGGTGCAGACTTCTATCGTGTTCTAAAGATGGTTAAAGAGCGTTTCAACTGCAATGCAGTTCCCATTCAGCTCCCCATCGGTTCAGAAAACACATTCAGAGGCATTGTTGACCTTATCAACAACAACGCCATCGTTTATTATGATGACCTTGGCAAAGATGTAAGAATCGAAGAAATTCCCGAAGATATGAAGGAATCCGCTGAAGAATATCGCCAGAACCTCATCGAAGCAATTTGCGAAATGGATGAGGAACTTATGGAAAAGTACTTCGAAGGAGAAGAACCTTCAGTAGCTGACATCAAGAGAATCATCCGTCAGGCAACAATTGCTAACGATATGGTTCCTGTTTGCTGCGGTACTTCATACCGTAACAAGGGTGTTCAGCCTCTTCTCGATGCCATCGTTGACTTTATGCCGGCTCCCACAGACATTGAAGCTATCAAGGGTGTTAACCCCGACACCGAAGAAGAAGAAGTAAGACATTCATCAGATGATGAACCCTTTGCAGCTCTTGCTTTCAAGATTGCAACTGACCCGTTTATGGGTAAGCTTTGCTTCTTCCGTGTATATTCAGGTACAGTTGAAGCAGGTACAACAGTTTATAACTCAGTGAAGGATAACAGAGAAAGACTCGGTCGTATCCTTCAGATGCACGCTAACCACAGAGAAGACATTGATATCGTTTATGCAGGTGACATCGCTGCTACAGTTGGTCTTAAGAACACAACAACAGGTGACACACTCTGCGACCAGAAGAATCCCATCATTCTTGAATCAATGAACTTCCCCGAACCGGTTATCCGTGTTGCTATTGAGCCCAAGACAAAAGCAGGTCAGGAAAAGATGGGCATTGCTCTTCAGAAGCTTGCTGAAGAAGACCCCACATTCCGTTGCTATACTGATGAAGAAACAGGCCAGACAATCATTGCAGGTATGGGTGAACTTCACCTTGAAATCATCGTTGACAGACTTCTTCGTGAATTCAAAGTTGAAGCTAACGTAGGTAAGCCTCAGGTTGCTTACAGAGAAACAATCCGTGCCGTTGCTTCTTCAGATACAAAGTATGCTCGTCAGTCAGGTGGTAAGGGTCAGTACGGTCATGTTAAGATCAACATTGAACCCAACCCGGATAAGGGCTACGAATTTGTTAACAGCATCGTTGGCGGTGCTATTCCCAAGGAATACATTGCTCCTGTTGATGCAGGTATTCAAGGTGCTATGCAGTCAGGTGTTATCGCCGGCTACAGCATGGTTGACGTTAAGGTTACACTTTATGATGGTTCATATCATGAAGTTGACTCATCAGAAATGGCCTTTAAGATTGCCGGTTCAATGGCATTCAAAGATGCAGCTAAGAAGGCAAACCCCGTTCTTCTCGAGCCCATCATGAAGGTTGTTGTTATCACTCCGGAAGAGTATATGGGTGACGTTATCGGCGACCTTAACTCACGCCGTGGTGAAATTCAGGGCTTCGAAGACCGTACAGGCGTTAAACAGATCAACGCAAGAGTTCCTCTTGCAGAAATGTTCGGCTACGCAACAGACCTTCGTTCAAAAACACAGGGTCGTGGACAGTACGTTATGGAACCCGACGGATACAAGGAGATTCCGAAGTCAATTTCTGAATCAATCGTATCTGAAAGAGCTAAGAGAGACTAATTTTTATTAAAAAACTCTTGCAATTCTGTCATATTACTGATAGAATATACCTGATGCAGTTAAAACTGCAAACACCAAAAAATTATTATTGTCAATATTAAGGAGGAGATTCCAATGGCAAAAGCAAAATTTGAAAGAAACAAGCCCCACGTTAACATTGGTACTATCGGCCACGTTGACCACGGCAAGACAACCCTTACAGCAGCTATCACAAAGACACTCGCTATGAAGGGTGGCGCAGACTTCATCGATTACGCAAACATCGATAAGGCTCCCGAAGAAAGAGAAAGAGGTATCACAATCAACACAGCTCACGTTGAGTATGAGACAGAAACACGTCACTATGCTCACGTTGACTGCCCGGGCCACGCCGACTACATCAAGAACATGATCACAGGTGCTGCACAGATGGACGGTGCTATCCTCGTTATCGCTTCAACAGACGGCCCCATGGCTCAGACAAAGGAACACCTTCTTCTTGCTCGTCAGGTTGGCGTTCCCTACATCATCGTATTCATGA
>CAYUVR010000014.1:0-43316 GCA_964448225.1 uncultured Faecalibacterium sp. | reverse complement strand
GTTTCACGGTACATCAAAGAAACAACCGTAACGCCTTTCGGTATTTTATAGGTAAAATGCTCTCCGTTAAACCAGCCTAAAGCCTCAAACTCCTGCTCGCCCTCTTTGGTTATATAGGTAGTTGAAACTGCACCGATCAAAGTGTTTTCTGTTGTTATGCGAATCTTTTTTCCGGCAGGTGCTATGATTTTAAGATAGGGAGTAAGCTGTGCATTATAGGGAATATCTACGGTGATTTTTTCTCCGAAAAGCTTAGTTACGGTATAGTTTTCATAAATATCTGAATTCTCATAATCTTTAAGACCGTAATCCTTCACAAAAGGTATTCCTCTCGGATAAAGAGAGCCGTAAACACCCTCACCACCTACGGCATATTCGGTTGCATTCTCCCATGATGAAGTATCATAATCTTCATTTATCCAACTGCCAATTTCTTCTCTTGCATCATAATAAATACTGTATTCGGAAAGTCTGTAATTAGGCAGATAAAGAGAGGAGTCAACATAAGCACTGTTTCTTTTTACCTTCCAGCCTTCATCGGAAATTATGGTGATGTCTTCGCCTATGGCTTCAAAAAGGAACCCACCCTGACCGCTGCTACTATAGGAATAGCTTGTTTCATTATCCCAGAACCACACCAAAGCACAAACACGGTTTTCACCCTCCTTGAGATAAGGTGCAATATCTATACTGTCATAATAGCCGCTGTTTTCATCAGGGCCTCGTTTCACGCTTCCTTCAAAAACAACGGTTTCTCCGTTTATGTAAAGCCAATATTTCGAGTCGGCTGAGATGTGAGCAATAAGTTCTTCGGGGACTTCATCAATACTTACTTTTTTATTAAAGCACATCCAGACGTTTTCTTCCGTCAGGTTTTCCTTATCCCAAATCCACTTGGCATTCCAATCGGTTTTCTCTTCTGTGGAAATCACACTGTATTCGGGAATACTATCAGGAATATTGTAATCATTTGTATACGGTATCACTTTCAAATCCCCCGTCGAAAAAAGTGAAGAAATAAACCCTGCCGCTATCACAAGATAAGAAACAATTGTCTGTATAATCTGCATAGGACCCTCCCTGATATTATTTGCAGCGATAAAACTTATTGTATTTGAAATGAACTCTTACAAAAGATGTATTAAATTTATTTTATCATAATCGGTTCATAAATTCAACTTATCTGTATACTCAAATACAAAACCGATGAAAAAAATCGCACCGCCAAAGTGATGCGATAAACCGGAATTTGTTTGTTATTACTCTAAAGTAATGAGCGGTTCACCTTCAGAACATACAAGCCAAAAATCCATATTATATTCTTTGCCACTATAGCTTAAATTAAAATTGTGAATTTCACAGGTGCACCATATTGAGTGTTCATAAGGGATTTGACCTGTGAATACTCAATTTTTTTGCTTAAAATAGAGTTTTGTATATAATTTAATAGTTTTTATGTATCGTCGCATTCCTTTCGGAGTGCGACTTTTTAATATACAACAATAACCGCCGAGAAGTTTCCCCGGCGGTTTAGTTGTTTCAGATGATAAAACACAGTTTTCATAAGCTATGCAAAAAACTGCAAAAGAGATTCTTCAGACTCACGCTTTGTCTTTTTTATTTTATAGTTAGAGTTGCATTGTAATCATCAATGTCATAGTTTCCTGCGGTGTTTTTCAGCAGATTATAAAGATCTGCTTTCTTTCCGTCCCAACCTTTGACATCTACCTTTTTAAGTATAAAGTTTAATCTTTTGAGCAGATTCAACCATAGGTCACCCTTTGCTGTTCCCTCAATGAAACTCTGATTGCCTTCAAAAGTACCTCGCACAAGCTCTGTGGCATAATCCAGCACACGCATATTCTTTAAACTCTTATCACATTTTATTAACAGCAGTCTTGAAAGGGTGCCGATTTTAACCTTACACACAAACTTTCCCGCCAGACGCAGTCCTTTCTTTGTCAAGCCTTTGTCCTTTATGTGCAGTTTTCTCATGGCACGTTCGGTATCATCTCTCATATCTGTGATAATGTTTACAATCATCCTGTCAAACATATCAGAAAGGTATTTTTTGCAGTCATCAGTTTCCCATTCAAAATCGGGAGTAGGAATGCTTTTGATGTCAACTTTTTTTTCGTCAACAACAGTGACAAGTCTGATAAAAGCAGGGTCGGCAATAACTGATCCTGTTGTGATATCATAAAGCTTATTGCCTTTTTCCGTGACTAATTCATTGATGCTCTGATTGTGCATATGTCCAGTGAAAATAATATGTATACCGTTATCAGCAAGAAAGCAAGCGAATTTGTGGGCATCTCTGATAAGCATAGGTGAAATAAGTGAGAACAAAGGCTGACCCGGAAGAATGGGATAATGACACATTGCTACTATTGTCTGATTCTCTTCCTGAGCCTTTTTTGCCTGTTCTTTAATCCATTCACGCTGTTCTTCAAAGAAATAATATTTGCCGTCTTTTTTCAGGTCGCAGTTAAGCGCCATAAGCCTTACATCTTCGGAAAGCTGTGCCACATAAGAAAGATGCTCTCTGTCTGCGGCTATTGCATCACCGAACCCGAAGTCTTTATACATATCGAACAACTCATCTCTTTCGGTGTGTTCGGGGCAGTATCTTCCGTTTTCACCGAAAGCAAACGTGTCTTCTTTTTTCCATTTGAAATCATGGTCTGCAGTAACAACATAGATTTTTTTGCCGCTGTTCTTCAAATCGTAAAGCAGCTTGATAAAGCCTTCGTGGCTCTTTTTTTCCCCGTTAAATGACAAATCTCCTGCAATAAGTACAATGTCTGCTTCGTTGGCATTTTTAAGAAATTCAAAAACACTTTTGTTTATGCTTTCAGTTTCAGCAAAGCACTTTTGCTCATAATGCATAAAGTCTTCATACTCTTTACCGCTGCAGCCGAGAGCGGTATCAAAAAAATGCGGATCTGCCACTACATAAAATTTTAATTGCTTCATAATTCTTCTCCCATTTAATTGATATTTTTATATTATCAAATAATAAGCAAAAAAGCAAGATTTATATTTATCGGATAAAGAGTTTAACGTTTCCTCACTTTTTTATACCTGATATTCTTTTAACCGATTAAAATGCAAGGTCTCCGAACTGTCCCATTGCCGAAGCCTTTTTTCGCAAAGATAAGCAAAAATATCGGTTAAAATTGATATGGTGTGGACTTCTGACAACACCGACCCCATTGACCGACTCGAAATTCAGCATGGTTTTTCACTGCTTTACCCAATCAAGTGTATGCGTGCCTGGGTAACTGACACTAACAGGGGCTCAAGACCAAACGACTGGGATTTCCGCTTCAATGTTACAATGCAAGGCTCACTTTCAATCGGCGGCAATCTTCTCAAATACGGAGAAAAAGAACTCGAAATCCACAAAATACACATCACTATGTATAAAGAGATAAGAAACACCGTTCAGTTCGGTAATTTCTACCGTCTTGCAAACCATGCTCAGGACAGTATCTATGCAACACAGTACGTTGATGAAGAACAAAGTGTACTTTTCCTTTGCACAAGTGCCAATTCTTTCTTCAACGATAAGTTCTATCATATCAATCTTGACGGACTTCAGGAAGAAGCACAGTATAAGCTTACATATAACGGCAAAGAAGAAGTTTACGGCGGTGCATATCTTATGAATGTAGGTTTGGACTTCGATATGGGCGACACTCTTCAATCAAAAATTATAATTATAAAGAAAGTCTGATGAATATGAAACTCCAAAGCAGTAACAAATTTCTTGAGTCAGCTTTTGCCTGGGCTGTGGATAAAACCGCAGCAGGAAAAATATGTAATTTTATGTTTGACTCAGATATTTGTCTTTTTTATCTTGAAAAATTCAACAATGTCTGTTAAAATTTAATGTAAATAAAATTACAGTCGGAGGAAAAGTATGTCAATTAAAGTTTTTGTAGACAAATACGCTAATCAGATTAAAGCAATGTCACCTAAATACGATGTTATTTATAAGGTGTCAAAAGAAAATCCCATCGTTTTTGAAGACAGTGAAAACGTCAAGCTTTCAATTGCTATGATTGCTGATACACATCTGCCGAACAGAGAGAGTGCAGAGCTGAATCTCAGCAATGCTTTTGAAGACATCGCAAATTCACAGGAAAAGTTTGATACCTTTCTTATGGCAGGCGATATTGCTGACTACGGTACGAACAACGAATACAAACGGTTTTTCAGAGCATTGGATAATCAGAAGGCAGTTTCAAATATCTTCGTAACTATGGGCAACCACGATGCAAGGTTTTTTTATAAAAAGAATCTTAAAATCGTGATGAAGAAAGTTGAGGAATATCTTAAAATCAAAACGAACGGCAAAAGCTATTATTCATATGACATAAACGGATATACCATAATTGTTTTGTGCACTGAAAAAAGAGTGCTTGAAAAGGCCTATATTTCCAAAAACCAAATAGATTTTCTTGATAAAGAGCTTCAAAGAGGCACAAAAGACGGCAAACCTGTTTTTGTTATGTGTCATCAGCCCTTTGCTGAAACACACGGTCTTCCCGAAGTGTGGAAAACAGGTGATATGGGCGAACAGAATGATGAAGTTAGAGCCGTTATGGAAAAATACAGAAATGTGTTCTTCATCAACGGACATCTTCACGGCGGCATTTTTGAAAAGGTTGCTGAAACAATCAACGAAGAAAACGGCGTTTATTCCATCAGCGTTCCCGGTTACAGAAAGCCCAACAACTTCGGCATAACAGACTGCGGTGTGGGTTATTACTGCGAAGTTTATTCTGACCGAGTAGTATTCAAAGCACGAAACTTCCTCAAGGGTGAAAATGTTGAAGGCGATTATACAAGACTCGAATACACAATTAAATAAACATATGAATTGAAAAATATTTTCAAAGGGGCTGCAAAAAACTTTCTTTTTTTTACAGCTTCTTTTTTTATAATCTTTTGGCAGAAAAGAGCCGATAAAAACCTTAACTTCCTTGCGGAGTGTTGCCCAATTTGTGTTTTTTGTGTTAATCTTTTGTTTTAATTTACATTATATTTAAAATATAATGGTTTTTGTTCAATCAAAATTCACACAAATTTGGTATCATTTTCTAAACTTGTAACAGTATTATTATCCTTTTTTGGGGCTTGGAGGCATACGCTTTGAAAAACAACAGATATGAATTTTATAAGACCGATAAGGTCGACTCAATCATTGAAATTGTTGAGCGCAGCGCCAGACTTTACGGCAACAGTACGGCTTTTAAGTTTAAAAAGAAAAAAGAAACTGTTGAAAAAACTTATCTTGATGTTTTGTCTGACAGCCAGAAATACGGAAAATTTCTTCTTTCTCAAAACCTCAAAACAGGTCATGTGGCTCTTCTCGGAGCTTCGGGCTACAGATGGATTGTATCTTACATAGGTATTCAATATGCCGGTCTTACGGTTGTCCCCCTTGACAAAGAGCTTGAAAGTGAACGTTTGATTGAACAGCTAAAAAAATCAGATGTTGATTTTCTCTTTTTCGATAAGGAATACTCCGATACAGCAGAGGAAATTCTTGATGAGCTTGATATTAAAAATCTTTGCATTGACGGTGACATTCCCGTAACAGAAGGCGAAGTATTCTTCCCTCAGGTTGAACCGGACAGACTTTCCGCTATCCTTTTCACCTCGGGCACAACAGGAAAAAGTAAGGGTGTAATGCTTTCACAAAGAAATATTGCATACAATGTTACCTGCGGACTTTCGTCTTTAAAATATCAGCACGGAAAAGATGTTCTTCTTTCCGTACTCCCCTTAAATCACGCACTTGAAAGTACATTTACTGTTTTCGGCGGAATTTATGCAGGTGTTACGGTGTGCATCAGCCGTTCTCTCAAATACCTGCAAAAGGAAATCAAGGAATTCCGGCCTACAATTATGATTATCGTTCCTCTTATTGCTGAAAAGCTTTATGAAAAAATATGGAACACGGCAAAAAAGGAAGGCAAAGAAAAGAAGCTTAAAACAGGTCTTGCAATTTCAAGATTCTGCAACAAGTTGGGTATTGACATCAGCGACAAGCTTCTTGGTGAAGTCAGAGCAGCTTTCGGCGGCAAACTTCGTATTCTCATTTGCGGTGGTGCCCCACTCAGCGAAGAGATGATTATGAATTACCGTGATTTGGGTGTAAATCTTTATCAGGGATACGGACTTACTGAATGTGCGCCACTTCTCACAGTAAACTTTGACTACTATCACCGACCCGGCTCTGTGGGCAAGATTGTTGAAACCTGCGAAGTTAAGAGTGTTGAAGGCGAAATTTGGGCAAAAGGCACAACAGTTTCAAAGGGTTACTATAACGACGAAGAAAGAACAAATGAAAGCTTTGAAGACGGTTGGTTCAAAACCGGCGACCTCGGATATGTTGACTCAGACGGTTTCGTTTTTCTCACAGGAAGAAAGAAAAACCTTATCATTCTTTCAAACGGCGAAAACGTATCTGCCGAGGAACTTGAAGAGCTGGTGCAAAAGCTTCCTTATGTTGATGAAGTTATAGTCTATGGCAAGGACGAAAAGATAACAGCAGAAATTTATCCGAAGGAGGATATCGAAACTCCTGAGGTTAAAGAAATATATGGAGATATCTCAAAAATCAATAAAAATCTGGCTTATTATAAGCACATTGAAAAGGTAATTCTCAGAGAAGAGCCTTTTCCGAAAACAACAACGAAGAAAATCATTAGAAAGGCAGAGAACACAAATGATTGAAAAACTTAAGGGATTATTGGCAGAGTATTGTGGAGAAAACAGTACCCCAATCACAGAAGAAACAGAATTAAAAAATGATTTAGGTCTGAATTCACTTGAACTTGCAGAGCTTGCCTGTGCAGTTGAAGACGAATTTGACATTGAAATTCCCAACAGGGCAATTCACACAATTGTCACCGTGGGTGATGTTATCAAGTATATTGAAGAAAATTCATAAAAAATAAGTTTGACACCGCATCAGCGGTGTCTTTTTTTGCTTTTTCTATATTTTATATTGACAAAAGTTTCCTACAAGTGTAAGATAAAATTGTACTACACTTGTAGGAATATTTTTATAAGGAGGAATGTGTATGAAACTTTCAGAAGCTGAATGGTCAGTGTTGGAGGTGCTGTGGCAAGGTGAAAGCTTCGCACTCAAAGATATCACTAACGCTCTTTCAGAAGTCAATGCCTGGAGTAAAAACACGGTTTATACATATCTCAACCGTATGGAGGCAAAGGGGCTTGTGAAAATCGACCATACCTCACGCACTCCGTATCAAGCCGCTGTGAGCCGTGAAATCTGTGCAAAAAAAGAAAGAGACGAGCTTTTGAGCAAGGTTTACTCCGGTGCCGCAACAGACCTTATAGCCGCCTTTTTGAAAGAATCTCCTATATCAAAAGAAGAGATTGAAAGGCTGAAAAACCTTCTTAATGAAATGGAGGTGTAAAGAATGGTAAATATTTGGGAATTTCTTTTGCAAACAATATCAGTAAGCCTTGTTGCAGGACTGCTGCTGATTCTGAAAGCCATTTTCAAAGATAAGCTGTCACCACGCTGGCAATACGGAGTGTGGATAATTCTTGTGTTAAGAATACTGATACCTGTTGAAGCAGACAAATATGTGTTGCTCCCCTTCGGTGTTTATCTTGAAGCTCTCAAATCAGTTGTTGAAACAAGGCTCAATTCAGCTTATACATCGGCTTTTTCCGCAACTCAGCCGTCACACATTTTTCCCTATGTCAACACAGCTCCACAAAGCATTACAGACACACTTTTTGCGGTTTACTTTGCGGGAGTTATCATTTTTCTTTGCTACTACCTTGTATCTTACCTGAAGCTTCGCTTAGCCCTAAAAAAAGGTATTGCCGTCAACGGAGATGCCAAAGAAAGAATCGAAGCAATTTTTGATTTGAACAAAGTGAAGCCTTGCAAAACAATTTATGCCGAAGGTATAAACAGCGCTTTCATCTGCGGTGTCATCCGCCCTGTTCTCGTTCTCCCTTTTGGAAGAGAAACAGACGACAAGGTAATTTTACACGAACTTATGCACCTGAAAAAGCTTGATTCACTCCAAAGTGTGTTCTGGTGTGTTCTGCGCTGTCTTCATTGGTGCAATCCCTTTTTGCATTATGTTTTCAACATTATCGGCAACGATATGGAAAGTCTTTGCGACCAAAGAGTTCTTGAAAAGCTCCACGGTGAAGAAAGAAGAGAATACGGCATTCTGCTTTTGAATGAAGTTAACCGCAAATATGCCCGTATGCCCGGCACAACCTCGATTTCAAACGGCGGAAACAATATTTCAAAGAGAATTGAAGCTATTGTCCGCTTCAAAAAATATCCGAAGGGTATGGCACTTGTGAGTGTTTGCATTGTGATTGTACTGTCAGTCCCCTGCCTTTTTGTCAGTACAGGCAGCAATTATGACGATATGGTATATTACCCTTATAACGAATTTCAGTTTGAAAAAGCCCTTGCTGTTTCACGCACGAACAGATGCACCACCGTTGCGGGTGCAATCGACACTTATGCAAAAGGTCTCATACAAGAAAACGGAATAATGCTTCTTACAGCTTCACCTCAAGAAAAGCAGGAAAAGATCATCGAAAAATTACAGAAGTCCTATCTTTATGACAGCGGATTTACCTCTATGCAGCCGAGCGGCGGACGTCCCTTTGCCGTGTTTAATCTTGTTAAAACCGATACTGACAGATACTCTGCTGTTTTAGCTTTCAGTATACCCGAAGAAAAAGAGACAGAAGAAACAAATGATGATGAATACAAAGTTTACGGTAACACGCTTTTAATCCCTGTTGAAATTTTCAAAGAAGATAACTTCTGGGTTGTGATTGAAACCGGTGAACGCAAAGAGAGTGAAGGTCACCTTGATAATAGCACCTACCTGCAGACACACTACTTAAGCGAAGATTTGCCAAAGCTCTTTGATAACACTCAAAAAGGTCAGGCAGGCTCCCTGAATACATCGCTTGTGACAGTCTTTGAAATCGATTACGAAAAAATCTCATCACAGAATACAAACTTTTTTACAGACGGTATAGGATATGACGATTCTGTTTATCTTAACGCCGATTTCAGCGGTTGTCTTGTCGATACGGAATTTCTTTACACCTACAACGGTGAGAATTACAAGGATATTCAGTTTGTTGCTGCTAAATACACCTCTGATATGAACTCCGAATTTGAAACCGATATCGGAAAGTCATCAATGAATTACGGCAGCTCCTCCACCGACGGCAGCGGTGAAAGGTCGCAAACTGTCAATGACAGCGGAGAATGGGACAGAACTTTGCAGGATTCAGCTTATAACGGCAACATTGAACCGAAAGAACTTATTAAGGGCTATTCAAAAGAACTTAAATATGCCATTTATATTGACGGCAAGCTTACCGAAGAATTCTTAATAGAGGTGAAGACAAATGAATGAAAACACAATGAAATTATCCTCGGCACTCAAACGTGTTGCAATCAGCTATCTTTTGATTTACTTTCACTTTAACATCGACACGCTTGACATTTTGCCTGACTGGGTGGGTTATCTTCTGATTATTTCTGCTTTACCCGTTCTGGCTCAAAAAGAAAAGTCCGCCCTGCTGCTCAAATCCTTAGGAATTGTTCTTGCCGTGTGGGAAGGCGTAGAGTGGGTACTGCAGATGTTAGGCGGAAGCGGAAATATTTATATCATAAGCGTGATTGTGGGTATTTTAAATATGTACTTCCACTTTCAGCTTATCACAAACATTGCCGAGTTTGCGGCGGAAGAAAGCAAAAAGAAAAGACTCCTTGTGCTCAGAGCCGCTGTTGTTATTTTCCACACCGCCACTCTTATTATTCTTCTCATTCCAGACATACAGTATGCAGCACTTGCGACGGGAATTGCACAGCTTGTTATCTGTATATGGATATGCGTTGAGCTGTTCTTACTTTCGGGTGCAGTGAAACAAGAAGAAGATCTATCAGCCGAAGAAGAACAGGACAATGACGATGGGCTAGCCCCATCCTGTCCTGATGCCTGACTACTGACTACTGAAAACCCGTTATCCTGCTCGGATAACGGGTTTTTCTTTTATTTACATTAGCTCACAAACAAGCTCGCTGTATTCTGTGGGATTTTCAATTGATTTGCCTGCAATCAGACAGCTCTGTGCATAAAGGATTTTTGCATACTTTGCAACCTTTTCCCTGTCTTCGCCGTAAAGTGACTTGATTTTTTCTGCAACAGAGTGGTTCTTGTTGATTTCAAGCACAACGGTAGCTTTCACACCCGCACCTGCACCCGGCATTGCTGACAGCACCTTTTCCATTGAGAGGCTCATCATACCCTCACTTGTGAGGCAAACAGGATGATTTTTGAGTTTGTTGGTGAAGCGCACCTCGCTGACAGCATCTCCAATGCTTTCCTTGAGGAAGTCGAGAACTTCTTTTGCATCCTCATTCTCTTTTTTCAGTTCTTCCTTTTCTTCATCGGTATCAAGGTCAAGATTGCCTGCACAGATGTTCGTGAAGCTCTTGCCCTTATATTCGTGAAGCATCTGCAAAGCAAACTCATCAATATCGTCTGTACAGTATAGAATTTCGTATCCCTTTGCTTTTACGCTGTCAGACTGAGGAAGAAGGTCAATTTTGTCCACAGTCTCTCCTGTTGCAAAATATATTGTGCTCTGACTTTCGGGCATACGGTCAACATATTCTGAAAGTGAGGTCATTTTCTTTTCGTTAGAAGAAACGAACAAAATCAAATCCTGCAAACTTTCCTTGTTTCTGCCGTAGTCGCTGTAAATGCCGTATTTGAGCTGAAGACCAAAGGATGAGAAGAACTCTTCATACTTTTCACGTTCATTTTTGAGCATCTTTTCAAGCTCTGTTTTGATTTTCTTTTCAATATTCTTTGCAATAATCTTCAAAAGGTGGTCATGCTGCAAGGTCTCTCTTGAAATGTTGAGTGTAAGGTCTGCTGAGTCAACAAGGCCTCTGACAAATGAGAAGTAATCAGGGATAAGCTCTTTGCATTTTTCCATAATCACAACACCGTTTGTATAAAGCTGAAGTCCTTTTTCAAAATCCTTTGAGTAATAGTCATAAGGTGCGTGCTGAGGAATGAAAAGAAGTGCATCGTATGAAATCTGTCCCTCTGTTTTGGAGTGAACGGTTTTCAAAGGTGCTTCATAGTCATAAAACTTTGACTTATAGAAGTTCTCATAGTCCTCATCGGTGATTTCGCTCTTGCTCTTTCTCCACAAAGGTACCATTGAATTGAGCTGAGTTGGCTCGATGATTGTTTCATATTCGTCCTCTGTGCCCTCTTTCAGCTCGGTTCTTTCCATATCCATCATAATAGGATAGCGGATATAATCGGAATATTTTGAAACAATCTGCTGAATGGTGTACTGACCGAGGTATTTATCATAGTCTTCTTCTTCGGTACTCTCTTTGATGTGAAGAGTGATAACTGTGCCTGCCTCTGCTTTTTCTGCGGCGGTTACTGTGTAACCGTCAACGCCCTCAGACTCCCATTTGAAAGCTTCGTCGCTGTCCTGAGCCTTTGACACAACGGTGACTTTGTCACTTACCATAAATGCGGAATAGAAACCGACACCGAACTGACCGATAATTTCTACCTCGTTGCCCTTTTCAAGGTCTGATTTGAAATCAAGTGAGCCGCTTTTTGCAATTGTGCCAAGGTTGCTTTCAAGCTCCTGCTTGGTCATGCCGCAACCGTTGTCCGATACGGTGAGAAGGCGGTTTTCTTTGTCAACAGAAAGGTTTATTTTATAATCTGCTCTGTCCATACCTGTTTCGCCCTTTGACATTGCGTGATAGTAACGTTTGTCAAGTGCGTCGCTGGCGTTTGAAATAAGCTCACGAAGAAAAATGTCCTTATGGGTATAGATTGAGTTAATCATCATATCCATGAGTTTTTTTGATTCTGCTTTAAACTGTTTTTTACCCATGATTATTACTCCTTACTTTAGTGTGATAACTTTTAGCACTCTTGACTTTCGAGTGCTAAAATATATTATAGCACTATTTTCCTGTTTGTCAAGGGAATAATAATTTTTAAGAAATATTTAAATCTGATACCGGCAAAAAACTGCGTAAATATACTCTCCTGTGCATAGAAACAGCCTACCGCACACCTGCGGTAGGCTGTAAAGTTATTTAAGATAGATATCAGCAACAACGGGGAAATGATCTGATGGATAAATTCCCTGCACGGTGTTGCGGATGATTTTGTAAGTTTCAACCTCAATACCTTCTGAAACAAATACGAAGTCAATGGCTCCTCTGCCGTCATCTTCTTTTGTGTCATATTTTGTGAAAGTCGGCCCTTCATCGGAATTGGTTGCAATATACTTTGAGTCATTGAAGCTTTCACAGGCAACAGCATAAACCGAGCTGTCTTCATAAGCATTGAAATCGCCCGTCATCACAACATTGCCCTCACCCGCAATTTCAAGCACTCTTTCAATGAGTACTCCCATCTGGGCATCTCTTGTGCTGTCAAGCACATGGTCAAGGTGGGTATTGATGTGAGTGTATCTCTCGCCTGTTTCTTTGTTTTCAAGCACAGCCCAAGTGGCAATTCTGCAGCATTTTGAATCAAAGCTCTTTGTATAAGGCTTGTCGGGAGTTTCAGAAAGCCAGAATGTTCCGCTGTCGATAAGGTTATATTTATCCTTGAGATAATAAATACTGCTGTATTCGGTGAAAGGACCGAAAAGGTCTCTTGCCTTACCAACGCAAGCGTATTTGTCGCCGAGGCTTCTGTTTATAATTCTTTTCCAGCGGGGTGTACATTCCTGCACACCGAAAGAGTCAGGTGCATAAGCTTCAAGAATTTCCATTGCAACCTTGCTGCGGTTTGTGATGGTCTGTTCACCGTCATTTGCACATCTGAGGTTAAAGGACATAACTCTTGTTGTGCCCTCAACTTTTTCGGGCACACTGTCAATAACGATTTCGTCAAATTTCACTGCACCTATTTGTGTGTAGATTCCGTAGGCAGCAAAACCGACAACAGCCACGGCAACCACAACAACAAGAAAGATTTTGAGTTTTTTCATATCTGCTCTCCTTTAGGTTTGTTTTTATAATGATAACACAAATTGAAAGCAGTTGCAAGACAAAAGGAAAGACAAAGAGTGCTGTTAAAGAACAATTTTTTTAAAAATTGTGTTGACAAGCGGCAATTATTAAGGTATAATCATAAAGCTGTTAAAAATAGCGTGCTGATATAGCTCAGTAGGTAGAGTGCATCCTTGGTAAGGATGAGGTCACCGGTTCAAATCCGGTTATCAGCTCCACCCCCCTTTTGCTTTTGCAAGGGGGATTTTTCTTTTTGGATTTAGTTATTGCCGCAATATAATAAACTTTAAACTTTTATAAGAACAGATTGTAAAATTTGTCAAATTACGATGACAAAAGCAAAAATCTGTGTTACAATTTAGATTGTTTTTGATATTGAATCGGAGGTTAACTATGAAAGAGTATATTTGTCGCCTTCGGGACGGTTGTCCTAAGGGCAGGCTCGCTTTGTGGTGGATTTTCAGGCTTCTTTTGATTTATGCATTTGTTGCAAGTTTCTTTAGAGAGCCTTTTAACGCCGCACTTCCAATACAGCTCGGAATAAGCATTGTTTTCACTTTCAGCTGGGAATTTTGTATGGCTTTTTCCGAAAAAAGTTTTTTGCGTTTTATTCCGTCAACCCTTCAGACTTTTTTGATTCTCGGTATTTTTGCAGAGTTTTTTGGCGGAATCTTTTTGAATTTAAACTATGATACTAGTTGGTATGACCCCGTTCTTCAATTCATTTTCGGCGGTGCTTCAGTATTTTTCGGTTATGAAATATCCTGGGCAATTATGAAAAAAGAAAAATTCGGCGTCACAAAAGCAATGGCATTTTTTGTTGCGTTTGGCATTTTCTTTGTTTCATTGAATCTGTGCGAACTGTTTGAATTCTCCTTTGACCAGATTTTCGGCACAATAACAGGTCAGCCATCTGATATGCAGCATTGGTCTTTCGCTTTGGCTCAGGGTGCAGCAAGTGAAGCAAAGCTTCTTTCTTCAATTGATCCGGGACGTTATCCGCTTATGGATACAATGATTGACATCGTTCTCAGCACCATCGGCGCTTTCACAGCCCTTCTGATTGTCAACATTTTCCCCTACCGTCATAAAGGTAAGTTCAGATATGTGACAGACTTTGAAACTGCAGTTGCAGTACCGCTTGAACGGCATAAATCAACTGTTAAAGAGGTATTGGATGCCTATTATCACCGCCTTAAAGATAACTGTCCCAAGTACATATATGCTCTTTGGTGGGTTATCCGGCTTTGTATTATTTATCTTTTTGTTGAAGCTGTAATTACCGAACCCAAGGGCAGCATAGTCCCTATTGAGCTTATAATGAATTTGGCTTGTATGTTTATCTGGGAACTTTGTATGGCAATGCCGCAAAAAAATGTTTTCAGATTCGTTCCGTCGGCACTGCAGACAATCATCACCGTGTGTGTTTTCATCACGGTTATTGCAGGATATGTGTTCAACTTCTATTATGATGTACGCCTGTGGGATTCGACGCTTCACTTCCTTTCAGGTATTCTCGGTACATATTTCGGTTATGAAATCACCTGTGCACTTTTCAAGCTTGAAAAGAAGACCGCAACAATCACACAAATACTGATTGCGTCTGTCGGATTTTGCTTTATGTGTACCACCCTTTGGGAAATCTTTGAATTCAGCTGCGACCAGGTAGTAGGTATGGTGTCCGGCACACCTAACGATGTTCAGCACTGGTCATACGCTTTGGCTCAGGGTACCGCAAAGGAGCAGACACTGTTTGACCCGATTGATTTTGCACGTTGGCCGATTATGGACACAATGGGTGACATTGTGCTGAACACCATCGGCTCTGTGCTCGCAGTCATTGGAATTAAGCTTTATCCCTACCGTCATAAAGGTAAATTCAAATTCGACTTTGATTTTGAAAAGAAAAACGTAACAACAAAATAATTTCACGGCGGATACACAATTTACGATGTATCCGCCGTATTTATATATACTATATGTAATTGTATATATTTTTTCTGAGTCTTTTTACGATATCAGCTTGATATATCAAAACTCCCGTAATGCCGAGGCATTACGGGAGTTTTTGCTGTGATTAAACAACATCCATTCGCTGCTAAATTTTATGCGAAGAGATTTTTAATGAATTCAATAATTCTCTGGAAGAAACTGATGATTTTCTGGAAGAATGCCAAGATACCGTTGGGGGCAATACCCTCTGATGTGAAGATATCTTCAAAGTAGGTGTCAAGGAAATCAGCAAGAGCGTTGCCGAGTGAGGATTCATTCGGGTCATCTGATTTGCCCATATCCTTGAGAATCTGCTGCCACTTGGCATTGACATCTTTAAGACCGCCGGAAGTTTTGTCCACTGCAAGGTCAAGGCCATAGAAGACATAGTACAGTGTAGCAAGAGCCTGATCCATACCAAGATATGTTTCAGTTGAGATTGTTGCAAACATATCAAAAATACTTCTGATGTACATTTCTGCATCTTCATTCATATCAAGATTATCTCTGAGAAGACCGAGAAGCATTTCTCTGTTATTTTCATGCATGATGAATGTAATGACCAAACGCATTACAACTGTTACCATTTCAGCCTCTGCACCTTCTGATTGATAAATCATCTTGTATGCAGTTTTACCGTTCTTTGAAGTGTAGGAAACAAGTGTACCAACTGAAAGCTCGGCAACAGCACTTGCATCAAGTGTGCTGAATCTGTAACCGGTCGATTCTGCAATCATATCAATGAGCATTTCGAAGAGTTTTTCGAATGTGAGAGTTGAAAGATCAAGACCAATGAGTTCATAAATATCAATCTTCGCAATAGGCTCAATTGCATTGAGAAGTGTGTAAACTGCATTAAGTGTGTTCTTGACAACAGTGTCAATACCGTTAGAGTTGATGAAGTAGATAAGATCGGGAAGCATGGAAAGAATTGCCTCTGCCGGATCTTCCATAATAACATCCACTCTGTCAAGAAGCGGAGTGAGAATTGATGTGATAAGTACATTGCCGTCTGCTTCAACTTCTGCGTAGTATTCCTCAGTAGAGAGAACATTTTCACATTCAAGAACTTCAAGAAGAGGAACTATACCAAATGCATAACCTTCAGCACCCTTGAGCGTGATAAGATCAGTTTTGTCTTCGTCAACAAAGAATGTGAAGTCTTCGTCTGCAAGAATCCACTTGAGTACGGGGTAAAGAGGTTCAACAACTGCACAAAGATACTGTGTGAACTGTGCACGGTCGTTATCAAACTCGGGAACATCAACTTTTGCAACTGCGTCAAGGTCAACTCCAAGTGATGACTTTAGAATAGCCTTAATATGTTCGCCGCCTTGCATATTACCGATACCTGCAAGCACACCGGTGAGTGCATCACGGATTGCGATAATGTTCTTGCTGTTATAAAGTGAGCCGTTCACTAAACCGTTGATAAGTTCCTTGAGACTGTCAACATTCTTTCCGTCAATGCTGATGCCGAGAAGGTAGATAATATTATCAATGAATTCACCCATGTTGTCAGCGATGTACTGTGCCATATCCTCTGTGTAGAGAGGACCATACTGGTGATTCGCATAAAGTTCTGAAGTGCTGAGTGCTGAGAACACATAACCTGTATCAGCCTTATCAGTGAACTTCCAATCGAATTCCTGAACGGGAACTTCGCCCATATTGAAGACATTGATAATTACTGTGTAAATGTCTTCACCGAGAAGTTCTTTCATCTTTTCTGCATTATCGTCATCTTTAACGGTGAGAACAACAAGGTTTGCAAGAACTGTGATCATATCATATACTGCAAACTCGTCGTTATAGTACATCTTATAGGTTACACCTGTTCTGCTTACTGATGGGTACTCTTTAACTTCGCCGAGAGCGAAACCTACAAGTACATCCTTAAGCAGATCGAGATCAAAGCCTGTGAGATATGCAGCAAGCTCAAGAATAGCTTCAATCGTAAGGTTGTCAATGCTTATCATAAGATCTTCTTCAATGCCAAGGAGTCCTTCGATGTCGATAAGCTCTGCCATATCAAGTTCAAGACCAAATACTGCAAGCTTATTGATAAGGGTTGTAACAGCTGCAAGAAGGTTGTCAAAAGCAATTGCAACACCGTTTGCATTGAGGAAGTAAAGAAGGTTGGGAAGAAGATTGAATATTTCAACTACAGGATTTGCAAGGATAGCATCAAGTCTTGCAAAGGTTGCCTTGAGAATTTCTTCTACTGTTTCTGCACCTGTAAGATCTGCACCGAGAGCTTCAAGAATAAGTGCAAGACCGTTTGCATAGCCGAGACCGCCGTTGATTGTGATGATTTCTTCGCCTTCGTCATAAACATTGTTTTCGCCGAGAGCTGTTTCATCAACGAAGAATCTGTAATCTTCGCCGAAGAGGAGCCAGTCAATAAGACCGCCGGCATAAGTTGTGAGCACATTTGCAAGCTCTGCTGCAAATTCATCTGCAGTGTCAATGCCTTCGGGAGCCTTATAAGTCTTGAGACCTACAATATCAACATTGAGAAGAAGTCCTGCTGCATTGAGAAGAGTATCGTCGATGTCACCGAGTAGACCTGCGATAGCACCTACAAGAGCTTCAATGTTTTCACCTGAGTAAATCTTAACCTTGTCATTGACAAGTGCACCAAGTGATGAATAGTTGCTGTCAATGAGACCTGCAATCATATCGCCGATTTCGCCAAGGTTTTCGGCAACATATTTTGCACTTTCTTCTGTCCAGTTGTTGGGATATGTGATAGCGTATTTTACAACCTCAACTGTGTTGTTGTCATAATCAATACCGTCTTCTGCCCAGCAATAATCCCAATCGGGAGTTGCATAAACAACGGGAGCACTTTCAAATACAGTCTTGAGACCTGACATAATTTTTGTGCCGATAAGCTCATCAAGTGCCTTTGCGTTCTGCTCGTTTTCAATAAGCTCAAGAGCAACTGTCACAAGAATTGTAATCATATCATATCTTGCGTATGCATCATCGTAAACCATTCTGAAGCCGTAGTCACCGCTTACTGATTTGAAGGGCTCAATTTTGCCGACGCAAAGGTCAACGAGAATGCTTGATGCTGCTGTAAGGTCAAGTCCGAGAACTTCTTTAACAAGAGTGAATAATGTTTCAAGGTCGAGGTTGTTGGCATCGATAACAACTTCTGAATCTTCGGGAAGAAGACCATTGATTGCGTTATTGATAATCTTAATAAGATCAACATCAACATTGAAGGATTCCTTAAGTTGAGCCATAAATCCTGTTACACTTGAAAGAATGTTCTTGACGGAAACTGAAATACCGTTTGCGTTGAGGAAATAAATGATGTTGGGAAGAATGTCGAGGATTTCGTTGACGGGATCTGCAAGGATTTCGTCAAAGCGGTTTGCAATAGAAACAAGTATGCCTTCAACATCCTTTGAATCTGCTGCGGGAAGATTCTTACAACCGAGTGCTTCAAGAATGGGAGCAAGACCCTTTGCATAACCGAGTGCGCCCTTCACTGTGGCTACAGTTTTGCCGTCACTATAGTTGAAAAGTTCAAAATCGTCTGCAAAGAAGATGAGGTTGATAACCTCAGGAATTACGCCGAGAATCTTTGCAAGTTCCTGAGCGAATTCAACTGTTGTGTATGTCTTTGTTTCATCAGCCTTGTAATTTCTGAGAGCCTCAAGGTCAGCACCAATGAGAACACCTGCGTTGTTGACTATTTCACTGTTGATACTTTCAAGAAGGTCTGTGATGAGTGAAACAAGTTTGTTGAGGTTTTCACCTGTGAAGATGTTGATATTTTCTTTGAGCATATCGCTGAGTGTACCTTCAACACCTGCAAGATCGAGAGCAGATGTGATGAGAGCATCAAGATTTTCGGCAATATACTTAGCAGTATCTTCTGTCCAGTCTGTGGGATAATTAAGTGATTCAATTGTGGGCTGAATTGTGATACCTGATGCGAAGATTACATTTTCTTCGTCAAAGCCCTCGGGGAAATTGTAAGCCCAGTTGATTGTATCGTATTTGGGTTCGATGCCTTCAATAAGAGCATAGATACCTGCGATATATTCCTTGGTCATTTCAACTGTTTCTGCATTATCGCCGCCGATTACGTTTGCCATTGCATCAACATTTTCCGGAACAGTGAACCAGTCAAATGCAAAATTCAGAATTACTGCAACAAGGTCTGTTGCATCGAACAGCTCTGTATATACACCCCTTCTGCCGTTTTCGCCGATGAGTGAACTCTTTGACTCATAATCATCAACTGCAACTTTACATACGTCAGCAATAACATCGCCAAGGGCTGTGAAGTCAAGACCGACAAGTTTTTTGACAAGGTTGAGAACGAAGTCAACATCAAGGTGATTAAGATCAATTGTGATTCCGAGATCCTTTGTAAGATCAGCGATAAGTTTGTTGAGATCAAGATCGATAACAGGACGGATTGTATCAAGAATTACATATATAGGCTGAAGAAGATTTCTTACAACTGTGGAAAGACCGTTACTCTGGAGGAAGTAGAGTATGCCGGGAATAAGATTTGCAAGACCTTCAACAGCGTCTACATATTTGCCGTCTGCATCTTTGCCGATGATTGTTTCAAGTTTATTGACAATTGCCATGAGTACAACTTCAATTACATTGTCGCCTTCTTTCAGTTCGGCAACTTCACAATCGAGTGCTTCAAGAAGAGGAACAAGGGCTGTGTCATATCCGTTGTAACCGAGAAGGGTTGTTGCGCCGAGAACAACAATGTCATCGCCCGTAAGAAGGAAGTTAATAACGGGAGAGAGGGGTTCAAGAAGTTTTGCAAGAGCTTTAGCGAAGCCTTCGCCGTCGCCGTCTGTAAAGTCCCAATTTGTATCATCAGCGATATCCTTATATTTTGCAAAAGCGCCAAGGTTAACACCAAGAGCATCCTTGAGAAGTGCTGTGATGCCAGTTGCAGCTTCTTCAGCTTCTTCACCTTCAGCTTCTTCACCTTCAGCTACTGTTGAGGGTTCGTCTTCATCCTCTGCAGGTGCTTCTTCAGTGCTGCCTGCAAGAAGTGAATTGAGGTCAAGACCGCCGAGAGCCTTTGCAAGAGCTGTGATGTTTGCGTTTGTGAACAGACCGCCGATAAGTTTATCAAGTTCAGCAGCAATGCTGTATGTGCCTTCCGGGTCACCGTTCACCATATCTAAAATGGAGGAAATAAGTTCGTCAAGGTGGTCAACAATATATGCTGCCTTTTCTCTTGTGAGATCGTTGTCATATGAAAGGTATTCAATCATTGCAGGTGAAAGATTTGTTACGGTTGAACCGTCATAAATCGCACCATCATACCACTTATAAGCACCGAAATTGTCGTTTTCTTCCTGGTTGAAGAGTTCAACAACAGCGGCAATAGCGTTGCCGACGCCATGACCGAAGAGACCGAGTTCGTCAAAGGAAGCGAGAGTTTCTTCAATCTTTACTTCGTCCATGAACATACCGAGAAGACCCTTGAAAGCTTCTTCGTCTTCAATGATGCCGAAAATGTATGTAAGGAGATAGTAGCCTACAGCAGCTTTGTCAGCTGTGATGTAGTAAGCCTTGTCTGTGCCTATTTCATCTCTGTTGTAAGTTGATTCTTTTCTCTGGGTATCGATTGTACCGAGCGTACCGAGCTGTGCCACAAGGCCCTGATCAATTTCCGGAAGGTCGAGACCGAACATCTTAAGAAGTGAGTTTATACCGTTTGAAAGGTCAACGCCCATATCCTCAAGGCCGAGCATATCACCAACATTTATGTTAGCAGCACCACTTGCTGCCTCAATATCACAGCCTAAGCTTGCATTAGCAGCATACTTAATGTCTGTTTTCAGCATACTGAGAAGACTCGGAACTACCTGCATTGAAAGAGCATAGCAAAGATTGGGAAGGATTGAAATAATTGTATCAACGGGTTTTTCACCAAGTTTTTCGAACAAGCCGAAAATCGGATCAAGAATAGCTTCAAGAATTGCAGCTACATCGTTTTCTTTCTTAGTTAATTCATTTTCTACATCACTGACTGAAACATAATCAACACCGAGTGCTTCATAGATGGGAACAAGAAGGTTTGCATAACCGCTGTTACCTGTTGCACTAAGATCAAGTGAAACCCAAATCTGAGCTATCACAGTAACATAAGCAAGCTCTTCAACGGTGTCAGCTTCCCAACTCTTATTGGCAATAAGAGCCAAAAGAAGAGGCTTGAGACCTTCAACGGCATCGTCAAATGCATTGTAGAAGAAATCTGCAAAGTCTTCCTGTGTCATTTCGCCGCTTGCGACCTTTTCCTTAGCGGCATCAACACCCCAAGTGAGAGCAAGTTCTCCGCCGGTATCACCGTTTTTATAAAGAACCGGTGCATCCCAAGGTGTCTTGTCCGTTGCTTTTTTGCCGTTTTTTTCTACAGTTGTATAGATGGCATTGTCGGCTGTACCATAGGTTTCGCGGAAGCTTGCAAGTGCAGCATTAAGTAATGCTATATTTTCAGAGTATTTGGTTTCATCAAGCTTAGATGCCAAAAGTGCAGGATAAATTTCAAAGCCGGCATCACCGAGAGTTGTCTGAAGATCTTTGCTGTAGTTAACTGTAAATGTGGTGGTACCTAAAGTAACTGTTGTGGGAAGATCGTTTGCCCAAACTTTGACAAACTCACTAAGAACAAGAGGATAGAGCATCTTCACAACAGTGTTGATGAATGAATCTGTGAAAAGAGCATCCTGAATGAGGCCCTTAAGCATTTCACCGATGTCAAAGCCTTCGCCTTCCTCACCGCCGAGAAGACCCCCAAGAAGGCCGCCGACAGCATCGGAGGTGATGATTGTGTCAAGGCCTTTAACAACGTTTTCAAGCTTTTCTTTTGTTACTTCATACTCTTCGTCTCTTACAAGGTCATTGTCAAGAACATCACGGTTCTCATAGTCGATAAACTGCTGAGCAAATGAGCTGAAGCCGCCTGTTGCGATGAATTCTTCATATTTTGTGAAATCATCACCCAGAGCGTTAAATTTATCAATTGTTGTCTGAGGCATTGTGTAGTTCTGAGCCTCATCCTTAAGGAAGTAGTAAGAATCTGTGTCAATAGTGTTAAATGCTCTCTTATACTTGCTGTAGTTGTTGACAGTGAGTACATCCAGCTTGCCGTTGAGAGCCACAATAACTGCATAAAGCTCTGTTGCAATGTCTATCTGAGCAAGCACTCTTGCATGAAGTGTTGTGTAAACACTATCCATATGAGCCTTCATGGCATCATCAAGATCAGTCATAATCTTGTCAGCAACAGTTGCGCCAAGCTCACTCTCAATTGTGCCTATAAGAGTCTTAAGACCTGTGTACCATTCATCGTAGCCCTTGATACCTTCAAGGAGAGTCTCTGAATCTGCGTTAAGGTCGGTTGCGCCATAAACCTCAGCAACATATTTTGCGTACTCTGCCGAGAACAGATCATTATAACCGCTTATTTTGATAAGCCCGCTAAGATCGTTGCTGAGAGCACCCAGTGTATCGGTGTAACCGCTCATTACCTGATTAACAAGAACGGCGGGATATGAGTTGATCGATGTGATAAAGCCGTCAACTGTACCCTTGGCAGCAGAAAGTGTTGCACCGCTTACAGTTGCATTCAGTCCTGCTACGTTGTTCTCGTTATATGTGTAATATGTGGGGATTGTGCTGTCGATAGTTTGCTTAAGTTTGCGAAGCTCGATAAGCTTTATTTCTGCAAGCACTTCATCAGCAAAAGCCTGAATGTCACTGCGGACGAAGCCTTTGCCGTCAATATAGTTTTTAACAACATCATCTGAGTTATCATATGTCTGAAGACCTACAGTGAGCTGTGAATGAAGATTTCTCAACGCTGCTTCATCCATACTGTCATAGCCTGCATTTTTAAGTGCGATAAGATTATCGGTGATGGGCTTAACAGCAATGATACTTGTTGCAAGGTCGATATTTGTGTTGAGAGCATCAACATCATACTCAGTGGCAAAGAAGTGTTTCCAGATACTCTCTGAGAAACTATTGACAACATTTGTTTTTGCATTATTGACTGCAGTCTTTACGCTTGCAAGAGTGTTTACATCCTTACTTACAAGAGTATACATATCATATGAGAAATAATCCTTATAGCCTGCAAGGAGATCTCTTGTCTGAGTAAGAAGTGAAGTATCAAGCGTATCACCGTCTGTTGCACTTGTGTCGCTTATATAATAGAAGTATTTATAGGTTCGAGTATATATCCAATATTGGTACTTGTAAGTATAGTCGTATCTGTCATTTGCATGACTCACAGTAAAGGTTTTAGCCTTTAAGATGCTCGAAGGAAGATTTTCAAGAGTATATGACATCAGACTTCCTGTCATATCAACGGTAACACTGATATCGGCAACTTCACTGAGGTTTGTATCCGGAACAGTCTTATCGTTACTTGCAAAGCCACCCATGCTTTGTGAAGTACCCGTGTCTGTTGAAACATTTGCACCGCTGGTAAGTCTTGTAAGGAAGGTCTCTATTGCAGTGTCATATGCTGATCCAAGGTTAGCCTTAACACCTGCTTTGATTGTATTGTTAACCTGATTGATAACACGATTGCTTTCAGATGAACCTGTTGAAGCGGTTGTGTTATTCGGGTCACCTGTGGCAGGATCCTTATTTGCAAGAGTTTCAAATGCACTCCAATAAGCCTCTACTGCTGCAAGCACATCGCCGTTTGTGTCATACACGGTGTAACCGTTTGTTGTAGTTGTGTCCCATGTTGCGTTTTTAACTGTGTCTTTGTTGAGTGCATTAGCAAGAGCTGTGTAATCACTTACCGTGCCGCCTGCAGCAAAGCTGATTGTGCCAAAGCATACGCTCATGCTTGTCATAATCATGATAACTGCCAGCAGTACACTCAAAGACTTCTTTGAAAGTTGTTTAAGTTTTCCTACTTTCATGGTGTTTCCTCCATTGTAATATTTATGTATAAAATTATTATACACAGAGTTTTTTTGCTCAGCTCCCTGAGCGTGGGTGAATGGTTTGTTTTTTCTTAAGTATCATCTCCTAAAGTTTTTCTATCTATGTATATAAGTTATAAAATAACCCTTATTTTCGTTTCTTTTTCTTATTCTTTCTCTTTTCGGCTCTTACCTTTCTTTCGGCTTCAGCCTTTTCAAACTGCTTTAATTCAATATAAGCCTTTGCTTTTTGAAACCAGTCCTGCTTTATTCCCACAAGCCACACAATTGACAGTGCCAAGGTTATCACACTGCAGAACTGCCAGAAACTAAGCACGCCGAAAATAACATACCTGGCTTCATCTGACGGATAATATCTGAGAAATTCCCAAAAGAATCTTGTGATTGCATAAGAACCAACCATAATCGGATAAACTGTTCCCGGAATATATTTCTTGGATTTTGTACCGTAACGTATGCACATAAAAATAATTATAAACATAGTTACAGCTTCAAAAATCGCTGAAGGGAACATGACAGCATCGTGTTGGTAGTTATAAACTCCGAAACTGCATTCGATTCCCGGACAGCAACCCAAAAACAAGCAACCAAGTTTTGCACAAGCGGTGAAAATCAATCCTGCCGGTGCCAACATATCCAAAATCCTTCGCCAGGGTTGAGATGAAATAAGACATACAAGGATAATAAGAATAGGTACAAACATGAGCGCACCGTAAATAGCCATGTTTGAGTTGCCCAAAATACCGACAGCACGGAGTGTGGCGGTATATATATTCCCCATTATCACAGTGCCTGTCAAGCCACCCACCAGAGCGATCAAAGTAAAAACAAAAGCCTGTGATCTTTTTAAATCATATTTTTTAAATGTACACAAACTCACGGTAAACATCAGCACTGTTCCCAGCAGATACATACCGTAATACCCTATCAAACCGAATTCTGTCATTTTTTACTCCTTCTGACAAGGTGATATTATCTGTCACTCAAACTGCTCACAATCGACATACTCACCGCAAAATCAACAGATAATACACCCAATTCTAATCATATACTATTAAACCATATTTATAATAACTAAAAGTTAATTAAACATCAAAAAGTATTAACAATTTGTAAACTTATGTTATATTCCTTTTTCAGTTAATTTCCTGTTAATTTTTTACTAATAAAATCATTCGTACTACAGCACTAAGGAGAAACATTTTATGTTCAAAATTCTGGTTGTTGAAGATGACAAAAACTCAGCCAAACTGATGCAGATTATTCTTAAAAAGGCCGGCTTTAGTGTTAAACATGCCTCAAACGGCGTGAAAGCCTTGTCGATGATTGAAAACGAATTCATTGACCTTATCGTCCTTGATGTTATGATGCCGGAAATGGACGGTTACCAGTTCACCGAAACTGTACGTTCCAACGGCGTAAACACTCCCATTCTGATGGTAACGGCAAAACAGTTGCTTGAAGATAAATACAAAGGTTTCATTGCCGGCATTGATGATTATATGGTTAAACCTTTTGATGAGATGGAACTGATTTTCAGAATCAAAGCGCTTCTCAAAAGGGCCAACGTCGCCAACGAGCAAAAACTCAGAATCGGTGAAGTCGTGCTTGATTATAACTCACTGACAGTCACCCGTGACAAAGAATCACAGACACTGCCGAAAAAAGAGTTTTATCTTCTTTTCAAACTCCTCTCCTACCCCGACAAAATTTTCACAAGATTGCAATTGATGGACGAAATCTGGGGTATGAATTCGGAGACCGTTGACACAACAATCAATGTGCACATCAACCGACTTCGAAAAAGATTCGGTCATTATCCCGAATTTAATATTGTTGCTATCAAAGGCATCGGATATAAGGCGGTGATTAACAGTGAAAAAGCACAATAAAAACCGACTGAACAAATTAAAAAACATTTTTTACTTTTCCTTATCGATTTTTGCCATCATTTCCGTTTCATTTGTATGCGTTCTGATTTTCTACGGAATTGTCCACCGTGTGCCTTTTCTTGATGTGGAAAAGTTACCACCCCATGTTGAACAGTATATTCTGGGTTTTGTCAGTCTTGTGATAGGTGCCATTCTTTCCATAGTTTTCGGCAAAGTTGTTACAACACCCCTAAGTGATATATTTTATGCACTTAATGAGCTTTCAGACGGAAACTATGACATAAACATTAAACCGATGGGAATCAAATCCGTGCGAAGGCTCGCCAAAAGAATCAACAACACTGCAAGGGAACTTGAAAGCGTTGAAACCATGAGAAACGATTTTGTCAACAACTTTTCACATGAGTTCAAGACACCAATCATCTCAATTTCAGGTTTTGCAAAAATGTTGAAAAGCGACAACCTCACACAGGAAGAAAGAAATGAATATCTCAACATCATTATCAGCGAATCAGACAGACTTGCCGAACTTTCAACAAATATTCTCAACCTTTCAAGGCTTGAAAACCAAACTATTCTGAGTAACCTGAGTACTTTCAATGTCAGCGAACAAATCAGACTCGTAATTGTTCTTCTTGAGCAAAAATGGATGGAAAAGCAACTGGAAATTGTCTTTGACAACGATGAATATATGATAACCGGCAACGAAGAGACCCTTCAGCAGTTATGGATCAACCTTTTTGACAATGCCATCAAATATGCACCCGTCGGCTCAGCAATCACAATCAATGCAAAAAAAGAGCAGAACAATCTGATTTTTGATTTCACCGATTGCGGTGATGGTATGAATGACGAAGCGGTGAAACATGCCTTTGAAAAATTCTATCAGGGTGATATAGCCCACAAATCCACAGGTAACGGCATCGGTCTGCCAATGGCAAAAAGAATTTGCGAACTTCACGGCGGCAGCATCTCTATCAAGTCAACAGGCAAAAACGGAACTACCTTTGAGGTTGTTCTGCCCGCTGAAAATTAAATATAAAAAGCGAATGACAACTTCTCATTGAGGCTGTCATTCGTTTTTTTATATATTCACTGATTTTACGCTGTATTCACCGTTGACCGGATTCTTCTTTCCGTAATCGCAAAAAATTGCTCTGTTCTCACCGTAGAGGATTGCAACGGTACGGTTTGTGCCTTTTTTCAAAGGTGAAACTTCGTTTATATATTTTTTTATCTTTTTCAGTTCACTGTCAGTGATTCTGAGTTTTTCAGGTATAACACCCGAATTGTTGGTTGCTATACGGTCATATATCATTCTGTTTCTCAACTTCATTTTATCCACAGAATCCAGTGTAAGCAAATAATCAAAAACAATATTCGTATATTTATCAAGAGGTATGCTGCCAGTTAAATTATTTTCTTTCAGATACTCACCCAAGCCGAAAAACAAATCAAAAGGTGTCATATTGCTGACAGACAGCACATAACCAAGTGTGCGGCGGAAGCGGCCGCTGTTATAAAGTCTTTCAAGTTCATTTTCAGCGGTATGGAGTTTTTGCAACTGCCCATTTGTTATCCAAGGCGTTGAAATTACTTCATAGGGCGGTATCTCGCTGTATTCGCAAGGGTATTTGTCCCTGTTTTCAGCCATCGGTGAGCCTTTCAGTATTTTCAGAAAGCCGAGCTGAAGCATATTCGCTTTGATATCGTAAGCTTTGTTGAAGCCCTCTTTGAAGGAAGTAAAATCTTCTTCAGGTAAACCGGCGATAAGGTCAATGTGAATATGACAGTTTTCAAAAGATAAAAGCCGTTTAACATTACGTGTAACCTTTACAATGTCAGTCTTGCGGTTGATGGCTTTCAAAGTTTTTTCATTGAACGACTGAATACCAACCTCAAGCTGTGCAGAGCCTTTCGGCAATTTTTCAATAATGCTGAACAGTTTTTCATCCAACAAGTCGGCGGCAATTTCAAAGTGAAAACAGCTTTCTTTCATAATCGCTCTGCCGTATTGCTCACATATAAAATTCAGGATCTCCCCTGCTCTTTGCTTGTGGCAGTTGAATGTGCGGTCAACAAATTTGATTGTTTTTGCGCCCATGGCAGAAAGATGCACCATCTCATTTTTTACTCTTTCAAGGTCAATATATGTCACCTTTCCGATGCGTCCCGAAAGGCAAAAAGCACAGTTGAAAGGACATCCTCGGCTACTTTCGATATATGCGATGCGCCCTTGAAGTGAGTTGAAATATTCCTCACAGTAAGGCGAAATACTTTCATCGGTTTCGGGACTTCTTTCGTCAATATGGATATTTTCTCCCGTTCTGTAAGATACAGAAGGAATATCTGTTACTGTGCCAAGATACAAACTGTTGATGAGTTTTGGAACTGACACCTCACCCGCACCCGATACAACGAAATCAACAGCAGGGTTTTTCCGAAGCACCTCTTCTTGATTGTAGGACACCTCAGGACCGCCCAAAACAATTTTTGTATGCGGTAAAACGGCTTTGACTTTTTCGCAAAGGGACAACACACTCACAATATTCCAGATATAGCAGGAAAAGGCAAGGATATTCGGCTTTTCGTTCAGGATACGTGCCAAAACAACTTCTTCTTTTTCGTTTATTGTGCCTTCTGTAACCTTGAGGGTAATTCCGTTGCAACAACGCTTTTTGCAAGAAGAATAAAGACACCACGGTGCAAGAGAAGAATGAATATATTTTGAATTTATACAAAAAAATACAGCTTTGAACTGTTCCACAGTGTCTCACCTCCGTCGTTTATAAAATAATACCACACCAAAAAAACAAATGCAAACAAATTCAATATCTATTTTAATATATTCGTAATAAATCTGTAACCCTATTTTACTCTTTTATGTTTTATAATAAAGAAAGTGAAAAGTGTTGTATTTTGTTGAAAAATATGACATAGTTTTGACTGTGCACTATCAGTGCAAGATATCCGAAGGCACAAGAGAGGGGATTTTTTTATGAAAGCCTATTTTAAACGACTTAAAGAAGCGTGTCCGACACGAAGATTTGTTTTTTGGTGGATATTCAGACTTCTGATGATCTATGCATTTATTGCGGGATTTTTCAAAACACCTTTTGATATTACGGACCCGCTGCAGGTTGCAGCAAATTTCCTTTGTATGTTTGCGTGGGAAATTTTTATGCTCTTCCCCGAAAAGAGTATGTTACGACACATTCCTTCATCAGTTCAGTCATTTTTGATTGTCGGCATTTTTGCTGCTTCTTTCGGTGGCAAATTTATGAACTTCTATTATGACATACGCTGGTGGGATTCAGCACTTCACTTCATTGGCGGTGCTGCTACTGTTCTCTTCGGATATGAGCTTGTATGCGCAATGATGAAAAAAGAGAAGAAGAACGCTTCTCTTGCTATGGTGATTCTTGCTTCGGTAGGATTTTCTTTCATAGTCTCCACTCTTTGGGAGTTGTTTGAATTCAGTTTCGATCAGGTTGCAGGTATGATGAGCGGATATCCCGGTGACAGTCAGCACTGGTCTTATGAACTTGCAGCTGGAACTCCGAAAACAGAAACACTGTTCGACCCAATTGTTTCTGAGCGTTGGCCCATTATGGATATTATGGGTGACATTGTTCTCAACACAGTTGGTGCAGCTGTATCTTATTTAATTCTTAAGGTCCATCCTTATCGCCACAAGGGTAAATACAAATTCAATCTGGATTTTGAAAATCAAAAAGAAACTGTGAAAACTTAAAGCCTTATGTATGTAATTAGGCGGCATTTCACAAGGAAGCGAAGATTTTTATCGGCTCTTTGTCACAAAAAGATTATGAAACAAATATCCACCTGCTACTGCACAGCGGGTGGATATTTGTTTACAATATAAAATTATCAAGAAGACTGACTGCCTCAGGAAAATCCTCAAAAGGATTTTTCGGACCGAATCTTTTTTTGATGGCGGAACGAAGGAAAGATGTTTCGTTTTCTTTATCCTGCTCTTTGATTATTTCACTGAGTCTGCCTCTGTTTTTGGTTTTCTGCGCCGGCTTTTGAGCCTCTCTTTCCTCACGCTCTCTTTCTTTTTCCTTTTCAATTTCGAGAGCCTCGGCATAAGCTGCTTTTACTGTGAGAATAAAGCCGTCGGCCGTATAAATCTCGGTTTTCGGCACTTTAAGTTCGTGTGCCAGCTCTTCAAGCTGTAAAATAGTATCTGCCCCGTATTTTCTTACCATTGAACGGAAAGTTGAAGGCAAAAAATAATATATTCTTCCCAGCAAAAGCGAAAAGGCTTTTTTGGCATCGAGATAACCCAGCTGCATACGCATTTCGATGGTCTTGGCATCAAAATCAAATGACGGGCCTAAATCGTCAAGGTCATAGGGACGGATATACACAATTTGTGAATTGAGGATATCAAGATTATGACCCACACCCTTGATATTGGAAATATCAACAATGATAAGCTTGTTATATCCCCTTTTTTTCAAAGTCATCACAGGTATATTGTCATAGGCTCCGCCGTCAAGGAATTTTTCACCCTCAGGGCCAATATTCTGAGCAAAGGGTATATTTGACGAAGCAAGAAGATAATCCACCAATTCGCCCCGGGGAATATTCTCGATAAAAAATTCGTGAGGTGTCATACCTTGATTTATCTGCACAGCAACAATGCCAAAGTCAATAAGGCTTTCTCTCACCTTTTCTTCATCAATATATTCTGAAACAAAGTTTTTGGCAGGTGAAGCGTCAATGCCGCCTTGTCTGAGAAGTTCTTTGAAAAGAGCTCCCCAGTTCTTCTTGCTGAAAAGATTTTCCGGTTCAGGCAGCTCCTCGCTGATTTTTATACCCTTATCAACCGAAATACTGTTCCAAAGTTCAATTGCTCTGTCATAATCCCCGGCGGCGATGAGTGCACCGTTGATTGAGCCTATTGAAACTCCGGCAATTGCATCAAAGGTAATCTCCATTTCCCTGAGAGCCCGCCAAGCACCAATCTGATATGCGCCTTTTCCGCCTCCACCGGCAAGAATAAGTCCGTATCTTTCCATTTAATCAACTCCTTCTAATAGTTCGGAAATTATCGTATTTGACAAAAGAAAGCCGTTTTCATTAAGGTGTATCTCTTCTTCTGTTGCAGTCAGAAGCCCTCGTTTTGCAAAAAAATCAGCCTTTTGAAATATACTTTTGCTGATGCTTTTGCCAAAACGTGCCTTGAACTTTTCATTCTTCAGTCCTTCATTCAGTCTCAAAGCCAACATTATGTATTCTTCTTCGCTGCCGCCGTCACCGTCAGGTACAGGAGTGGGGCAAGAGATGAAAGACTCAAAATCACGGTCGAAATAAAATCTTTTACCGTTGAGAAACGAATGTGCCGATGGGCCTATACCGAGATATTCTTCAGTATGCCAGTATTTTAGATTATGACGGCTTTCGTAGCCTTTCTTTGCAAAATTTGACACTTCGTATTGAAAAAAGCCTTCTCTTCTGAGTCTTTCCACGGTGTGAAGATATAAGTCGCAAACCGTATCTTCATCGGGCAAACTGAGAGTATCCCGCATTTTTTCAAAAGGTGTCCCCTCTTCAATTTTCAGCATATATGCGCTGATATGCTTTATATCACAAGAAAGCAGAAAATCTATGCTTTCGTCGAGGCTTTTCTTCGTCTGATACGGCACACCCAGCATCAAATCAAGCGATATGTTATCTATGCCGTGTTTTTTGAAAAGCTCAACACAGTCCTTCACTTTTTCACCGTCGGAAATTCTGCCCAGTGTTTTTCTTTCCTTGGTCACAGCAGACTGCATTCCCATTGAAATTCGGTTAACCCCTGCATTTTTAAGCTGTATTACCAGATTTTCATCAACACTTGAGGGATTACACTCCACAGTGATTTCGGGCGAAAACAACCTATAATTATTTCTTATGAAGGAAATAACCTGACTTATTCTTTCTCCGCCGAAAAAAGATGGAGTACCGCCACCGAAATATACAGAGTCAACTTCATCTTTAAGCTGTGGTTTGTAGCCTTCAAGACAGGAAAGGACAGCTTTTAAATAGCTGTCCTTCTTCTTTTCATCCGCTTTGAAGGAATAAAAATCACAGTAGGGACATTTCGCTTTGCAAAAAGGTATGTGTATATATATTCCTGTCATAATTTTAACCGTTGTCGTCAAGTTTGAGAACTGCCATAAATGCTTCCTGAGGCACTTCAACAGTACCAAACTGACGCATACGTTTCTTACCTTCCTTCTGTTTTTCAAGAAGCTTTTTCTTTCTTGTGATGTCACCGCCGTAGCACTTGGCAAGAACATCTTTTCGCATTGCCTTAACGGTTTCTCTTGCAATAACCTTGCTGCCGATTGCAACCTGAATGGGAATTTCAAACATCTGTCTCGGGATATGCTCCTTGAGCTTTTCGGCAATTTTTCTTGCTCTGCTCATAGCCTTGTCTGAATGAATAATGAAAGAAAGTGCATCAATAATATCACCGTTGAGAAGCACGTCAACCTTTTGAAGACTCGAGCGGCGATATTCAAAAATATCATAGTCAAAGGAGGCATAACCTCTTGTTCTCGATTTGAGCGCATCAAAAAAATCATAGATAATTTCGTTCAGCGGCAATTCATAGTGAATATCCACTCTGTCGGTGGTGATATATTTCATATCCTTGAAAACACCACGTCTGTCCTGACAAAGATCCATAATTGCGCCAACATATTCACTTGGTGAATAGATGTGAGCATTGGTGATAGGTTCTTCGCAATAATCAATGGTTGCCTGAGCAGGATAATGGGTCGGGTTATCAATTTCAACAACAGTACCGTCAGTAAGATGTATTTTATAAACAACAGACGGAACAGTTGTGACAAGGTCGAGATTATACTCTCTTTCAAGTCTTTCCTGTATGATTTCAAGGTGCAAAAGACCTAAAAAGCCGCAACGGAAACCGAAGCCGAGTGCACCTGATGTTTCGGGCTCATAGGAAAGAGAAGCATCATTGAGCTGCAATTTTTCAAGGGCATCACGAAGAGCCTCATAGTCAGCGCCGTCGGCAGGATAAACACCGCAGAACACCATCGGGTTAACCTTTCTGTAACCGGGAAGAGGCTCAGAAGCGGGGTTCTGCAACTTTGTGACCGTATCGCCAACCTTTGCATCACGGACGGTTTTGATTGAAGCTGTGATATAGCCAACCTCACCTGCTGAAAGCTCTTTGCAGGGCTCAAGCCCCGTAGCTCTCATATAACCGACTTCAACAACATTGAATTCGGCACCGGTTGCCATCATTTTCATCGTTTCGCCTGCCTTGAGTGTGCCCTGCATCACTCTGACATAAACGATTACGCCCTTATAGTTATCGTAAACCGAGTCAAAGATAAGTGCCTTCAGCGGCGCATTGTCTTCTGCCACGGGAGGTGACGGAATATCCGCAACGATTCTTTCAAGCACCTCTGCAACATTTTCACCGGTTTTTGCTGAAACTCTTGGAGCAACAGAGCAGTCCAGACCGATTATATCTTCAACCTCAGAAGCAACTCTGTCCGGTTCAGCGGCGGGAAGGTCGATTTTGTTGATAACCGGAACAAGCTCAAGGTCGTGGTCAAGAGCAAGATAAGTATTGGCGAGGGTCTGCGCCTCAATACCCTGAGAAGCGTCAATTATCAGAATTGCACCTTCACAGGCGGCTAGGGAGCGGGAAACCTCATAGTTAAAGTCAACGTGGCCCGGGGTGTCGATAAGGTTGAGTTCATATTCTTCGCCGTCCTTAGCTTTATAGTTCAGCTTTACGGCGTGAGCCTTTATGGTAATACCTCTTTCTCTTTCAAGGTCCATATCGTCAAGAATCTGTGCCGACATATCACGTTTTGCAACGGAGTCGGTAAGCTCAAGAAGTCTGTCGGCAAGTGTACTCTTGCCGTGGTCGATATGGGCAATGATGGAGAAGTTTCTTATGTTTTCTTTTTTCTTAGCCAAAATATCACCTCTGAATCGGTGGTTATACTAACCTTATATATTATCGGTATATTTTAGCATAAAAAGAGAGTTTAATCAATAGTGATTATCTAAAATTATGTGCAAAAAACTTTACTTATTTATCCTATTCTTTCAAGTTCTCTTTTCAGTTTTTCAATAATCCTTTTTTCAAGCCTTGAAATGTAGCTTTGCGATATACCCAGCATATCAGCCACCTGCTTTTGAGTGAATTCCTTTGAGCCGAACAGACCGAAGCGCATTGTCATTATCTGCTTTTCCCTTTCGGGCAATTTTTCGACCACCTTCAAAAGCTGCTTTTTCTCGTCCTGATATTCAATATTGCGGTTGACAACATCGCTGTCTGAGCCGAGAACATCACTGAGAAGCAGCTCATTGCCGTCCCAGTCCACATTCAGCGGCTCATCAAAGCTCATTTCATTTTTCTGGTTGGCGGTCTTTCGCATATACATAAGAATTTCGTTTTCAATGCAACGTGAAGCATAAGTGGCAAGCTTGATTTTTTTTGACGGACAAAAAGTGTTCACCGCCTTGATAAGTCCGATTGTACCGATTGAAACAAGGTCCTCAATACCGATGCCCGTGTTCTCAAACTTTCTGGCAATATACACAACCAACCTTAAATTATGTATCACAAGAAGCTCCCTTTTGTTTCTGTCTCCGTTTTCGATTTCAGCCAGGATTTCTTCTTCTTTTTCCTTACTGAGCGGTGGCGGAAGATTCTCCGAGCCGTTGACGTAAAATACATCATTACTTTCTTCTTTTCTTATCTTTTTTATGTAATTTTTAAAGCCTAACAGTAAATCTTTGAGTTTCATTTTCAAAGTCTGCCCCCTTTTCATCGGTTTGGTTATCGAATAGAGTTGTCGGTAAAATACCGTCAAAGCTGCCGCCACGGATTTTTTCTTCCGTGACAGCAATTGTAACATCTTCCCGTGAAAAGTCAGCGGACAGGCCTTTGACACGGATTTTTTTGCACTTAAAGCTCAACAGCAGTTTTTTTCCTGATACTGTGGTGCAGGGTATTAGCCGAAAACTCACACCGCCATACTGAAAAGCACTCTCATAGGACAAATCTGTAAATTTATCTTTATTTATTATCACGACGGGATTTCCCGTGTAAGGGTCAGTGAGACTGTTGCCGGTGTCAAGAAAGCAATGACAAAGTGCCACATTTTCACCGTAATGTATCTCACAGTCATAAATTGTGTTTTCGGGAGCCTTGTTTTTTATAAAGCGGTGACATATATTCAGCAAAATATAGCATACCACCGTCAAAAGCACCAATGTAACCGTATCAATATCAAAATACACAATGCCGTTGTTATAGTACATTCCCTGAGGAGCAAAGAACAGCCACAGGCACAGCATCACTCCCGCAAAAGCAAAACTGACAGCAAAAAAGCAAAAGCTCAATCTCAGAAATGCTCTTTTGCCGGAAAAGGAAAACGCAATGTATACAACAAGCAAAGCAAGTGGTATTCTTGAAACAGACAACAGTATCTCATTTAAGTCCGGCACAAGAATAACAAGAGAATATATGCCCGAAACCGCAGAAGATAAAAGTAATCTCAGCGGTCTTCTTTTTTGGCGGCAAACAATTCCCGTAAGGCTCAAAAGAGCGTATGTAACATATATATTCAGCACAACAAGAACATCGGCATAAATCACTTCACTCATTTTCATCACCCTTATAATTATAGTAGATCGGGTATGCCTTTTATGTCGAAAAGAAAGGGATAAAAAACAAAAGCAGGTAAGAATAAACTTACCTGCCTGAATGCTTTTTTGATTTTCTCTTATGCACCGAAAAGAATGAGAAGTGCTGACATAAAAGCGAGAAGGAAGAAAATTGTGCCGCAAATCTTTGTGAGCTTTGCAAGCTGAGCTTCCATTGTTCTGCCCTTATTCTTTCCGAAGAAAGTTTCAGCAGCACCGCTGATAGCACCGGAAAGACCCTGTTGTTTGCTTTCCTGAAGAAGAACAAGAACGATGATTACAATAGCAACTATGATAAGCACAACAGATAATACATATTGAAGAGCTGTCATTTCATTAAACCTCCGAAAATTTTATACTATGGTATTTTAACACAAGCAAGAATTAAAAGTCAATAGTCTGTTAACTTTTTTTAGCCCTTTATGAAGTCTTTTTCTCGCCTGCAAAGGAAAAATCCGTGTCGGGTGTGAAAATTGCTGCTTCTTCACCGACAACAGCAGCCTTCGTGACAAGAAGCTTACCCTTCTGCTCCCTTGACGGAATATCATACATATAACCCACAAGGAGCTTTTCCATAATTGAACGGAGTCCTCTTGCGCCTGTTTTTGCTTCAAGTGTCTTTTCCGCAATAGCTTTAAGCGCATCGTCGGTGAACTCAAGGTCAAGGCCGTCAATTGAGAAAATGTATTTATACTGCTTGATAAGAGCATTTTTCGGCTCTGTCATAATTCTGATGAGCGCATCTTCATCAAGGTCATCGAGAGCTGTGATGACAGGAAGTCGTCCCACAAGCTCGGGAATAAGACCGAACTTCACAAGGTCATGGTGCATCACCTTGTGCATAATTTTGCTCTCTTCAATTTCCTTTTTGGTGCGGATTTCAGCGCCGAAGCCAAGTCCCGAGTTGCCCATTCTCTTTTCAACAATTCGTTCGATGCCCTCAAATGAGCCTGCACAGATGAAAAGGATATTCTTTGTGTCAATCTGAATGAACTCCTGCTGCGGATGCTTTCTGCCACCCTGAGGAGGTACATTTGAAACAGTCCCCTCAAGAATTTTCAAAAGTGCCTGTTGAACGCCCTCACCGCTGACATCTCTTGTGATTGAAGTGCTTTCACTTTTTCTGCCGATTTTGTCGATTTCATCAACATAAATGATGCCCTTTTCAGCTCTTTCAACGTCGAAATCCGCTGCCTGAATGAGTCTCAACAGAATATTCTCAACGTCTTCACCGACATAACCCGCTTCTGTGAGCGTTGTTGCATCGGCAATAGCAAAAGGTACATCGAGAATTTTTGCAAGGGTCTGTGCGAGCATTGTTTTACCCACACCGGTAGGACCGAGCATAAGAATATTGCTCTTTGTGATTTCAACATCACTTTCCTCACCCATATAAATTCTCTTGTAGTGATTGTATACGCCTACACTCAAGGCTTTTTTTGCCTCATCCTGTCCGATAACGTACTCGTCAAGAAGAGCCTTGATTTCATGCGGTTTTTTCAAAAGCTCAAGTTCTGTGTTGTCCTTACTTTCAATTGTGGCCGCTGCTTCGCCTTCAACAATGGACTGGCAAAGCTCGATACATTCATCACAGATGAACACACCCGGTCCTGCAATAAGGGTTTTGACTTCACTTTGCGTTTTGTTGCAAAATGAACATCTGACAGACTTGTCTTTGATGTCACCATCTCGTGCCATTGATTATACCCCTTTTTATCTCTTATCGAGAATTTTGTCAACAAGACCGTATTCGAGAGCCTCCCGGGCTGTCATAAAGTTATCACGCTCTGTATCCTGTGCGATAACTTCGATATCCTTGCCTGTGTTTTCAGCAAGAATCTTGTTGAGCTTTGCTTTTGTTCTTAAAATGTGGTCTGCAACAATTTTGATGTCTGTTGCCTGACCTTTTGCACCGCCGGAGGGCTGGTGAATCATAATTTCGCTGTTGGGAAGAGCATATCTCTTGCCCTTAGCACCTGATGAAAGCAGGAAAGCACCCATCGAAGCTGCAAGTCCCATACAAATTGTTGAAACATCACACTTGATATACTGCATTGTGTCATAAATCGCCATACCTGCCGTCACAGAGCCGCCGGGGCTGTTGATATAAAAGCTGATATCCTTTTCGCTGTCCTGACTTTCAAGGAAAAGAAGCTGAGCCACAACAAGTGATGCTGTTGCATCGTTAACTTCATCAGAAAGAACAATGATTCTGTCATTGAGAAGACGGGAGTAAATATCGTATTGGCGTTCGCCACGGTTGGTTTGTTCCACAACATAAGGTACTAGTGCCATAGTAATGCCTCCTTAAAAATTTTGTAAAATGCTAAGAGAGGAACTGCATAATATAGTCAATACACAGTCCCACTCTGATTATAGTTATTATTGGTTAAATTAACCTTAAATTATTCAGCGTCTGCTGTTTCTTCAGCTGCTTCCTTCTTAGCTCTGGGCTTTCTTGCTGTTGTAACCTTTGCGTTATCTTTGACGAACTTAACAGCCTTTTCATTAAGAAGGTCATGTCTGAGGCCTTCAGCAGGAACAAGCTCCTTAATCTTATCCTTTTCCATCTGATAACGTTCAGCAAACTTGTCATATTCTGCTTCAAGGTCTTCGTCAGAAACTTCAAGAGCTTCGGCCTTTGCAATAGCTTCAAGAGCAAGACGGATTTTAACGTTCTTAACTGCGCCGTCCATCATATTCTCTTTGTACTGCTCGATTGTCATGCCTGAATACTGAAGATATGTTTCAAAGTTCATACCCTGCATTGAAAGTCTGTAATCTATATCTCTGATCTGATTGTCAATTTCAGTGTCATACATACATTCGGGGATTTCGCCCTTAACATTTTCGCTGAGCTTTTCAAGAAGCTGAGATTCGATTTCTCTTTCGTTTTCTTCTTCCTTGTGAGCTTTGATTTCCTTTTCAATGCTCTTTTTAAGCTCTGCTACTGTGTCGCAGTCTGCAGCGTCCTGAGCGAATTCATCATCAACTCCGGGAAGCTCCTTAACCTTGATTTCGTGAAGCTTGATTTTGAAAACAGCATCCTTATCAGCAAGTTCGGGAGTGTATTCTGTGGGGAACTTAACGTTAACGTCGAATTCTTCGCCAAGTGTGTGACCGATAATCTGTTCTTCAAAGCCGGGAATAAACTGACCTGAACCGATTGTAAGTTCATAGTTTTCACCCTTGCCGCCGTTGAATGCAACACCGTCAACAAAGCCTTCAAAGTCGATAACTGTGATGTCTCCGTTTTCAACTGCTCTGTCTTCAACTGATACGAGACGTGCATTTCTTTCAACGAGTTCATCAATTTTTGCGTTGATTTCTTCTTCGGTTGCTTCAACCTTTTTCTTTGTTGCCTTGAGTTCCTTATATTCGGTAACTTCAACTTCAGGCTTTACAAATACTTCAACAACCATCTCGACACCTGCGTCGCCGATTTCCTTAACGTCAGCGCTCTTTGTGCCGACGATTTCAAGCTCAGCTTCCTTAGCAGCATCTTCAACAGCCTTTCCGAAAAGCATATCAAGAGCATCTTCATAAAGCCAGCCCTTGCCGTAGAAGGTTTCAGCCATCTTACGTGTTACCTTACCCTTACGGAAACCGGGAAGCTGAATCTTATTCTTCTGCTTTGCAAAAGCCTTGTTCTGTGCAGCATCGAATTCTTCAGCTGAGATGCCGATTTCGAGAGCGTAAACATTTGTTTCAACGTTGTTTGATGATTTTAACATTTCTAAACTCCTATCCTTGGGTGGGCACTATACACAGCCCATACAAACCCAATATACATTTTAACTTATGTATTATATCACAATAAATCAAAATTACCATACTTTTTTCAAAATTTTTCTATAATTCTCGGGCAAAATTCAAGAAAATCTGCCGAAACCAGAGAAAAATCGATATCTTCAACCTTCCCCTGCCTTGCACTGAGGCATGAACTTCCGTGAAGGTGGCCGTAATAACATCGTTTGATTTTGTGCGAAGAAAGAACTTCCATAATCTCGGGGCAGGTCTGTGACTGCATCACAGGCGGATAATGAAGAAAAACAATAAGTTCCCCTGCCATCTTTTCGCCCTGTTCAATTGAACGGTCAAGCCTTGCCGCTTCACGGGCAATCACCTTTTCATCGTGACCTGTCTGTGCATCATAAAACCAGCCTCGGGAGCCGCAAATGACAAATTCTCCGACCTTATAAGCATTGTTATGCAGAATTTCAATGCTTGTGAAGCCTTTTTCAAGAAGAAAGGCATCCATTTTCCTTTTTGTGTTCCACCAATAATCGTGGTTGCCCTTGAGAATAATTTTTTTGCCGGGAAGATTGTGAATAAAACGGAAATCCTCCTCAGCTTCCTGAAGGCTCATCGCCCAGGATATATCTCCGGGGATAATTACGGTGTCATCTTCTTCCACAATTTTTTTCCAGTTTGATTCAAGGCGGCAAACATAGTCTGTCCAGCCGCCGAAAATATCCATAGGCTTATCTGCGGAAAAGGAAAGATGCAAGTCACCGATTGCAAAAATTGACAAACCAGGTCACCTCAGATACCAAGCATATTATACACCATATTTACCATATCTTCTTTGTTGCAGCAGTCGGTAAATCTGGGAGTCTTGCCCTTGAGAGATGCAAGCTGTTCGGGGCAGGTTTCGCCTGTTGTGTTTTTAAGAATGTCAACCTGTGTAAATTCGTCTGCATCTGCGGTCACTTCGCCCTTGACTGCCTTGAGTACTGCCGCTGAGAACTTATAGGGATTGGCGGTTGAAGCAATTACGGTTTCAGTCTTGTCAGATGTTGCACCGATGTATTCATCATAAACCTTGACTGCAACTGCGGTGTGCGTATCGCAAAGATAACCTTTTTCATAGTATGCTTTGATAGTCTCGGCTGTGCCTTCATCGTCACAGCAACCTGCATCAAACAAGGACATAACCTGTGCTTTAACATCATCGCTGATTTCATACTTTCCGCATGAAGAAAGCTGTCCCATCCATTCCCTGATAGTTTCATCATTTTCACCACTGAGATGGAAAAGGAGTCTTTCAAGGTTTGAGGAAATGAGAATATCCATTGAAGGTGATGTCGTTGTGTAGAAGCTTCTGTTTCTGTCGTAAACGCCTGTTTTGAGGAAATCAGTGAGCACATTGTTTGCATTTGATGCACAGATAAGCTTGTTTACGGGGATACCCATTTTCTTTGCATAATAAGCGGCAAGAATGTTGCCGAAGTTGCCTGTGGGAACAACAACATTGATTGGGTCTCCGTTTTTGATTGTACCGTTTTCAATAAGATCACAATAAGCTGAGATATAATAAACAATCTGCGGAACGAGTCTGCCCCAGTTGATTGAGTTGGCTGAGGAGAACATCATACCGTTTTCGCCGAGTTTTGCTGCAACGTCCTTATCCGTAAAAATTGCCTTAACGCCGTTTTGTGCATCATCAAAATTGCCGTTGATTGCACAAACAGAAACATTTTCGCCCGCCTGAGTTGTCATCTGAAGCTTCTGCATAGGGCTTACACCGTCATTGGGATAAAAGACCATAATCTTTGTGCCGGGCACATCCTTGAAGCCTTCAAGAGCTGCCTTGCCTGTGTCGCCTGAGGTGGCAACAAGAATTACGATAGTCTTGTCTGCAACGGTTTTCTTTGCGGCAACTGTGAGGAGATAAGGAAGAAGCTGAAGTGCCATATCTTTGAAGGCACAAGTCGGTCCCCTCCACAATTCGAGAATATTTTTGCCGTCTGAGGTTCTTTTTATGGGAGACACCTTTTTGCTTGAGAATTTACCTTCGGCATAAGCACCACTGACACACATATCAATTTCTTCGGCTGTGTAGTCTGTGAGATAAAGTGAGAGTATCTTTTTTGCTCTTTCGATATAGCTCAGGCCGACAAGTGAGTCCACAAACTCCTTTGAAATTGCAGGAATCTCGGTTGGTACGAACAGACCGCCGTCCTTTGAAATACCCTGAGCAATAGCCTCAGCTGATGTTACTTTTACATTCTTATCTCTTGTACTTGTATAAAGCATACTTCTACCTCCATATAGAGATTTATTTATAATCGTTTTATTTTAACACATTGAAACAAAAAAGTAAAGCAGAACATTCCAAAGTTCTGCTTTTCATTTAAACTGCATCAAATGCCGACTCAATGTGGTTGAATTTGTATATTCTGCCCTCATTCTGAAAGGCCTCGAAGACATCAAATCTCGGCTGTTTTTCACTTTTATGCTTCAAAAGATAATACTGAGCTGTGGCAATAATTTTTCTTTGCTTGGCAAAATTCACAGCCTCTTTTGGCATAGTCATTGAATCGGATTTTCTTGTTTTGACTTCAACAAAGATAATAAAATCCTCATTTTCTGCAATCAGGTCAATTTCACCAAACCGTGTGCGGAAATTCCGTATAACCCTATAGCCCAGTTTTGAAAAGTATCTTTCTGCGAAGTCCTCCCCCGCTTTTCCTATCTCTGATTTTTCGGTTGCCATACTTATTCACCGAGAATCTTTTTGAGGAAAGTGCGTCTGTGTTCTTCGCATATACCGTGTTCGGCAATCATTTCATAATGGAGTTTTGTTCCGTAGCCCTTATGCTTTGCAAACTGATACTGAGGATACTTTTGATCCACCTCACGCATATATCTGTCTCTTGACACCTTTGCTAAAATTGAGGCGGCGGCAATTGAAATGCTTTTTGCATCGCCCTTGACAATTGTTCTTTCCTCGCAGGAAAGTCCCGGCTTCCGGTTGCCGTCAATAAGAGCGATATCACACTTCACACCTAAGCCTTCATAAGCTCCCCTCATTGCCATAAAGGTAGCCTGCAAAATATTCACTTCGTCAATGGTTTTTGCGTCAACCATACAAACAGAATATGCGAGAGCCTTTTCTTTTATGACTTCAAAAATCACTTCACGCTTTTTTTCGCTTATCTTTTTTGAATCGTTAATACCTTCAATTTCGCAGTCCGTCGGCAATATAACTGCGGCGGCGCATACAGGTCCGCAAAGAGGGCCTCTGCCCGCTTCGTCAATTCCGCAAACAGTTGTGAAGCCTTCGGATACAGCCTGTTTTTCATATTCGTAGGTCATAAGAAAAATCCTTTCTTCCTTGTGCAATCAGACACGGTAAGCCGTGCCCCCTGCTGTATTCTATGCTTATACTCTAAAAAAGGCTGTCGTTTTCGACAGCCCTTTTAACTATTAAAGTACTTTGCAGAAATTGAAGATTGAAGCGGGAAGCTCTTCCTTATCAGCTGAGATTGTGAAAACGAAGTTCTTTTCGTTAACTGATGCGAGCTCATAAATCTTCTCAAGGAAGCAAGCAAGTTCGTTGTAATCTCTGCCGCCGATGCGGAGAGTTGCGTCAACAAGAACATCTGTGATGTCGTGGTTGCCTGCACAAACACCTGCAAGGAAACCGTAGAATGCTGCGTAGCCCTTAACCTCATATTCGTCTGTTGCAATAAGTCTTGCACGGTAATTAACATCATATGTTAACTTGGTTTCTTTTTCAACGCAAACAACGTTGCCCTTAGAGGTTTCAACAGCCTCGTTTACACAAGAAATCAAATGCTTTGTTTTTCCTGCACCTTTGTGACCTAAGATAATAGAAATCATTTTTAATTT
>CAYUVR010000013.1:0-45336 GCA_964448225.1 uncultured Faecalibacterium sp. | reverse complement strand
CCCCCGACCTGCTGATTACAAATCAGCTGCTCTACCAACTGAGCTACACCAGCTTATTTTTCCGTCTTGCGAAGTCCCCCTCGCTCAACGCTTGAATATAATATCACAACATTTTTTATTAGTCAATACTTTTTTGCAATTTTTTTATTTTTTTTACCGTAAATCTTTTTTGTGTGTTTTACTCTTCCGAAAAAGCACTCCAAGTGCATGATTGCAACAATAATGCCTGCAACCAAATCCTTCATAAACTGTTCTTTTGAATAGTTTTTAATTGTGAAAAAAGCTTCGGTTTTAAATAAAAATTTTTTCAAACCCCCATCTCCTTTGTTTTGCGAGACGAAAGTATGGCACTTCATTTTCTAAAAGCAAATTGACAAAAGAAAGGTTTTATCCCCTCTTTTTAAAGTATAAATGTATAAATTACATAAAAATGCAAACCGCTGCCAAGCATTACAAAAATATGGAAAACGATGTGAAGCCATGGATATGTTCTGCCAAGGCCGCACCCACAGCATGTGTGAGGCAATTGAAAAAATCGACCTTTTTTGAATATTCAATCAATATTACATCTTTTCCAATCATTCAAATCAACTCCGTATACTATTTTATATTACCGCACACTCTCAGTCAAGCAAAAAAATATGCATATCACAACAAAGCATTTCAACATTGAGGATTGATTTTATCTCTTCCTACAAAATTCGGCAAATTTCAAATTATCTATTGTAAAAGATGTTTTATTTTTGATATTATTAGAACGATGTTGATTAAACATCCGTTAGAGAATCAAAAATATATTAAGAAAAAACAAAGAGGTTTATCATGGATTTATTTGATGTATTATCCCTCATCGGAGGTCTTGCTCTGTTCCTTTTCGGTATGGAAATTATGGGCAACTCCCTTGAGAAAAAAGCCGGCGGTCAGCTTAAATCAATCTTAGGCAAAATGACAGAAAAAACCGTTCAGGGTTTCCTTCTCGGCATGGCGGTTACCGCCGTTATCCAATCATCATCAGCAACAACTGTTATGGTGGTCGGTTTTGTTAACTCGGGTATTATGACTCTTCATCAGGCAATCAGCATTATTATGGGTGCAAACATCGGCACAACCATTACCGCCTGGATTTTGTCACTTGCCGGCATTGAAGGTTCAAACATCGTGGTTCAGCTTTTCAAGCCTGACTCCTTTGTGCCTGTACTCGCACTTATAGGTATTGTTTTCATTATGTTTGTGAAAAGTGAAAAGAAAAGAGATACAGGCTTTATTCTTCTTGGTTTTGCAACACTTATGACAGGTATGTCAGCAATGTCTGACTCTGTTGCAGGACTGAAAGATGTTCCCGAATTCACCAGAATTCTCACTCTTTTCTCAAACCCTGTTCTCGGTGTTATTGCAGGTGCGGTGCTGACCGCAATCATTCAGTCATCATCCGCCTCTGTGGGTATTCTGCAGGCACTTTCATCGACGGGTACCATCACCTTCGGCTCTGCCATCCCCATTATTATGGGGCAGAATATCGGCACTTGCATCACTGCAATGCTCTCATCAATGGGCGCCAACAAAAATGCTAAGCGCACCGCCTTTGTTCACCTTTATTTTAACCTTCTCGGAACTGTGGCTGTGCTCAGCATATACTGCTTGCTGAATGCACTTATAGATTTCAGTTTTACCGAAAAAGTTATTGACGAATTGGGTATTGCAATTCTTCACTCCGCATTCAACATTATCTGCACCGTTCTTTGGATCCCTTTCACGGGCTTGCTTGAAAAACTTGCAATAGCAACCGTTAAGGACACAGAAGAAAAAGAAAAATACGAAATGCTTGATGAAAGACTCCTTTCAACTCCGCCTATCGCTGTTGAAAGATGTAAAGCCGTGACCGAAAAAATGGCGGAAATTTCAAAGGATACAATTATCGGCGCACTTTCTCTGCTTTCGGATTTTAACGAAAAGACTTATGAAGCTGTTATAAAAGGTGAAAGCAAAGCCGATAAATATGAAGACAAACTTGGAAGCTATCTTGTTAGGGTTTCAGCACTTGAACTTTCAAAAGCCGACAGTGCAGAAGCCGCAAAGCTGCTTCATATCATCGGTGACCTTGAAAGAATTTCTGACCATGCCCTCAACATTCTCAAGTCGGCAGAAGAAATTAAAGATAGAGAGCTTAACTTTTCAGGTAAATGTGAAAACGAGCTGTCGGTTATGATTGATGCAGTCAAGGAAATCATCACCCTTTCATATGATGCATTTGTCAACAACGATCTTAACAAGGCTGAGCTGGTTGAGCCCCTTGAACAGGTTGTTGATGACCTTAAAGATACATTGAAAACACGCCATATCAAACGTCTTCAGAAAGGCGAATGCACAATTGAACTGGGCTTTGTTCTCACAGACCTGCTTACAAACCTTGAACGTATTTCAGACCACTGTTCCAACATTGCAGGTCTTGTTATTGAAATGTCAAACGGTGAAATGGATCTTCACAAATATCTTGGCAAAATCAAAAAGGATGAAGTCAAGTTCAAAGAAACATACGAAAGCTATTCAGAGAAATATTCCTTCCGGAAGGTTTTATAATTGTTACGTAAATTTTACCTAACAATTATAAAAATATAATAAATCATTTAACACTTGACAATTAAGTTAATATTTGTTATTATTGGTTCACGGAATTAAATCCGATTTAACTTAGGAGGTGCACTATGGAAGCATTACAGAAAGTTCTCGACACTATCAGAGGCGTACTCGAAATCATCATGAACTTCTTCAAGGATCTTTTCCCTCAGGCTAAAGAAGAAGGCGACGACACAGCAGCTGAAGCATAATTTAAGCAAAAAAAACGAAGTCCTTTCAGGGACTTCGTTTTTTTTGCTTCTGCTTTTCTGAAATCAGTCTTTCACAATGTCACAGACAATATCAACACATTTATCGTGACCGATAACACCGCTGTCAAGAGATATATGGTAGTTTTCCGTTTCGCCCCATTCTCTGCCCGTGAAGTATTTGTAATTGACTCTGCGTTTGCCGTCCTTTTCATCAAGACGTTTTTCGGCACTTTTATCCCTTTCACCGTAAAGCTCAACAATTCTCTCGGCTCTGTACTGCTTTGAAGCGTGAATAAAAATATTGAGACAATCTTCTCTTTCACGCAAAATATAATCGGCGCATCTGCCCACAATTACGCAATTTCCTTTTTCGGCTATTTCTGTGATAATTCTGCTCTGAGTTGCCCACAGATAGTCCGATGCACTCATTGAGCTGCCTGCACCGTGAGGTATTGCTGAAGAAAATGCATAAGAAAGCATACTCTTGCCCGGTGCATATTCGCCTGCATCTGCAATAAAAGATGGGTCAAAGCCTGTCTCTTGTGCAACCTTTTCCACAAGTTCGCTGTCATAGTAAGCATATCCCAGCTTTTTTGCAATGTCCTTGCCTATGCTTCTTCCGCCCGAACCGAACTGACGGCTGACAGTAATAACTTTTTTCTTCATAAATAAGCCTCCTTTTCACACTGCAGATGTGAATCTCTCTGTTTTTATTATACTATAGTAAAACACTTTGTTACAAGGTGAATTTTTCACAAATAAATTCTGCATTTTTGACTATGTAAAATAAAAGTTGCCGCCGAAAACGCTGAAATTCCGTCTTTTCGTTAAAAGGTCATTTTATACAATTTTCAAGAGATGTGCTGTTGTGCAATTTTCATATTACAAAAGAGCCTGCCTCCCTGATTGTTGCTTCTATGTATTGTGTTTTTGCAAAAGAATATTGGATTTTTCTTTTGCATCTTAGAAAAAATCTGTCACATTCTGTACAATTTAACCAAATATGAACTATTTTAAAAAATTGTATTGACATCGCCCAAAATTGGTAGTACAATGTTCGTGAACAATTAGAGGGATAAGTGTCCCTATAACTATGAATCTACACTTTTCGAAAGGAGATACATTATGAACATTAATCTCGATGCTTTCCAGAAAGTATGGGACGAATTCCTCGCTTTCATGGATACAGTCATGCAGTGGCTTCAGTTCGTATTTGGTGTTACTGATCAGTGGCCTCCCGAAGAACCATATCCCGACATCAACGCATAATTTGAAGCGAAAGGAGAAACACTATGGATTGGACTTTAATTGAAGATCTCTATCTTGCTCTCAGCAGAATTTTTGACCGTTTCGTCACTTTCATCATGAATATCTTTGGCGAAGACGAATAATATTCTGTAAAACTAATAAAATTTGACCTCTGTTTTTACAGAGGTCTTTTTTTGTCCAAGTTCTTTATTATGTCAGCCGTTATAAGCTGAGATGCAATAAAATATAATATATTTCAGACAAAATATCCAATTTCCATTGACTGCAATTTACAAAAAGAGTATAATTTATACAATGCATTTTAAAATCTTATCTTATTTTTGATAGGATAAAAAAGGAGGAAATACAATTGAAAAAAGATCCCAAAATTCAGGAGTTGATGGACTTTTACGGACATTGGTTCGATGATGAGCAAACCGTCAAAGACGGCAAAATGACTCAAGAGCTTTATCCTTATGAAAGTCTCTTCTCCCCCATTCAGATTAACAAAATGACGGTGAAAAACAGAATCGTCATGGCTCCTATGGGCAACATCTCTATGTGCGACGAAACAGGTCGCCCCAACGAAAAAATGATTGCCTATTTCACAGAGCGTGCAAAAGGCGGTGTAGGCCTCATCACAACAGGTCTTATTCCTGTTTCTCACGGTCTAGACCACACAATCACAGAGCTTGATAAGCTTACTTACTTCCCAAGACTCGACAGAAGCCGTACCTGCTTTGCGGGCTGGCGTGACCTTTCCGCAAACGTACATTCCTACGGTGCAAGAATTTTCATTCAGGTCACTCCCGGTCTCGGACGTGTTGGTAATCCCCAATGCCTTGTTAATTCAATGAAGCTTCCTCAGTCAGCTTCTATGAACCCCAGCTGGTATATGCCCCAGGTTCCTTGCATGCCTATGAGCGCAATGAAACTGAATAAAATCATCAAAAACATCGGTCAATGCGCTGCTGACGCAAAGGCCATGAACATCGACGGTGTTTATCTTCACGGTCACGAAGGCTATCTTCTTGAGCAACTCACCAACCCGGCATTCAACCGTCGTATTATGGGCCCCTTCAAGGATTGGCAGGCGTTCGGCATCAAGACAATCGAATATATCCGTGAACGTTGCGGAAAGAACTTCCCCATTATGTACCGTATCGACCTTTCACTTGCTCTTAATGAAACATACGGTGATAAGATGAACTCTGTTTCATCTCTCAAAAAGTTCAGAAACGGCAGAACAATTGAGATGACTCTCGATTATATGAAGAACCTTGTGAGAGCCGGTGTTGATATGTTCGACGTTGACCTTGGCTGTTACGATAACTGGTGGCTTCCCCATCCTCCCGGATCAATGCCTCCCGGTTGCTTCCTTGACGTTGCAAAAATCGTTAAGGACTTCTTTGAAAAAGAAAAAATCCTTTCCAATCAGGGCTTGCCCGTCCCCGTTGTCGGCGTTGGTAAGTTAGGCTATCCCGACCTTGCAGAAAGAGCCCTCAGAGAAGAAAAGTGTGATATGGTTATGCTCGGCCGTCCCCTTCTTGCAGACGCTGAATGGCCCAACAAGGCAAGAACAGGCCGAGTTGACGAAATTCTCCCCTGTATCGGTTGCCAGGAAGGCTGTCTTAACGAATTTGTTGAAGGCGGACATCCTCAATGTGCAGTTAATCCCAGAACTGCTTTTGAAGAAATTTATCCCTCAGTTCCCCCGAAGGCTGAAAAGCCCATCAAGGTAGCCGTTATCGGTGCAGGCCCCGCAGGTATTGAATGTGCAGTCACTGCGGCACAAAGAGGTCACGACGTAACCATCATTGAAAAGAGTGACCGCCTTGCAGGACGTCTCAACCCCGGCTCAGCACCGAAAATCAAATTCGACATCAAGAACTATGTTGAATGGCTCGGCGGCAGAGTTGAAAGAGCTAAGAAAGACTACGGTCTCAAGGTTGAATTCGGCACAGAAGCAACTCCCGAGCTTATCAAAGAAAGAGGCTTCGACAAGGTTGTTGTTTCCGCAGGTACTGCCGATGTGACCATTCCCGTTGACGGATATGACAAGGTGAACTGGATTCAAGCTGTTGATATTCTTGAAAATCCCGAAAAGGCTAAAGATGCCAAGAAGGTCGTTGTTATCGGCGGCGGTGTAACCGGTTGCGAAACAGCATTTATGCTCAACAAAGAATACGGCAAAGATGTCACTGTTGTTGAAATGGCAGAATATATGATGAACCACACCTGCACAGCAAACCGTGGCTATCTCCTTAAGTATATGTATGACGCAAACATCAAGCTTCTCAACTGCACAAAGCTTCTTTCTTTCACAGACGGCGGTGTTAAGGTGCTGAGAAATACTCACAAATCAGTTCCTGACCCTTATCTCACCTGGAATCCTATTCTTCCCGAAAACGTACTCAATCCCCTTGCTCCCAAGATTAAAGAGGATATGAAGGAAGAAGTGCTTGAAGCTGACCTTGTTGTTATGGCAGCAGGCGGAAGACCATCTGAAAAGCTCTTCCTTGACATTCAGGCAGCCTGTCCCACAATCGAAGTTTACAACATCGGTGACTCCTTCAAGGCAGGCAAGGTATTTGAAGCAACAAAGTCAGGCTATAGCTGTGCATTGAATCTGTAAACCCTCTCAGACAGCTGATGCCGTCTGCTCTCCCAAAGTGAGAGCCAAGAATATATTGAAAAGGAGAAATTTCCTATGGATTATAAAATGATCCTCACCCCGGAAGAAGAAGCCATACTTAACGGCTCCAAGGGTGAAACAATGGCAAAGGTTATCAAAACCCTTATTCTTTACGGTGACACCTTCGGTGCAAAGCGCTTTGTGAAGGTTACCGCACCGGGACATCTTGTTACAAGCTTCGGTATTTCCGTTCTCAGCCCTGTTTTTAACATCACACAGGAGCTTATTGACGCAGGTCTTAAAACAGAAATGCCCTTCACCGTTGACCCTCGTCCTATTGACTATCCCAATGTAAAATGCAACCCCATCGAAAAGCTCATCTTCTCAAAGATTCTTTACGGAAAGCAGGAAATGTATGAAAAGCAGCTTCGTGAGCTTGGTCTCAAGGACAAAAATGCTTTCACCTGCACTTGCTATCTTGACGAAGTAGGTAACACACCCAAAAAGGGCGATATCCTTTCTTGGGCTGAATCCTCAGCTGTTGTTTACGCAAACAGCGTCATCGGTGCAAGATGTAACCGTAACTCCGGTATCATCGAGCTTTTCGGTATGATTTTAGGCAAAGTGCCCGAATTTGACCTTCTCACCGATGAAGGCAGAAAAGCAAAGTGGATTATTGAAGTCAAAACCACAAAGAAGCCTGAAGCACAGGTTCTCGGCTCAGCAATCGGTCTCAAGGTTATGGAAGATGTACCCTATATCAAGGGACTTGATAAATTCATCGGCACAGAGCTCACTGACAAGACTAAGTCTTATCTTAAGGATATGGGTGCTGCAACAGCATCAAACGGCGCAGTCGGTCTTTACCACGTTGAAAATCTTACACCCGAAGCTGTTGAAATGGGCGAGTCAATTATCAATGACGATGCACAGGTTTATGTTATTGATGATGCAGAGCTTGAAAGAGTCAAAGCTTCTTATCCCGTTATGTGGAAAGACCCCAACGGCAAGCCCGACCGCTGCTTCATCGGCTGTCCCCACCTGACATACGCTCAGATTCACGAGTGGGCAGAAAAATTTGATGCAGAACTCAAAAAGCAGGGCAAGAGCAAGGTAGGTATGACAACAATTATGACCACTGCTCCCGACGTGCTTCAGAAGTTCAAGCAGAATGACAGTGCTGCATATAATAAGCTCATTGCAATGGGTATCAACCTTACAAGCATCTGTCCTCTTATGTATATGAACAATCCCCTTTGCGGAAAGAAGAATGTTCTGACAAATTCAAACAAGCTTCGTACATATACAACATCAAGATATTACACCGATGACGAAATTTGCACAATTGCAGTTAAGGGAGGTATATAAATGAGTAAGGAATTTAAAGGTCGCCCCGTTATCTCCGGCGAATGTACCGTTGAAGCAGTAGTTTCTCACGGCGGTTTCAACACTCTTGCATCATTCCAGAAGAGTGCCCTTGCAAGAAAAAAGGAAACCATCGTTTCAGACCAGAACAACGCTGACCTTTTCGGAAAAAACATCACCGGCAAAGGACTTTGCCTTCCCAAAACCATCGGTTCAACAACAGGCGGTATGGTAATTTACACAGCAACTTCACTCAACATTCAGCCAAGAGCAATGCTTTTCTCAGAGCCTATCGACTCCCTTGCAGCGGCAGGTGTTATTCTTGCGGATGTATGGACTGATGACACAATCACAACCGTTGACAATCTTGGTCAGGAATTCCTCGACTATGTGAAAGACGGAATGAAACTGCAGATTAAAAAAGACGGAACTGTAATCGTTGATTAAATGCAGATATAGAGTGCGAAATGCAGAATTGTGCCGTACCTTAGCTTCAAAGGGTACGTTGCACCCTTTGAATTTACAAAGCTGTATAAACAGGCAGAATCTATTGTTTGATTCTGCCTGTTTTTTGTAACTCTATGCTCCATAGGTTGATTTTCAAGTGTGATTTGATGTAAAATAAGGCTGTAAGAGGTGATAATTATGGACGCACAAAAAATAGGTGATTTTATTAAAGAACTGAGAAAAGAAAAAAATCTCACACAAAAAGAACTTGCTGAAATTCTCAATTGTACTGACAAAGCTGTCTCCCGTTGGGAAACGGGAAGAGGCATTCCTGAAATTTCTCTTCTCATTCCTCTTTCAAAAGCTCTTGACGTTTCGGTAAACGAGCTTTTAATGGGTGAAAGAATTATTGAAGAAGAAATCAAAGAGAAATCCGAACAACTTATCGTAGAAACCATTGTACATACCGATAAAAAGATTGGAGGCTTGAAGAATATGATCTATGCTTTGTTTTGCATAATTCAGTTTATAGTTTTCTTTGCTACACCTCTTACGGGCGGTCCAAGCGATGTCATGGGCATTGTCTTTTTCATTTTCATCAGTACAATGCTCAACTCGCTGATTATGGGATTCACAGGACTAAAAATGAAAGCTAAACTTCTCTTTTCTATTATTGTTGCAGGACTGTTCATTCCGTCAGTTTTTCTTCCATATTGGCACGGAAATTTTGAACTGATTTATCTTTACACCCCTGCCCTCGTTGCTTTTCACCTACTTTTTGTTTTGCTGGGCACGGGAATAAAAAATTTAGTTTTAACAATAAAGAAATCTATAAATTAAACTCCACCAATCGGTGGAGTTTAATTTTTGCTCGCCGTAGTCCATTCTTTTCTTGATAACCTCTCCTTTCAGCAGAGGCAAGAATCAAAGGAACTTTACTTATTCTTTCTCGCTTAAAGTTTTTATCAGTTCTTTTATAGCCACAATCGGCGGTTTGCCTTGCAGCTTCACCGAAATATAAGGTGAACTCTTTGCCGCGCTTATCATAGCTTTGCCCCTGAGCTTGTGTCCTATTGCCGAAACGAATTCCGGCTTCAAGTCATTGACAAAGGCAAGAATCATTCCGTTCTGCTGCTTTATTTCATAAATTCCAAGCTTCGCCGCATTGGAACGAAGAAGTGCAACATCTATAAGCCCCTTCACGGAGGCAGGCGGTTCACCGAAACGGTCAATGAATTCATCCATTACATCCAATGCATCCTCGCCCGTCTGAATTTCTGCAATTCTTTTATACATACTGATTCTGTTTTTCACCGAATCAATATAGGTTTCGGGAATGTGTGCATCAACTGAAATATCAATAAGACATTCGTTCTTTTCTTCCACGGGAGCACCTGTTTTTTCTTCATCAATAGTTTCGGAAAGAATTTTAAGATACATATCATATCCTACAGCTTCCATATGACCGTGCTGCTGTGAGCCGAGAATATTGCCCGCACCTCTGATTTCAAGGTCACGCATAGCAATTCTGAAGCCTGAGCCGAACTCAGTAAATTCACGGATTGCACAAAGTCTCCTCTGTGCAACCTCTGAAAGTTCACGGTTTTTGTTGTAAGTGAAATAAGCAAAGGCACGCCTTCCGCTTCTGCCCACTCTGCCTCTTATCTGGTGAAGCTGGGCAAGTCCCATTTTGTCCGCTTCTTCAATGATAAGAGTATTTACATTAGGCACGTCAACCCCTGTTTCGATAATGGTTGTGCAAACGAGAATATCAATCTCATTTTCAAGCAGCTGACGCCATACCTCACTGAGCTGTTCCTCACTCATTTTGCCGTGACCGATGCCGATTCTTGCATCGGGAAGGTACTTTTTAATCTGCGCCACTGTCGACTCAATACTGTCCACACGGTTGTGAAGATAATATACCTGACCGCCACGGCGAAGTTCTCTTTCCATCGCTTCAGCGAGAATTTCCATCTCGTGTGCCACAACATAAGTCTGCACCGGATGTCTTCCCACAGGTGCCATTTCCAGCACAGACATATCTCGGATACCCGTCATTGCCATATTAAGCGTTCTCGGTATGGGAGTTGCAGAAAGAGTCAGCACATCAACAAGAGGGAATCTTTCTTTCAGCTTTTCTTTCTGAGCCACACCGAAACGCTGTTCCTCATCAACAATAAGAAGCCCCAAATCCTTGAACTCCACACTTTTTGCAATGATGGAGTGAGTGCCGACGATGATGTCAATACTGCCTCGTTTGAGACGCTGTTTAATTTTTGTGCGCTCGGTCTGTGTTCTGAAGCGTGACAGCATTTCAATTTCAACAGGGAAGCCGTCAAAACGTTTTTTAATGGTCTGATAATGCTGAAAAGCGAGAATTGTTGTGGGCACAAGAATTGCACATTGCTTACCGTCAGCAATACACTTGAAGGCAGCACGCAAGGCGACCTCTGTTTTGCCGAAGCCCACATCACCGCAAAGCAGTCTGTCCATGGGACTATATTTTTCCATATCACGCTTGATTTCGTTCACTGCTTCTATCTGGTCTTCCGTTTCCTCAAACTCAAACCGGCGTTCAAAGTCATTCTGCATATCAATGTCAGGTGAAAAAGCATAACCCTGCGTATTAAGCCGCTTGGAATAAAGCTCCGTCAGTTCCTTCGCCATATCCTTAACGGCAGACCTTACCCTTGACTGAGTTTTCTTCCATTCGTCCGAGTCTAAGCGGTTCAGCTTAATCGGCTTATCCGTATCCTTGGGTGAAATGTACTTTGCAATTAAATCAAGCTGCGTGACGGGAATATAAAGCACATCCGCACCACGGAAATTCAGCTTAATAAAGTCTTTGATTTTTCCACCGACAGTCATTGTTTTGATGCCGTCAAAAATACCGATACCGTGAACTGCGTGAACAACATAGTCTCCCCTGCTGATTTCTTCAAGTGAGGTGAGTCCTCTGCCGGTTTTAAACTTCTTTTTCGGTTTGCTCTTTTGTGACGAACTCTGCTTGCCGTAAGAAAACAAAATAAATTTACTGCCTGCATATTCAAAGCCGGATGACACCGTACCGCTGATAACCGACACTGTACTTTCAGGAAATTCGGCGGGTACAACAGGGAAATAATGTGCTTTTGTCTCTTCCGTTTCCAGATCATAGGCGAGTTCCTTTGCGCTTTTTTCAGTTCCCGCCATTATTACGGCGGTATACCCTTGCTTCAGGGCAGGTGTCAAATCCTCCATCAGATAGGAAAGGGTACCGTCCCAACGGGAAAGCTGACGTGCATTGATGCTCACAAGCTCCTTGACAGGGATATCAAAAGACCCTCTCGCAAGATTATCGACGAAAATTGCCCTTTGCTCTTCATAAAGGCGAAGTATCTCCGTCCAGGAAAGTACATAGCGATCAAGACCTTTTGTGAGAATACCATCTTCAAACATCGTTCTTATATCCTCAAGCAAAAGCTGTGAGGAAGAGTTGTACTTTTGCTTGACGGAGGCGCTTTCGCAAACAAAAAGCAGTCCGTCCTTCATATAATCGAAAATTGTGTGAAGCTCGTCATAAGCAAGTGACAGATATTTGTCCGGAGCACCAACGTGAATAAAATGCTGCAGAGAGTCAATGTCCTCGCTGATTTTCTGTTTCGCCTTGACTGAGCCTTTGCCTTTTACAGTAGCTACAAAGCTTTCAAGCTTCTCCTTCATCACATCAAGAGAATCGAAAAGCACCTCTGTCGCAGGGGTTATTCTTATAGACTTGAGGTTTTCCGTTCTGCGCTGAGTTTCCGTATCAAAAAGCGAAATGGCATCAACGCTGTCGCCCCAGAACTCAATTCTGCAAGGCTGACTTCCGCTTGGCGGGAAAATGTCAAGTATTCCGCCACGAAGGGAAAACTGACCCACACCTTCAACCTGTTCCGTTCTGACATAGCCAGCCGAAATAAGAGTGTTCACAATTTCGTGAGTGGTTTTTTCATCGCCAAGTTCTATTTTCAGCGTTCTTTTTTTCAGTTCATAATCAGGAAGCGTAAGCTGCATTGCACCTTCAATGCTGCAAAGAACATACTTACACTCACCGTCAAGGATATGTGAAAGAACACCGATTCTTTTTTGTTCAAACTCGTGGGACTTATTATCTGCCGAACGGAATGAAAAGTCCCTTGCGGGATAAAGATACGCACCGCTTGAAAGTGCATTCAGGTCATCGCAAAGCCTTGCCGCTGTGCCTTCATTGTGGCAGACAATAAGTGCGGGGGTTTCCGTATGCTCGCAAATAGAGGAAATATAGTGAGCCTTGTGAATCTGCGAAAGACCGATAACACCCATAGGCAGCCTACCGTTTTCAACAGCGTTTTTAACGCTTTCGTATTCTATTGTGCCTTTGAGAATATTTGAAAATCCGGACATAGTTTCCTCCTGCACGCAGTATTGCACCCGATAGAGCTTTATCGGGTGTGATGGTTGTGTTTATGTTTATTGTATAACAAAATTTCAAAAAAATAAAGAGCTTATGAAAATTTAGATAAAAATAAGAAGCCACCCAAAGGGTGGCTCCCAATTTTAAAATTTCAAATTTTAAAACAGGTTTTGAGCGGAATTATTCAGCGCCGAGAACTTCCTTAACGATTGCATAGATCTTGTCAAAGAAAGCAACGATTTCTGCCCAGTTTTTTTCGATGAATTCTAAAATAGTGGCCATTATTTCTTCCTCCTTATTAGATTAACTTTGGGAATACTCCCTTAGCTTGTTCTCATTATATAACAGACTTTAAACAATGTCAATAGTTAATTCAAAAAAAATTCATTTTTTGACACTATTTATCCAACTTGTTCAAAAAATACGAAGCCATCCGTCCGGATGGCTCCCAAATTTTAAAATTTCAAATTTTAAAACAGGCTAGAAGAATTATTCAGCGTCGTCGTTAGCAAGAACCATATCCTTGATCCATGCATAGATCTTGTCAACAAGAGCTACGATTTCTGCCCAATATTCCTTAAGGAATGCAGCGATATTCATTATCCATTTCCTCCTTTTTAGATTTGAATTGAGATATGTATCCCAAAACCTATACATATTATATATCCATTTTTAAATCTTGTCAATATTTAATTCAAAAAAAATTCATTTTTAGCGTTAAAAAATAATTTTTATTAAAATTTTTCCCTGTCGAGTCAGATTTGTTGCAGAATATGTGCAACAAACTGCGTTTTTCGGCACTTAAGTGAGAGGCTTTTCTCAAACACAACCTGAAAGGAGAAATCAGTATCAAAGAATTAACATCAAAAGAAAAGCTGTTCTGCACTTATTACAGTCTGGGCAGAAGTCCAAAAGAAGCAGCAACAAAATCGGGATATATTTTTCCCGAAAAGAGTGCCCTCAGGCTTCTCAAACGACAGGACATAAAAGAAGAAATTGAAAAAAACATCAAGCAGCGAAAAACCACCAAGAAAGAGATATCAGAAGGATATTACAGATTAGCTTTCGGCTGTGTATGCGATTCAATCAAGCTTCTTTTTGCTGATGACATCATCCCTGAGCAGATTGAGCAGATGGACCTTTTCAATATTTCTGAAATAAAAAGAAAAAAAGGCGGCGACATTGAAATCAAGTTTTTTGACCGCCTTAAGGCCCTTGAAAGACTTTGTGAACTTTGCAGCAAAGAAGATGAAGAGGCGCATTCGCTTTTTTCTGCCATTGAAAAAGGCGCAAGCGCTTTAGGTGATGACAGCTTTGAATAAAACGGATTTTTCAACCTTTTCAAAAAAGCAGCTCACCGCCCTTACCTGGTGGCACGACAGTTCGCCATACAGCAGCTTTGACGGACTGATTTGTGACGGCGCGGTAAGGAGCGGAAAAACAACCTGTATGTCCCTTTCCTTTGTGCTTTGGGCATTTTACCGTTTTGACGACACCAACTTTGCAATTTGCGGCAAAACCATAGCTTCTTTGAAGAGGAATATTTTAACCTCCCTTTTACCCCTTCTTCGCTCTCTTGGTTTTGATTGCAAAGAAAAGCTCAGTCAGAATATGGTTGAAATCAGCTATATGAAAAGAACAAACCGATTTTATTTCTTTGGCGGACGTGACGAAAGCTCTGCTGCACTGATACAAGGTATGACACTGGGCGGTATTCTTCTTGATGAGGTTGCTTTGATGCCACGCTCCTTTGTTGAACAGGCACTTGCCCGATGCTCTTTACCCGCATCCACCTTCTGGTTCAACTGCAACCCGGAAAACCCGATGCATTGGTTCTATGAAGAATGGATTAAAAAATCGAAAGAAAAGAATTGCCTTTATCTGCATTTTTTAATGAAGGACAATCCCTCACTTTCAAAAAAGGTTATACAACGGTATGAGAACCTTTACAGCGGGACATTTTACGAAAGATTTGTCCTTGGTCGCTGGGTAGCAGCTGACGGACTTGTTTATCCCGATGCAGCTAACGGAAAATATATTGAAAAGCCTCCATGTCAGAATTTTGACAAATATTATATTTCCTGCGACTACGGCACGGTGAATCCCACTTCAATGGGTATCTGGGGACTTCACAAAGGTATCTGGTACCGTTTTGATGAATACTACTACTCATCACGAGCCGAAGGCAGACAAAAAACAGATGAAGAATACTATGAAGCCCTTGAAACTTTTTGTGACGGAAAAAGAATTGAGGCGGTTATAGTCGACCCCTCAGCCGCCTCTTTCATTGAATGTATCCGCCGGCACGGAAAATTCAAGGTGATACCCGCAAAAAATGATGTGACGGACGGCATAAGAAAAGTACAAAGTGCTTTTCGTGACGGTAAAATACGTATATCATCCGATTGCAAGGCTTCTGTTAAGGAATTTGCTCTTTACCGTTGGGACGAAGGTGCTGCCAAAGACACCCCCAAAAAAGAAAACGATCACGCAATGGATGAGATACGGTATTTCGTATCAACCGTTCTGTCACACAATGACGACTGCTTTTTCGCTGTTGCGGCGAGAAGGTAAACACACTTGAGAAGGCAAAGCTCTTCTCGGAAAGGAGATATTTTTGGCAATCGGAAAACGCAAAAAAGCAAAGCCGGAAAAAAGTGCTGTAGCAGTACCTCAGACCGGAAAGAACACCCACCCTTTTCTCTCCCTCAGTTCATACAGTCCTCAAATTGCTAACGATATGGCCCTTTACAAATCTCTCAGAGAAGCCATACCAATCATTGATGCGGCGATTTATAAAATTATCCGCCTTATGGGCAAATTTGAGGTGCAATGCGAAAATGAAGAAACAACAAAAAAACTCCGTCACTTTCTTCAGAGTGTAAGTGTAGGCGGCACCGGAAGAGGCATCGACTCTTTTCTTTCCGCTTTCCTTGAACAGCTGCTCACCTACGGTACAGCTGTTGGTGAAATGGTGAGCGACGGAAGAACAATAACACACCTTTATAACGCTGACCTCAGAAGTGTCAGCCTTACTCAAGGTGAAAGTCCTCTTGATATTGTGATAAGTTCTGACTGCGGAAACGGCAAATGGACCACCGTTCAGTATCCGAACCTTATTCTGCTTTCAGTTCTTAATCCCGAATCCGGCAACATTTACGGTACTTCAATTCTCAAAGGTCTGCCTTTTGTCAGCGATGTGCTTCTTAAAATCTATAATACCATCGGCATTAATTGGGAAAGAGTGGGAAATGTCCGTTTCGCCGTAACCTACAAACCGGGTAACGATGCCATCGACAAAGCATACGCCAAAGAAAGAGCTATGCTCGTTGCCGAGGAGTGGAGCAAGGCAATGGATAGCTCATCCTCAGTCAAGGATTTTGTTTCAGTCGGTGACGTGAGCATCAAGGCAATAGGGGCAGACAATCAGGTTCTCGACAGCGAAGTGCCTGTCAGAGAAATGCTTGAGCAGATTATTGCAAAGTTGGGTATCCCGCCGTTTCTTCTTGGACTCAGCTGGTCAACCACGGAACGGATGAGTTATCAGCAGGCAGATATTCTCACAAGTGAAATTGAATTTTATCGCAATCAGATTTCGCCGGTTATAAGACAGGTTTGCGAAATGTGGCTTAAAATGAACGGCTTTGCCGATGAGTTCAGCATTGAATGGAACAGCATCACTCTTCAGGACATCACTGAGCTTGCTCAAAGCAGATACTATGACGCACAAACAGACAAAATTCTCAGCGAAATCGGAGGTAAAGGAAATGAACAGTAACTCTCTCACACCTGAAAAGGAGCTTGAGCTTATCAACAGGTATACTTCTTCGCCGTTAGCTTCCGGGCAGGTTTTCTGCTTCACGGTTATACTTTGCGACAATGAAGTTGACCGTGATTTTGAGCGTTTTACATTAAAGGCACTGGAGAAACTGAGTGTGCTTTTTGTAGGCAAAACCGGAATATCAGACCACAGTATGCGCTCAAAAGACCAGATGGCAAGAATTTTTCACACCTATATTGAAACAGATGCATCAAAAAAGACTTCAACAGGAGAAGTCTATACAGCCCTTAAAGCAAGAGCATATATGGTACGCACCGAAGAAAACAGCTGTCTGATTGCAGAAATCGAAGGCGGCATCAAAAAAGAAGTCAGCATCAGTTGCAGTGTAAACAAAAGCACCTGCTCAATTTGCGGCGACAATATGAAATCACACAGTTGCAAGCACATCAAAGGCAGAACCTATGACAACAAGCTTTGTTATGCTGAGTTGTCCGAGCCTACCGATGCTTACGAATGGTCTTTTGTTGCCGTACCCGCTCAAAAAAATGCAGGTGTGTCAAAATCATTCAGAAAGAAGGAGAAAAACAAATTGAACAATCCCTCAGAAATTATTAAATCAATGAATACCGACACGGTCATTTCCCATGAGGAACTCCTCTGCATCAAAAATTATGTTGCAGAGCTTGAAGCTCTGGCAGAAGATGCACGCACTTATAAAAGGCACCTTTTGAAAGAAATTGAAAGGCTCGCTCTTATCACAATGCCCAAGGTGAACTTCAAAAGCTTCATTCTCGGATGTGAAAACCTGAGCACTCAGCAGCTCAAAAACTTTAAAGACGGTCTTGAAGCACAAGCAAGTGAGTCCGTGCCACCTACACCTCAACTGAAAACAATGAAACCCCAATCACAAAAAAACAGCAATCACACTTCATTCAAAATTTAAGGAGGAAAATAAATGGATTCCATTATCAAAGGATTTGAAACAAAAGAAGTCACACTTTATTGTGATGAAACAGTTAATGCAAAAAACGTGGTTATGCTTGAAAGAGGCTACAGTGTTTGTATTCCCGCTGAAGGAGAACCCTTCTGCGGACTTTGCACAAACAAGAACGATACATATGCTTCCGTTGTGCTGAAAGGTGTTACCGAAGTACCTTACAGCGGTTCAGCACCTTCAGTCGGCTATGCAAAGCTTTCTTCTGACGGAGCAGGTGCTGTTAAAGCTGACGACACAAACGGCAGGGAATACCTCGTTATTTCCGTTAACTCCGGAGAAAAAACTCTGGAAATTATGCTTTAATCACAGGAGGATTTTTAAATGACAAGTTACGACAACATCAAACTCGAAAAAGGTCTTTATACTCTCGGCAAAAGCTTCACTGAAGCTCTTGAAAGTATTGACCCCAGCGAAAACTATATCGGCACAGAGCTTGAAGGTCTTGATGCCTTTGAACGTCAGCTCAAGCGTTTTGACATCAAGGTCAGCGGCAAAAACAGTGACCCTATTGAAAAGTTTTTCAGAACAACCGATTCGGCAGCCCTTTTCCCTGAGTATATTTCAAGAGCAGTCGCACAGGGAATTGAAGAAAACAATTCTCTCAATTCAATCGTTGCAACAACCACAACAATTGAGGGCCTTGACTACCGTTCAATCGCAATGATTGACAGTGCAGAAAATTGTTATCCCGCAGTTATAAACGAAGGTGCATATATTCCCGAAACAAAATTCACAACGCAAAACAATCTTATCAAGCTCGTCAAAAGAGGCAGAACTCTTTGCGCATCATATGAAGCTATCCGTTTCCAGCGTCTTGACCTTTTCACAGTTGCACTCAAACAAATCGGTGCTGCAATTGCCTTGGCTGAATTTGAGCAGGCTGTGAATGTTCTCATCAACGGTGACGGCAACGATAATCCCATTTCTTCAATCATCTCCACATCGGGCGGTCTTACTTACAGTGATATGGTGAAGCTCTGGCTTTCTGTTTATCCCTATAAGGAGACAACAATTGTTGCATCACCCTATGCACTTATGCAGATTCTCAATCTTTCCGAGTTCAGAGATTCATCAGCCGGTCTTTCATTCCACGGAACAGGCAATCTTGTCACTCCCTTCGGCGCTGAACTTATGAGAATGGAAAGCCTTGAGCCTACTGTTATGATTGCACTTGACCGCAACTATGCCCTTGAGAAAGTTCAGGCAGGCACAGTCACAACCGAATTTGACAAACTCATCGACAGACAGCTTGAAAGAGCTGCAATCACCTCAACTGTAGGCTTTGCAAAAATCTTCAGCGAAGCTGCAATGCTTATGAACCTCATCTGACAGGAGGCTTTCTATGTTTACAGTCAGTGATGTATTCTCTGCTCTTTCTTGTTATGCTGACACAACAGATTTCACCGAAGAACAGCTGCAGTCCTCCTGCGAAGACGGTCTGAACTGGGTGCTCCGTCGTCTGAAAGACGAAGTTTCCGAAACCGAGCCTCTTATTCTTGAAACTGCTGCGGCAATGGCTCATTTCTATTTTTACATCAGAAGACTCACCGAGCCTGATAAATATGAAAGCTACAAAGTAGGCGATATGACAATTTCACAAAAGCCGGAAAAACAGTTTCAGGCTGAAAAAGAAATGAGAAATTTGGCAATAGCAAATGCATCAGAAATTCTCAAAGACGGAGGTTTCCTTTTCTGTGGCACTTAAACCTAAAAAACTTCTTTTTGAAAAACTGGGACTGACAATGACAGTAACAATCGGAGGCGGCTCAACTTCGTATTTCAAGGCATTTATTCAACCGCTGAGATATAAAAATAAAATTTATCTCAGCGGCATCCCCACTGAACTCGGTTATGACAGTTTGCAGAAATATCTGCTTATTGCTCTGCCTGATGCACCGCTTGACCTGATTGACGGCAATTCTTATGTTCTTTCCCGTGACGGATATAACTACACCGTTGACCACTGCGAAAAGGTTTATCACGGCACCGAGCCATACTATTACTGGGCAATTGTCAGCAAGGAGGCATAGTATATGGTATTCACAAGCAAGCTGATTCAAAGCATTATAACCTATATCAATGAAGACCTTAACTACAGCCCGTTTTGCACCGCTATCAAAGGATATGATTCTGATTCACTCCCCTTGCCCCTGAGTACAACTTATCTTTCAATTGTACCCGACGAGTATATCCTCACCTATTTTGAGGATGAAAATGCTCAACGATATGAAAGAAACTCAATCACTCTGCGTCTGAACTGTTTTGCACCTTTACGGCGAAAGCCCACGGCTTCTCACGCTCTTATTGAGGCTGTTCTTGATGAGGTCAAGGACTACTTCTTAAGTAACCTTACAAAGCTTTCAATCGGCGAAACGGAATATGATGACGATGTGAACGCATATAAAATCACCTGTTTTCTTAATTTCGTCTATGAAAGTCCCGTTAAAACAACCGAATAATCTTCACATTAAAAAGGGGCTGTAAAAAAGTGCAGACCGCATAAAACAAGATAAACAAAGGGTTTCTTTCGGATGTAAAGTCCGAAGAAACCCTTTAAAACATAAAAAATCCAACAGAATTGACAAAAACTGTGTTTTTGTGTTTTATGCTATAAACAAACATAGCTTGTTTTTTTTCTGCCGAATCAAGCTATGCTGTCTGATTCCTGCAATTTCTTATAAATCCCGCCGAAAGCTACCAGTTCTTCGTGTGTACCCTGCTCTTCAATGCCTTTTTCTGTCAGAACAATGATTCTTGATGCATTCCTGATTGTTGAAAGTCTGTGAGCAATTGTGAAGGTTGTTCTGCCCTTGGTCAGCTCAGCGAGAGATTTTTTGATATACTGTTCACTTTCGTTATCAAGTGCCGAGGTTGCTTCATCAAGCACAAGCACAGGCGGATTTTTGACAAAAACTCTTGCAATGCTGATTCTCTGCTTTTGTCCGCCGGAAAGCATCACTCCTCTTTCGCCCACATAGGTGTCATATCCGTCGGGAAGAGACAGAATAAACTCGTGTGCCCCTGCCCTTTTCGCCGCTTCAATTGCATCCTCCCTTGTTTTTGAAGGACAACCGTAAAGTATATTTTCAACAACAGAACCGGAGAACAAGTAAACGTCCTGCTGAACAACACCGATTGCATTTCTGAGTGAGCCGAGACTGATTTCGTTGATATCTTTGCCGTCAAGGCGGATACAGCCTTCTTTCAGCTCATAAAATCTTGAAATCAAACTGCAAAGAGTGGTTTTTCCGCTGCCGGAAGGCCCGACAATTGCAATATTTTCACCTTTTTTAACATTGAGGTTAATGTGTGTCAGCACATCGCCCTTTTCTTCTTCATAGCTGAAGGTAACATTTTCAAAATCGATATTGCCTTTCACATTTTCAATTATATCTTTACTGTTATAACCGGGTTCCGGCTCAATTTCCATAATTTCTTTAAAGCGTTCAATGCCTGTGACACCTTTTTCAAACTGTTCGGTGAACTCAACAATTCTTTTGATTGCGGAAATAAGCATACCGATATAAAGAAGATACGCAGTCATATCTGCGGCGGTAATCTGCTTTGTGATAAGAAAATATCCGCCAAGAAGAATCATCACAATATACATAAGTCCGTCAAAAAGTCTCACAACACAGTTGAGTCTTGCCATATACTTATATGACTCGGTCTGAACTTCGCTCAGATGACGGCTTTCCTTGTTGAACTTTTCCCTTTCAATATCCTCGTTGCCGAAGGATTTGACAACCCTGATACCCAAAAGTGTGGTTTCTGTCTGTGCATTGACATCACCTGCAATCACACGCCTTTGCTTGAAAGCGTTTCGCATCTTTCTTCTGAAATATACCGTGCCGAAGAAAATCAGCGGAATCACAACAAAGGTTGAAACTGTCAGCATAGGGTTAATACTCGTAAGAATGATAAAACTGACAGACACCTTGAGACCTGCAATAAAAAACTCCTCAGGACAATGGTGGGAAAACTCAGCAATGTCAAAAAGGTCAGTTGTTATACGGGACATAAGCTGACCAACCTTTGTTTTGTCAAAATAAGAAAAAGGTGTCGTCAGAAGATGTGAAAACATATCTTCACGCATATCTCTTTCAATCTTAACACCCATACCGTGGCCTACATAGGTCATATAATAACCCGCCAGCATATCAATAAGCTTCAAAAGAGCATAAAGCCCTGCCATTGAAAATATCAGCTTCAGGGTAAGCTTTGAAAGGTCAGTTGTGGCAATGGATGTAATTTCACGCACAAGCATCGGCAGCACAAGCTCACAGCCTGTTGTGAGTCCCGCACAGATAAGGTCGATTATCATCACCTTTTTGTGCCTGATGAAATAAGGATAAAACCACTTTTTCATCATACCTTTATTTTCTTTTTTCATTGATTTATCACCTCTTATAAAATGCGGACACTCCTTTAACAGAGTGTCCGCCGATTATGTCTTAACCGAAAAAGGCTTTGTGAACTGCAGAAACCGCCTTGTCTGCAAGCTCTTTATCAATAAGCACCGAGATAGTGATTTCACTTGTGGAAATCATATTGATGTTAATGCCTGCCTCATAAAGAGCGCCGAACATCTTTGAAGCTGTGCCTGAGTGGCTCTGCATACCTGCGCCGACAATTGAAACCTTTGCAATTGATGTGTCACAAGAAACAACAGCGCCCTCCATTGCGAAGATATCATTGAGAATTGCAACTGCATCTTCTGCAAGGCCTTTCTGGCAGGTGAAGGAAATATCCTTTGTGCCGTCACGTCCTACTGACTGAAGAATAACATCGATGTTGATGTTCTTTTGTGCAAGCTTTGAGAACATTTTGAATGCGTTGCCGGGAATATCCTTCATACCGACAACCGAAATTCTTGCCACGTCTGTATCTTTAGTTACGCCTCTGATTAACATTTTTTCCATATTTGCTACCTCCCTGACTATTGTGCCGCTTTCTCTGACCATACTGGAAAGGACTTCAAGTTCTACATTATATTTCTTCGCCATTTCAACTGAGCGATTGTTGAGCACCTGTGCGCCCAAAGTTGCAAACTCAAGCATTTCATCATAAGTGATGTCAGCTAATTTCTGAGTGTTTTCAACCTTTCTCGGGTCAGCTGTGAAAACACCTGTTACATCTGTGAAAATCTGACAGCGGTCTGCGTGAAGTGCTGCCGCAATTGCAACTGCGCTTGTGTCTGAGCCGCCTCTGCCGAGGGTTGTAAGGTCATCATATTTGTTGATGCCCTGAAAGCCTGCAACAATGACAATTTTTTTGCTGTCAAGTTCTCTTTGAATTCTCTCAGCCTTTACCTCGTGAATTCTTGCAGAGCCGTGAACTGAATTTGTTTTGAACCCTGCCTGCCAGCCGAGAAGTGATCTTACAGGATAGCCGAGCTTTTCAATTGCCATTGCAAGAAGTGAAATTGAAATCTGTTCACCTGCGGTAAGAAGCATATCCATTTCTCTTTTTGAAGCATCCGGATTGATTTCCTTAGCCTTTTCAATAAGGTCATCTGTTGTGTCTCCCTGTGCGGAAACAACAACCACAACATCGTTGCCGTCTTTATATGTGTCTGTGATAATACGGGCAACATTCATAACTCTTTCTGCGTTTGCCACAGATGAGCCACCGAATTTCTGTACTATAAGTGCCATAGTTTTCCTCCTGATATATGTTTATCAATAATCAGCTACTCTGATGCATGAAGTAACATTGAGTGAAATGCTGTCAATAAGCTTTCTGAGCTCGCCTTCCTTCATCACAGGAGTCACAAAAGCTGTTTCCTGTGCAGGTTGATTTTCTCTTGTGAGGAAGCTAACCTCACCGAAAGCTGATTTGATTTTTTCTTTGTCTGCATTCTGACCCCTGACGTAAAGAGCAGTTTCGCAATCGAGATAATCTGCAAGGCTGTTTTCCTTTGCATCGTCCCAGCCGAAGAACTTACGCTTTTCGTCATTCACGGCGCAGTCGATAACATCACCGACAACGGCGGAAGCTGTTGCCAATTTACCGGCGCCCTTGCCGTACATAAGCACATCACCTGTTGCGTCGCCTCTGACAAGGCAGGCATTGAACACACCGTTTACACCGGAAAGCATGCTTTCCTTTGAAACAAGGCACGGAGAAACCATAACAAGGATTTTTCCGCTGTCAAGTCGTTTGGTTTTTGCGATAAGTTTAATAACACTGTTATAATTATCAGCATATGCAACATCTTCCAAAGTGATTTTTGAAATACCCTCTGCATAAACTCCCTCAGGATAAACATGGTTGCCGAAAGCAAGAGAAGAAAGAATACATATTTTTCTCATAGCGTCAAGACCTTCAACGTCTGCTGTGGGGTCTTTTTCTGCATAGCCTTTATCCTGTGCCAGCTTAAGTGCATCTTCAAAGCTCATACCGTCTACTATCATTTTAGTCAGAATGAAGTTAGACGTGCCGTTGAGAATACCGGCAATTTCACTGATTCTGTTGCCTGCAAGACAACGGCTTATCGGTCTGATAATGGGAATACCGCCGCCGACGGAAGCTTCAAAAAGGAAGTTAACATTATTGTCTTTTGCTGTTTCCAGAAGCTCATAGCCTCTTGTTGCAACAAGCTCCTTGTTTGAAGATACAACATGCTTACCTTTTTTAAGGCATCTTGAAACAAAGTCGAAAGCGGGATTTACTCCGCCCATTGTTTCAACAACAATATCTATTGAATCATCATTAACGATGTCTTCGAAATTTTTGGTCATAAGTGACCCGAACTCATTGTTTTCAAAGTCTCTGATGTCAAGGATTTTTTTGAGTTTGAGCGAAACGTTGCTGTTTTTCTCAATTGAATCGCCGTTTTTCGTGATAACCTCGGCAACACCTGAGCCTACCACGCCAAAACCTAAAATGGCTACGTTCATTTTTTCACTACCCTTCCGTTTTAAGTTCAGGTTTTCTCCTGAGCCAAACAAAAAACATATGCTATATTGTATCACATTTTGCAATTTAATAAAAGGTTTTGTATAAAAAAAATACATTTTTGTTAAATACATTGATTTTGCCCTTTAAATGGGTTAATATAATATAAATATAACACAAAACAAAGGGGTGTTTTAATTGTCTGACGTTGAAAAAAAGCGTAAATTTATCATCAATATTGTATATTATGCAATTCTGTTGTTTTTGGGATTTTTCGCCCTCAGATATGCAATGGGAATATGTGCGCCCATAATCTTTGCTTTTATTGCGGCGGTGCTTCTTCAAAGGCCCAAGAACTTCCTTGTCAGAAAGACCTTCCTCAAAAGCGGCTTTGCTTCTGCACTCTGTGTTTTCGGTTTTATTGTCTTAGTTGTGGCTTTGTTTGTTCTTATCGGCGTGAGGGCGGTTGAAGAAATTAAGGGCTTCATAGACTATATCGTCATTCAGGTTCAGAACATAGATGTATTTATCAACACAATTGAAGATTCTGTTATGTCAACCATCGGCCGTCTTCCCGACTTTATATCAGAAAACGTTTCTGACACTATTTCTTCGTTTTTCACACAGATAAGAGAGTTTGTTGCAGGCACAAACAATGAGCTTGCAAATCAGATAAGCAGCGGACTTGGTGATTCCTTCAGTCTTTCATGGATTACAGGCCCTCTTTCCGGTGTTATCTCCACAGCAAGGCAAATTCCTTCGGTCATCATCGCTGTGGTTATCGCCCTTGTTTCAGCCTGCTTTATGACTGCTGAATATGACAAGGTCAAGGAATTTGTTGTTCTTCAGTTTCCCAAAGAAAAAAGGGCAGACCTGTCGAAAGCAAAAAACATTCTCAAATCCTCACTTTCAAAAATGGGCAGGGCATATCTTCTTATTATGCTCATCACCTTCATTGAATTGTTTGCAGGACTTTCCGTTCTCAGACTCATCGGCATTTTCCAGTCCAATTATATTGTTATTATTGCCGTAGTCTGTGCGATTGTTGACATTGTGCCTATGCTCGGCACAGGTACTATTCTTATTCCCTGGGCGGTTTATAACCTGATTGTGGGCAATTACGCAATGGCTGTCGGGCTTATCATTATCTATGCGGTCATCACCGTTATCCGCCAGATAATTGAACCTAAGCTTGTTGCGGGTCAGCTCGGACTTTCACCTGTCGTCACAATTTCGGCAATGTATATTGGTCTGAGACTTTTTGGTTTTATTGGTATGTTCATCACTCCCCTTGCAATAATTATGCTTAAGCTTTTAAATGACGAGGGCATCATCAAGCTCTGGAAGTCACCCACAAGAGAAAAGGTCTTGGCAGAAGAACAGAAAGACAGCAGTGAAGCCAAAGCAGAATAAATTTAAGGGGCTGTAAAAAACTTTCGTTTTTTTAAAGCCTCTTTTTGCTTTTGTATTTTCTTTACAATAATTATATATTTGCCAACTTATTATAAAACTCTTGCAAAAGCACACAAAATAGAGTAAAATCACCTTGCATATATTTTTTTCGAAAGTAAAGGTAGGAAAATATGAACATTATTGTTGCAGGCTGTGGAAAAATCGGCACAGCAATTGTTTCAACTCTTGTCAACGAAGGTCACGATGTCACCGCACTCGACAACCATCCTGAAGTAATCAGCGAAATTACCAACATATATGACGCAATGGGTATTTGCGGAAACGGTACTGACTGTGAAACCCTCACAGAAGCAGGTGTTTCCAAAACAGACCTTTTTATTGCAGTTACAGGCTCAGACGAGCTTAATATGCTGTCATGCTTTCTTGCAAAAAAAATGGGAGCCAAGCACACCATTGCAAGAATCAGAAATCCCGAATACAACGACAATTCACTTGGCTTTATGAAGCAGGAGCTGAACATCTCAATGGCTGTTAACCCCGAGCTTCTTATGGCTCAGGAGCTTTACAACATTCTCAAGCTGCCCGCAGCCTTCAAGGTTGAATATTTTTCAAGACGAAACCTTGAAATGATTGAACTTCGACTGAAAGCCGATAATCCTCTTTGCGGAAAAAAGCTTTTCAAGCTGCGTGAAAAGGAAAAAATAGATTTTCTGATTGGCGCTGTTTTGAGGCAGGGAAGGGTTATTATCCCCGACGGCAGCTTTGAGCTTGCAGCAGGTGACATAATCGCAATTGCTGCAGCTCCCTCGGAAATGCAAAAGCTTCTCAAAAGCTTCGGCATACTCAAAAAGCAATCAAGAAATGTTATGATTATGGGCGGCAGCAGAACAGCATATTACCTTGCAAAAATGCTCTCATCTTCAGGAAATGACGTAAGAATCATTGAAAAAGACTTTGAGCGTTGCGAAAAGCTGAGCGAAATCCTGCCCTCCGCCGTTATGATTCACGGTGACGGCACACAGCAGGAGCTTCTTCTTGAAGAAGGATTACGCTCTCTTGATGCCTTTGTTTCACTTACCGGTATGGATGAAGAAAACATCCTTGTTTCAATTTTTGCAGAAAGTCAGAAGGTACCTCAGATTATCACCAAAGTCAACCGTGAGGAGCTTGCCGCAATGGCTGAAAAGCTCGGTCTTGACTGTGTTGTTTCAACCAAAGCCATCACATCAGATATCATCCTCAGATACACAAGAGCACTCAACAACTCCCGTGGCAGCAAAATTGAAACCCTCTATAAAATTATGGACGGCAAGGCTGAAGCTGTTGAATTCAAGGTAACCCCTGACTCACCCGTTATCGGAACTCCGATTAAAGACCTTAAAATCAAGTCGGGTATTCTTTTTGCAGGCATTATCCGTCAGGGAAAGAAAACAGTTATCCCCTCAGGTGACGATATCATTACACAGGATGACCGTGTTATTGTTCTTTCAGCTGAACACAGACTCAATAATTTAAAGGATATTCTCAGATAAGAGGTAAAAAATGAACAGAAGAATGGTGTTATTCACCGTGGGTACTGTTATAAAAATCGAAGCTGCACTTATGCTTCTTCCCACGGTTTGTGCTTTGATATATAAAGAGTCTTGCGTGAAAGACTTTCTCGTTTCAATTGCCGTTTGCCTTGCGGCAGGCTTCGGGCTTACAATTCTTTCAAAGCCGGGCAACAAGGTTATTTATGCACGTGAAGGCTTTGTCATAGTTGCCCTTTCATGGTTTGCTCTTTCAGCCCTCGGTGCTTTACCCTTTTTCCTTTCAGGTGAAATACCAAACTATATTGATGCTTTCTTTGAAACAGTCAGCGGCTTTACAACAACAGGTGCTTCAATTCTTACCGATGTTGAAAAAATGAGCAAAGGACTTCTTTTCTGGCGAAGCTTCACCCATTGGGTAGGAGGAATGGGCGTTCTCGTTTTTATGATGGCAATTGTGCCCTCACTCTCTGACCGTACAATGCATATTCTGCGCGCGGAAGTGCCGGGTCCTATTGTCGGTAAGCTTGTTCCAAAAATGAAACAGACCACCCGTATACTTTACATTATCTATGTTGTTCTCACATTGGTGATGGTGCTCTTTCTTCTTGCAGGCGGTATGCCTCTTTTTGACTCTCTCGTTCATGCCCTTGGCACAGCGGGTACGGGCGGCTTTGGCATCAAGGCAGACAGCGTAGGCTCCTACAGTCCGTATCTTCAATGGGTAATCACAATCTTTATGCTGATTTTCGGCATAAACTTTAACATTTATTATCTCATTATCCTCAAAAAAATCAAAGCTGCAAGCAAAAGCCATGAGCTGTGGTTTTATATCGGTCTTGTCATTCTTGCAACAGTAGGAATCACTGTTAATATTATGCCTCTTTTTGACTCTTTCGGCACAGCTCTTCGCCATGCAGCATTTCAGGTTTCAACCATAATCACAACAACAGGCTATGCCACAACCGACTTCAATCTGTGGCCCGGATTTTCAAAAATGATACTTTTTGCTTTGATGTTCATTGGGGGCTGTGCAGGTTCAACCGCAGGCGGCTTCAAGGTTGCAAGAGTTGTTATCCTTCTCAAAAGCATCAAAAGACAGCTCAAAAAAATGCTTCATCCTCGCTCTGTCGGGGTTGTCAACTTTGAAGGCAAAAGGCTTGATGAAGCCACAATCGGCTCAGTTAATTCTTATCTTGCAATCTACGCACTTTTCTTTTTCGTCATTGTTCTGATTATCAGCATCGAGCCTTTTGATTTCGAGACAAACATTACGGCGGTTGCCTCCTGCTTCAACAATGTAGGCCCTGCCTTCGGCGCTGCCGGCCCGGCTTCAAGCTATGCTATGTATTCACCCTTTGCAAAGGTTATTCTTTCACTTACAATGCTTTTCGGAAGACTTGAAATTTATCCGATTCTGCTTTCTCTTTCACCCTCAACCTGGGTAAAGAAATAATCAACAATTTAAAAGATTGCAACAAATCAAGATTTTCTGCTGTAAAGCATAACATAAAAAACCAAATTTAACAACAATGAACACTGACTTCCCGCAAAATCAGCATAACTTCTAATTTTTTCCGTAACATCTTGCATTAGCTGCCGTTATTTGCTATAATTAGTTTGGTAACAAAAAAGACAAAGGAGACAGATGAAAATGAAAATACGCAACAAATTTTTAATTCCTATGATTGCTCTTGTTCTTGCCGCTGTTATGATAGGCTCAGCCGTACCCGGCACAGCAACAGACACAACCGCAGCAGAAAGTGCTGAAGCAACTACTCACCCCCTCACCTATGTTCCCACAACACCCGTTCCCACTTCAAGCCTTGAAGATGAAATCAATGCCTTTGTTTCCAACAATCTCGGCGGCTTAGCCGAAGCAGAGGATGAAGTTCGTGAGGTCGGCGGTGTTATCGGCAATATTCTCAAATCAATCAGAGACTTTATCGACAAGCTTATTGAATTTTTCAAAAGCGGCTTTTTTACCATTCCCACAGAAACAACAGCAGCTGAATAAGTCACTTGCCCTCTCTGAGAAAAGTCTTTGAGAGGGACTTTTTTGCCCTGAGGCATATTTCAAACAGCAAAATCAGTATTTGAAAGGCAAAAGAAATGATAAATTATATAAAATCGGGACTGCCTTATTTTAAGCGTATGATTGTTATCGCAGTGCCCATTATGATTCAGAACGGCATCACAAACTTTGTGAGTATGCTCGACAACATTATGGTCGGTCAGGTCGGTACTCTTCAGATGACCGGTGTTTCCATCGTCAATCAGCTCCTTTTTGTTTTTAACCTTTGCATCTTCGGGGCTATGAGTGGCGCAGGTATATTCACCGCCCAATTTTATGGCAAAAAGGATAATGACGGTGTCAAAAGCACCCTGCAATATAAGCTTTTTGCGGCTGTGCTTCTCACAATTGCGGGAATTACTGTTTTTCTCACCTTAGGCGACTTCCTCATTTCCGCCTATGTTCAGGGAGACTCCGACCCTGCCGATATTGCGCTTGTAACCGAATACAGCAAAAGCTATCTTAAAATTATGCTTTGGAACACTCTTCCCTTTGCGCTTTCTCAGGCATATGCAAGCACACTCAGAGAAACAAACGACAGAATTGTTCCGATGATTTCCACAATTTCTGCCGTTCTTGTCAACCTTGTTTTTAACTATATACTTATTTTCGGTCACTTCGGTGCGCCTGAAATGGGCATTGAGGGTGCGGCAATTGCAACGGTGCTTTCTCGTTTTGTTGAACTTGGTATACTCGTGGCATGGTCGCACACCCACAAAAAGAAATATCCTTTCATCAAAGCTCTTTACACAAAAACCACCATCACCAAAGAGCAGATTAAAAAAATTACCGTTGTGTCAACACCGCTTCTTATCAATGAGACTCTTTGGTCAGCAGGTATGGCTTTTCTAAACCAATGCTTCAGCATAAGAGGTCTTGATGTTGTGGCAGCACTCAACATTGTGATGACACTCAACAATGTTTTCAACGTTGCATTCATCGCCTTCGGCAGTGCAACCGGTATCATTTTAAGTCAGATGCTCGGTGCACAAAAGAAAGAGGATGCAAAAAAAGCGGGCCCGAAAATGATTTTCTTTGCCGCCTTTGTTGTTTTGGGAATAGGTCTTGTTATGATGTGCTTTTCAAGGCTGTTTCCGCAAATTTATAACACAGAGCAAAACGTCAGAGACCTCGCCGCAACAATTATTATTGTGATTGCAGCCTTTATGCCTGTTCAGGCATTCACAAATTCTTGCTATTTCACCCTGCGTTCCGGCGGAAAAACCTTCATCACATTTCTTTTCGACAGCGGCTTTGTTTGGCTCGTTTCCGTACCCCTCGCCTTTTGTCTCAGCCGTTTCACCGCAATTCCGATTGTACCTCTCTACACCATCGTTACTGCGGCAGATATTATCAAATGTATTTTAGGTTATGCCTTTGTCCGCAAGGGTATCTGGCTTAACACTGTAGTAGAATAAAAAAGGACACCGCTCACCTTGAAGTATAATAGAATTCTCAGTTGAGATATTTTCCTTCAGTCTTTTGCCGAATTCACCGCTGATGCAGTTATAGTATTCTGCGGCGGAGCTGTCGATATCAATTTCCAAACCGATGCAACAGTTATCGGTACATTTATCGGTGGTACAACAAAAAGCACTGTAGTAGGAAGGTGTGCGAAAGGTCATAATGTCACCTCATCATTTTTGTTTCACTTCAATCAATATAATCTCAGCGGACACTTTTGTTAAGTTGATTATAAAAAGAAAAAGATAAGTTTTTTGAAAAAGCTATTGACATTGTCTGCGGATTATGATAATATATTTTGGCATTAAAAAAGCAATGCGCTGTTAGCTCAGCTGGATAGAGTGTCTGGCTACGGACCAGAAGGTCAGGGGTTCGAATCCCTTACAGCGCGCCATAAGGAAATGAGGTTCTGTGAAAACAGAACCCTTTTCTTTTTAAGAATATTTTTGTTGCTAATTTTCCGTAAGTGTGCTATGATATCATCAGAAAAAAATCAGGGAGGAACCAAAATGAACATCTGGCACGATATTAACCCACAGAGAATCGATGTTGACCGCTTTGATTCAGTAATTGAAATCAGCAAAGGCAGCAAAATGAAATATGAGCTTGACAAGCAGACAGGTCTTTTGCGCCTTGACAGAGTTCTTCACACCTCAACCCACTATCCCGCAAACTACGGCTTTATCCCCCGCACCTATGCACTTGACAATGACCCCTTGGATGTGCTCGTTCTTTGCTCAGAAAAAATTGAGCCGATGGCACTTGTTGAATGTTATCCCATCGGTGTTATTTCAATGCTTGACAACAATGACCCTGACGACAAAATCATCGCCATTCACACCGGCGACCCTACCTATAACGGATATACCGACATCAGTCAGCTGCCCAAGCATATTTTTGAAGAAATGATACACTTTTTTTCCGTTTATAAAATGCTTGAGAACAAAAGCACCGTTATTGATGAGGCTAAAGGCCCGGAAGAAGCCCGCCGCATTATTGAAGACTCTATTCAGAGATATAACGAAATCTTTGAAAACAAATAACGTGGAAAGTAGTAAGTAGTGAGTGATAAGCAGTAAGGATATTTTATATACTAAAAGCAGATATTGAGATTAACTCAATATCTGCTTTTACCTTACTGCTTATTACTTACTGCTTAATCGCTTCAAAATCCGATGCCGGATGTTTGCAAGTGGGGCAAATGAAGTCCTCCGGCAATTCTTCGCCCTCATAAACATAACCGCAGATTTTGCAGACATACCCTTTTTTCTTTTCTGCCTGCGGCTTCGGCTTCACGTTTTGCTGATAGTAGCTATAGGTCATTGTCTCTTTGTCATTGAGAACACCTGCATCGGTAACATCACAAATGAAAAGTCCGTGACTGCCCATATCAACATACTGCTGAACCTCAAGGCAAAGGAAGGCATTGATGTTTTCAAAAAGCACCTGCAAACCATTTTGGGCTCTGCCCGATTTTATATCTTTGAACTTGTCAACATTTCTTCCGTTTTGAAAGCCGAAATTCTGAAACACAGAAAAAGGAGCATCTGTGTTAAGGATATTTACATTCATTTTCTTGGTTTCACGAATTACATCGTGTGAGTAATTCTGTTTGTTGATTGCCACCGCCACGGTTTTCGGAGAACTTGTCAGCTGCATAACGGAATTGACAATAAGACCGTTATCCTTTTTTCCGTCATTGGATGTCACAACATAAAGACCGTATCCGATTTTGAAAAGAGCTTTATCACAATCGCTTCTTGTACTCATATTATCACCTCATCAACCGCAAAGTTCATCAGCAAGACTTTCAAGCTGCTTTTCCGCTTCACTGTCAAGCACGCCTTTAACTGTTACGGTATTTTCTGCGAAGGTAATATCCTTCGACTTTTCAAACATCGCTTTCATATTTTTTGCGGCTGTTGGAGCCCATGAGCCGTTTTCAACAAAAGCAACTGTTCTTTTCTGATAGTTTCTTTCAATAAGTCCGTCAATGAAAGCCTTTACGCAAGGGAAAAGAGAATTGTTATAGGTTGTTCCTGCAATAACCAATTTTCCGTAGCTGAAAGCAGCCGTAACAGCCTCAGCCTTATCTTCTCGTGCAAGGTCAAAAACTTTAACCTCTGTGCCCTTGGCTGTAAGCATATCCTTGAGAGTCATAACAGCATTTTTTGTGCCGCCGTAAATTGAATTGAAGGCAATCACAACCCCGTCTTTTTCCACCGCATAGCTTGACCAGATATCATAAAGATTAAGATAACAGCCGAGATTTTCACTGAGAACAGGGCCGTGCAAGGGACAAATGACATCAATGGCAAGTCCTGCCGCTTTTTTCAGCACAGCCTGCACCTGTGGGCCGTATTTGCCCACAATTCCGATATAATATCTTCTTGCTTCATCAGCCCAGTCTTCGTCTGCATCACTTGTGCCGAATTTGCCGAAGCCGTCTGCCGAAAACAGCACCTTATCTTTACTGTCATAGGTCATCATAACCTCAGGCCAATGTACCATCGGAGCAAAAACAAAGGTAAGGTTATGCTCACCGAGTGAAAGTGTTTCGCCGTCAGTGACAACAACACGTCTGTCTTCATAGCCTTTGCCGAAATAAGCTTCAATCATTTTGAAGGTTTTTGCGTTACCCACAATTATTGCGTCGGGGTAAGTGTCCATAAAATTCCTGATGTTTGCGCTATGGTCAGGCTCCATATGCTGAACAACGAGATAGTCGGGCTTCCTTTCACCGAGAACATCAGAGAGATTTTCAAGCCACTTCTTTGTGAAAGAAGCTTCGACTGTATCCATAACAGCGACTTTTTCATCAAGAATAACATAAGAGTTATATGCCATACCCTTTTTCACGGCATACTGACCTTCAAACAGGTCTATATCATAATCGTTGACACCGACCGAAACTATATCTTTTGTAATTTTCAATTTTATCACCTTTCTTCCGTTAGCTTTATTTTTGCACATCTGATACACAATATTTCAAAATCAGCAGAACATTTCTTTTACAAAATCAAGACCAAACAGCTCCAGTGCATTGTTCAGTCCCTCTTTCACTTCTTCTCTTGAAAACTCTGCTTTTTCAAGCTCTTCGTCAGACAACAAATTAAGCTTTTCGTAAAAATCAAGAACCAGAGCAAGATACTTCTTATCGGCAGAGTCTATATTTTCAAAAAGATAGTTTTCCGCCTCACAGATTTTGCCTTCCTCAAGAAAAATCATCAGTTCACGGTGCAGAATATCAGTCCCCGCAAGACTTTCTTCAATAAGCTCTTTGTATTCTGCAGTATCTTTTTTGAAAACTGCCCTTGCGACAAAACGGGCAAGAAGCCTTATTTGCTTCATCACCCAATCCTGCTCATAGAACACGGTAATTTCTCTCCTTCCGATTTTGTATCACTGTTACTAAAAGGTACAAGGTTTTCCTTGTACCTTTTTTCATCATAAACTAAAGCAATGCTTCTTGAATTCTGCAACCTGCATTTCCTTTTTACTAAGATCGCTCGCCGCAGGGCATTACTTTTTTGTGAAAAAAGCAATCAAAAAAACTTTACTTGTTTTTATTCCTTAAAGAGTTGAGCCGAAATCTGTCACGATTGACTGACCTGTGATTGCTCTTGATTCATCTGAAGCAAAGAACAAAAGCATATTTGCAACGTCATCAGGCATACAGGGTGCAACCTTCAGGTCGTTGTGCTTCATCATCTGACCGAAAATGTCCATATCCATATTATCGGGCTTCATACCTGCAACCATAGGTGTCACAATTGTGCCGGGACAGATTGCATTGCAACGAACACCTGTGCCTGCAAAACGGAGTGCGGTGTGACGTGTGATACCGACAACAGCAGCCTTTGATGCGACATAAGCAGCACCGCCGCAGCCCATAACACCTGCAACAGAAGCAACATTGACAATTGAGCCGTAGTTAGCCTTTTCCATTTCCTTTGAAGCTTCTCTTATCATATACATTGTGCCTTTTGTGTTGATGTCAAGCACCTTGTCTATATCTTCTTCAGCGAACTTGTCAATAGCCTTAAGACCGTTATCAAGAACACCTGCATTGTTGATGAGAATATCAAGTTTACCGTACTTTTCCACAGCAGCTGCAACGAGCTTCACTGCATCTTCCGGCTTTGAAATGTCACTTACAACGGGAAAAACCTCGCCGCCTGTTTCTCTGATTTCGTTTGCCACAGCTTCAAGCTGAGCTTCTCTTCTTGCGCTGATAACGACCTTTGCGCCTTCTTGAGCGAATTTTTTTGCTGTTGCAGCACCGACACCGGAGTTACCGCCTGTGATGATTGCAACCTTACCTTCTAAACGATTCATAGTAATTTTCCTCACTTTCGATAAATCTGATAAGCTAATTTTATCACGCAGTTCAGTATATTGTCAAGCAAAGGAAGATATTATCTTTCGCCAAAAAAAGAACTGCCCTCAGCAAGAGCAGTTCAATTACTTTCAGAACGGTAAAATGAGTTTAAGCCCTAATTTTACCATAAGTTTTGTGAATACCTGTGAAAGTCTGTCCATAAGTTCCCGGAACCATTCCATTTCCATAAGTTCATCCATCGTTTTTTCCTCCATTTTTTGTTGCCGGCTGCGGACTTTCCGCAGGATTATTGTACCATATTTTGGAAGCAAAAATCAATACATATTCACATACAGGTTCTTATCCACGGCTTCATAAAGTCTGAATATGCCTTCAAGGTCACCCGTGATGAAAAATCTGACATTTGTCCTGTTTTCACAAAGCAGAGTATATGCTGTTTCGCCATTTTCGTCAGAGAAGGTATATACGGTAAAATCTTCATTCAGCATATCTTTCGTGTCTGTTCTTGCCCAGACAGTATCGGCATTGTTGATGAGCAGCTTTTCCATATCCTCCTGTAAATAAGTTGCAATGTCGCTGTATTTGTTTTCATAAACGATTTCTTCACCGTTTTGCAAATCGCCCGAGCCGTCGGTTACGCTGAGAGTTTCACCGTCAAAATTAAAGCGGTAATGACGTGCATATTCACTCGGAACAAAAGAAAGTGAGCTGCTCATACAGATATACCTGTATGCAATCCAGGCGTTCTGATAGTCACCGAAATCGCCAAGCCGTTCAACTGCCCTTTCATAACATTCACGCTTCAAATTCATCATAACGGCGGCATCGTCATAATCGGGGTTTAAACTGAAGGCCTTTTCCATATCCTCGGGATAAGCCTCGCCGGGGGGTGGCGCAAAGTAGCTTTTGAGTTCATATGCGCCCTCAGCCACGATGTCAAATTCAATTTTGGCAGGACTTGCACCTGCGGCAACCTTTGTCACAACACCGTCACTTTTTATATACTCCTCATAAAGAGTCTGCACATAGGCTGTCAAAGTCTTTTCTTCTTCGTCTTTGACGATGTGGACTATTTCGTGGCTTTCAAGAGACAAGGCAATGTCAAACTCCTGCTTGTTTTGAATTGCGTTTACGATATAGTATGAATCCTTGTTGTTTTCGATAACGGCATCACCAATGGCGGTTTCTAGATTTTGAAGTTTGTTCTCGAAAGAAACATATTCTTCAAGCTTAAACAAGCCGAAAACTTTTTCGTCTTCCCGTAAAACAACTCTGTATATCTCACCTTCATTGGTTGTGAAGAAAACATTTTTATTTTCCTCATTATCCACGTCATAAGCTTTGATTATTTCGCCGATTTCTACACTGCCACGCTTATCTTCATAAATTCCTTCATAAAGCTTTTCTCTTGTGTAATCAGACTCCTTGAGGTTTCCAATATAGGTTGTTTCTCCTTCATATCTTATAGACAGCTCTCCGTCGGTACTGATTTCACAAATGCCCATATCAACCGTTCCGGAGGACAAACTTGGCAGAGTATAAATCATTTCACCCTCATATGTTGCACCAAAAAGCTCGTCCTCTTTTTCCTGCGGCGGATTCGTAAGAAAGCATACCGCCGTAACAACACACAAAACTGCGGCAAGGATAATCACCCAGAAGGCAGGCTTTTTGTAATTCATAACACCCTTAATTCTGTCCTTCACACCCACTTCACCGAAGGCGAGAGGACAGGCAGCAATACTGCGGCGGTTAACGCTGCAATTTAACAGTGCTTCCGAATAATCCTTTCTGCTGTCGCTGTCCATTTCCCTGACAACCTTTTCATCACAGGCCATTTCAATGTCACGGCAAAGAAGAATATAGGCAAGCCACACAGCGGGATTAAACCAGTATGCGCACAAAACGAGATATGCAAGCGGCTTTATAAAATGGTCTTTTCTCTTGATATGAGCTTTTTCGTGTGAAACAACAAGAAACATCTCTCTGGGTTTCATATTATAGGGAAGGTAAATTTTCGGTCTGAAAAATCCCAGCACAAAAGGCGACTGCACATTTTCACTCTGAAAGATATTTTCTCTGAAAAGAGTGGCAGTTCTCATTTTGTGTTTAAGCTTCAGAAAGCTTATGACCGCATAAAGCACCATAAGCACAAGACCGACAGCCCACAGATATGAAGAAAGGATTGCAACAACCTGCAACGGATTCACGCTTGTGACAGGGTCGGGAGCAAAAGTTTCTGTTATCACGGGATTCACCGCACTGTTAAGAGCAGGAATACCGCTGTTTATCTGAGGCTCAGAGGAATAAACAATCTCCGGCGGCACAGTCTCAGCAGAGGGAACAAGGCTGAATATGCTTTCAACGGAAAAAGGAAAAACAAGGCGTATGCCCACTATTCCCCACAAAAGGCAATTGACCCACTTGGGCATCTTTTTGAAAAGAAAGCGCAGCAAAACAACTGCCGATATCAGCCATGTTGCGCTGATGCTGAAGTTAAGCAAGTCCAAAAACAAATCCTGAATAATCTGTTCCATAACCGCACCCCCTTATCGGTCAATTAAGCGGCGGATTTCTTCAATATCCTTCTCAGAAAGCTCCTTATGCTTTGTGAATGCGGCAATGAAAGCAGGAAGTGAGCCTTCAAACTTTTTTTCCACCAACTCATCAATTTCTGCCATCTGAGCTTCATCCTTTGAAATCAAAGCGGTTACAAGGGAGTTTTCGTTTTTCACAACTCCCCTTTCGGAAAGTCTTTTGATGACCGTATAAGTGGTTGTTCTTGACCAGCCTAATTTCTCCTTGCAGATTTTTGCAAGTTCACCGCTTGTTATAGGCTCGTTTTCCCAAAGAACAAGACAAAAGCGGTATTCGCTTTCAAAAATTTTCGGTGTTGACATCATATTACCTCCTTTTTTCGCACAGGTTGTCTAATCTATTAGACTGCATCTTGAGTCTAACACATTAGACAAACTTTGTCAACCCCCTTTACAAAAAAATACAGCAAACTTTGAAAAATTAAAAATCTTTGTTTATATAAACGACACTTAAATTTATTACAATTGTGTAGCATTTATTTTTTAAGAATAATATGATAGCATAAGAATCAGCATTGTAGAAAACAGGTGAAAAAATGATGAATAAGGTCAAAAATTTTTTCAAAAATGAAATTATTACACTCAAAAACGGAATAACTCTTCCCGAATACATACTGTGGTGGGTTTTGAGAGTAATTCAGCTCATTGCACTCATAAGCCTTATCAAAAAAGATCCGCAGAATATGATTGAAAAAGTCCGCTGCATACGCAACGGACTTTTTTTCAATTACCACTTATTTTCAACATATTCGCAAAAAGCGTACATATCCTTGATTTCGAGCTTTGTGCCGTCGTCAAGTATTACATCACCGCTCCATATTCCGTGTACCTGATGAGTATGCATTCTTGCAACACCGAGATTCATATCTGAATGATGGTCAAAGGTGGGCTTCATTGTCATATTGAAGCGACCGTCTTCTGAAATAAACTTCCAGTCATTCATATATTTGTCAGGCTTGGGGAACACTTCAACGTCAACAGCGCCGAATTTGTGAGCCTTGCCGTCATAGAAAAGACAGGTCTCGGTTGCATTGCTTTCGTCACCGATTGCCCAGGTGATTTCAAAGCCGAAAAGATGCTTTTCACCGTTTTCGTCGGTTATGTACTGTGAGCCGTTACCCCAATACCAGACCATTTTGTGAGGAGTGTTTACACGTCCCCAGTCGAGAGCGCAGAAGGCAGTCTCTTTTTTGAACTCATAAACCTCGTCACCGAATTTGTAATAACCTTCACAAGGCATACAGTTCTGTTTGGTGGTCATAAAATACTTTGTGTTGTCACCTGCGAAAGGAAGAACGGTTGTGATGTTTTCAAGTCCCGGCATAATATCCATATCGAACTTACATTCAACCATTTTGTCTTTCAGCGGCATTTTGAACCGGAGTGTTCTTGAATTTTCCTTTGTGTCAAAGTCAAATTCAGCCTTGCCGATCTTGTCCTTGTAGCGATTGGGAACATCACCCTTTGGCGGGGGTACATGCTTCTTTCCGCCAAGGAAAAGCTGAGTTGCATCAGCAATAACTTTTCCCGCCTTAAGGTCAATGAGCTTGCCTGCAATATAGCCGCCGATGCCGATGTTCGCAAAGCTCAGCTGCACCATATAGTTGCCGTCAGCAACCTGATAGAAATCCCATTCCTTTTTGCTCATAGGGCTGCCCTTTTTCACATAGTCTCTGTTATAATCAAAAACGTTGTGCTTTGCCCAGCCTTTTGCAAGAAGTGTGCCGTCAGGTGACAAAAGCGGAGTGCTTTCGGTGTATTCGGTCTGCTTGGATTTTTCTTTCCAGTCCTTAAAAGGGACATAGGTGCGAGGTGTTTCGATACTCATAATCATTCTCCTTTTTGTTTTTCTTCATAGTCTTATTGTAATGCTTTTGGAAAATAATTTCAACAATTTTGAAAAAAATAATATAATTCACCTTTGTTGACTTTAAAGGAGCAAAGATATATAATTATCTGGGTATGAAAAATACATCATAAAGGAGTACATTATGGACAGTTTTTCAAAGCGTTTTAAAATTGATTGCTCTCCCAAGGCACTTGACAGTCATACTGTTGTGTTTGCAGACACAAGGTTTACAGTTATTACCCCCTGTCTTCTGAGAGTTGAAGTGCAGAAAAACGGCAAGTTCTGCAACGAACCGACTCAGAGCGTATGGTTCCGTGACTTTGATGAGCCGAAGTTTGAAATTAAAGAAGAAAATGAAACAGTTGAAATCAAAACCACCAAAGCTAATTTCCTTTACTGTTTAAAAACAAAAAAGATGCTTCGCATCAAGCTGCGTGACGGCAGAACGGTGACAGATTATAAGTCAGGCAACCTCAAGGGTACTTGTCGCACACTTGACATCACCGCAGGCATTATCACGCTTAATGACGGTGTATGCTCACGTGGCGGTGTTGCAATTCTTGATGACAGCAATACCCTTGTTCTGAAAGAAGACGGCACTATCTTGCCCAGAGCCGACAAAGAAACCGATGAATATTATTTCGCCTACGGCAGCAACTATATCGGTGCAACAACAGACCTTTATAAGTTAACGGGAAAAGTTCCTCTTATTCCGAGATACGCCCTTTCAAATTGGTGGAGCAGATATAAGGCATATTCACAAGAGGAATACCTCAACCTTATGGATAAATTCAAGCAAGAGGAAATTCCAATCACCGTTGCCACCGTTGATATGGACTGGCATTGGGTAAACATCAAAGAAAAGTTCGGCAAAGACAGCCACAAGCTTTCCATGCACAAAAACTTTATGGAATTCGTATATGATTTCTGGTCAACAGGCTGGACCGGCTACAGCTTCAACACAGACCTTTTCCCCGACCCCCAAGGCTTCCTCAACAAGCTGAAGAAAGACAATTATCACGTCACCTTCAACATTCACCCCTCAATGGGCGTGCGTTGGTTTGAAGACCGGTACGAAGAAATGTGCAGGGCTATGGGACAGAATCCTGACAAGAAAGCTCCTGTTAAATTCGATATTACCGACAAAAAATTTACCGAGAACTATTTTGATATTCTGCATCATCCCCTTGAAAAAATGGGTATTGACTTCTGGTGGATTGACTGGCAGCAAGGCACAAAAACCAATGTGCCGGGACTCGACCCCTTGTGGGCTCTCAACCATTATCATTTTCTTGATAACGGCAGGGATAATCACAGACCGCTTATTCTCTCACGTTTCTGCGGTGCAGGCTCTCAGCGTTACCCCTTAGGCTTCAGCGGTGACACCACCCAGACCTGGGGCAGCCTCGACTTCCAGCCGGGCTTTACCGCAACAGCCTCCAACATTGCCTATCCTTGGTGGAGCCACGACATCGGCGGACATTGTATGGGCAAAAAGGATGACGAGCTTTATGTCCGTTGGGTGCAGCTTGGTGTGTTCAGCCCTGTTATGCGCCTCCACTCCACCAACAATGAATTTGCAGGCAAAGAGCCCTGGAATTACAGCGGCCCTGTTGAACGAATTGCAAAGGATGCCCTTCGCTTAAGGCACAAGCTTCTCCCCTATATCTACACTATGAACTACCGTACTCATACGGACTGCAGAGCTATCTGTGAACCGATGTATTACGCTTATCCCGAAGATGAAAGTTCTTACAATTGCAAGAATGAATTTTTCTTCGGCACTGAGATGATTGTTGCTCCCATTACTGAACACACTGCTGAGAGCACCAATCTTGCAGCGGTCAATGTATGGATACCGGAAGGCAGATACACAGATATTTTCACCGACAGAATTTACAGCGGCAATCAGTTTATAAAAATGTACCGTGACATTGAAAATATCCCCGTTCTTGCAAAAGAGGGCGCAATTATTCCTATGAGCACAAATGACAGAACAAACGATTGCTCCAACCCCGAAGCACTTGAAGTTCTGATTTACAGAGGTAATAACAGCTTCACACTTTATGAAGACGACGGCGAAACACTTTCCTATCAGGACGGTGCATATCTCAAAACAGCCTTCACCGTGAAAGAAGAAGGCGACAAGGTATGTTTCACAATAGCCAAAGAAGACGGCGACAGCAGCGTGTCACCTGAAAACAGAACTTATGTGCTTAAATTCAGAGACATCGTAAAGGCAGATATCACAGTCACCGTTGACAGCGAAAAAATCCCGGCTGACTCAAAGAAATGTGGCAAGACACTTGAAGTCAGAGTTGCTGCAAAACCCGAATCAACTGTTGAAATTGCTCTGCAAAACTGCATTTATCTTGAAAATGAGGACAGAAAGCAGGCTCTTACAAGAGTAATTTCAAAATTCCAGATGTCAACCGACTATAAGGGTATGCTCTTCACCGGCTTCATTAAAGGCGAAAAAGATATTCCCAATGTATCAAAGGATTTTGCAGGTCCTATTGAAGAAATTATGAAGCTGCACAGAGATTAAAAAACGAAAATCCCTCTGCCGAATCCGCCAGAGGGATAAAATTTATTGTGAAACAACAAGGTTTCGGGATATCCGACCGCAATCTATGATTGCCCGTCGGGTCGGGTTCTTATTTTACTTCAACTTTTGTTTTTTCTTCGTTCTTCACAAGCGGAGTGAAATTCACAATGAACATAAAAATCTCAATCAGCGCAAGGGGTATCATTTCCATAAGTGCGCTTTTGCCAACAACGGCAAAGATTACAATAAATGAACCGAGAATGAGGAGTGTACAAACAGCAAGCACACCGAAGTTTTTATGCTTTTTGCGGTTGAAAATGAAAAACAGAGCTATGGAAGCTACGGTAAAAACGATAAAACAGCCTGTCGCAATCCAATGGATAAGTCTTTTCGGATTCCAGTCCTCAGTGCTGTGGCCTAAGGTTAATGCAACAACCGCCATACTGACAAAGCCGAGAACACAAAGCACATCAAGGAATTTGCTTTTTTCACCGAATTTTTTATACATATACTGAGTATTCAGAAGGATTCCGCCTGAAGTGAGAACACCCCAGACCCAGAACCATATTTTATGGTCTTCACAAAGAAGGGACAATGTGCCAAGAGGAGATGCAGGATTATTACCCCAGAAGAAGGGCAGAGCAAGACCGTAGAGAAAGGCGCAAAGCAGTATGCCGATGCAAAGGGGCTTGGTAAGAATTTTGTCGAGTTTCAATTTAGACACCCTTTCATTTATTTTCCTTTTAAATTTTATTATAAATCGGTTCGATTGTCAAGTTTAGCTTGATTTTTAAACATTATGTGTATCAGATCAGTCTTGGTTGTGTTATATTTGCTCTCGCCTTAAAGTGACATTAACAGCAGACGTTTTTCATATTTTTTGATAATAATACAGCAATTCTATATTTAATAGGGTGACTGTCACCCGTTTTTAATGTATAATTACGGTGAGAGGTGATTATATGAACACTGTTGATTTTGGAAAGTTTGTCAGTGAACTCAGAAAAGAAAAGGGCCTTACGCAAAGACAGCTTGCCGAAATGCTTAATGTTACCGACAAAGCGGTGAGCCGATGGGAAACAGGAAAAAACTATCCGGATATCGAAACTTTAGAAAGCTTATCAACCGTATTCGGTATTTCCGTCAGCGAATTGCTTGAAGGAAAAAGACTTTGCAAAGATGAGCTTATTTCTGTCAGCGAAAGTCAGGTCGTTGAGCAAATCAAATCAAACAGAAAAATCAGTAAAATATATCGGATAATAATTTCTGTTATTTTGATTTTTGCCTTGATTTCAGGTTATATTGCACTGAAAGAAAGCGGCGTTTTCGACGGCGTGATATATCGTAAAATTGATTGCTACAGCAACGACATTCTGACCATTCTTAATAATGTTGACGGATACATCAGTCAGCGCCCCAAAGCAGAAGGAGATTATATTGTTAATAACGGCTGGATTTTTATTGAACCTGACAAAACAACGAACGACATACTGTATTTAAGCGGCACATGTGAAAACGGAAGATATTTTTATGTTAACACGGATTATGATGAACAGACTCCGGAGGACAGCTGTTGTTTCATCGGTGAATTCCGGGAAAATCAAGAACCTGTGCAAGGCTTTTCAATTGACGAACTGAAAGCCGTGGTTGCAAAGCTTGATTTTTCTTCCCTCGATAAATATGAAAAATATGAGTTAAATATTGACAGTATCTACACTTACGACAACAAGGATCTTTGCTCCAACGATTATCAGTCAGGTATTCAGAAATTTCTTTTTTCAAAAGGCACTTTGCAGCAGTACACCCAGAAAACTATTACGGGAAAATACGGTATGCTCATAATTACCGGTTATAACGGTGCTTACGGAGAAAACGTTGCATATATCTTTGTTGAAAAATAATCATCTGAAAAACAGCAGGTCTTACAGGTCGGTTATTCGTTTCAGCAATGTTCTGTCACCGGGCAGTACAGACCGGAGAAAATATCTGCAGATAAAGTGACTCGGTGTTATGAGTTGCGGACAGATGTGAGTGTGGTATAATCAGTTCGGCAAATAAGAATTTGACGGAGGCGGCCATGGCTTCAAGTAAAGAATATTTAGAGTTTATCCTGGAACAGTTATCAGGTTTAGATGAAATAACCTACAGAGCGATGATGGGCGAATACATTATCTACTATCGAGGCAAAATTGTCGGTGGCATATATGACGACAGATTGCTTGTAAAGCCCGTTAAACCGGCAGTTTCACTTATGCCGGATGCAAGTTATGAATTGCCTTATGAAGGAGCGAAAGAAATGCTGTTGGTTGACAATGTTGACAGCAGAGATTTTCTTGCAGAGCTTTTTAATGCTATGTATGATGAGCTTCCTGTGCCGAAGAAAAAAAGATAGAACAATTTTACGAGGTAAGGTGCTACAATGGATTCAATAATATTCACGGCTTCTGTTGTTGAGAGCTGAAGAGAAGTCTTTTTCTTAAACAAATTCAGCATAGTAATCTCCTTGACAATGAAAAATTGTTCATACCTATAATATTATAAAAGTCAACTGTTTTCAATAATTATACCATATCTCACCAACATTCTCAACCACTCGCCAACACAAAAACTCCCTCTGTCATTTTCTGACAAAGGGAGTTCATTTTAAATATAGAGTTTTACTTCAATATCTCGCCAAGCCTTTACTCTGCGGGTTGTAGAGATGGAATAGACATATTCCTGTGCATCCGCTATGGTCAGGATAAATTCTGCAAACTTAAAGAAGTTGTCCGTTAGTCCTTGATAGCAATCTGGGGGCAACGCACAATGTGGGAGGTTTTTTACTTAATCTCTTTATCCATAAACACTCTCGAACCTGTTGCGCCACGCTGACCTTGATACTTTCCGTTATATGGATTTAAAGCTA
>CAYUVR010000012.1:0-45450 GCA_964448225.1 uncultured Faecalibacterium sp. | reverse complement strand
AAAAACAAAAAATCCGAACCCTTTTCCTATCGGGAAAATTTGGTTCGGATTTTTCCGGTTTGGTGCTGGTGACCGGACTTGAACCGGTACGGTGTTGCCACCGAGGGATTTTAAGTCCCTTGCGTCTGCCGATTTCGCCACACCAGCGTGTCGTTGCGACTAAGCTATTATACAGTTTTAGTTTTGTCTTGTCAAGATGTTTTTGCAGTTTTGGTTGTCTTTTTGTGAGGGGAAAACTTTTCTCTTGCTATTATTTTAAGAAAGTTGTATTATATAGTTATAAACTCACAAGGAGAAATGATTTTATGCATAATAAACTGATAATCTTTGATTGCTTCGGTGTAATTTTCGGTGAGGTTGCTCCCGTTTTCCTGCGCAGACATCTGCCTGCCGATAAGGTCGATGGGATAAAAGATAAGCTTTTTGAGCCTGCCGACCTCGGCAAGGTTACATACGATGAGCTTATTGAGAATATGTCACTTGAACTCGGAATTCCCAAAGAAGAAATCATACCCGAATGGGAAAGCCTTTTTGTAATCAACGAAAGAATGCCTGATGTTATTCGTGAACTTCGAAAAAATGCAGACATTGCACTTCTTTCCAATGCTCCCACGGGAGTTGTTGAAGGTCTGATTGAAAAATATAACCTCTGCGATTTATTTGATAAAACCTGTATATCCTGCAACCTTGGAATTGCAAAGCCCGACCCTGAAATCTACCGCTGCTGTGTGAGTCGGTTTGACGGAGAATACAAAAAAATCTATATGATAGACGACAATCTCAAGAATCTTGAGCCTTTGCCGAAGCTCGGTATCACACCTGTTCATTTCAAAGATATCGACAGTATGCTTGAGATGCTCAAATAATTTATGCCCGGCACTACTGCGTCGGGCTTTTTCATTCATATCTTCTTTTGTGTGCGAATATATATAACACAGAAACGCAAAAGGAGATGTACATAATGAACTTTGAATTTAAGAAAGAGAAGTTATCCACAGGAAAATGTGCGGCAAAAACAAAGGCAGAGCAAAACATTGAAACTGAAATCACTTTGCCCGATTACTGTGCCGAAATAAAACGCATTTTAAAATGCACTCTCACACCCGGTATCCACTCCGTAAGCCGGACAGGTGACAGAGTAAGTGCAAGAGGTACTGTTCTTATCCGTGTTATTTATGCGGGTGAAAAGGATAAAACCGATTGCTATGAGAAAAATCTCGACCTTTCTGTCAGCGCTCAGCTGAAGGATATTACCGACGATATGACAATCCGCGCAAAGGCGGCTGTCAGCTATGTTAACTGCCGTGCTATAAGCCAGAGAAAAATCAGTATCGGCGGTGCTGTTAATGTGGAATTTTGTGCCTTTGCCGAAAAGAAACGGGAGATACTCTGTGATATTGTATCCGAGTGCATTGAAACCAAGAAAGAAAAAACCAAGGCAGAGCATCTTTTGTGTATGGGCGAAAAAACCTTTGATATGGGTGAAACCGTTGTGCTTGATAAGAATAAGCCGTCAATCGGGAAGATACTCAGGCAGAACGCCTATACGGTGCTTGAAAGCAAAAAGGCTGTTGCGGGCAAGCTCTTGATAAAAGGTGAGCTTGTGACTGAAATTGTGTACTGTCCACAGGACAGCGAAAATAAATTTGAGCGTTTCACCCACAGTATGCCCATAAGTCAGATTATTGATGTTGAGGGCATTGACGACAGTATGGACTGCAACGTAAGATGTGAGCCGAGTCAGCTTGTTGTCAGCGTCAAATCCGGCTCTGATGCGGGCAGACTTGTGGAAATTGCTTCAAGAGTATCCGCTTTTGTACGTGGCACAAAGGTGAAAGAATATGAATTTATCAAGGACTGCTACTGCACCGACGGCGAAATTGAAGCGGAGTATTCGCTTACAGATATTCTTTGTCCCGTAAACATAATCGAAAAGACCGAAACTGTGAAGGAAAGCCTTGATTTAGGCTCGGGAGTGAAAGAAATCTGCGACATCTGGATAACGGACACCAAAACACAAATGAAAGGTGAAGGCAATAAAGCCAAGGGGACCTGTGATGTGACAGCCTGCGTTTTGTATCTTGATGAAAAAGGAAATCCCGCTTACAACGAAAAACAGCTTCAGTTTTTGAGCGATATAGATCTGAAGGAAAACTACGAAAGTCTGAAATGCGACTTTGATGCAACTGTAATCAAGGCGGAATTATCCTCCTTACAGGGCGGAAAAACCGAGCTTACGCTTGAAACGGTGCTTAACATCGGTATATACTCAGTAAATTCCTGCCGTATGCTTATGAATTTAAAAGAAAGCGAAAGTAAAAACAAGTCTGAATGTAAGCCTGCACTCACGCTTTACTATTGTGAAAAAGGTGAAAAAATCTGGGATATTGCAAAAAAATACAGCACAACCGTAAGTGCTGTTATGGAGGAAAACGGTATTGACGGTGACAGCGTGAAGGAAAACAGAATGTTGCTGATACCTTGTGTATAATAAAAAAGGCTCATTACGAATGAGCCTTTTAATTTTAACTGAGTTGTGTTAGAATATAGAACAGTAAAGCAACCTGAAAAATAATTATCATCGGCAGACCTAACATAAATCTTTTGTGCAAGGTTTTGTGACGGATAAGCCTCATTGTGGCATATTCGCTGACACTTCCGCCCAGAAGTGCAAGAATAAAAAGTGTGGCTTCAGGTGTTCTCCGTTTGCCTTTTTTTGCTTTATATTTGTCAATGGCAGTCACAATTGCCGTCAGAAGTGATATGCCTGCAAAATAGCACAAGGCTATGAGATAAATTGTCTTCATTTGTTTTTATTTATCAGCTTAAGGTCTTCTTTTGTGATTGTGACAAAAGTACCTGCATTCTTTTCTTCAAGATAGTTTTTATTAACAGAGAAAACCGAAGCACAGTTGGGACATACGGCAAAAGATACATTCTTATCTTCTTTTAAAAGCAGTGCCACAGATGAAAGGTCAGTAACCTTAAAAAGTCTCATTGCTACATTTCTCTGACATTCCGGGCAATCCACGGGTGAAGAAGTACCTTCGTCCGATGTGAGAGCCTTGTTAATAGTTTTAATTGCCATAATCGTACCTCCGTATTCTGAATCAGATACATTATTCATTTTAGTTTGTTTTAATCTTGTTGTCAAGGGGTAGTACAATGCACAAAAAAATAATTTGTCTTATTTTGATTTTTATTTTTGCTTTTACCGCTTGCGTAAATGAAAGCGGCAGCTCTGAAGAAAATGAAACTTCGCAGAAAAGTGAAACAGAATTTACCGATGAATTTTTCAAGGGCATCTGGCTTTCTTATCTGGAACTGAACGCACAGGATAAAACTGAAAGCGAATATAAATCACAGCTTGAAGAAACCTTCAAAAATATGAAAGAAATGAACACAACCGATGTTTTTGTTCACGCAAGAGCTTTCAGTGATGCCCTTTACAATTCTTCGCTTTTTCCTTTTTCAGACTGTACCTTAACAGCAGACGGCAAAAGAATTGATGTGCTTGAAATTGCACTCAATCTTGGCAAAAAATATGAAATGAACATACACGCATGGGTGAATCCTTACAGAGCTTTCACAAAGCAGGAAGCGGAAACATTGAGTGACTGCTCAATAAAGCAGTGGCTCAGAGAAGAAAACACAAACGTGTTTGAATCAGGTGACAGATATTATCTTCGCCCCGACTCAGCCGAGGTACGAAGTCTTGTTGTGGGAGGAGTGCGTGAAATTCTTGAAAAATATCCGGATTTAAGCGGTGTACATATTGACGATTATTTTTATCCCGAAAACTGCGGAGATTTTGACAAGACTTCTTATGAGAAATATGTTTTATCAGGCGGCAGTCTCTCTCTTGCCGATTGGCGACGTGAGAATGTGAACAGCCTTGTCAGCGGAATTTATGCTGCAGTTAAATCTTCCGGCAGCGAAAAGCTTTTTTCCGTAAGTCCGTCGGGTGATATTGAAAAAGATGTTAATACTTTTTACGCAGATGTGAAGCTGTGGTGCAGTACCAAAGGCTACTGTGATATGATTATTCCGCAGGTTTATTTTGGCTTTGACAACGAAAAACTGCCTTTTTGTCAGACTGTTGACAGCTGGGCGGCTTTGACGGAAGATACTGATGTTAAGCTTGTAATCGGTCTGGCTCTTTATAAATGCGGCAAGGTTGATGAATTTGCAGGGGAGAAAGGAAAAAACGAATGGCTGGAAAATTCAGATGTCCTTTCCCGTCAGGTTGAATATATCAAGCAAAAAAATCTCTGCGGTTATTCTCTTTACAGTGCTTCATTTATTAACTTTTCTGAAAGTTTTTACTCAGAACAGTTACAGAATCTGAAAAGTATGATATACTGAAAATATCTTTGGTTAAGAAAGTAGATATGTATGAAAAAAATAAGACGTTTAATCATAATAATTGCTGTTCTTCTGATAGTAGCCATCGGACTTCTGGTAGGATACCATTTCAGTCAGCAAAGTGAAGATGCTTCAGCCACAACGGACAGTTCATCTGTGCTTGATGCCGATGAGTATCTTTTGAAAAACAGCAACGAAAAAGCACCGGAAAAAGAAAACAGCCTGTGGCTTTGCGAAAAGACAGACGGAGACTTAAACGAAGAAAACAAAAATCTTTCCGTGATTGAAAAAGACATTTTCAATAAGGTTTACATAAGAAGTGAATATTTTGCCGATAAAAAAGGTGAAAACACCTCTTTCCTCAGTGAAGCTTTGTCTTTTGTGAAAGAAAAGGGCAAAACAGCTGTTGCAGTTTTTGACTTTTCAGTTTCTCTTTATGACATTGCCACAAACAGTAAAGAAGCTGACGGAATAATGCTGACAGGTGCTGAGGAAAACTCAGCAAAAGAAATCAATGAAAAAACGGCAGATATGAAAAAATATGTCAAGGATAAGGAAATAACCGTTGCCCTCACTCTTGACTGCGATTATATAAGTGAACTCGATGCAGAAAATATTGATGCTGTTTATGTGCTTTTGAGTGAAAAAGCTGACAGCGAAAAAGTCAGAAAGATGGATGAAACTCTGATTGAGAAGGGCATCAGCCTTGTTTGCGGAATTGATATTTCAGCCGTTGACGGCAAGAAGGTTACGGCTGACACGCCGCTTTATAATCTTTATGCACTCAAAGATGCCGTAAATATTGAAGAAAGAAGTTTTACTTCTTTGAAGAGTGTCAAGAAAAACCGAAACAACTGCTACGGGGCTGTTAAAACCTACATTGAAAAAGGTATCTGCCCCGAAATTGCTTTCAGAGAAGTCGGCATCAGAAATTATGAGGGTGAAACCGTGGCGGCAGAAGGTTTTACCGCTGAATTTACCGTTTACGGCTCAAATCTTTACCCCGTTTTTATTAACGGTGAAAATATGGGTACTCCGGATAAAGGCTATATGAGCGTGAAGCTCGACCTCGATTCCGAAGAAAATACTTTCACAATTACTCAGAATGAAAATGAAACGGAATATAAAGTTAACTGTGTTGTTGATGAAGACATTGTAAGGTTTATTATGCCCTATGACGAGATTGAGGCTCAGCCGAAGGAGAAAATCACCGTTATGGTTATTGCACATTGCAAGGCGAAAATCAGTATAAAACTTGGAACTGAAAAATTTGAAGCAGAGTGTGACGAGGATGCCGAAGGCTACACGGCTTTTGTTTCTCACATCACAATGCCGGACACGGCAACTGAGGTTTCTTCTTTGGGTCTTATGACGGTTGTTGCCGCTTTCGGCGACAAAACGCTTCAGTTTGAAGGGCCGAAAATCAAGCCCGGACAGGAAATGACCACAACAGTTCCCGTGACAGAAGAAACCGCCGAAAAAGAAAGCGACACCACCGAAACGAGATATGATATAGGCAACTATCTTCCGTCCATCCAAAACGATATTTACGCAGTGACGGAAAAACTGACAACCACAACAACTTATACCACAACCGGAGTTTATCAGACCGTGCCTTATACAGGCGATCAGATGTGTGTTGTTACGAGTGCCTATGCAGACACAAAGCCTATCTCATCAAGCGATGATTTCGTTCCCTATTATCTGCCTCTTATTATCGGTACTATGGACTATGTAACTGGGGAAAGTACAGCTTATAACTCTGATGACAATGAAACCGAGTATTACTATGAACTGGCTTCGGGCAGAAAGGTTAAGCGTGATGCCGTTCAGATTATCCCTAAAACGGAAATGGGCAGCAATAACCTTGGGGTAGTGTCCTGTGTGAACGAAAACGGTGAATTAAAAATAACACTTTCCACCAACTGGAAAGTGCCCTACAATCTTAATTATGTTAATCAGAATTATTATTACGGCTATAAAAAGCAGTATAACGTAACGGATTTCACTTCCGGTGCAATTGAATTTACATTCTATCATACTTCCTCGGCCTCGGGGCAGATTGACACAAACGGCTCAGATGTGGTATCCTCAGCTGTGTGGAATATTTCAGGTGACACTGTGAAGCTCACAATGCCACTCAGAAGTGCGGGCGGATATTACGGAAGCTCAATTGAATATGATGCCAACGGCAATATGGTAATCACGATTAACAGAAAGCCTACGGGTGCTTCGGGCGCTGTTGTGCTGCTTGACCCCGGTCACGGCGGAAAAGACTCCGGTGCATTGGGCATCGGAAAGCAAGTTTATGAAAGTGATGTCAATTTTATGGTGGCTTATTTCACTATGACAGAGCTTCAGAATATGGGAGTTACCGTTTATATGACAAGGTACGGTGACGATTATCTTGACCTTGAGGAAAGAAAGGCTATTGCAAGAAGCCTCAAGCCTGACCTTTTTGTCAGCATACATTCAAACGGCTCGGAAAGCTCTGAAAGCATCGGAACGTCAACTTATTATTATAAGCCTTTCTCTTTTGACCTTGCCAAGAATGTTTATGACGAACTTCTGTCTGTTTTCAGAAACAGTCTTTACTACGGACGGCAGGAAGTGTATAATGATATTGCCGACGGCGTAAGATTTTATCCTTTCAGTGTCACGAGAATTGAAACTTGTCCCTCAATTCTTATTGAAACCGGCTATATGACAAATGATGCGGAGTGCCGTATGCTCATTGACACGGAGAATCAGAAAAAGCTCGGCAAAGCAATTGCTGACGGTATAGTCAAAACTTTACAAAGCTAAAAGATTGCAGACTAAAAGTGCAATAACACCCGAAAGACCTGAAAGTGCCGAAAAACCGATGGTAAAAGGGTTTAGAGCAAGGCTGATGCCCGTCATAGATGAAATGATGTTCACAAAGAAAAGTCCGCCGATGCCCGAAACTGCGGAAAGAAAAAGACAGCGGAAAAAATGCTCGCTTTTTTTGAAAATCCAAAGCACAATAAGGGCGGCGACAACGCAAATTGCAACAAGAAAAATATTAACCGAATCCATAAACAACACCTTTTCTGAATACTATACTAAAAGATATTCCGTCAAAAGGCGATTAAGAATATTAGGAGTGAAAAATTATGAAAATTTTGAAACTTACACCTGCAATCAAGGATTATATCTGGGGAGGCACAAGACTTTCAAAGGAATTTGATATGGTCACCTTCACCGACAGACAGGCTGAAGCGTGGGTGCTTTCCTGCCACAGCGCAGGGGAATGCATCATTGAAAACGGCGAGCTCAAGGGCAGGACTCTTTCAGATGTGCTGAAAAACGAAGGCAGGAATTATCTTGGCACAAACTGCGAAAAGTTCCCCGATTTTCCCATTCTCATCAAGCTTATCGATGCTAAGGACAACCTTTCAATTCAGGTGCATCCCGATGATGAATATGCTATGCGTGTTGAGGGCGAATACGGCAAAACAGAAGCCTGGTACATAGTTGACTGTGACGATGACGCAGAAATTATATACGGCTTCAAAAAGGATATGACAAGCGAACAGTTCAGAGAAAGCATTGAAAATAACACTCTGCTTGATTATGTTAACCGTGTCAAGGTCAAAAAGGGAGATATATACTTTATTGAGGCAGGTACTCTTCACGCAATCTGCAAGGGTATTTTGCTGGCTGAAGTTCAGCAGAATTCCAACACAACCTACCGTGTTTATGACTACGGCAGACTGCAGAACGGCAAGCCGAGAGAGCTTCACATTGACAAGGCAGTTGATGTCACAAACACAAAGGCAATTGACTGCTCAGGCGCACCTATGGGTGAAAAGATTGACCACGGAACATTCAGTGAGACACTTCTGACAAAGTGCGACCTCTTTACTGTTAAACGTCTTGAAATCACCGAAAGAGCAACCGTCACAGCTGACGAAAAATCTTTTGTTTCCCTCGTTTGCCTTGAAGGCAACGGCGTTGTGATGCACGGTGACAGTTGCGTTACACTCTATAAGGGTGAAAGTCTTTTCATTCCTGCCGGAATGGGTGAGGTTGAAATTTTAGGCGCTGTTACGCTTATTGAGTCGAGGGTGTAAAAAAACAGATTGCTTGTTGACGATTTGTTAATTTGTAATTCATAAATCGTTTGATTCTGCTTAACAATTTGTATATATTATGTTTATATGTTGATTTATGTGGAGGAACATAAAGAATTTCAGAAAAGGAGCTTTATACTATGAAAAAGTTAGTTTCAATTCTTCTTGCACTGCTTATGGTTGTGAGTGTTTGCTCAGTAGGTGTTTATGCAATTGGTGATATTGGCACTTCAAATAACATTGTTGTCAATTCAAGTCAGAGTCAGGTACCTGTTATCCGTATTTTAGGTGACGGTGAGCCTCTTTACGATGAAGAGCAAAACAAGATTTTTCATATCAGAACCCTTACTTCATCGGATCTTTCTTCCGATGGTGAAGATTCGGATATTTATGAATCTGTCGCAAATGTAATAATGCCTTTCCTTATAGATGGTTTGCTTACTGATAATTGGGATCCTTACTATGAAAATCTTCAGAAGGAAGTTTCCGATATTTTCGGCGTGTCACGCCTTGATGAGAACGGCAACCCCGTTAACGGCACGGGCATTTCTCAGGCTCGAAGAGAAGAAATGACACTTGCTCTTTCAAAGGATGCGAAGGCGAATAAGGGCTATTACGGAATAAATGACTATCGTTTTTGGTATGACTGGCGACTTGACCCTCTTGAAACAGCTGACAAGTTGCACGCACATATTCAGGCCGTTAAGTCTGTTACTCATTGTGATAAGGTTTCGATTATGGCAAGCTGTCTCGGTACAATTATAACAACGGCATATATTGCAAAGTACGGAACTGATGATTTGTATGGTGTAGGCTTCACCGGCAGTGTTTCCGGCGGTTCGGAAGCTTTGAGTGAGGCAATCAGCGGTAAGTTTGATATTGACGGTTATGCAATCAACAGAATGCTTATGGATAGTGATTATGTCGGTGAATTTAATGTGGATTCACTTATTACCGCAACTATTGACCTTTTGACTGCTTCGGGAATTATCGACGGATTGGAACAGGGTATCAGAGATACACTCTATGTAAAACTCGTTGAGGGAGTAACCTCTGCTCTTGCGCTTTCTACTTTCTTTACTTGGCCTACTTATTGGGCGGCTGTAACCGCTGAGGATTATGATACGGCAATGAACTATGTTTTCGGTGAAGAGGGCAGTGCAAAGCGCGAAACATATGCAGGTCTTATCGAAAAAATTGAAAATTACAATACTGTTGTCCGTAATAATTATACTGAGGTTATCAAAAGCATCGGCGAAAACGGAGTAAAATTCGGCGCAATCGCAAAGTACGGTTTCCAGATACTCCCAATTTGTGAATCATACGATGCTGTTTCCGATCAGTTTGTTTCGGTTAAAAGGGCCTCTTTCGGTGCAACAACTTCGACGATTTATGACACTCTTTCTGATGAATATATTCAGCAACGAGTTGCTCAGGGATTCGGCGATTATATATCTCCCGATAAACAGATTGACGCTTCAACATGCCTTTATCCTGAATCGACCTGGTTCGTTAAAAACTCAAGTCATTCGGAATATACCGCTTTTGAACGTAAACTTCTTTATGATGTAATTACCGCCGAAGAGCAGATTGTGGTCGGCGACGAGGTTGACGGTTTGGTTTATTCCAGATTCCTTGTTTATGATTACGATACCGACTCAATGGAAACCATGACAGAGGACAACTGCGATACGGAGCATTGGCAAACGAAAACGACCTATGATGAATTGAGTGAGAAGCACAACAAAATATTTACGTTTGTTAGCTCAATCATAAATTGGTTTATAATTGTGGTTAAAAAGCTTATTTCGCTTTTTGGTTAATGCGGTTGAGTTTAGCTTTCGTATTGTAATTGCTTTACTGCTTGAAAAAACCTTTAATTGATGCTACTATATATTCATAAAACATCTTCAGGGCGAGGTGCAATTCCTCACCGGTGGTAACAGCCCACGAGCTTGACGAAGGTCAACGCAGATTCGGTGCAATTCCGAAGCCGACGGTTAAAGTCCGGACGAAAGAAGAAAAATACGTTCTGTTTGTATTTTTTAGCCTGTGGAGTATTTCCGCAGGCTTTTTTCTTGTGTAGGGACTGCCGTTGGCAGTCTTGGAAATATTATCAATTAACCTGAAGGAGATTGATACTTATGAAAAAAACAAAAATGTCAGTCACACAGCTTGCAATTACCGCAATGCTTTCCGCCGTCAGTTTTGTGCTGTTTTTGTATGAGCTGCCGCCCCTTGTGCCTGCAATTGCTCACCTTAAACTGGATTTAAGTGATATCCCGGCACTTTTTGCGGCAATAGCCTATGGCCCTGTAACAGGTGTAATAATTGAGCTTATCAAAAATCTGCTTGAGCTTATCTTCAAGGGTGTGGGCACACAGATGGGCTTTGGTAATCTGATGAATTTTATTGTGGGCTGTGCTTATATTGTGCCGTTCTCGCTTGTATACAGAAAAATGAAAAGCACAAAAGGGCTCATACTTGCATCGGTCGTGTCCCTTCTCGCAATTCTTGTTGTGGGCGTTGGTGCAAATTACCTTGTCACACCGCTTTTCTTTAAATTCTTTCTCAAAATTGACCTTGATTCAACAACGTTGTGGGCGGCAATCGGTGCGGCAACGCTCACAAATTTAATCAAAGGTGTGATGCTTTCTCTTGTGTCAATACCGCTTGTCAAGGTGCTTATGGAAAGGCTGAAGAAATATCTTCGTTAACTTTTCTTAAACTTCACAAAAACTATTGACTTAGAAAAATATAGTTGTTATACTATATGCGTAAATTAAATATTTCCTTATTAAGAGTAGCTGAGGGAACAGGCCCTGAGAAGCTCGGCAACCTGCGTTTTGCAAGGTGCTAAATCCTGCGGTATGACCGAAAGATGAGGCTTCAGTTCTGCGGTCATAGTTTGACCGCAGTTTTTTTGTAAGGATAGAAAAACAAAGGAGTAATTTAAAATGGCAAGACATCTTTTCACTTCAGAGTCCGTAACGGAAGGACATCCCGACAAAATCTGCGACCAGATTTCTGACGCAGTTCTCGACGATATTTATGCTCATGACCCTATGGCAAGAGTAGCCTGCGAAACAACTGTCACAACAGGTCAGGTATTGGTTATGGGCGAAATCAGTTCAACCTATAAGCCCGATGTTGCAAAAATTGCAAGACGTGTTATCAATGAAATCGGCTATGATGACGGCTCAAAGGGCTTTGACGGCAATACCTGTGCAGTTCTCGTGGCTCTTGATGAGCAGTCACCGGATATCGCAATGGGTGTTGACAAGTCCCTTGAACTTAAAGGTGGCGAAGAAGATGCATACAACCTTCACGGCGCAGGTGACCAGGGTATGATGTTCGGTTATGCCTGCGACGAAACACCTGAGCTTATGCCTCTTCCCGTTTCCCTTGCACACAAACTTGCAAAGCAGCTCACAAAGGTGAGAAAAGACGGCACACTCGACTATCTTCGTGCTGACGGCAAAAGCCAGGTTACCGTTGAATATGACGAAAACGGCAAGCCTGAAAGCGTCACGGCAGTTGTTGTGTCTTCACAGCACAGTGCTGATGTGGAGCTTTCAAAAATCCGTGAGGACATCACAGAGCTTGTTATAAAGCCCATTATCCCCGCTGAACTTATGACAGAAAACACAAAGATTTATGTTAACCCCACAGGACGCTTTGTTACAGGCGGCCCTCAGGGTGACAGCGGTCTTACCGGCAGAAAGATTATTGTTGATACCTACGGCGGATATTCACGTCACGGCGGCGGTGCATTCTCAGGTAAGGACCCCACAAAGGTTGACAGAAGTGCAGCTTATGCAGCAAGATATGTTGCAAAGAATATCGTTGCCGCTTCTCTTGCTTCAAAGTGTGAGGTACAGCTTGCATATGCAATCGGTGTTGCAAAGCCTGTATCCGTTATGGTTGAAACATTCGGCACAGGCAAAATTGCAGACGATGAGATTTCCGAAATCGTGAACAAGGTCTTTGACCTTCGTCCCGCCGCAATCATTGATACACTCGGACTCAGAGCACCCATTTACCGTCAGCTTGCAGCTTACGGCCATGTGGGCAGAGAAGACCTCAATGTACAATGGGAAAAGACCGACAAAGCTGAAGAAATCAAGGCTCTTGCAGGAATATAAAATACAACTGTGGGGGCGGATGTTATCTTCCCCTGTGTGTTTTTTAAAAAAAGAGAGGAGAAACATTATGGAATTCATCGAAAGTATTTACAACGTTATTCCGGAATTTTTGTGGGAGCTGATTTCCCTGGCAGGCAAAGTCTGTGCAATTCTGTTCATTCATTTTTCCGGCAAATACAGAAATGCAAAGCTCGAAATCAAATGGTATATTCTCGCATTTTTCTTTCCGCTTATCACCGCCGTTGTGTATCTTTCAAAACGCAAAAGATACAAGAAAATTGAGTATAAGGTTTGCGGAAACTGCGGTGACTTATATCCGCAGAATTATGAAATCTGTACCCGCTGCCTTGCGGAGCTTCCCGACTTTGAGCCGAAAAAGAAGGCTCAGCAGAAAACACTTGCAACCGTGTTTCTTTGCCTTTTCTTCTTTGTCTACATCTTTGATTTTGTCAGCGGATTTGTTGTGGTTTCAGATGTATTAAACTCTTTCGGTCAGGCTGTGACCGCCGAAAGCAGAATTGGCTTTGAAGACTCTGAGGGCAATTTTGTCTATTATGACAGAAACGGTGAAGAATACTATGATGAGCTTGACCTCATAATCTATGACCGTGAGGGTAATATGTATTATTACACCTATGACGGCGGTATCGACTGCTTCTATAAAGACGACGGCGAGGTCTCAATCTGGGAAGAGGACGATGTGATTCCCGTCTATAACCTGCTTGTTGATGCTGAGGGCTATATGGTTGATGTCAGCGACAGGGACGACATCACTCTCATAATTGACGAAAGTACAGAGTATCAGTATTATTTTGACGCACCATATACCGACGAAGAGGGCAATCTCTATTATTCACCGATGTATGCGAGCTGGAACGAAAAAGGCGAACTCATCACATCGGCTGAACAGGTGGAATGAATTATACATAAAAGTAAAATGCTCCTAATTTAAAAATTATTTTGTTACTTTTTGAAATTATTGCAACTATATTTATAGAGAGGGATATAGTATCTCTTGTATGTTACAGAAAGAGATGATTTCGATGCAGAGGCAAACCGAAACTGACAGTAAAAATCATATCAAAGCAGGTGAATTTATGAAAAAGTTTTTTAAGGTTTTGACAATTTTTATTTGTTCATTTCTTGCCCTCACGGCTGTTGTGTTTATAGTGCTTTTTTGCTCTTGTGAAAGAGATACTGTAGAGATGAATGAATTGTTTTATGATTTCTTAGATACAACACAAATAAAAGAAGAGGTTTTACAGGTCGCTTTACAAGATGTAAACGAGGAAAATACAGATGCAGATTTGTCACTAGATGTTATTCAAACCATCACATATGAAGGATTTATGTGTATTCTTGCTAAAATTAGTTATCCTGATGATATTATTTTAGAATCAAATTTTAATATATTAAGTCCTGCTAAGATTGAACTTTATGATGGTGATGTATCTGTTGAAGATGCTTTATACAAAACACCACGAAGTCTCAAGTCTAACAGCTGGCATAGTGAAATTATAAAGGTTGATAAGAGTAATAATACTGTAATTTACAAATATATGATTAGTCTGAAAGATGTTGAGCTGATGGGTAGAACAGTATCGTTGGTACTTAGTGATTTTAAATATTTGGATTCTGATAATGTAAATGATACTTTAGTAGAAAACTTGATTTCGGTGTGGACTATTGAAAAAGTTGGGTATTCTGCTGTGTTGGATATTGATGTTCCGGATGAAGAAATGGTAGGAAAAGTTGTGATTACACCATTCTCTGTGGATGTAGATTTATTAGTATCTGAATTCGATGATATGGATGAACTGAAAAAATCAATATATCTCGTTTTTAAGGACGGCACACAACTATCTCTGAAAAATTGTTTAGGAAGCAATAACTCGAATGGTCATATTACATTAACATATTACTTTGAATCCTTGATAGACCCCGAAAATTTAGTAAAAGTTGTGATTGGTGACATAATATTTGAAAACACAAAAGAACCGCCCCTTGTTTTTGATTAAATCGAAACCGATAATTGAAAGAGGTGATTCCGATGCAGAGGCAAACCGAAGCTGACAGTAAAAATCATATCAAAGCAGGTGAATTTATGAAAAAGTTTTTTAAGGTTTTGACAGTTTTTATTTGTTCATTTCTTGCACTCACGGCTGTTGTGTTTGTAGGTGCAGGAGTTTTAGGTCCTGTTTCACTTGACGCAGGGGCTTGCACCGGCGGATTTGGCACTTATGTCGCTGATACCTGTAGGGAAGATATTGAAAAAGCGGCAGGCGAAACAATCACCGATGAAGAATTTGAAACCCTGTATGTAGGATGGGGCGGCAGAAATCTGGGCGCTCACTTCGTGAATGATGACGGCGAAGAAATATCCGTTAAAGGCACAAGAGTGTGGTACGGTGTATATAAATGGAAAAAGGTATAAATGGTTCACCAGTCTTCGGATTGGTGATTTTTTTATTATAAATTATTGTATAATAATTTAATCTGTGTTAAAATAACCTTGAATAGGCTTTGTTAAGCTTTAAAATTTATCAAAAGGTTGTGATTTAATGGACTACAAGGCAAAATATGAACAATGGCTCACATTCGACGAGGAAACAAAAAAGGAACTTCAAAGCATCACAGATGAAAAAGAAATTGAAGACAGATTTTATAAAGAATTGGCCTTCGGCACAGGCGGTCTGCGTGGCATTATGGGCGCAGGCACAAACCGAATGAATAAATACACCGTCGGTAAGGCAACCTTCGGTCTTGCAAATTATCTCAAGAGCAAGTGCGACGGCGAAATCAAGGTCGTTCTCGCTTATGACTCAAGAAATAACTCAGCTTATTTTGCAAGAACTGCGGCAGGCATTTTCGCTTCCTGCGGCTTCAAGGTTTACCTTTTCAAAACTCTTGTTCCCGTACCTGTGCTTTCATTTTCCGCAAAGCATCTCGGCTGCAACGCAGGTGTTATGATTACCGCATCACACAACCCCAAGGAATATAACGGCTACAAGGTATATGACAGCAAGGGCTGTCAATTGTGCACAGACGATGCAAAGGCAGCAATCGGCTTCATCAACGAGATTACCGACTTCTCTGCCATTCCTTTCTCAGGCAGCGACGAAAACATCACAATGGTCGGTGATGAGGTGCTCGCAGACTACTATGAAGCAATCAGAAAACAGTCACTTTATGAAGAAAAAAGCGACCTCAAAATTGTTTATACACCTCTTCACGGCACAGGCAATATCCCCGTAAGACATATGATTGAGAATATGAACGTGACCGTTGTCAAAGAGCAGGAAATGCCCGACGGCAACTTCTCAACCGTAAGAAGTCCCAACCCTGAAGAAAAAGACGCACTCACCATTGCCATCCAAAAGGCAAAAGAAATCGGTGCAGACCTTGTGTTCGGCACAGACCCGGACTGCGACAGAGTCGGTATTGCCGTGAAGGACGGAGATAACTATGTTCTTTTCACAGGTAACCAGACAGGCGCACTTCTTGTTAACTTTGTTCTCACAATGAAGAAGGCTTCCCTTTCAGAAAAGTCAACTCTTGTGAAAACAATCGTTACCTCAGAGCTTGGTGCAAACATCGGCAGAGCCTTCGGTTTGCAGATTGAAGAAACCCTCACCGGCTTCAAATATATCGGCGACAAGATGAATCAGTATGAAGCATCGGGCAAGCAGGAGTTTGTTATCGGCTATGAAGAATCCTACGGCTACCTTGTGGGTACTCACGCAAGAGATAAGGACGCTGTTGTGTCTTCAATGCTTATCTGCCAGATGGCTGCCTGGTATAAGAATAAGGGTATGACACTTGTTGACGGCCTTAATGAAATTTATAACGAATACGGCTATTATCTTGATCACCTTGATTCCTTCGTGCTCAAGGGCAAGGACGGCGCTGAGAAGATTCAGGAGCTTATGGTATACTTCAGAAACAAGGGTACAGACCTTTTCGACGGCGTCGAAGAAGTTATGGACTTTGAAAAGGGTATCCGTGACCTTCCGAAGGAAAACGTGCTCAAGTTTATCTGGGCAGACGGCTCATGGATGGCAGTAAGACCTTCAGGCACAGAGCCCAAGATTAAGGTTTACTATTCAATTCAGGATAAAACAAGAGAAAAGTCAAAGGAAAGACTTGCACTTTACAAAAAGGAAATTGACAGCGTAATTGCAGGTTAAGGATATACAGATGACAGTACAGAACTACGTTGAAAAGGTGCTGCAGCCCAAACTTCAGGGTGACGGCGGTTGGGTGGAATATATTTCTTTGGAAAACGGCGAACTTACCCTCGTTTTCAGGGGCGAATGTTCAAAGTGCCTTATTCTGCACCGCTGTGTGGTATGGATAGAGCAGCAGATTAAGCTTGACCTTAAGAAAAACGTAAAAGTTAATGCGGTTCGTAAAAAGCCGTATTTTCAGGATGTATAACAGGGAGGTATAGAGCAAAATGGCACATATTAAAGTTGTAAGACGCTCTATGCGTCCCGAAGAATGGACAGATTTGCGTTTCGGTTGGTTGAAAAGGCATATTTATTCGAGTAAATGGGAAATTGAAAATCTCGAAATTCGTGATGCCCGTCAAACAGCGGAAATGGAGTTTCAATATTACAGCGAAGATTACAGAGCTCTGAGAAGAGGCGATATGTATTTCACTCCCGACGGTACTGCTTTTATTAAAGCTGATGTGAATATACCTGAGCATCTGCAAGGAAAAGAGCTGTGGTTTTCACTCAAAACTGCAGCTGAAATCTGTGTGCAGGTCAACGGCAAATATATCGGCGGTGTTGACCCTAACAGAGAAAGAATGCTCCTTTCTCCTTATGTCAACGATAAAGAAACATTGCATTTTGAAATGATGGGTTACAACCGATCAAAGCCCGACGACGAAAGAAATCCCGAGTCTCTTTCGGTTCGTGGCTGCCGACAGATTTTTGAAGGTGCGTATATCTGTACCGTTAACCACGCTGTGCAAGATCTGGTATGGGATTTTGAATTGCTTTTGGATATTGCCAAAAGCGAGCTGTTCAATGAGGATTACAGAGCTTTTCTTAACAGAGAATTAAACAATGCTATGAACCTCATTGACTTTGACGAAAATGAAATTTCAGGTGTTGAACAAGCAAAAAAGTATGTCGACGAAGTAATCTATGCCAATGATACCTACAAAGGCAGCGGTGATGTGGCGCTTATTGCCCACTCCCACCTTGATGTGGCATATTATTGGAGAAGAATCCATGCTGTGCAGAAAAATCTCAGAACAGTTCTTATCCAACTTCGTCTTATGGATAAATATCCTGACTTCAGATATACTCACACTCAGCCTTATGTTTATGAAACTCTTGAGAAGTATTATCCCGAGGTTTTCAGTGAGCTGAAAGAAAAGGTGGCTTCCGGTCAGTTTGAGCCTGTCGGAGCAATGTATGTTGAGCCGGACTGTAATGTTCCTTCTGCTGAGTCGCTTATCAGACAATGCCTTTACGGCCAAAAAACCTATGAAAGAATGTTCGGCAAAAAGGTTAACAATGCGTGGCTTCCCGATGTTTTCGGCAACAGCTGGATTTTGCCGCAGATTCTCAAAAAAAGCGGTGTTGACTATTTTGTTTCAAACAAGATGTCAACATGGAATGATACAAACCGTTTCCCTCACAACAATTTCAAGTGGAAGGGTATCGACGGCAGCGAGGTTTATGCCTGTGTGCCTCCCACGCATTTCATAACCTGGAATATGCCCTCACAGATTCAGGAAAACTGGGAAGCCTATATTGACAAAGATCAGGGCGGACAGACAATGAACATGTTTGGCTACGGTGACGGCGGCTCAGGCTGTACGGAAGAAATGATTGAAATGATGCACCGTTTTGATAAGCTCTCAGTTATGCCTAAGTGTGAACACGTCAGCGGAGCAGAATTTCTCGAAAAGAATTTAAAAGATAATCAGAACCTTGAAACCTGGGACGGCGAATTGTATCTTGAAATGCACAGAGGTACTTTCACAACAAAAAGCGATCTCAAGCGCATTAACCGTCGACTTGAATATAAGTTCAGAACGGCTGAAATGGTTTCACTTATGCGTGGTGAGGACAATACTGAAAAGATAACCTCTGCTTATAAAAAGCTTCTTATCAATCAGTTCCACGATATTCTTCCCGGCTCTCACATTCACCCCGTTTTCGGTGATGCAATGGATGATTACAGAGAAATTGAAGCAGAACTTGATAAGATTATCGGCACAGGCACAAAGTATTTCAACACACTCAATTTCAAACGTGATGCCCTCACGTTTGTACCGAACAAAAAGGGTACGGCTACACGTTGCGGCGAAAAGGGCAACTGGATTATTCCCAACATTCCCTCACTTTCTTCTGCAACTGTCAGAAGCTCAAAGTTCACGGACGAATGGATAACTGTGGGTGATACCGTTGAAACTCCATATTATCTTGTGAAGTTCAATCCTGACGGCTCAATCGAAAGCCTTTATGACAAAGAGCTTCAAAGAGAATGGGCGAAGGGTGATTTCAACAAGCTTAAGCTTTATACCGATAACCCGGGCAACTATGACGCTTGGGATATTCTTCCCAATTATAAGGATAAGCAAATTGAAGTGAAGGTGCTTTCTCCCTTGGCACTCAGCGAAAAAGACGGTGAATGTGCTTCCTTCACCTGCACACTCGGTACGGATAAATCCACTTGGGAAATGACTGTACGCCTGTTCAGACGCTCAAAAGGTATTGAGGTGGAGAACAAAATCAACTGGCAGGAAAAGCACGTTCTTGCAAAAGCAGAATTCTCCTGCAATGTGCTCACAAGGAAAGCTCTTTGTGACACCTCCGCAGGCTATATCGAAAGAGACACTCACCGCAATACTACCTGGCAGCAGGCTCGTTTTGAATGCTGTCACCACAAATGGTGCGATATGAGTGAATTCGGCGGCGGTGTAGCTGTTATTAACGATGGCAAATACGGTGTTGGACTGCACGAAAACACAATGAGCCTTTCACTTTTGCGTGCAACGATCCGTCCCGATGTTGTGTCGGATATGGGTGAACATAATTTCTGTTATTTGATTCTTCCTCACCGGGGAGACCCCATAAGCGCAAAGATTAACGAAATTGCATTTCAGTATAATGTTCCTCTTGTTAAGTGCGATGCTGAATGGACTCTTCCGCACTTTGAGCCTTTATATCTTCAGGCAGCAAAGAAAAGTGAAGACGGCACAATGACCGTTATCCGCCTTTCCGAACAGAAGGGAACAAGAGGCAAAATTAAACTTGATAAAAAGGTTAAACTTCTCAATATGCTTGAGGAAGTTGAGCTTGAAACCGACACTGTTGAATATAAGCCCTTTGAAATTATTACAGTCGGCTTATAATGAAAACAGATATACATAAACTAAAACAGAAAAGAGTCAGAATAATATGACTCTTTTCTGTTTAAGAAAGCAAAATATCTTAGGAGATTCAAATGAGAAAAACAAAAATTATTGCAACTATGGGTCCCGCCTGCAGTGACGAAAAAATATTCACCGAGATGTGCCTAAAAGGCCTTAATGTGGTGCGTTTCAATTTTTCTCACGGCAGCCACGAGGACTACGAAAAGAAAATGAATATGGTGAAAAAGGTCAGAGAAAAGCTGAATTTGCCAATTGCCGTTCTGCTTGACACAAAGGGACCCGAATACCGTATTGCCACTTTTAAAAACGGTTTTGCAGACCTGAAAGAAGGCGATGAATTTTCTTTTACCACCGAGGATATTGTCGGCGATGAAAAAAGAGTTTCGGTTTCATATAAGGGTATGGTAGGAGAGCTTGCGCAGGGGGACATTATTCTTCTCAACAACGGACTTATCCGCTTTGAGGTTAAAAGTTTAACCAAAACCGATGCGGTCTGCACCGTGCTTGACAGCGGCAGACTTTCTGACCGTAAGAGTATGGCTTTCCCGGGCAAAGTGTTAAAGCAGATTTACCTGAGTGAACAGGATAAAGCCGATATTCTTTTCGGCGCAAAACAAGGTGTGGATTTTATTGCCTGCTCTTTTGTTTCCTGCGCCCGGGATCTTATCGACATTAAAAACTTCCTTGATGAAAACGGTGTAAAAGGTATTGAGCTTATTGCAAAAATCGAAAACCGTTCAGGTGTTGAAAATATTGAAGAGATTATGGCTGAATGTGACGGAATTATGGTGGCAAGAGGTGATTTGGGCGTTGAAATTCCTTATGAGGAGCTGCCTGCAATTCAGAAGTATCTTATTACAAAATGCCGTCTTATGGGCAAGAGAGTAATCACAGCAACAGAGATGCTTGAAAGTATGATAACAAACCCGAGACCCACAAGAGCAGAAATTTCAGACGTTGCAAACGCTGTTTATGACGGCACAAGTGCGGTTATGCTCTCAGGTGAAACCGCTGCCGGCAAACACCCCGTGCTTTCGGTTGAAGCAATGTCAAGAATTGCGGAGCAGACAGAGAAAAATATAAACTATGAAAAAAGATTTGCCGAAACTGAGTTTATCATCAAAAACACCGTTGATGCCATTTCTCACGCAACCTGCAACATGGCAATTGACATCAAGGCTAAAACGATTGCGGTTTGTTCAATTTCAGGTGTCACCGCAAGAATGGTATCCCGTTTCCGTTCACCTGTTGACATTGCCGGCCTTACAACCGATGAGAAGGCTTGGAGAAAGCTCAACCTTTCATGGGGAGTCACACCGATTATGTGTGAGGAGCTTCCGTCAACTGAGGTCCTTTTCTACACCGCAAAAAAACTGACAAAAGCCGTGTTCGGACTTCAGAAAGATGACAAAATCATCATCACCGGCGGTGTTACCAACGGACAAAGCGGCAACACCAATCTTATTAAGGTTGAGAGTATTTGAGCAGCAAGTAAAAATCAGCGAGGGAAAATTTAAAAATTACCTGAAAAAACGCTTGACATATATTTACTTTTATGCTAAACTCATTCATACCGCATATTACGGGCGGCTGTTTTGTTAGGCCGAAAGTGATTTTTTAATCCGCCCCACAGTAGCGAGTCCATAATAAAGGAAGGAAAGAAACTATGTACGCAATTATCGAAACAGGCGGCAAGCAGTACAAGGTAGAAGCAGGCGACGTTGTCTACATTGAAAAGCTTGACGTAGAAGCAGACTCCGAGGTTACCTTTGACAAGGTTATCGCAGTTGGCGCAGACGACGGCATCAAGGTTGGTGCTCCCTATGTTGACGGCGCAACAGTAACAGCAAAGGCAATCAAGAACGGTAAGGGCAAGAAAGTTGTTGTTTTCACTTACAAGCCCAAGAAGAACGCTAAGCGTAAGATGGGTCACAGACAGCCTTACACTAAGGTTGAAATCGCAGCTATCAACGCTTAATGGTCAAAGCAACCTTTTACAAAAAGGGGAACAGCTTGACCGGCTTTGAAATTTCAGGTCACAGCGGATATGCCGAAGAGGGCAGCGATGTCATTTGTGCGTCAGTTTCCTCAGCTGCATATATGGCGGTCAACACCGTTACCGATGTTATCGGTGAATACGGCGAAGCAGAAGTGGATGAGGGATATCTCAAATTCACTTGTGAAAGTGACAGACCGGAAGTTCAGGCGGTACTCAAAGGCTTGTTTCTCCATGTAAACGCCCTTGCAGATGATTATGAAGAATACATCACCTGCAAAGAAAAAACTGTTTAAAAGAATAATACGGAGGTGTAACAAATGCTTAAGATAAACATTCAATTATTCGCTCACAAAAAAGGTATGGGTTCAACCCGTAACGGCCGTGACTCAGAATCAAAGAGACTCGGTGTTAAGCGTGCAGACGGTCAGTTCGTTCTTGCAGGCAACATCCTTGTTAAGCAGCGTGGTACTCACATTCATCCGGGTAACAACGTTGGCAGAGGTTCAGACGATTCACTCTTTGCTCTTATCGACGGTAAGGTAAAGTTTGAAAGAATGGGTAAAGACCGCAAAAAGGTCAGCGTTTATGCTGTTGAGCAGTAATCAATAAGCATTTTTAATTGCAGACATAGGCACGCTTAAAGCGTGCCTTTTTTCTTTGCCGTTCTTCTTTCTGTTTTGATTATTTTGAAATTCAGCAGTTTCTCAGAAGTGTTTATCATCCGGTCATAAAAAGGAATGAGCATAAACACGGTTATCACATTGAAAAGAATGTGGAAGACGGAAATTCTCATTGATGGGCTTTCAAATCTCATCAGAAGCTCTGTGACGGGTATGAATTCACACAAAGCCACAAATATCAGACTTCCCACCACATTGAAAATCAGGTGTATCATACCAACCTGCTTTGCGGCTTTGCTTTTGCCAACGGCAGAAATCAGCGCAGTAAAAACTGTGCCTATATTTTGACCCAGAACAATATAAATTGCGCTTTCCGTGTCAACAAGGCCTTGCTCACACAAGGTTTGCAGAATACCAACGGTTGCAGATGAACTTTGCATAATTGCCGTCATAACAGTACCTGCAAGAATACCTTTTAATTTGCCTGATGAGCAGGAAATGATGAATTTTAAAAAATCCTGATTGTCTTTCAGATGCGAAAAGGCATTGCCCATTGTATTGAGGCCGAGAAACAGAAGCCCGAAACCCAAAAGTATTTCGCCCGGGTGGCGGATTTTTTCTTCTCCGCCCATAAGTTTCATAACTGTGCCGAGAAAAATGGTGAAGGGCGCAAAATCGGAAAAATTGAAAGCAATCAGAAGGCTTGTCACTGTTGTGCCGATATTTGCACCTAAGATGATGCCCGTAGCCTGAGAAAGGTTCATCAGTTGTGATTCAACAAAGCTTACGGCCATTACCGTGACTGCCGATGAACTTTGAACAATCCCTGTCACAACCGTACCTGTGACGATGGCTTTTGCTTTTGTGTTTGTCATTGCAGACAGCATATTTTTCAGCCCGGCACCAAAGGCTTTTTCCGTGCCTTCACTCATTGTGCTCATACCGAAAATAAACAACCCTATACCGCACAAAAGGTTAAGTATATATGCCACTAAATCACTCCCAGACTATTGAAAAAAATATCACGATAAAGTATAATAAAATAGAATATGAAGAAACGAGGTGTCAATATGACTTTAAATGTTATTCCAAGACCCAATACCGTGGAGTTTTACGGCGGGGAAGTGTGGCTTTCAGAAAACAAGGTGAAATACAAAACAAATAAGCACTATCCCGATGAATACTACTGCATTGAAATTACCGACGGTGAAACCATAATCACCACAAAGGGTAAAAAGGGCAAATACTATGCAAAGCTTACCCTTGAGCAGATTGCAGAAAGCGGAAAAGCTCCGATTTGCAAAATCATTGACCTTCCTGCTTTTTCTTACAGAGGCTTTATGATTGACTCTGCAAGACATATGCAGACTATCGATGAAATCAAGGCATATATTGCTGCTGCTGCAAGATTTAAGTTCAATACCTTCCATTGGCATCTTTGTGACGACCAGGGCTGGAGAATCGAAAGTGAAAAGTATCCCCGTCTCAACGAAATCGGTTCATACCGTTACGGTCACGGCTTCGGCAATCCCAATATGTCAAAATACGGCGGCTATTACACAAGGGAAGAAATCAAAAAAGTTATCGATTTTTGTAAGGAAAGATATATTGACGTAATTCCCGAGATTGATATGCCCGGTCACACCTCAGCAATCATCGCTTCTTATCCCGAACTTTCCTGCAGAGGAAAGCAGACAGGCGTTGAAATGCAGGCGGGAATTTATAAGAACATTCTTTGTGCAGGCAACGAAGACGTGTTCAATTTCTGCTTCGGTATTCTCGATGAGGTTATGGAGCTTTTCCCCGGTGAATATATCCACATCGGCGGCGACGAAGCTCCAAAGGCACGTTGGTGCAGCTGCCCCAAATGTCAGGCACGTATCAAGGAAGAAGGCCTTAGGAATGAGGAGGAGCTTCAGGGTTGGTTTGCTAACAGAGTGATTACATACCTTGAATCTAAAGGCAAAAAGGCTCTTGCCTGGAACGAAAGCCTCAATTCAGGCATACTCAACAATAATACGATTATATGCGACTGGATGGACAAAAAACACAAAAGTGAAGAATATGCCAATGCAGGCGGAAAAATTATTGTTGAAGATTTTTACCACTACTATCTTGACTATGAATACGGTATGACACCGCTTAAAAAAACATACAGTCTCAACCCTTGGCTTGAAAAGCTTGATTACATCGGCAGACAGAATGTTCTTGGCGTTGAAGCTCCGATATGGACAGAATTTGTTGAAGATTTTGACAGACTTTGCTATATGTGCTTCCCGAGATTGATTGCCGTTGCAGAAACAGGCTGGACTCTCAACAAATATAAGAATTACGAGGACTTCAAGGCGAGAGTCAGAAATCAGAGACCTTTCCTTGAATCTCTCGGCATAAAAATGGCAGATGAAAGTGCCTGGGATCCTGACATTTCCGTCAGAGCAAAGGTTATGTCAAACAGACTCAAAAGCATCCTTGCTCCTGAAATGATTGGTGCAACTTTATTCCCGAATAAAGACGAGGACTGATTATGAAAAACAAATATTATCAGTTGTTTGCGGGTAAAAATTCAAAAGATAATTTTACTCCTGACCTTTCCGAGGCAAAAAACAGCTATGAAGGACTTTCTTACAGAATACCGTCACTTATCTGTCCCGTCGGAAAAGACGGCAGACAGCGTGTTCTTGGTATGTGTGACATTTCCGAAAGCGGAATGGATCACGGCAGAATTCAGACTGTTTTGAGAATAAGTGACGACGGAGCTGAATCCTTCGGCGAAATGAAAACCGTATTTTCGCCACCGGTTGCAAAAGCTCCCCAATGCAAAACAGATTTTGCATCATCTTTTGCCATTGACCCTGTTATGTGCCAATGTGAAAGCGGAGATATTGTGATGGTGGTGGATGTTTTCCCCGAATCAAAGGCCATTATGCAGAAAAACTGGCTTGAAGAAGGCAGCGGATACATAGAAATTGACGGCAAAAAATATCTTGCACTTTACAGTGAAAAATTCAAAGCCGAAGGCGGCGGAGTGAAAGATAAGAACCTTGCATATACAGTCAGAGAAAAAGGCTGGATTTACACTCCGGAGGGCGAAAAAACAAAATATTATCTTCCCGAAAATCACAGCGGGGAGTATTCCTTTGAAACAATCGGTGATATGTATTATGCCGTGGAAGACGGTGAATATATAAAATCTTGTCCGCCCTTGTTCCCCACGGAGGAAAACTGCAAGGATATCTATGTGGGCAATGTGTTTCTTAACATCAAAAGACCTGAGTTTTCAGCGGATACACCTCAAAGTGTTGTGAAAAGAACAGTATCTCCGGACAAAAACGGGGACGAATACTCGGCTTATTCTTGCATTGAAACAAAGGCAGCACCTCTCAGTATAATGCCTACAATGCATCTTTTTATGATGAAAAGCTCAGATTTGGGTGACACATGGAGTCAGCCTGTTGATATTACACCGCAGGTTAAGTTTGATAATGAGATTTTCCTTGGCACCGGGCCGGGAGTGGCAATTAAACTGCAATATCAGAAGGATGAAAAGAAAAACGGAAGAATCCTTGTGCCTGTTTATAATCTCAAGGATACCTTCGTGATTTATTCTGATGATGAGGGCATCACATGGCACAGAAGCGAATGCAGCAAAAACATCGATGAAACTCAGCTTATTGAGAACGAAGACGGAACAATTTTCTGCTTCGGACGTCAGATTATGCTTGATAAAACACCGATGTCTTTAAGCCGTGACGGCGGTGAAAGCTGGGAAAAGACCGACAGCACAGGCCTTTCTGCGGTACGCTGTCAGAAGTCATTTCTTTTATTGCCGCCGCATAGTGAAAACTTCCCGTATGCTGAAAATATGGATAAAAGCAAGAGGTATATCGTTGCCTCCTGTCCTTCCGGTAATTATCAGAAAAAAAGTGTCCGCTACGGCGGCGTAATCACCTTGGGCGAAATAAACGGCGACGAAATCAAGTGGCTTAAGCAAAAGCGTGTTATCACCGAGGGCATAAAAGGCAAAGAAGACAATTTCTATGCTTATTCATCATTGGATATTCTGAAAAGCGGTGAAATAGTGCTGCTTTATGAGGCTCTTCCCAACAGCCTTATTGCAATTCAGAAGTTCACGCTCAGCGAAATTGCAAACGGTGAAGATGCTTTCGGTTTTCCTCTGTCTCTTATTACAAGAATAAGAAGACACTTCAGAAAGTGGTAAACCGTCAAAACAACAGAAAACTGTAAGATAATTTGAATTTTTATTGAATTATACCGGGGGATTAACTAATGGAGAAAATGTCAAAACCAACAATAGCAGAAAAAGCAAAAAATGTTGTGCACCTTGCCAAAGAGTATTGGAATGTTCCGCCTAAAGGCAACTATGTGCCTTATAAGGAAGTTGCTGCCCTCAGTGGTGCAGGCTTTGGCGCATATTGGACAAAGACCCTGGCTTCAACGATAGCACTCAATGCCTCCAATTTCCTTGTGGGTGCGTGTATAGGCCTGAAACCGATGGATTTGCAGATTATGCTTATTGTTGCAAATTTTATCGGTATGCCCATGGGAATTTTCCGCAGCTGGTATTATGATAACCACCATTTGAAAGGCGGCAAGTTTCTACCGTTTATCAGACGAACCTCTTTCCCGATAGTTCTTATTTCTCTGATTTTCGTCTGGCTGCCTTATGAGAACTGGGATTATATCACAAAGGCCGTTGTGGTTGAAGTGATGTATCTTCTTCTGAATGTTTTTCTGAGCTTTTACACAGAAAGCTATGACTATTTTCAGCAGATTATAACTCCGAATGCTCAGGAAAGAGCAACAGTTATGAGTATATCTCAGGTGATATATTCTCTTGCTCCCACGCTCACCAATCTTTTCATTCCCATGATAGCCGGTTGGACATGGGGTCTTAACAACATCTGGACTTACAGAATAATATATCCCGTATTTACTGTAATAGGACTTATATTGAACACAATCTTTTTCCGCAAGGTCAAAGAAAGGCTCATTCTGCCAAAAAAGAAACCTGAGCCCGTCAGAATGTTTGATGCCATACGAGAGGTTGCAAAAAACAAGTATTACTGGATTATTCAGGCGGCGGCTTGGGTTCTGTTTCTCGAATCAGGCTACGGTGTTGTTCTCGGTTGGTCTTTTGTTTATTCACATAACGGTGAATATGCAGCATCTCTGGGCCTTGCCAACACGATTATAGGCAATGCGGCATTATGGTCAATGCTTCTGGCTCCCGTTGCCATCAAGGCTATGGGTAAGAGAAATCTTCTTATAACTGCCAACTCAATAAATGTTATTGTTCTTATTGCTCTGTATTTTACATACAAAAACCTTGTGCTGATTTGTGTTCTTTGGTATTTCAATACCTTCATCAACACTTTCTGGAACATCGTGCAGCATAACATCAGCGCCGATATGAGGGACTACCACCAATGGAAAACCGGAGTAAGAGTTGACGGACTTTTCGGCCCTCTCGGTATGATTGGTACGGTTATAAGCTTCTTTACAGGTACATTCTATCCGGCAGTATATGAAAAGATGGGACTTCTTGAAGATTACAATGTTCTTTATGATGACGCAATCAGAAACAATCTTTTTGAAGTGCTTATTATCTGTTCTGCTGTTGGCGCATTTCTTAATCTTGTTCCATTCTGTTTCTATGATCTTACAGAAAACAAGCACAAAGCTTATGTTGCCGTGTTAAGAATCCGTGCTATGTTTGAAAATCACGGTCTCGGAGTGTTAGATGACGAAGAACTTGAAGAGGCAATGGAAATAATATATCAGGCAAGAGAGCTTTACGGAAAAGAAAAGCTGACAGTTGACAAATCACCGCTGACGGCGGCAAAGAAAATGCCAAAGGGCAGCGAAGAAGAAAAAATGCTTAGGCACGAGGCGATTAAGAGCGCTAAAAAGAGTATCAAAGATACAAAAGAAACCAATCTTGCTATTGAAAGAGCTGCCACCATTATGGAAGATCTTAATAAGTTTTCCGGCGAAGCAGGAAAGAAGCGCTTGGCAGAGGCTGAAAACACCTTTGCAAGAGGCCCGCTTTATCTTTATGAAAACGCAAAGCAGGAGCTGAAAGAAGCGAAAAGCTTGCCTAAGAGGAGCAAGACGGAAAAGGAAATCCGTTCGGATGCGATTAAACTTGCAAAAGCAAAAAAAGAATCTGCATATCTTATTAACAAATACGGCTCGGAAAACTTGAAAGCTCCCGACGAAAAAGCCAAAGAGGAACTTCAAAACAGAGAAACCTCAGGCTTTGCCGAAAGTCTGGCAGTAAGACGTGAACTGAAAGCTTATCTTAAGTCTGATTCTGTTTATAACAGAGCCACCAAGCCCTACAGAGAAGCGGGAAGTCTCATAACTCAGGCAAAGAATTACACTCATTATGAAGAACTCGAAGAAAGATATATGGCTTTAATGGCATCAAAAGTTTAAATAACAAACAAAGCTCGGCATTTTTGCTGAGCTTTGTATTTGCTTATGTTGAAACTACGCTTCAGGCAGTTTGCTCACATCAACCCAGGAAATGAAGCCGGAAAGCTTTTCAAGTTCGGGGATAGTCAGTTCAATTGCGCTGTTGCTGCTGCCGCAAGCGGGAAAGACCGTAGGGAATCTTTTAAGACTTTCGTCAAGATAAACTGCGACACCCTCATTCACACCAAAGGGACAAACACCGCCGATGGAGTGTCCGATAAGCTCGTCAACCTGCTCGGGAGAAAGCATTTTTGCTTTCCGGTGAAAAAGTGCTTTGAATTTTTTGTTGTCAATTCTTGCATCTCCTGCGGCAACAATAAGAGTTGCTTTTTCATCAACCAGGAAGGAGAGCGTTTTTGCAATTCTCGCACCTTCTGTGTTGAGTGCTTTCGCTGCCAGTTCAACAGTAGCACTTGAAACGGTGAATTCAAGAATTTTATCTTCATAGCCGTAGTTTTTCATATATGCTCTGACTTTTTCAATTGACATTTTTCTTTTCTCCCTGCTTTTTTTGTACTTAAATCGGCGAGTGTGATAAATTAAGGGGGTATATTTTATCCCGAAACTTCGTCAGAAAACATTTAAAATTAACGTTTTGAGGCTGTTTATGACTACACCTGCCAACTTATAACATTGTACAGTTTAAGTTCTTTCTTGTCAACAAAGTTTTTTAACACAAATAAATCGTATATTTTGTCTTTTACTGTTGTTTTTTTTCTCAATATAATGTAAAATTATCATAATTACGAACAGTTTTGAGGTATTTAAAATGGCATCAAAAGAATTTTTTGAACTCAGACAAAAAATCATTGAACGTGATTTTCATAATATGAACGATAAACAGCGTCAGGCGATTTTTCAGGTCAAAGGACCTGTCCTTATTCTTGCCGGCGCAGGCAGCGGAAAAACCACCGTTATCGTTAACAGAATTGCGAATATTGTCAAATACGGCAACGCTTATGAAAGCAAGCAGGTTGACTTTGAGCCTACCGAAAGAGATATCGAAAATATGAAAAGATATCTTGACGGCGATGAAAGTGTACTTTTTGACATTGAAGATTTGCTTTCGGTTGACCCTGCAAGACCTTGGCAGATTTTGGCGATTACCTTCACAAATAAGGCGGCAAATGAACTGAAAGAAAGACTTGAACAAATGCTTGGCGAAAAAGAAGCGTCAGATATATGGGCATCAACCTTTCACTCAAGCTGCGTAAGAATTCTTCGCCGTGACGGTGAAGTTCTCGGCTACAGCAAAAGCTTCACTATTTACGATTCCGATGATTCAAAGCGTCTTGTCAAGGAGTGTCAGCGTCAGCTCGGCATCAGTGAAGGCACACTTTCCTACAAAACAATTATCAACGAAATCAGCAACGCAAAGGACTGTATGATTTCACCTGACCAATATGCGGAAGATGCGTCAAAGGGTAAGGATGCGAGAAAAAGCCAGATTGCCAAGGTTTATTCAATGTATCAGAGTGAACTTAAAAAGAGTGACGCAATGGACTTTGACGATATTATTTATAACACTGTAAGACTTCTCGAACAGAATCCTGAAATCAGAGATTACTATCAGCGTAAATTCAAATACATTATGGTTGACGAGTATCAGGACACAAACCACGCTCAGTACAGACTCACAGAGCTTCTTGCAGGCGGACACAGAAACATCTGTGTCGTGGGTGACGATGACCAGAGTATTTACCGATTCAGAGGTGCAACGATTGAAAATATCCTTTCTTTTGAACACAGATATGCAGAATCAAGTATTATCCGTCTTGAACAGAATTACCGTTCAACACAGACGATTCTCGACGTTGCAAATGAGGTTATTTCAAACAACAAAAAGAGAAAGGGCAAATATCTCTGGACTGCCAACGGCGGCGGTGACAAGGTTGTCATAAACAATGCCTATGACGAAAGTGATGAGGCACGTTTTATCACTGACACAATCGAAGAAAACGTAAGCTCAGGCAAGTTCGGCTTCAGTGACCACGCAGTTTTATACCGAATGAACGCTCAGTCCAACTCCATTGAAAGAACACTTGTCAAAGCGGGCATTCCTTACCGTATTATCGGTGGCCACCGTTTCTACGAAAGAGCAGAAATCCGTGATGCAATTGCATATCTCACCGTTGTCAATAATCCCGATGACAATATGCGACTTCGCAGAATCATCAATGTGCCCAAAAGAGGTATCGGTGATACGACTGTCAACAAGGCCTCGGAAATTGCAACAGGCCTTGGACTTACTCTTTATGAGGTGTTCAAGAGTGCTGACGAATATGAAAGTCTCAAGAGAAGTGCAAAAAAGCTGATGGAGTTCACAGACCTTATTGATGAGCTTCGCACTTATGTTGATTCTCTCAGTCTTGACGAGCTTTTCAAAAAGATACTCGAGAAGACAGAATATCTCAGTCACCTTCGTCTGGATAAGGAGAAGGGCAGCGAAAGAATTGAGAATATCACCGAGCTTATCTCTAACCTTGTGACATACGAAACGGAAAATGAGCAAGCAACTCTTTCAGGCTTTTTGGAGGAAGTTGCCCTTATGACCGACATTGATAACTATAACGCACAGACCGATGCGGTGGTGCTGATGACGATTCACTCGGCAAAGGGTCTCGAATTCCCCGTTGTTTTCATTCCCGGTATGGAGGAGGGCATCTTCCCGGGAATTCAGAGTATGTATTCAAATGAAGATATTGAAGAAGAACGCCGCCTTGCTTATGTAGGTATCACAAGGGCGAAAAAGAATCTTTATCTTTCTCACGCATCAATGCGTATGCTTTTCGGTACAACATCAAGAAATCTGCCCTCAAGATTTATTGTTGAAATTCCCGAGGCTCTGACCGAAAAAGTGGGCAGACAGCAAACCTCACAAATGTCCTTTGAAGCACTCGTCAGAGGTGATTATGAAAGAGAAAGTTCACGCACGGTATATCAGGGCAACGGTTATCTTTCAAAGCAGAGAGCAGCCACAAAAAAAACACCCGAAGCCCCGAAGATATCTTTCAATTCGGGCGATGCAGTTCATCACAAGGTCTTCGGCAAGGGCGTTATTGTTTCAAGTAAGCCTATGGGTAATGACTCAATGCTTGAAATTGCCTTTGAAACATCGGGTACAAAGAAGCTTATGGCAAACTATGCAAAGCTTGAAAAAATATAAAAAAAGGAATAAAAGATTATGAAATTATATAATGTTAAAAATTACGGTGCAGCAGCAGACGGTATTACTGATGACGGTGCAGCGATTCAGAAAGCAATTGATGACTGCGCCGCAAACGGCGGAGGCACAGTTATTCTTGAAAGCGGAAAGTATTACAGCCATTCGGTTCAGCTGAAAGAAAATGTTGAACTTCATCTTCAAAAGGGTGCAACAATCAAGGCAAGCGCAGACATTGATTCTTATATCAGACCTTGCGAAACAATCAATGACCCGAAAACTGCCCTTGTGGGAAATCCGGTAACGGGCAAACCGTCCTTTGCTTTCATTTACGGCTACGGCGCACACGGTGCCGCAATCAGCGGTGAGGGTGTTATTGACGCCAACTGCTATGCTTTTGTTGAAAGAAAAAGCGAATACTATGTAACGGGTAATTTCTATCCGAGACCCACAACGATTTATATTGAAAACAGCAATCACATCACAGTCAAGGACGTCACAATCAAGGATGCACCCTTCTGGACACTTCATCCTGCCGGCTGTGACGATGTGCTGATTTCAAATATCCGCATTCTCAATCCCTTGGATGTTGCAAACAGCGACGGAATTGACCCTGACCATTGCTCAAACGTAAGAATTATCGGCTGTCACGTGACCTGCGCCGATGACTGCATCTGCCTCAAGACTTCAAAAGGCAACAGTGAATACGGCCCGACGGAAAATGTTATTATCAGCGGCTGTACTCTCACTTCAACCTCTGCCGCAATCAAAATCGGAACCGAGGGTGTGGGTGACTTCAGAAATGTTATTGTTGATTCCTGCACAATTTCAAACAGTAACAGAGGTCTTTCAATTCAGATAAGAGACGGCGGAAATGTTGAAAATGTCAGCTTTTCCAACATCATTATTGAAACAAGACGCTTTTGTCCCGATTGGTGGGGAAGTGCAGAGCCTGTTGCAATCACCGCTTTCAGACGTGACACAAACACAAAGTGCGGTCACATCAGGAATGTCCGATTCTTCAACATCACCTGTAAGGGCGAAAACGGTGTTCTTGTTCACGGAACACAAGATAATATGATTGAAAATGTCAGCTTTGAAAAGGTAAGTGTTGAGCTTACGAAAACCTCAAAGTGGAACTGCGGCATTTACGACCTTCGTCCCGGAATTGATGTGGGCATTATGGAAAGTGAAAACTCCTGTTTCTTCATCAAAAATGCAGAGAATGTTACGATAGAAAAGAGTAGGGCTCTTTTCGGCAATATCTGTGACAGTTATGCTCACGGACTTTATGCAGAAAATGTCAAGGGACTGGAGCTTATCCGCTTTGATGCAGAAAGTGCGACGGAGAACATCGAAAAGATTAAAATTATCTGAAGAAAAAGCTGAAAAAGACTTTACACTTTGTAAGATATTTAGTAAAATATAAATTAAGAAAATACTTTTCGGAGGATACTCACTATGCAAAGCAAATATAAAAGAATTCTCCTGAAGCTTTCAGGCGAGGTTCTTGCCGGCGCAGAAGGCAAGGGACTTGATTTTGACACCGTTACCACAGTTTGCAAGGTTATCAAAGAATGTACTCAGATGGGCGCGCAGATTGGTATTGTTGTAGGCGGCGGAAACTTCTGGAGAGGTCGCAGCAGCGGTGAAATGGACAGACCCAGAGCAGACCAGATGGGTATGCTTGCAACCGCAATCAACTCACTTGCTTTACAGGATACACTCGAACAGCTCGGCGTAAAAGCTCAGGTGCTCACAGCACTTTCAATGCCTCAGGTTGCAGAGGTTTTCACGAAAAGAAAGGCTGTTGAATATCTGAATGACGGTCAGGTTGTCATTTTCGGTTGCGGAACAGGTAATCCCTTCTTCTCAACTGACACAGCGGCGGCACTCAGAGCTGCTGAAATTGATGCCGAAATTATCTTCAAGGCAACCAATGTTGACGGTGTTTATGACAAAGACCCCAACAAGTTTTCCGATGCAGTCAAGTTTGATGAGCTCACTCATTCCGAAGTGCTTTCAAAGGGCCTTAAGGTTATGGACAGCACAGCCGCTTCACTTTGCAGAGATAACGGCATTTCAATTCTTGTTTTCAATCTTGATGACCCGCAGAATATCGTAAGAGCGCTTCAGGGTGAAAACATCGGTACAGTTGTAAAAGAATAAAAGTAATACATATATCAAAACAAACAGAAAGAGGACTGAATTATGAAGACAGTATACGAAACCGCTAAAACAAAGATGGGCAAAACCATCAACGCTCTCCAGAGTGAATACGGTGCAATCCGTGCCGGCAGAGCAAACCCCCAGATTCTTGATAGGGTATCCGTTGACTATTACGGAACAGCAACTCCGATTAACCAGCTCGCTTCAGTTTCTGTGGCAGAAGCAAGAGTTCTTGTTGTTCAGCCCTGGGACAAGTCGGTGCTTAAAGCAATTGAAAAGGCTATCCAGACTTCCGATATCGGCATCAATCCTCAAAATGACGGCTCAGTAATCAGACTTACTTTTCCGCCCCTCACGGAGGACAGACGTAAGGAACTTGTCAAGGATATTCAGAAAATCGGCGAAAACTCAAAGGTTGCAGTTCGTTCAATCCGCCGTGACTGTCTTGAAAAGCTTAAAGCTATGAAGAAGGCATCTGAAATCACAGAAGATGACCTTAAGAACGGCGAAAAGGAAATTCAGAAAATCACAGATAACTTCATTAAGGATATCGACACAATTTCCGAAGCAAAGCAGAAGGAAATTATGGAAATCTGATTTAGTTTAATAAAAAAGAGGACTGTTATCTTCGACAGTCCCTTTTTGCCTATTATAAGGAGGGCGAAAAATGGGAAAGAAGTTCCGAAATCTGCCTGAACACATAGCGATAATTATGGACGGCAACGGCCGTTGGGCAAAGCAAAGAGGTCTCAAAAGAACAGAGGGACACAAGGTAGGCGCAGAGGTTTTCAGAACCATCTGTCAGTACTGCTCGGACATCGGAGTCAAGTATGTTACCTTTTATGCTTTTTCAACGGAAAACTGGAAGCGTTCAAAATTGGAAGTCACAGCTATTATGAACCTTCTGAGAAAATATCTTGACGAAATGCAGCAGCGTGTTCTTGAAAATGAAGAAGCAGGCTATCATATCCGCTTTATCGGCTCAAGGGAAGGTATGCCCAAGGATATTGTCAAGCTTATGGATACCGTTGAAGAAAAGTCCGATGACAAAAATAAAACGTATATCAACATTGCAGTAAACTATGGCGGAAGGGACGAAATAGTCTACTCCGTCAGAGATATCGCACAGAAAGTGAAGAATGGTGAAATCAATCCGCAGGATATAACGGAAGAGATGATTTCAGCGGGGCTTTACACCGCAGGTCAGCCGGACCCTGACCTTATAATCAGACCGAGCGGTGAATACCGCCTTTCTAACTATCTTCTGTGGCAAAGTGCATATTCCGAAATTTTCATTGATGATGTTCTCTGGCCTGATTATACTCCGGCAGACCTTGACAGGGCAATTGAGGAATACGGCAAAAGAAACCGTAGGTTCGGCGGTGTATAAGAAATAATAATTAAAGTTCCTTTGATGCTTTCTTTCGGGAAAGTATTGCCATGCGGTGAGCAATCACAAGATGCTTGCTTGAATTGCTTTGACCGGAAACAAAGAAAGGTAAAATGATATGGAAACAAAACAAAAGAAAAAACTTTTCAAGGGCGAAAGAACCGCCTCAACAATTATAATCATTATCGGACTTATTCTGTTTTTGCTCACGGTTGTTTTTGACATTGTGCCTGCAATGACAGTTGTTCTTGCTGCTTTGGCAACAATGGCAACGTTTGAGGTGGTCAGGGCTGTCGGCAATGAAAGCAAGATTTTATATACCGTGGCTTGCACAGTGAGCTGTTTCAGCGTGCTTGCGGTCGGCTTCAACATTGCTCTGCCGAGCGTTTCTGTGCTTTACAGCTTCTATGTGATTATTCTTATGAGTCTGACGGTCTTCTTTAATAAAAAAATCACTTTCAACCACGCATCTGCCGCTTTTTTTGCTTCGGTGGCACTTCCCTATGCCTTCTCTTGCTTTTTAAGACTCAATAATATTGAAGATTGGTTCGAAGGCTATACCCATCAGGAGGGTATATATTTTGTAGGTTTAGGCTTTGCCTGCTCATGGCTTACCGATTCCTTTGCATATCTTGTGGGAAGAAAATTCGGCAAGCATAAAATGGCACCTGTGATCAGCCCCAAAAAGTCAGTTGAAGGTGCAATCGGCGGAGTTGTGATTGCTGCCGCATTCAATGTGCTCATTCTTTATCTTTTCACAATAGGCTGCAATAACCTTTATGATTACAGTCTTTTCGGCGACAGCAATATGAAATATTTATACATTATTCCTATTTCCATTGTACTTTCACTTGTCAGTATGATGGGCGACCTTGCCGCTTCTGTTCTCAAGCGCAACTTCGGCATCAAGGATTACAGTCAGCTTCTTCCCGGCCACGGCGGAATTATGGACCGCTTTGATTCCTGTGTGTTTGTGCTCCCCACGCTTTACGGCATTATCCGTTTAATTTCACTTTAAGTTCTGACTTTAAAATAGCAATCATAAGAAAGGAGACTTTTTTATGGCACAAAAGCTTTCAATTTTAGGTTCAACAGGTTCAATCGGCACACAGGCACTTGATGTTGTCGATAAAAGAAATTATGAAGTAATTGCTCTGACGGCAGACAGTAATTATAAGCTTCTTGAACAGCAGATAAGAAAATATAAGCCCAAATATGCGGCACTTTCAAATGAAGATGCAGCAAAAACTCTCAGAACTCTTGTTGCCGATACCGACACAAAAGTGTTTTCGGGCAAGGAGGGCATAATTGAGTGTGCCTGCTCATCAGAAAGTGACACTGTGCTCAACTCGATTGTGGGTATTGCAGGTCTTGCGCCCACAATGGCTGCATTGGAAGAAAAAAAGGATATTGCGCTTGCCAATAAGGAAACTCTTGTGGCAGGCGGCAAAATTGTGACGGAAAAAGCCAAGGAAAAAGGCTGTGCCATTCTTCCTGTTGACAGCGAGCACAGCGCAATTTTTCAGTGCCTTCAGGGTATGAATAAAAAGGCAGAGCTTAAGTCAATTATATTAACAGCATCGGGCGGGCCGTTCTTCGGAAAAACAAGAGCAGAGCTTGAAAAGGTAACTGTGGCACAGGCTCTTAAGCACCCGAATTGGGAAATGGGTGCAAAAATCACAGTTGACAGCGCATCAATGATGAATAAGGGACTTGAACTTATTGAAGCGGTATGGCTTTTCGATGTTTCACCCGATATGATTGATATTGTGGTGCACCGTGAAAGTATTATTCATTCCCTCATTGAATATAATGATAACTCAGTTATTGCACAGCTTGGTGTTCCTGATATGAGAATACCTATTCAGTATGCACTCACCTACCCTGAAAGATTTGAGTCACCGGTTAAAAAGCTTAATTTGTGGGATTATCAGAATCTCACCTTCTATAAGCCTGATTATGAAACCTTTGAATGTCTTAATCTTTGCAGAACTGCAATCAAAAAGGGCGGGCTTTATCCTTGCGTTGCAAACGGTGCAAATGAAATGGCAAATGAGCTTTTCCGCAAGGGCAAGATAGGCTTTTTGCAGATTGCTGAAAAAGTCAGCCTTGCTTTGGAAAAGTGCAACAAAAAAGATAATTATACTTTAGATGATGTTTTTGCCTTTGACGAAATGGCAAGAAGCATTGTCAGAGAAAGTGTTAATTCATAAAAAGAAAGGCAAGGGAAAATCCCTTGTATGGCGGCAAAATGGACTTTAATTTACTTTTGAGCTTTTCGGAAATTGCCACAAAGGCATTGCCGATTATTATTGCAATTCTCTTTTTCGGTCTGATTATTTTTATTCACGAACTGGGACATTTTATCTTTGCAAAAGCCTTTGGAGTCAAGGTTAACGAATTTGCTATTGGTATGGGTCCCACAATCCTCAAAAAGCAAGGCAAGGAGACGAAGTATGCCCTTCGCCTTTTTCCCATCGGCGGTTTTGTTGCAATGGAGGGTGAAGAGGAAGAAAGTGATGACAAGAGAGCTTATTGTAACCAGAAAACCTGGAAAAGAATGATTATCCTTTCCGCAGGTGCAACCTTCAACCTTATTTTAGGTGTCATTGTCTGCTTCTTTCTTGTTTGCAGTGAGGATCTGGTTGGCACAAATCAGATTTTGCAGTTCTATGAAGGCTCGGTCAGCTCTTCTGCTTTGAAGGAAGGGGACAAGATAATTGAAATTGACGGCAAAAGAGTCTTTTCAGATTATGACATCAGCTTTCTTATGCAGAGAAACGGTACGGGAAGCTACGATTTCACCGTTGAAAGAGACGGCGAAAAACTGGAGCTGCAGGGTGTTCCTTTCACAATAAGAACAAGCGGTAACTTTGCATATAGCGAAGACTGCTCAATTTCCTCTGTCAGCGCAAAGCTGAAAAAGACAGGTTTCAGGGACGGCGATATTATTACCTCAGTCAACGGGGTTGAAACTCCGGACAGTGACACGCTTATTTCTCAGATTCAATCTGATGAAGATTATATCTATGACTTCACTGTGAAAAGAGGGGAGGAAGAACTCACTTTTGAAGATGTGACCCTTGCTACGGCGACCGTTTTTGACTTCATCATTCTCGGTGAAGAAAAGGATGTTCTGAACGTGACTGAATCTGCCTTCGGATATGCTTTTTCAATGGGCAGAATGGTTTATCTCTCACTTTTTGATATGCTCAGTGGCCGTTACGGTCTTAATGAGCTCACAGGTGCAGTCGGTACAATTTCAGTCATTACGGATATTGCCGAAGAAAGTGTTGCCACCACTGACTGGTCACAGCTGTTTATGCTTATGGCTATGATAACAATCAATATCGGTCTTTTTAACCTTCTCCCTATCCCTGCTCTTGACGGCGGTCATCTGTTCTTTATGTTAATTGAGCTTATAATAAGAAGACCTATTCCGCAGAAATATGCTTCCTGGATTCACGCAGCGGGGCTTGTGCTTCTGCTTATACTTATGGCGGTTATAACTTTCAGCGATATCTGGAAAATTGTATCCGGAGTAGGATTTTATTAAACCTTTGAATGAGGAGAACAATATGAAAAGACAGTCAAAAAAAATTAAGGTAGGGGATATATATATCGGCGGTGAGAGCAAAATCACCGTTCAGTCAATGCTCAATATTCCCGCCCACGATATAGAAGGCAACGTTTTGCAGGCTCAGGCACTTGAAAAGGCAGGCTGTGAAATCATCAGAGTTGCTGTTCCGGATGAAAAGGCAGTCAGAACAGTTGAGGCGCTTAAAAATGCTGTTAAAGTACCCATTGTTGCCGATATTCATTTTAACCATAAGTTAGCTCTCATGAGCATTGATGCAGGTGTTGATAAGGTTAGAATCAATCCGGGCAACATCGGCGCAGATGAAAATGTAAAAGCTGTGGCAGAAAAATGCAGACAGCACGGTGTGCCTATCAGAATCGGTGTGAATTCCGGCTCTGTTGAAAAGGATATTCTCGTCCGTTTCGGCGGTCCTACTCCCGAGGCTATGGCTGAAAGTGCAATGTATCACGTAAGACTTCTGCAGAAATACGATTTTGACGATATCGTCATTTCAATCAAGTCCTCTAATGTTATAAATATGATTGAAGCCTATGAGAGAGTTGCCGAAATGTGTGACTATCCTTTGCACCTTGGTGTTACCGAGTCGGGAACGGCACGAATGGGACTTATCAAGTCCTCTGTAGGTATCGGCTCACTTCTCACAAGAGGCATCGGTGACACAATCAGAGTGTCTCTTACTGATGACCCTGTCAATGAAGTGTATGCAGGAAAGGATATTCTTAAGGCAATCGGTCTTGACAAAAGTTCACCTTCTCTTGTATCCTGCCCGACCTGCGGCAGAACTAAAATCGACCTTATAGGACTTGCAAATGAGGTTGAGCAGAAGCTCAGAGACGTGAAAAAGAATATCACCGTTGCTGTTATGGGCTGCGTTGTCAATGGCCCCGGTGAAGCAAAAGAAGCTGATATCGGTATTGCAGGCGGTGACGGCTGTGCCATTATCTTCAAGAAAGGTGAAATTCTCAGAAAAGTCAGCGAAGAAGATATCGTAAGCGAGCTGATGAGTGAAATCGAAAAAATGTAAATCGGCGAAAATCCGCATTAAAAAACATTTCGGATTATATTTGCTAACTTAAAACGGAGACAGTAAATGAGTAACAGATTTGAAGAGCTTTTCGGCATCTTTCCCTATGAAAGACTGCACGAAGCGTTCGAAAATGCACAAATACAAAATGTAAGAATAGCAATGGAAAAAAAGAGCATCGAAATAGATGCTTTTTTTCCCGTTCTTGTCACATATAAAATTACTGATAAGGCGGAAGAATATCTCAGAAATCTTCTGAATGTTTCTTCGGTTACAATTGAGCCTAAAATGCCGTCTGAGTGCTTCAATGAAGAATATTTTTCAACTCTTGCGCACGAAGCAAACCTTGCAATTGCCGCCACAAACGGATTTTTTGCGGGCAGCCACGCAGGCTTTGACGGCAAAACCTTGTTTGTTGAACTCACTCACGGCGGTGGAGATATTCTCAAGGGTGTTTCTGCGGCAGAGTTTATGCAGAGAATCGTTATGAAACGCTTTTCGAGAAACATTGAAGTTCAGTTCTGCGGCGCTACCGAGCTTGATTATGACAATGAGCAGATTGCCGCTTTTCAGAAAAAAGCCGAGGAAGAAAATCTTATTGCCAAAGGTTTTGATCCTCAGGAGGTTTATGCTCCCAAGGAAAAAGAACACAAAATCGTTGAGGGTATCCCTCTTTATCTTGAAACAGCAAGACCGATTTACGGAAATAAGATTACAAAAAATCCCAAGCCGCTTTATGAAATCACACCGGAGGACGGCTCCTGCGTTGTTTGGGGCGATGTTTTCTCTTTTGAGTCAAGAGAAACAAGAGACGGCAGAAGTAATATTATAACCTTTAACATTACAGACGGTACATACGCTTATACCTGCAAGGTCTTTGAAAGAAAAGAAAACTGCGATGCAATTCTTTCAAAGGTCAAAGACGGTGTGACGGTTATGGTAAGGGGTGACCTTGCTTTTGACAAATTCTCGGGTGAAAATGTTATTTCGCCCAGAGCCATCAGTCTTGTTGATAAAATTCCAAAAACCGATGACAGCGAAGAAAAAAGAGTTGAATTGCATCTTCATACAAAGATGTCAATGATGGACGGTATGACCGATGCAAAGGTGCTTGTCAAACGAGCAATTGACTGGGGACACAAAGCTATTGCAATCACAGACCACGGTGTTGTTCAGGCATTTCCCGAAGCTGTTGCGGCGGCAGGGGGCAAGATTAAAATAATCTACGGTATGGAAGGTTATTTTATGGACGATACGGAAATTAGTTTTGCTGACTGGAAAAAGGGCAAAAACAAGTATTTCCATCAGATTATCCTTGTCCGTAACCTTACAGGTCTTAAAAATCTCTATAAACTGATTACACTTTCAAACCTTGAATATTTCCACAGAAGACCGATTATTCCTAAAAGCGAACTTATTAAGCACAGAGAAGGTCTCATCATCGGCTCAGCCTGCGAAGCGGGTGAAGTTTACAGAGCTATTGCAGAAGGCAAAAGCAACGAGGAAATACTGAAAATCGCTTCCTTCTATGACTACCTTGAAATTCAGCCCTGTGGCAACAATGAATATATGCTTCGTTCTGAAAAGTTTCCCGATGTTAAAAGCGTTGAGGATATCAGAAACTTCAACCGCAAGGTTATTCACGTTGCCGACGCTCTCGGCAAAATGACTGTTGCAACCTGCGACGTTCATTTCATTGACCCCGGCGATGCAAAATACAGAGCAATTCTTATGGCCGGTCAGGGCTTCTCCGATGCGGACCAACAAGCACCGCTTTATTTCAGAAATACAGAGGAAATGCTCTCTGAATTCGATTATCTCGGTGAAGAAACCGCAAAGGAAATCGTTATTACAAACACTAACAAGATTGCGGATATGATTGAAAAAATCATTCCCATTCCTTCCGGTAACTATCCGCCATATCTTGAAGGTGCAGATGAAGAACTGACAAGACTTTGCTGGGAAAAGGCCAAGAGTCTTTACGGTGACCCTGTTCCCGAATATGTTGCTCAAAGGCTTGATAAAGAGCTGACATCAATTATCAAGCACGGCTTTGGTGTTCTTTATATGATTGCACAAAAGCTTGTCAAAAACTCTGAAGAGCATGGCTATCACGTTGGCTCAAGAGGTTCAGTCGGCTCATCTTATGTTGCCAATGCTTCGGGCATTTCTGAGGTTAACCCGCTTGCACCTCATTACCGTTGCCCGAAATGCAAATACTCCGAGTTTTTCCTCAAGGGTGAGGTCGGCTCGGGTTATGACCTTCCGCCGATGGACTGTCCGGAATGTGGAGCTCCAATGGCAAGAGACGGACACGACATTCCTTTTGAAACATTCCTTGGCTTCAAGGGGGACAAGAGTCCTGATATCGACCTTAACTTCTCGGGTGAATATCAGTCAAGAGCTCACCGTTATACCGAAACTCTTTTTGGTGACGGTTATGTTTTCAAAGCGGGTACTATAGCATCTGTTGCGGACAAAACCGCTTACGGCTATGTTAAAAAATACCTGCAGGAAAGAAACATCGTTGTTTCAAAGGCAGAAGAGGACAGACTCACAAGGGGTTGTACCGGAGTCAAAAGAACAACAGGTCAGCATCCGGGTGGTATGGTTGTTGTACCAAATTCATTTGAGTTTTCAGACTTCACACCCGTTCAGCACCCTGCCGATGACTATAAAAGTGACACAAGAACAACTCACTTCGACTTCCATGCACTTCACGATACAATATTGAAGCTTGATAATCTTGGTCATGATGTTCCCACACTTTATAAGCACCTTGAAGACCTTACGGGTATCCCTGTTATGGAAACAGACATCTGCGACCCGAAGGTGTATGAGCTTATTCTCAGCCCTGAGCCCTTGGGAGTGACCGCAGAGGATATCGACTGTCCGACCGGTACGCTTTCAATTCCGGAAATGGGTACACCTTTCGTTATTCAGATGCTTCTTGATGCAAGACCTAAGAATTTCTCTGACTTGTTGCAGATTTCAGGTCTTTCTCACGGTACGGACGTATGGCTCGGTAATGCACAGGAACTTATTAAAGACGGAATCTGTACGATTTCAGAGGTTATCGGTACGCGAGACAATATTATGGTTTATCTTATGCATAAGGGTGTTGAGCCAAGTACGGCTTTCAAAATTATGGAAATCGTCCGTAAGGGTAAAGCCACAAAACTTCTGACAGAAGAGCATATTCAGGCGATGAAGGATAACGGAGTTGAAGATTGGTATATTGAGTCCTGTATGAAAATCAAATATATGTTCCCGAAGGCTCATGCTGCAGCTTACGTCAGTGCGGCATTGAGACTTGGTTGGTACAAAATCTATTATCCGGTTGAATATTATGCTGCATTTATGACCGTCCGTGGCGGTGACCTTGAGGCGGTGACTGTTCTTCAGGGCAGAGATGCCATCAAACGCAGAATGGCAGATATCAAGCACAAAGGCAAGGATGCACAGCCCAAGGAGCTTAATATGTATCCCACCCTGCAGGTTGTCAACGAAATGATGGCAAGAGGCATTGAGTTTTTTCCTGTTGATATTTATAAATCCCATGCCACCGTATATCAGATTGAGGACGGCAAAATCCGTATGCCCTTCGGCGCACTTTCCGGTGTTGGTGAAAATGCGGCAATTGCCCTTATGGAAGCAAGAAAAGACGGAGCGGAGTTTGTTTCAATTGACGATTTCGCTCAAAAAGCAAATGCATCGTCCTCCACAATAGAAGCTCTCCGTCAGGTTGGTGCGTTCAGAGATTTGCCTGAAACAAGACAGATGAGCTTATTTGATATGTAAATTTATGACTCTTTCTTATATGGCTTTTAATTTTGCCTATTGAAAAGAGTTATGAAAGGTGATAAAATAAAAAAGGAGAAAATTAAATGAAAAAGGAGAAAATTAAATGAAAAAGGAGAAAATCAAATGAAAAAGGATGAAATTTTTTTAACTTCAATGCTGGCGGTAATAGGCTGTGCTGTTTTTACATTGGCTTTCTTGCTTGGAGCTAAATCAGAAGGCAAAGTTATTACTGTTAAAATTCCAAATGTACAAACCGCTGTAAACAATACTGTTGCACCGACACAGACTCCGACTCAGGCAGCAACTCAAGCACCTGCAACCACGCAGCCTCCCGTTGTTACAGAGACTCCGTCAGGCGAAAGCACAACAGCAGCTGCTGAACCCACAACTGCTGCTTCAACCGAAAATGCACTTCCTTCAACTCCGGCTGAGATTCTTGCTAAGTATACACAGGTTATGGATAAAGCAAAGTCGGAAGGTCCCGCCCATAAGAAGGTGGAATATCAGGTAATTCCTGAAGATAAGGTTAATTTTGAAGGCGGAGTATTTAACAAAATTCTGCCCCTTGCTTCCTTGTTCTTTACAACTGAGGAAGACGCACGTGCTAATCCGGAAATCCGTGAAAAAGGCAATGATATGTATTGGTTCCCGGTTTATAAAGTTGAAAAGGGTTGTCTGCTTACAGATGCAAGTAAAATTAAATCTGCCAACTGCACAAAGCAGGCAGACGGCAATGTGAAAATCACTATTGTTCTCAACGATGAGGATAATCCGGAACCTCCACCCGAAGGTGCAACAAGCTGTGACAATGCAGTGGGCTCATTGTTCACCCCGATTATACTGGCAGATGTTCATAACACTCTTAAGAATGATTCTGCAGTAAAATTTGTTGTTAAAGACATAGATTTTGATCTGACTTATTATGATTGCACAGCAGAACTGATTTATAATCCCGAAAATGATCAGATAGTTTCTCTTGATCACTATATGCATATCCTTATTAAAATTAACAGCGGTAAGGTATTCGGCTTGAGTGCGGTAGGTACTGCAGTTCTCGATAACTATCTTTACTTCTCAGATTTCGCTTATTGATAATACAGTTGATAAAAAAGACATCTTTCTTAAATGATGAGGTGCCGTAACGAAGGTTTTGAAAACAAGTGGTAAAGACAATCGGTA
>CAYUVR010000011.1:0-45985 GCA_964448225.1 uncultured Faecalibacterium sp. | reverse complement strand
GAAGATTTTGCCAAGTGGTATACCGACATTGTTAAAAAAGCTGAGCTTATTGAATACACCAGCGTAAAGGGCTGTATGGTTATCCGCCCTTACGGCTATGCTATCTGGGAAAACATACAGAGAATTCTTGACGGTATGTTCAAAGAAACGGGGCACGAAAACGTATGTATGCCTATGTTCATTCCCGAATCTCTCCTTCAGAAAGAAAAGGACCATGTTGAAGGCTTCGCTCCTGAAGTTGCATGGGTAACCCACGGCGGCAGTGAAAAGCTTGAAGAAAGACTTTGCGTTCGTCCCACATCGGAAACACTTTTCTGTGAACACTACGCAAACATTATTCACTCTCACAGAGACCTTCCCAAGCTTTACAACCAATGGGTAAGCGTTGTACGTTGGGAAAAAACAACACGTCCCTTCCTTCGTTCAAGAGAATTCCTCTGGCAGGAAGGTCACACAATTCATGCAACAGCTGAAGAAGCAATCGAAGAAACAGAAAAAATGCTTAATGTTTATGCCGATTTCTGCGAAAAATATTTGGCAATTCCTGTTGTAAAAGGTAAAAAAACAGAAAGCGACAAGTTTGCAGGTGCAGTTTCAACCTATGCAATTGAAGCCCTTATGCACGACGGTAAAGCTCTTCAGGCAGGTACTTCACACTATTTCGGTGACGGCTTTGCAAAGGCATTCGGTATTCAGTATCAGAGCAAGGAAAACAAGCCCGAATATCCCCATCAGACCTCTTGGGGTATGACAACAAGACTCATAGGCGCAATCATTATGACACACGGAGACAACAACGGTCTTGTTCTTCCTCCGGCAGTAGCTCCCATTCAGGCTGTTATAATTCCCGTTGCTCAGCATAAGCCCGGCGTACTTGAAAAGTGCGATGAACTTATGGCTGAACTCAAAAAAGCAGGCATCAGAGTCAAGCTTGACGACAGCAACAACTCCGCAGGCTGGAAGTATGCTGAATATGAAATGAAGGGCGTTCCCGTTCGTATTGAAGTAGGTCCCCGTGACATTGAAAACGGACAGTGCGTAATCGTTACACGTCACAACAGAGAAAAGAGCTTTGTTTCACTCGACGGTCTTGCAGAAACAGTTAAAGAGAAACTCACAGAAGTTAACGAAGGTATCTACCAAAAGGCTCTTGAAAACCGTGAAAACAGAACTTATGCTTGCAAAACACTTGATGAAATCACAGCTTCTCTCACCGAGAAGGGAGACGGATTTATCAAGGCTATGTGGTGCGGAAACGAGGAATGTGAGGATAAAGTCAAGGAAATTACCGGTGTAGGCTCACGTTGCATCCCTCTTGAGCAAGAAAATATTTCGGACACTTGTGTATACTGCGGCAAGAAGGCACAACATATGGTGTATTGGGGCAAAGCTTATTGATTTTTTGGAAAAAAGAGTTTAATTTTTGACCAAAAATTTTCAAAAAGTGCCGATTTTGGGCATTTTCAGCGTTTTGCACAAACACCGAGGTTTGGATTTGTAGATTTTATATAAGACTCACTAAAAACACCCCAAAAAATGGGGTGTTTTTATTTTGTTTTTGGAAGAAAAAGCCCCCAAAAATGCATAAAACTTGACAACTTTGTCATAAATAGATATAATACCAACCGTTGCCGATATGAAATGAGTTACATAGGGCAGGAAAACTCCTTCCCTGAACAGGCAAAAAGATTGATGCGGCCTGCATCTGCAAGGTCAGAGCGAGGCGGAACACCCCTTATAAAACCTAATAATTATCGACAAAAATTCATTCATATTTGTGTTCCGAGCCGAGTTTATGCAAATTTAAAGTGCAAGCCAAAATCCCACTTCAGTCTTTGCTTGTATGCTGAGCTTTAACAACAAAATTTTCACAAAGCAAGGCATAAAATAAATCAGAGGTGATAAAATGAAAAAGGCCATAACAAGGGCACTGCTTTACGCAATGACTATTGTTAGTTTAGCCGCAATTATACCACTCTGCGCAAATGCAAGTACCAGCAACGAACAAAAAATCTACAGCTTCCTTACGCAAGAGATGAATCTCAATTCAGCAGCAGCGTGCGGCATTCTGGCAAATATCGAAAGTGAATCCGACTTCAATTCCAAGCTCGTAATCAGAGACAGCAACGGTCTTCAGAGTGGCGGCCTTTGCCAATGGAACGGCGGCAGATTCTCAAGACTTAAGCAATATTGCAGCAAGAACGGTTACAACTATCTTTCAGTTGAAGGTCAGCTCAATTATCTTAAGTATGAACTCAGCCAGCAATCATACAGCTACATTTATGATTATCTCAAGCAGGTATCAAATAACTCCGACGGAGCTTATGATGCAGCTTATTACTGGTGTTATTACTTTGAAGTTCCTGCAAACAAAGCAACCAAGGCAAAACAAAGAGGAACAGATGCCGTTCAGGACTATTGGCCTGATTTCGGTAACAAAGTTCCTTCAAAAGCCACACTTTCATTCTCAAAAAGTGAAACAACCTATGATATTGACGACGGAATCAAGGTAAAATGGACTTCATCAGGCAAGAATACTTCTTACTATGAACTTCAGGTTACAGAAAAGAACTCAAGCGGTAAGTACGATTGGGATAACGCAAAGACTTACACCATCAGTTCTTCAAAAAGCAGTGCAACAATCCCCGCAGATTCATTGGATAAAGGCAAGTACGCAATCAGATTACATGCCGTGAATTCAACAACCGGTGAATATAAGAACAGTAATGCAATTTACTGCACAGTTGAATGTTCAACTCACGAATTCACCACCAAGGTTACAAAGCAGGCAACGCTTGAATCAGAGGGTAAGCAGGTAAGCACCTGTAAGCAGTGCGGCAAAAAAGTGACTGCTTCAATTCCCGTTCTTACATCCGGTCAATTTGAAGAACAGAAGATGAATAAACCTTCTGTTAATTCAACAACATCCTCAAAAATCAGAATCAAATGGGATTCTTATCCTTGTGCTGACGGTTATGTGATTTATCAGAAGAACGGCAAAAAGTGGAAAAAACTGGCATCAGTTTCCGCAACCACAAACAGCTACGTAATCAAAAAGCTTGATGATGCAACCGAATATGAGTTCCGTATCAAGGCATATGCCGAAATCGACGGAAAAACTTATTACACCAAACCATCAAGCACACTCAAGGCTTCAACAGAAACCTTAGACCCTACTCTTAAGGCAACCTTAAACGGTACCACCTGCAAGCTCACCTGGGATAAGGTAAGCGGAGCAGACGGCTACAAAATTTATGTTTCCACAGGCAAAAACAGCACGGATTATAAAACCGTAGCAACCGTAGACGCAAAAACAGGTTCTTACACCATTAAGAATCTCAAACAGGGCAAAACTTATAATTACATCATCAAAGCCTATATCAATTGCGACGGTGACAAAGTTTTCAGCGACGCTTCAAACATTCGTACAATTAAGGTAAAATAAGCTGAAAAATACTCCTCTCATTCTGAGAGGAGCTTTCTTTTTGCTCTGAAATTAAAATTTCGCTATTTTGCCTATTTTCAGACGTTTTTTAATTTTCTCTTGTCTCTACTTTGTTTTTAAATAAAACTTTCTTATTTCCCGGGTTTTCGCAAAATTTCACAAAACTTAATCCTTTGCTTCTTTGAAACATCCATTTTAACCTCAAATCAGACGGTTTTGAGCTCATTCCAGCCTTTTGCAAAGTTTTTTCTCCACCATACAAAAATACACCCCAAAACGCCTTTAAAAGCGAATTGGGGTGTCATCTTATTATTGAATCTTAAAAGTGCTTTCTGATTTCGTAAATGTCAATACAACCAACGGGACAAGCCTCGTGACACTTGCCGCAGCCTGTGCACTTACTGTAATCAACCTTTGCACAGAAGTTTTCAACCGTAACTGCACCTTCAGAGCAAACCTTGGTACATTTCATACAGCCGATGCAACCTGCTTTGCATTGCTTTCTTGTCTGCGCACCCTTTGCATGATTCTTGCAAAGAACGGCTGCCTTTGCTTTATCAAGCGGGAACAGGTCAATCAGTTCTCTCGGGCAGGTCTTGATGCACTTTTTGCAGGCACGGCATTTATCAGGATTGATTCTTGCAACACCGTCACAAATGAAAATTGCATCGTAAGGACAAACCTCAATACAGTCACCAAAGCCTAAACATCCGTAAACACATTCTTTCGGGCCACCGAAAAGCTGTGTTGCGATTTTGCAGGAATGAACACCGCTGTAAACAAGCTTTTCTTCAACATTCTGTTTGTTGCCCTGACACATAACCGCCGCAACCATCGGAGTTACCGAACCTGCTTCAAGGCCCATAACCGATGCTATTGCCTTTGCAGCATCATTGCCGCCGGGTGTACAAAGATTACATTCTTTTGTTTCGCCCTTTGAAAGAGCTTCTGCATAACCGTCACAGCCTGTATAACCGCAGGCACCGCAGTTTGCACCCGGAAGGCACTCACGTATTTTTTCAGCTGTTTCGTCAACAGGAACTGCAAAGAATACAGAAGCAACAGCAAGACCTAAACCGGCAATAAGTCCGATTGCCGCAACAATGATTACGGGAATTAAAATCTGAGTCATTCTGTTTACCTCCCTTTAAGCGAAAATGTTTTCAACAATGCCTGTAAAGCCGAGGAAAGAAACGGAAACAAGGGAAGCTGCAACAAGGGTGATAGGCAGACCTTGCATAAACTTAGGAACATCGCAGGATTCAAGTCTTTCTCTGACACCTGCAAACATAACCATTGCAACCATAAATCCGAGACCGCCGCCGACAGAACTGAACATTGACTGTGCAAAGTTGTAGCCTTCATCAACATTGAGAATAACTACACCGAGAACCGCACAGTTTGTTGTGATAAGCGGAAGATAAATACCCAATGCACTGTAAAGAGCCGGAATATATTTTTTGAGTATGATTTCAACAAGCTGAACAAGAGCTGCAATAACAAGAATGAAAACGATTGTCTGAAGATACTCAAGATCATTCTTCACAAGAAGGAACTTATTGATGGGGTAACAAACAGCTGTTGCAAGTCCCATAACGAAGATAACAGCCGCACTCATACCCACTGCTGTGTTAAGCTTTTTTGAAACGCCGAGGAAGGGACAGATACCGAGGAACTTTGCAAGAACAAAGTTCTGTGTGAGTATTGCTGTCAGAAGAATTGAGAATAATTCCTTTGTCATGCTTCAGTCGCCTCCTCTTTCTTTTCATCTTTTTTGTTGAGTGCACAGGAATGTGCCATCGGACAGGCTTCGCAGCCTCTGAGTTCTGCTCTGGGTTTGCCTTTCTTTTCGGCAAGTCTGTTAACAGTTGCCATCAGAATGCCGAAAACGAAGAAGCCGCCCGGAGGAAGAATGAAGATAAGCATCGGGTTTTCTGAAAGGAAGGGAATGCTCATACCGTAGAAAGTACCTGCGCCCAAAATTTCACGAACCGAACCCATAACAAAGAGTGCTGCCGTAAAGCCAACACCCATACCCAGTCCGTCAACAGCAGAAGCGAGAACGGGGTTCTTGCTTGCAAAAGCTTCTGCTCTGCCAAGGATAATACAGTTAACAACTATAAGAGGAAGATATACGCCGAGCTGTTCGTCAAGAGCCGGCATAAATGCCTTAACGACCATCTGTACGATGGTAACGAAAGAAGCTATAATGACAATATATGCGGGAATACGCACCTTATCGGGAATAACCTTTCTCAATGCGGAAATAACAATATTGGAGCAGACAAGAACAACTGAAGCTGCAAGACCCATACCGACCGCACTTTCAACTGAGGTTGTTGTTGCAAGGGTGGGACAGGTACCGAGAACAAGACGCAAAACCGGATTCTCAGCTATGATACCCTTTGAAAATTCTTTAACGAGTCCTTTTTTCTCAGCCATTGTTCTCACCTCCTGTTAAGTTAAGCTCTTCAAATGCGGCAGTAACCGAATTGACTGCACCTGTAACAGCCTTTGATGTGATTGTTGCCGCTGTGATTGCCTGAATGTTCTGTCCGTCGTTTGAAGTTTTGTCAACGGTCAGTTCACCGCTTTTGCCAAAAAATCTGCCCTTGAAGTCATCTTTTGTTGCATTTGCACCAAGGCCGGGAGTTTCACTGTGGGAAAGAATTTCAATGCCGGTGATTATACCTTCATTGTCAAGACCGACCATAACAGCAACCGTGCCGCCGTAGCCCTTGGCATTTGCCGTGAAAACATAGCCGACCTGATTGCCGCTTTCATCAAGCCCTACACAATATGTGATTCCGCTTTCCAAGGTGGTAACTTCACCGTATTCCTTACCCTCAGGCAGCACAAGCATACGGCTTGCTTTTTCGGTTTCAACTGCGTTAAGGGCGATTTTTTCGCTTGTAATCAAATTTGTTCCTGCAAGAAGAGTGGTTGCAATAAGGCAGATTATAAGAAGCGCCGCAGCAGGAACGAGAATAGCTTTGGGATCTAACTTTTTCATGCTTTAGCCTCCTCCTTTTTCTGCTTCTTTTCCTTGATTTCGCCGAAAGGTCTGGGAGTTGTCATGTTTTCGATGTGAGGAACAAGGATATTCATAAGAATAATTGAGAAGGATACACCTTCGGGAAGTGAGCCGAAAATCCGGATTATCGAAGTAATAAGACCGCAACCGATGCCGAAGATAAGCTTACCCTTTTTGTTGATGGGAGAAGTTGCATAGTCTGTTGCCATGAAAAATGCACCGAGCATAAGGCCGCCGCCAAGAAGCTCATAAGCAACAAACTCAAGACTACCCTTGCCTGCAATGAGCATAAATACTGCAACTGTACCAATGAAAGAAAGCGGAATTATGGGAGAGATAACCTTTCTTAGAAGAAGATAGATACCGCCGCAAATAAGAGCAACGGAGCAAACCTCACCCATTGAGCCGCCATGACGGCCAAGGAGCATCTCTGTGAGAGAGGGAAGCTCACTTGCAACCGCAGACAAATCTCCACCGCTGACATTTGCAAGAGTCGCCATCGGTGTGGCAGTTGTAACTGCATCCCAGGAATTTGAGAAAGGTGCAACCCACTGAGCCATAGCTGTAGGGAAGGATACCATAAGAATGATTCTCGCTGTCATTGCAGGGTTAACAAAGTTCTGACCTATACCGCCGAACATCTGCTTGACAACAACAATTGCAATAACACTTCCTACCGCTGCCATCCACAAAGGAAGCGTTGAAGGAAGGTTGAAAGCGAGGATAAGGCCTGTAACAACCGCACTCAGATCGCTGATGGTTCCGCTTCTTTTCATAACCTTTCTTGATACATATTCAGAGAGTACCGCACTGCATACGGTAACTGCCGTCAGAAGAAGGGCTCTGAGTCCGAAATATACAACGCTCATAATAAGGGCGGGTATAAGAGAAATGATTACATCAAGCATAATGCCTGTTGTGGTTTCGTTTGAGCGCACATGAGGTGAAGCGCTGACTGTAAGTTTTTTTGCCATTATTTTGCACCCTCCTCTCTGAGTACCTGCTTTGCAAGTCTCATATACTGAACAAGAGGTCTGCCCGAAGGACATGAGTAAGCACATGAGCCACATTCCATGCAGACATTTACACCGATACTTTTAAGCTTTTCCGTATCCTTTACTCTTGCATATCTTTCAATAAGAGTGGGCATAAGACTCATTGGACAAACATCAACACATCTGCCGCACCGGATACAGTCTCTCTCTTTTTTGATAAGGTCTTTTCTGTCATCAAGGGCGAGAATTGCGTTATTCTGCTTGCAGATGGGAGCATCTGTGCTGCATATTGCAAGTCCCATCATCGGGCCGCCGGAAATAATTTTTCTCGGCTCTGACTTGAAACCGCCGCAAAAATCAATAATGTCCTGAATGTTTGTGCCAATGGGGACACGCAGATTCTTAGGCTCTTTGATTGCGCCGCCGTCAACAGTAACCGAACGTGAAACAAGGGGCTTTCCCGTTTCAATATATCTTGCAACAAAAGCAACTGAAGCAACATTCATAACAACACAGCCCACATCAGCAGGAAGCTTTCCGGGAGGCACTTTTCTGCCTGTTGCAGAAAGTACCATCATTTTTTCAGCACCCTGAGGATATCTTGAACGAAGAGTCATAAGCTTGATTGCATCATCCTTATCGTTGTCACGGTCTGCAATTTCTTTCATTATATCAAATACCTTGGGTTTGTTATCTTCAATAGCAATGACGACCTGCTTGAAGCCAAGAATTTTTTTGAGAATTTCAACGCCCTTGAGAACATTCTCTGCGTTTTCAATACATTCACGGTAGTCAACGGTAATATAAGGCTCACACTCAGCAGCGTTAATGATGAGTGTATCAATTTCCTTGTCATCGGGAATATTGAGCTTGACATGAGTGGGGAAACCTGCGCCACCGAGACCTACAAGTCCCGATTCTCTCACAGCTGCACAAAGTTCAGCTTTGTTTGTAACCCCGGGAGGTGTGATGCCCTCATAAGATCGCATTTCGCCATCACTTTCAATTGTCACACCCTTTGTAATCATACCGTTTGCGAGCTTAACATCGCCGACAGCAACGACCTTGCCCGAAACACTTGCGTGAATGGGTGCAGACACAAATTTGTCTGTGTCGCCGATTTTCTGACCGACGCTGACAATGTCGCCGACTTTGACAATCGGAGTGCAGGGTGCGCCGATATGCTGCTGCATGGGAAGAACAACCGTTGAAGGAACAGGCATTCTTTCCACAGGCATTTCGGCTGTGTTTTTGTTGTGGGAAACACTCACTCCGCCACGACCACGTCTTACGGCTGTGAGAACTCCCTGAGCTTTTTTGCTCATACTTCCAACTCCTTTTCATATTTTCTACTGTTGTTTTTTATAAAAATCTGAGAATTTTTCAACTCTCGGCATAAGTATCAGAAGCATAACTCCCGTTACCGAACCGGTTATAAGCGAAAAAATCAAAAGATATTTTCCGTAATTCAATAGTGCAAATGTGCCTGAAATGAAACACGCTGCAATCAGTTGTCCCATATTATGCATACACGCCGACGCAACTCCGATTCCCCAGAAGGAGAAAACTTTTTTTCCTGCTCTGAGAAGAATACAGGTTATCGCCGTGCTGAGAAAGCCTCCGCAAAAGCTCATAAACGAAGCTGTAGCACCTCTTGTGATAAGAGCAAAAAGAACTTTGATAAATGTGATATAAATTGCGCCGGGAAAGCCTGCAACCGTTGCAACATACATAGTAACAACATTTGAAAGTCCGGGCTTTGCACCAACGGGCAAAAACGGTATATCGGGAATGAGCATGTTTTCCAGAAAGCCCAAGACCAGAGCCACGGCTCCCATCATTCCCAGAAAGGCAACTTTTTTAGTCTTCATATCAGTCACCTCAATATACAACCGAATCAAAGTCCGGTGCTTTTTCAGAGCTTAAAACCACAACAACCCTTTGAGGAACACAAGCCATTGAATCGCCGTTTTTTGTCAGTTTGCCTCTTTTTTGACACAGCTTATCGACACACTCGCTTTGTCTGAAGGTTACGCCGTCATTCTGAAGAAGAATCTCACAGCCGCCGACGGTGACTGTTTGTTCCTTTTCAATTTCGGAAAGAACCGCCGAGTGGATTATTTCACCGTCAAGATAGATTTCAGCTTTAAGCTTCTCACTTTCGCCTTTTGGCAAAAAGCAAAGAAGGCAAAGCGCAACAACAAAAAGGAATAAAATGATATCGCCTTTTTTAATCTGTTTTAAAAAATCGCCTTTAAGTTTCAAAGTCAATTTCTCCCACGGTGGAAATTTCCATATTTTCGGTGACAAAAATCGCAGAAGCGTTATATTTTTCCAAAAGTGCCTTGCTTTCTTCTTCACCGAGAATGAAGCAAGCTGTTGAAAGAGCATCGGATAAAAGTCCGCTGTCACACACCACCGTCACGCTGATAAGTCCCGAAGAAGCAGGATAACCCGTGTTGGCATCAAGAATGTGATGATAGCGTGTTCCGTCTTTTTCAAAATATTTTTCATAGTCTCCGGAGGTAGATACGAAGCCCTCGTCAATGCTGATCACACCGAGATATTCGTTTTCCAGCCTCGGGTGACGGACTGCAATTCTCCATTTGTCGCCTGCCTTGTTATAGTTGCCGTAGGCAACATTGCTTCCGCCGACGGAAACAACTGCACCGTTCACATCATCACAAACCTTGAGATAGTTCATAATATAATCGCAGGCAAGGCCTTTGCCCACCGCACCAAGGTCAACCGTACAAGCAGACGAAAGGGTGATTTTTCCGTTTTCGATTATGATATTTTCATAACCAACACTTTCAAGCTGCGCCTTAATTTCCGATTCGGACGGGAGTCTTTCACCCTCTTCTCCGATACTCCAGAGTCTGCTCAAATTGCCGACCGTAACATCAAAAGCACCGTCAGTCCATTTGCTTATATCAATGCAGGTTGAGAGTATATCGGCAAGGGTGCTGTTTGTGACTTCTTCACCGTTATTAAGCAATGCCACGGGCGAACTGCTTTCACGCCACGATATAACATTCTCCAAAGAATCAACTATTGAGGTTATGTGTGAAACATGCTGACCTGCCGTATCAGAATAAATCTTCTGAGTCAGAACAGTACCCATAGCAACGGTGTTTTTTTCGCTGTATTCAAAGCGTTTATTTCTGTCCGAAACAAAAAGAGCGCCAATCAAAAGAGCCGAAACCAAAAAGACACTCACAAGTATTTTAAGGATTTTGCTTTTGTTTTTCATTTGTATCCCTTCAAATATATATTTATATATACAATTACACAAAATTTTTCCCTCTGTCATTCAACTTTTATATTCTATACTATATCGACAATTTTTTCAAGAGAAATAGAATAAATCTTGTAGTAAACTTTTGGTTTTATACTGACACAAAAGAAAATTTATGCTATACTTAAAAAAATAAAAATTTATTTTCAAAAGGTGAAAAATATGGACTTCAATCTTAATATTCCCGTTAAGGTAATAAGCGGAAAAGGTTGCGTTGAAAAAAACTCTTGTCTGCTTTCTGCCTTAGGTAAAAAGTGCATCATTGTGACAGGCGGCAGCAGTGCCAAAAGAAGCGGTGCTCTCGCCGATATGGAAAACGCACTCAAAAAAGAGAATATCTCTTACGTTATTTATGATAAAATCGGGCCCAATCCAAGGCTTGATAACTGCCGGGAGGCAGGAAAAGCTGCAAATGCTTTCGGCGCTCAGTTCGTTGTGGGTATAGGCGGCGGCTCTCCCCTTGATGCGGCAAAGGCTGTTGCAATCTATACGGTAAACCCTCAGTTCTCTGAGCTTGACATTTACTCACAGAATGAAAGAAACAAGGCTCTGCCCATCGTCTGCGTCGGCACAACGGCAGGTACAGGCAGCGAAGTCGGCAGAGTGAGCGTTCTGACCAATCCTCAGACAAACAGAAAAAAGAGCATCGCCCCCGATGACTGCTATCCCACACTCACCTTTGCAGATGCGTCTTACACCCGGTCAATGCCCTATGATATCACAGTTTCAACAGCACTTGATGCCATGGCTCACGCGCTTGAAGGATATATGTCAGTCAAGCGCTCGGATATTCCCGCCTTGTTTGGTGAAAAGGCAATTGCCCTTATCTGGGAAGGTCTTACATATCTTCACAGAGAAAAACAAATCCCCGATGAAGCCTTGAGAGAAAAGCTTTATTACGGCTCACTTTATGCAGGTATCACCCTCGCTTACTGCGGAACTGCGTTCCCCCACCCTTTAGGCTATATTCTCACAGAGAATTATAACATTCCCCACGGCAAAGCCTGCACAGCTTTTACGGACAGTTTCATTGATCGCAGTGCAAAATTCACATCGGAGAAAACCGCAAAGGCACTCCGCATCATGAACACCGATATTGAAAGCTTCAAAAAGATTATTGAAGATCTGACAAATCTTCCCGAAATCAGAATGACAAAGGGAGAAATAGAAAAATACTGCGAACGCTTTGATACAGTTCCCAACAACTTCAAATTCTCACCGGGCGGCTTCACAAAGGAAGATGCGGTGCATATTTTCGAAGAAAAGTTCTGCAGAAAATGAGGAAATTCAAATGAAAAACAGACCTGTAATTGCAAGACTGTTGCGCATATTTCTTGTATTGAGTCTCTTGGTTCTATTTATGTTTTTTGACTCTGCTTTTATCAGTTCCGTCTCAAACGAAAACACTATCGCTTATGGTATGCCCTTACTTTCCGCTTTATCACTTCCACTTATATTTTTCTTAGGTATAGTCGGATGGATTTCAATCGGTAAGTTTGAAAACAAGGATAACCTTATCATTGCAAAAGCATCCTATGCAAAGTTGGAAGAAAACATCCGTACAACAAAATGCATGACAGCTTTGGCTTGTATAATTTCCATTCTCGTTTGTTCAGTTTGCCTTTTTGTTGGAATTTCAACAAGAAACGTTATCACCGATGATTATAAAATTAAACACTATTCTCCTATATATTCTGAAGGTAAGGAGTATATCTTGGATAATATCTACTTTGTGAAAATTTATCCCGAAGCTTTTTATGCCAGATACGGCGGCTTTGAATCTATTTATACAGTTATTGAGCTTTACATCAACGAAAACGACTGTTTTTATTTCACATCAGATGAGTTCAAAAGTTTCGAAGATATGATTAAACTAAAAGAAGCAATTGAAAAAACAGACGCAAAAATCTACATAAGCGACAGGGCAGCGAATGACCCGGACCCTGACTTTCTGACCGAAGAAGAAATGCTGGCTGTTGAAAGCTTTTATGAAGAATACGAAAAAATCAAATAACATCAAATCCGCCGAGTGCATACTGCACTCGGCGGATTTTGAACTTTTAAGTTCAGTTGAGTTTATTCACATATTCTGCAGCCTTTGTTGCAGCAACAGTTCCGTCTGAGACGGCAGTTGTGAGCTGCCTTATTTCCTTTTTCCGGCAGTCTCCGCAAACATAAATTCCGTCTTTCACGGTGCAGTCCTCACCTGCATCAACATAACCGTATTCATCAAGGGGCAGAATATCGGCAAACTGTTTTGTGCCGGGAATCTGCCCTATTGCAAGGAAAAGTCCGTTAACTGCGATTTCCCGCACTTCTTCATTCACTTTGTTCTTAACTTTCACATATTTTAATATTGGTGCTCCCCCGATTTCGTGAAGGCCGGCGTTCAATATAATTTCAACATTTTCTTTGTTTTCGATTTTCTCAACAAGATTTTTTTCAGCTCTGAACTCGTCTCTTCTGTGAACAATATACACTTTTTTGCAGATGTCACTCAGATACAAGGCATCCTGAACGGCTGTGTTGCCGCCGCCGACAACCATAACATCTCTTTTTCTGAAAAAGTTGCCGTCACAAAAGGCGCAATAAGAAAGCCCCTTTCCTATATAATCCTCTTCGTTGGAAATACCGCTTTTTCTTTCTTCTGTGCCAAGGGCAAAAATCACCGCTTTTGCTTCATATTCACCCTTTGCAGAAACAACCTTTTTCATTTTTCCGTCAGCGACAGAAATTACAGCTTCATTTTTGAATTCACAGCCGAACTTCTTTGCCTGATTATATAAATTCATTGAAAACTGTGCTCCGCCGATTTCATCAACTGCAGGATAGTTTTCAACCTTTGCACTTTTGCTTATCTGTCCGCCGTGGTTGAGCTTTTCGAAAAGTATGACACTTTTTCCGCTCCGGCAGGCATAAACTGCCGCAGTGAGACCTGCGGGGCCTCCGCCGATAATGATAATATCTGTCATTTTTATCTCCTTTTTATTTTTCAGTTGAATATATTTTACCACAAAAGTTCAAAAAATAAATACGAATTGAAATATTTTTGTAAAAAACAGAATAAATCTCTCTTTAATATAGAAATCCGGAATCAAATGTGCTATACTATTTTAGTATGGGTTATTATGCTTATCATTTTTGAAAGGAATGAAGACTTTGATAAAAAATATCGGCGGTCTTGACATAAATTATACTGACAGAGGCGAAGGTGAACTTGTGCTTATCCTTCACGGATGGGGCAGCAATATCTCGCTTCACGAGCATATGATAGGTATTCTCGAAAGAAAATATCACGTTCTCGCACCGGATATGCCCGGCTTTGGCGAAAGTGCAGAACCGAAAGAGCCCTTGTGTGTTGACGATTACGTTGACTTTGTTCTTGAATTTCTGAAGGAATATGAGCCAAAAAAGGTGACACTTATCGGCCACTCCTTCGGCGGAAGAGTTATCATCAAGCTTTGCTCAAGGGAGCTGCCCTTTGAAATCGACAAAGTTATTCTTATTGACTCGGCAGGCGTTATGCCGAAAAAGACCTTCAAGCAAAAAACCAAGCAGAGCATTTATAAAGCCACTAAAAGTGTATATTCTTCTGCCGTGGTACAAAAAATCTTCCCCGATGCTTTGGAGAACTTAAGAAAGAAAAACGGCTCGGCGGACTATAATGCAGCGTCACCGGTTATGCGCCAGACTCTTGTTAAGGTTGTTAACGAAGACCTGACAGAGCTTATGCCAAATGTTAAAGCACCCACACTTCTTGTTTGGGGTACCCTTGATGACGCAACTCCTCTTTCCGATGCACTTCTGATGGAAAAGCTGATGCCCGAAGCAGGGCTTGTCAAATTTGAAGGTGCAGGACATTACTCCTTCCTCGAATGCCGTGAACAGTTCGGCAGAGTCCTCGCCTCATTTATGAATATACAACTTTGATTGAAAGGAGATAAGAACTATGCTTCCCTTTATTTTGTTTATGGTTTGTGCCATAATTTTTCTTGTTCCCACAGCTATGAGTCTTGTGGATTCAATGCACTTTTTCCAGCTCAATTCTTACCGTTTTGACACACATACAAAATGGCTGAAAGAAAACGGCAGAAAATATCTTTCTCACGCAACCGTTTCGGTGCTTATGCTTATTGCCCTGCTTTTCAATATGAACATCGTGATTAAATCTGTTGTTTTTGCATTGCTTCTTCTCATTGCAATCCCCATTGAAAAGCCCCAAAAAGCAAAAAAGCCTCTTGTTTATACACCGAGAGTTAAAAGAATGTTTTTCACTCAGACCGTTCTGTCGCTGACTGTCATCGTGGCTGTATCGATTCCCTGCCTTAAAGCCAGTCACGAAACATACGCTCTTCTTGCTCTCGCTCTCATCTTTGCGCTTTCTCCCCTTCTCTGCCTTGCGGCAAACCTTATTAACAAGCCTGTCGAACTGAGCATCAACAGATATTACACAAACGATGCCAAAAAGCTCCTGCGTCAGTGCCCCGATCTTAAAATTATCGGCATCACAGGCTCTTACGGCAAAACAAGCGTCAAGTATTACCTCACAACCCTTCTCAAAGGTAAATACAATGTACTCATGACACCTGAAAGCTACAACACACCAATGGGTGTTGTTAAAACAATCCGTGGCTCTCTCAAAGCTACCCACGAAATTTTTGTTTGTGAAATGGGCGCAAAATGGGTCGGCGACATCAAGGAATTATGCGATATTGTTCACCCTCAGCACGGTGTTATCACATCAATCGGCCCTCAGCATCTTGAATCCTTCAAAACACTTGACGCAGTTAAAAACACCAAGTTTGAACTTGCCGATTCTCTTCCCGAGGGCGGTATGCTCTTTCTTAACGCAGACGACGAAAACATCAAAGACCACGGCTGCAACAGACCCTATATTTCATACAGCGTTGAAGGACAGGCTGATTATGTGGCTTATGACCTTTCAGTTTCCGAAAGGGGTACAACCTTTACCGTTAAAACTCCCGAGGGCGAAACAGCTGAATTTTCAACAAGACTTATCGGCAGACACAATGTTCTTAATATCGTGGGTGCAATTGCCATCAGCCACAAAATGGGCATCGCTCTCAAAGACCTGAGAGGTCAGGTGAGAAAGCTCGAGGGTGTACCACACAGACTTCAGCTTTCAGACAAGGGCAACGTTGCAATTATCGACGATGCATATAACTCAAACCCCAGCGGTACAAAGGCAGCCCTTGAAGCACTCAGCCTTTTTGACGGCTACAAAATTCTTGTCACTCCCGGTATGGTTGAACTTGGCGAAAAGCAGGATGAACTCAACCGTGAATTCGGCAGAAATGCAGCAGCAGTTTGCGATTATGTTGTTCTTGTCGGTGCAAAGCAGGCTGTGCCCATAAAGGCAGGTCTTCTTGACAAAAAGTATGATGAAAGCAAAATTTTTGTTGCTTCCGCAATAAACGAAGCTCTTGACCATGTATATGCCCTCAACTCTCAGGGCAGAAAGAAGATTATTCTTCTTGAAAACGATCTTCCCGATAACTACTAAGAGATTATCTTACGAAAGGTGATGCAAAATGAAAATCAAAGTCGGTGTTCTGTTCGGCGGCAAAAGTGTTGAACACGAAATCTCAGTTATTTCCGCAATTCAGGCTATGGGATACCTTAACCGTGACAAATACGATGTAATTCCCATTTACATAACCAAAAACAATGAGTTTTATGTCGGTGAGGACATCGGAAAAATCGAATCCTATACCGATATAAACAACCTTCTCAAAAACAGCCAGAGAATTATTATGGTAAACGAAGGCGGCAAAACTCAGCTTATTAAGTATCCCCAAAAGATGTTCTCAAAGGGTGTGGTTGATTATATTGACATCGCTTTCCCCGTTGTTCACGGCACAAATGTTGAAGACGGCACACTTCAGGGCTATCTTAAAATGTTTAATATTCCCTATGTCGGTTGTGACGTGCTTTCCTCCGCAGTAGGTATGGATAAGTATGTGATGAAAACCGTGCTCAAGGATAACGGTATTCCCGTTCTGGACTGCAAATGCTACACCGCAAACCTTTATGACGAGGACAGCGAAAAAATCGTTGACGAGATTGAAAATGCAATCGGCTATCCTGTTATTGTAAAGCCGGTTAACCTCGGCTCGTCAATCGGCATTTCAAAAGCCGAAAACAGAGCAGAGCTTTTTGACTCACTCGATACAGCCTTCCATTATGCATCAAAGGTGCTTGTTGAAACTGCCGTGCAGAACCTCAAAGAAATCAACTGCTCAGTTCTCGGCGACTATGAAACAGCGGATGCTTCAGAATGTGAAGAGCCTGTTTCATCAGACAAAATTCTCACCTTTGCAGAAAAGTATATCGGTGACGGCTCAGCAAAAGGAGCCAAAGGTGCAAAGGGCGGCGTGAAATCTTCTCCCTCAGGCAGCAAGGGTATGGCAACACTTAAAAGAAAAATCCCCGCCGACATCACAAGTGAGCAAAGAGACGAAGTGCGCTCAATGGCGGTTAAAGCTTTCAAGTGCCTTGGCTGCAACGGCGTTTCACGAATAGACTTTATGATGGATACCGCATCGGGCAAAATATGGCTGAATGAAATCAACACAATTCCCGGCTCACTTTCCTTCTATCTCTGGGAGCCTCTCGGCGTGAAATATCCCGAGCTTCTTGACAAAATGATTTCCTACGCTCTCAAAAGAGACAGAGAAGAAGAGAGCATCACTTACACCTTCGATTCAAATGTTCTTCAGGGTGTGAAGCTCGGAAACGGAACAAAGGGATCAAAGGGTTAATAAAATATCATCCGCCCGACGAGGGCAAATGAACTACAGATATAAAAAGCAAGGTTTGTACTGCACCTTGCTTTTTTATATTTAAATCAGAATTCAGCTTTAAACATTTTGACCTAATTTTTCAACTTTTCTTTGTTGAACTCGCCAATTTTTATTCAATTATCACCAAAGTATGGCAAATGATTTTGGCTTATGATATAATTTATATTTGTATAAAACCGAACATACATATAATATGTATACTACTTATTATGCTTGTGTACGGTTAACAAATACGAGGAGGTAAAAAACTTGGTAAACAAAATCAAATCTCTGCTTTCTGATGTCCGTCTTTATTGGAATATTCCTATGGCCGGACGTTACATGACATTCAAGGAAATTGCAGCTTATTCCGGCGGCGGTATCGGTGCTTATATGATTATTACACTCGGAACTGCTTGTCTGCTTGCTGCAAACAACACACTTCTTTCAAGTACATTGGGTATTGACCCCACAGATATGTACATAATGTATGTCATAGCTGTTCTTGCAAACATTCCCCTCACAGGAATCAGAGCAAACATCATTGACAACACCCGAAACAAAGCCGGTAAATACAGACCTTACATAGTTACAATGGCTCTTCCCGCTGCAATAATTTGTAATATTATGGTCTGGTTTCCATATAACCTTCTTCCAAAAATTGTTGGTGAAGGTATGATTTTTGGAGAAACAAGAGCTTATGTTGCAAAATGTGCCATTATAATGGTTCTCAATTTATTGCTCCACTTCTTCTATTATTTCTTCTATGATGCATATGAAAATCTTATTCACGTTCTTTCACCCAACTCTCAGGAACGTGCAGATGTTGCTTCTGTCAAAAGTATTGTTTATTCCTTTGCGCCCACACTTGTTAACCTTTTCACGCCACTGATTGCTCAGCATATTTTCCACTCAAACACAACAGATATCCGTGTTTACAGATTACTTTACCCCATTCTTACCGTTCTTGGACTTCTTCTTTGCATTGTTGTTTATAAGCACACAGAAGAAAAAATCGTTCAGGCTAAAACACATGTTGTTCAGATTAAGTTTATCGACGCTCTCAGAGCTGTTGCCAAGAATAAATATTTCTGGATTATTTCTCTTGCTTCATGGCTCGGCTTCCTTGAATCTTCCTATGCCAACATTCTCTATTGGCTTTATAACTACGGCGGTGCCTGCTCAGGCACATCCTACGGTCTGATTGTTACGGTCTACGGCAACGCATCTTTGTGGGGTATGCTTCTCGCTCCCTTCTGCATTCGCAAGTGGGGCAAAAAAGCAGTGCTTATTGTTACCAATATTTTTAATATCGTCTTCATTCTTATGATGCTTCCCTTCGTGTCAGAGATTGATAACCTCACAATTTGGCTTGTTATGGGTTGCCTTTATCTCAACGCTTTTATGGGCTCTTTCGCTCATATTCTCAACCCGTCCATTCAAGCAGATATCCGTGATTATCAGCAATATAAAACAGGTGAGCGTATCGACGGTATGTTCTCGGCAGTTACAACCATCGGTACTGTTATCGCTCTTCTCACCTCATCTGTTCTTCCCATTATTTATGAAAAGAACGGTCTGACAAAAGACAACGCCGCTATTGTTACCTCAAGACCTGAAGTTCTGCAAAGAATACTCGGTGACGGTGTAACAGTTGGTGAAATTCTTGAAAAACAGCTTGAAAACGGACAAGACAACTATACCAATGCCCTGTCTGCTCTTTATGACCCGCAGATTCTTCTCAGTCTTATCAAGGTACTCATTCTTGTTGCTGCTCTCGGCGCACTTATGAATGTTATTCCTTACATCTGGTATGACTTCAACGAAAGAAAGCAAAAGAGTGTTGTTCGTGTTCTCAAAGTAAGAGCATTGTTTGAAGACTACGGCAACGGTATCACAAATGACAGCCAGCTTGTTGAAGGCATTGATATTATCCGCCACACAAGAGAAATGGCTGTTGCAGCACCCAAGGCAGCAGACAAAAAGTCTTATAAATCGGTCAAGGGCAAAGCAGAACGCAAGGCCGCCAAAAAGGCATATAAGGCAGAGCTTGAATTCAACGAAGAAATTGAAATTTCAAAGTTTGTATGTGCTGAGCTTGACAAGTTCTCTTCACCCGTTGTTCAGCTTCAGATTTCAGAGTGCAGAAGAGTTTACGATGCAGGTCTTAACAGTCTTCTCAGAGCTGATATGGCAAATCTCAAAGCGGAGCTTAAAACTGCACGTTCAATGCCCAAGGCTACTGCTGATGAAAAAGAAATGCGTAAGTTTGCAATTGAGATGGCAAAGAAAAAAATTGCCTCATGCAAATCAATTAAAAAGTATTTCAAGGATACAAACGAATTAGTGCAGCCTGATTTCCAGATTCTCGACGAATACTTCGACAGAGAAGACGAAATCGACACAAAGCTCAAGGCTCTTTATCTCGAACAGAAAAAGGCATACAAATCCGAAAGAGCAGAAATTAAGCTCCAAATTAAAGAACTAAAAAAAGAAAAGGCAACCATTCAGGATAAATCTAAAGCTGAAATGGACAAGCACGCATACTTCAACCGTGCCGCAAAGCCTTATCTTGATGCTGATAAGCTCATCAAGCAACAGGAAAACTACACTCACTTTGAAGACATTGCTGAACAGTATGAAGAAGCAAAAGAAAGAAGTGAAGCTGAGCGTGCTGCAAAAATTGAAGAGCAAAAAAGACTTGAAGCTGAAAAGCAGGCTCATAAGGAAGAAAGAATGGCTGAAAAAGCAGCCGCCAAATTGGCCAAGAAAAACAAATAAAAGCGAAAAAAGGATGCCTGTGGCATCCTTTTGACTTTTGGCGGCATTTACTCATCACCGTTATTTCTGAGGCTTTGGAGCAGTTCTTTCATTTCAGTCGGCATTTCAGCTTTGCAGAAAATTTCTTCATTCGTAACCGGATGTGTGAATGTCAGGTTTTCACAGTGAAGTGCCTGATGGCAGATTCTTTCATCTTCTTTGCCGTACATTCTGTCTCCGAAAAGCGGTGTGCCGAGATAAGCAAAATGAACTCTTATCTGGTGAGTTCTGCCTGTTTCAAGGTCAATACGCATAAGAGAGTAATTTTCGCCGTTTTCTTCAACGTGATAGTGAGTTACGGCATAGTCTCCCCTGTCATCGGCTGTGCGGTAGGTTTTCATCGGGTCAGGGCGGTAAATCGGTTTGTCAATTGTGCCGTCTTCTTCATATCTGCCCGTAACAACTGCAAGATACTGCTTTTTGATTTTTCCCGAAAGCCTTGCCGCTGCGTGAGAATTCAAAGCACAGACAACTATACCCGAGGTGCCCTTATCAAGTCTGCCAATTGCTCTGAAGGTTGCGGGTTTGCCCTTTTTTGAAAGATAGCCTGCAACTGCATTGGCAAGAGTATCCCCCTGATGGTTATGACTTTCGTGCATGGGAAGCACCGGCGGCTTGTTGATGATGAGAAGGTCATCGTCTTCATAAACAACATCCAAAGGATAGTCAACGGGAACGGACATTGTGTTGTCATCGGGAATATTGATTGTGACAGTATCTCCTGTGCGGATAACATCAATCGTTCTCGCCTGCTTGCCATTGAGCATAATTCCGTCAGGCACGGTTTTAAGGCTTCTGAGAAGCCTTACGGATATTTTCACATACCCACGAAGAAAATTGAAAACCTTTTTGCCGTCAAAATACTCGGTTACAGTGTAATCAATACTTCTCATACAGACTTTCTTGAATGTTCGTCAAGAAGATGTTTCTTTTCATCCCACAGCTTTTGTGAAAGGTCAACATAGTAAGTGTGGGGATTTTCAAAACGCTTCACTTCGTCCCAGAGTGTTTCAACCTGTTCATTGCAATATTTCTTTATATCTTTGATATCGGGACTGTCATAACAGCACTCACCCTTATCAAAAATCTTTGTGAGAAGCGGCTTTGCAAAGAAATTTGAAACGGTCTTTCTTTTCCATGTGTAGTTTGGATCGAAAAGCTCGTAGTCTTTGCTGTCGTCAATCTCTTCGTCAAGAAGGGTAATCACGTCGGCAATAGCCTTGCCTGTTTCCCTGTCGAAAAGTCTGTAAACCTTTTTGGCGCAGGGGGTTGTGATTTTCTGCACATTTTCGCTGAGCTTAATTCTCGGCACGGCAACTCCGTTTTCTTCAACGGCAACAATCTTATAAACACCCCCGAAAACAGGTGTGGAGGCGGCGGTGATAAGTCTTTCACCAACACCGAAGGAATCAACCTGCGCACCCTGAATCAGCATATCACGGATGATGATTTCATCAAGTGAGTTGCTTGCAACAATTTTGCAATCGGGGAAGCCTGCATCATCAAGCATCTTTCTTGCTTTTTTTGAAAGGTAGGTAATGTCACCTGAGTCAATTCTGATGCCCTTCGGTCTGTAGCCTCTGGGAAGCACCTCTCTTTTGAAAGCTTCAATTGCGTTGGGAATACCTGACTTCAGCACATTATATGTGTCAACAAGAAGAGTGCAGTTGTCAGGGTACTGTCTTGCATAGGCACAGAAAGCCTCCAATTCATCACCGAAAAGCTGTACCCAGGAATGAGCCATTGTACCGACTGCAGGAACACCGAAGTCTCTTTCGTCAATTGTGCATGCAGTTGAATCACAGCCGCCGATGTAGGCAGCCCTAGCGCCGTAAATTGCGGCATCATAGCCCTGTGCTCGACGTGAACCGAATTCCATAATGGTTCTGTCCCCTGCCGCACGCTTAAGGCGGTTTGCCTTTGTTGCAATAAGGCTCTGATGATTGATTGTGAGAAGAATCATCGTCTCGATAAGCTGAGCTTCAATAACAGGACCTTTTACCGTAATGATCGGTTCACCGGGAAAAATCGGAGTACCCTCCGGAATTGCCCAAACATCACAAGAAAACTTGAATTCACGAAGATAATTTATAAAATCCTCGTTAAAACCTTTTCTTGCAAAAAGCTCCAGATCCTTCTGTGTAAACTTAAGATTTTTAAGATAGTCAATCAACTGACGAAGACCTGCCATAATGGCAAAGCCACCCTTATCGGGTACTGTTCTGAAGAACATATCAAAATACGCAATTTTATCCTTCATTCCGTTGGTGAAATAACCGTTTGCCATCGTCATTTCATAAAAGTCAACCAACATCGTTAAGTTTCTGGATTCAAGTGTATTGCTCATAGAGACTTCCTTCTTCCTGAAAAAAATTATATTGATTTGATTATACTACTTTTAAAAAAATAAAAAAAGAGCTTTATTGATTATTCTGAACTTTTTTGTTAAATTTCTACACTTTAATTTTCCAAAAAGAAATGTTGTATAAAATCAACAACAAACAATGAAACTTTTTAAGAAAAGTGACATACAAAACTTGACAAAATATACAAGTGTATGATATATTTTACAAGAAGAGAGTCGTACCGCAAGGTACGGTCTTTGTAATTTTATGAAGGTGTGAATGAAAATGAGAATCCGTAAACAACCACTCGGCGACCGTAATATTGTTGGCGCAAAAATTGAAGCAAAAAGAAAAGAACTCGGTATCAAGCAAATTGACCTTCTCACTCAGCTCCAGATTAGAGGCGTTGAACTTACAGCATCAGGTCTTTCAAAGCTTGAAGGTCAGATAAGAAGCGTCTGCGATTATGAACTTGTGGCTATTGCCGATGTTCTCGGTGTTTCCATCAACTGGCTTGTAGGAAAAGAAGACTGATTTAAAAAAATAATTGTTCCTTTTATAAGTCTATCAAAAACAAAAGGTCACCTGTATAAACAGGTGGCCTTGCTTTTTTATTTGTTTCTTATTATTTCGTTAAGCCTGAATTCGCTGTTGAAGTCCTTGATCGTGAAGCCGTTTTTCTTAGCATTTATGTTCTTCCATAAGCCATTGGCTTTCAGTGTCAGGAAATCCTCACCGTAGTATATATTCAAGGCATCCATTATTTTTTTCTGCTGTTGCAAGCGGCTCAGAAAAGCGGAATAGTTCTTTGATGCATCGTTACTCCATGCGGTTTCGGAAAGAGCAAGTCCTCTGTGGAACAGCTTGAAGAAAATTTCATTTTCACTGCTTATCCATTCTGTCCAGATTTCCGCTTCCACACCGAGAATACCGTTTGCAAGTTCCTGCGGAATTTTAGCCTTCTTAGGAGTATAAGTATATGTACCCTTGGGAGTGCAATAGGTATACAGCATATCGAAATAAAAATACTTATGATTTGAAAGAATAACCTTTCCGCCGTTCTCTAGGTGAGTTACCACATTTTTGTCTTTTTTCGGTGTCCAGTACTGTGCTGCAATGTCACGGTCGATTATATCCGATGCAAGAACTTCGTTCCAGCCAATCATAATTTTATTTTTCTGCTTAAGATGCTCATTGAGTTTGTTTGTGAACCAGGCTTGCAGAGCGACCTCATCCTTGAGGCTCTCTTTTTTGATTCTTGCCTGACACTTGGGACAAGTCTTCCATTCATCTGTGGGAGCTTCATCGCCGCCGACATGGAAAAACTCAAAAGGAAACAGCTCAGAAACCTCATCAATCACATCAAAAACAAAGTTGAGAACCTCATCCTTGCCAAGGCACAGCGTTCTGTTCCAATTCTTTATGCCCTTGTTGGAGGGATAGTTCCCGCCAAAGAAGTTGAAAACCTCACAGGGAATTTCGCGGCAGGCAAGGTTGTTATAACTTGCAATTGCCGCCGCAGAATGGGCAGGAAAGTCGATTTCCGGCACAATTTCAACGCACCTTTCCTTGGCATAAGCGATTATCTCTCGGATATCTTCTTTCGTGTAATATCCTTCGTGAGGTGTCGTATCCATCTCCATACAATTCCAATGCCTGAGCTGTGTACCTACCCTTTTGCTGCCGATTTCAGTCAGAAGCGGATACTTTTCAATTTCAATACGCCAGCCCTGGTCATCGGTAAGATGCCAATGAAAACGGTTCAATTTATAAAGAGCCATAAAATCGAGAAGCTTTTTCACCGTGCTTTTGCCGAAGAAGTGACGGCTTTCATCAAGTTGAAGTCCTCTCCAGCCGTATTTTGGACTGTCATGCTTTATTTCAAGGCAGTTGCAGCTGTATTCTGTTTTGTCCTTGATATCCGTGCCAAAAAGTTGACGAAGAGACTGAAGCGCATAAAACACGCCCTCATAGCCGGAAGCTTGAATTTCAACTTCGTCATTTTCTATTTCAAGACTGTAGCCTTCTTTTTCTTCTTTTTCGCTGAACTTGATTTCAATCTGTGCCCCGTTCTCCACCGTTACCGTACTGACTCCTAGAATGATCTCTGTGAGTCTTTCACAATGTAAAAGCTCGCCGTCCAAACTGATTTTCACATTTTCTTTTTTCAAAAAGAAGCTGCCGTTTTTTTCTTTCACGTTTTTTGGCATAGGGATAAGGTTAATCATTTTTCATTTCCTTTCCGTATTTTTTCTTTACAGTATAGTTATCTATAAGATTGTGAAGTCCTCCCCAGCAGAACTTTCTTCTTTCCCAATAAAGAAGGCTTGCCGCTTTTTTGAAACCCTTTGGGTTTGCCTGACTCTGTGTTGCACCCTCAATACCGAAGAAACTCAAAACCTTGTAATAGCCTTTTAGATTTTGGCAAAAACGGTTATAATTGCGGTTTTCTTTTTTTGTCCAGGCAGTTTCACTTATGGCACCAAGTCTCGGATAAGTGCAAAAATAAGCCTTTTTCATATCAGGTACAAATTCTGTCCAAAGGCAACCCTCAACTCCGATAATGTTCTTTTTACATTCCTCTTTAATGCCGTCAAACACGGGGTTATATTCGTATGTTTTCTTTAGACTTACCTGACCGTAGGGCAAATCGAGATAATATGCCTGAGAAGCGGAAACAACAAACTTTCTGCCGCTATTGATTTCTTCGGCAGCTTCGCTTTCTTTCATTTCGCCGTTCCAAAACTGCCAGGAAAGAGAAGAATTAACCATTCTTTCTTTTTTGCGGTCATTCCACATTCTCACTTCAATGCCCTTACTTTGAAGATAAGAAGCAACGCGCTCAAGATAATATGTATGAAGGTCGCTTTCTTCTTTAAGACCTTCCTCTTCCATTCGTTTCTGACAGTGGGGACAGAGTTCCCAGCGTGTGACAGGAACTTCATCGCCACCAAGGTGAAAAACTCCGTCGGTAAAAATTTCAGTCAGTTCGTCAAACACAGAAAACATAAATTCAAAGGTGCTTTCCTTACCCACACAAAGCACATCATTTTTGATTCCCCAGCTTGTTGCAACTGTCAATTCTCTGTCAAAGCAAGAGAGAAAAGGATATGCGGCAATCATACTTACAGTGTGACCCGGCGTGTCAATTTCAGGAATAACTCTGATATATCTTTCGTGGGCATAGTCCACAATTTTTTTCATATCGGCTTTTGTATAGTATCCCTGATGAGGTACGGTGTTGAAATTTGTGTGGGAACGGTATGAACCGATTTCGGTGAGCAAAAGCTGATTTTCAATCCGGCAGCGAAATCCCTGGTCTTCACTCAGATGCCAATGAAACTCGTTGAGCTTGTGAAGAGCCATCATATCAAGGAACTCCATCACAGCTTCCTTTTGAAAAAAGTACCTTCCGCAGTCAAGCATAAATCCACGGGACATAAAATTAGGCGCATCCTCTATTTTCAGCTCAGGCAGTTTGAATCCTCCCTGAATCAGAAGCTGTTTCAGACTCTGCACGCCGTAAAAAAGACCTGCTTCGTCATTACCCGTTACATTCACGCAATCTTTTTCCACAACAAGGCTGTAGCCTTCTTTTTCTCCGCCGTCAGAGTTTATCAAAAGACGTATTCTTTCTCTGCCTGTGCCGAGTATTTCTGCTTCAAAATATTGTACGGCAAAGCGCAAAAGCTCTTTTTTTGAGTTTTCAGCCTCTTTTCCAGCTTCTATCTCACACAGCCTTGTGAATTCAAAGCAAGGCATATCTGACAAAATCTGAAAGAAATTCGGCTGCGGTACGACTGAAAGAACCATAGATTCACCAACTCTTTTGCTTGATTATTTTGCGAGGAACCAACAAGTCCAAAGGGCAATCACAAAACAGCCCTCTGCAGGAATTGCAAGCTTTGTGTAGGGACATTTCCAGCCTTTGTCAACGAAGAGAAAAATTGTTCTTGTGACAAAAACGGTAGTGGCAAAAAACATTCCGCCAACAAGTGAATAATAAGCTGTGCCGGTTGCAAAGGCAAGATATAAAAGAAAGGCACCAAGAGCAAAAGAAATTCCGCCGTAATAAACACGGATTTCTGTTTTGCCCGCATTGTCAACAGGTTTGATTGAAAAACTTTCTGCGTTCTTGACAGGCTTTAAGATGAACACAATTGCCATACCGAAAAAGTAGGCGGCAAGACAGGTTGTTGCGAAAGCTGCAGGGAAGTTTTCAGAAAAAAGTGCTTTGATAGTTTCCATTTTTGATTTCTCCTTAACATTTATTTGTTTCATCATATCATATTTGCTCCGCCCCAGTAAAGACCTTAAATAAAATTTAAGATTTAAAATCTTCTTTATGCCGTTGACAATTTATGCCAACGAATGATACTATAAAGTTAAAAGAACAGGATGTTAAAAAGAGGTGGAACGAAATGAAAAAATTATTAAGTCTGTTATTTGTTTTTTTCACCGCTGTGGTTATGCTTTTTGCCTTCAGTTCAATCGGGCTCGGAGCTGACAGTAAAAGTGAATTGAAAACCGAAGCTGTAACATTGAAAAATACTGAAAGCTCTGTGACAATTAAGTGGTCAAAATGCAAACAGGCGGACAGATATATTATTTACAGAAAAAGCGGAGACGGCAAGCTCAAGGCAATTGCAACTGTTGAGGATTCCCTCAAGTTTTCGGACTCCACAGCTAAAGCCGGCACAAAATACACCTATGCCGTACGTCCCTGTCGTGATAAAACAAAGGGAGTCTACACAAAATCAACTATTATGCGTCTTGAAAAGCCTGAACTTGTGAAAATTCAAAATGCAAAAGACGGCATAAAAATAACCTGGAAAAAATGTGTTGGTGCTGAAAAATATAAAGTTTATCGAAAAGCTGCTCAAAACGGCAGCTGGAAATCAATCGGAAGCACCAAAAAGGATATAACCTCTTTCACCGACAAAAAAGCAGAAAGCGGAAAAAGCTATATTTACACGGTCAGAGCAGTTTCAGGCGATTTTATCAGTGCATACGACAGCAACGGACTTACCCTGATGAAGCTCGACAGACCTGTAATTTTCCAGACAGTATGCTTAGCTGACGGTATCCGTATTAAATGGAACAAGGTAGACGGTGCGCAAAAATTTGCGGTTTACAGAAAATCAAAAACCGAAGAGCAAAAGAAAATTGCTGTTGTCACCGATGTCAACAGATATTATGACAAAACTGCAAAAGAAGGCGTTACCTATACATATACAGTCAAGGCCTTCGGCGGAAAAACCAAAAGCGCCTTATCCGCAGGCGAAAGCTATAAATTTATCCCTGCCGTAAAGCTTGCTTCTGCAAAAAATGTTACCGAAGGTGTTTCGGTTAAGTGGAAAACTTCAGACTATGCCACAGGATATATAATATACCGTAAAGAAAAATCCGGTTCATCTTTTGAAAAAATTGCAACAGTAAACGGTAAAACCCAAAAATCATATACCGACAAAAAAGCGGTTGACGGCAACACTTATTATTACTCGGTAACTGCCTTTTCGGGAAAATACGTCGGATCTTATGACAAAAACGGATTATCCGTCAAATTTATTGCCGCACCGAAGGAAGTTACCGCAAAGGCGCAAGACGGAAACAACCTTATAACCTGGAAAAAGACGGACAGTGCCACAAAGTATTATATTTACAGAAAAGCTGATGGCGGCAAGTGGTCAAAAATCAAAGAAACAACCGCATCACAGTATACAGATACAAAAATCAAAAGTGGTGTAAGCTATTCCTACCGTATCAAAGCTACGGTTAAAGAAAAGTATTTCAGCGGATATTCTGAGTCGGTGATGCCAAACAGGATTGACCCGTCAAAGAAAATGATTGCCTTGACCTATGATGACGGGCCGAGCAACTCCGTCACAAACAGAATTCTCGATGTGCTTGAGAAATATGATTCCAAAGCCACTTTCTTTGTTATCGGCTCAAGAGTTGACACTTACAGTTCCTCTCTGATAAGAGCATACAAAATGGGCTGTGAAATCGGCAACCATACATACACTCACGTCAATCTTCCATCTTACTCAGATTCTGAAATTCTCAGCGAAGTGAATAAAACAAACAGCGTGGTAAAAAAATACACCGGAGAAGCTCCGACGATCATCAGAGCACCCGGCGGCGCCACAAGCCAAAGAGTAAGAAATACAGTCAATATGCCTTTCATACATTGGTCTGTTGACACAAGAGATTGGGAACACAGAAACGCAGCAAAAACTGTATCCAATATCAAAAACAACGTCCGTGACGGCTCAATCATACTTATGCACGATATCTATTCCGCCACGGCTGAGGCCAGTGAAAAAATTATCCCGTGGCTTATTGAGCAGGGATATCAATTAGTAACGGTATCTGAGCTGATGGAATACAGAGGCAAAAATATGACCTCCGGTAACACATATTACAACGCTTACAAATAATCAACAAAAGGGACTGTAAAAAACGAAAGTTTTTTACAGTCCCTTTTACTCTCTTTTTTTACAAATCAAATTCTCCGCCCATCAAGCCGATAATCTTTTTGAAAAGACCCATAATGGCATTGATAATTGCAAGCAAACTTTCTGTGCTTATATTCATATTCATTCCTCCAAGAAAAATAATCTCTTTGGTTTCATTATAGCACCGAGATCAGTCAAATTATTAACGACTTGTAAACCCAATGAAAATAAATCTATAATTTTTTAGATAAATTTTATTAAAATCAGCAACAATAGTCGAATATTTAATTGATATTATACAAAAGGCATATAAAAAGTGCCGATAAAGAAACAGGCCGCCTCAAGTGAGACAGCCTGTTGAATTTTCATTTATCACGGTGTGTATGAAAGAAGTGAGCCGATTGTTGCATACATATCGTAGCAGCATACATACTTAACATTGAAGAGTCTGTAAAGAAGGTTGAGTATTCTTACCCAGATAGATCTGAATAATGTGTTGTGGTGAATACATGTACACTTGTATGAATTGTCATTGTTATATGACTCACTGATTGCCATATTCACTGTACAGTAATATTTGCCGTCTGATGAACGGTATCTGAAAGTTCCCTCTCCCACATATTTTTCGTCGGGAGTAACGGCTGTTACATAGAACTGATCACTATAGTTGACAGTGCAAGTGAACTCACCGTTGACATCTGTTGCACCATAGCCTACAATCTGTCCGTTTGCATCTGTAATCTGAATGTTAACTTCTCCGAGATAATAGTTGTCTTCGGGAATCTTGATGGTGATAACTACATCGTAAATAGCCTTCTTTGTAACATAACCGGGCACAAGATAAATTGTGTCACAATCTACATGTCTTATATCCTTATATTCAACATAATTAGGAACTGTAAATGCATTAACACCGCCGTTGTTCACACAAAGGTTAGTGTCCTTAATAAGCCATTCGCCTGACCAGGAATAAATATAAACTGAATCAGCGGGCTTTGCTGTTGCAGAAGAAGGAATAATCTGTGTCACAGTTGCAGCCTTGCCGTATGTAATATCTTCTGTGATGGGGGTGCCGTCACTAAGATAAATCGGGTTGCCCTGATAATCGCAGAAAACATATCTGTATGTCTTGCGCACTGTATCAAATTCAGCAACGATTTCACAGTTGCCGTAAATTGCATTGATATCTCTGTCCCAACCTGTGAAAACATAATAGAAGCCTGTGGATTCTTCCAATGAAGGAGGATTGCCGTAAACACCGTTTGTGTCCGGAAGGAAGATTGAATCATCGGCCTTTGCGCCGTGAGCAACCTCAAAAGGAATTGTGAGCTTCTTGCCGTTTTGGTTGACATAAGAAACCGTGTAATAAACAAGTTCACCCTTGAAAGAAGAATAAAGTGTGGTGTTCTCTTCAATAGCTGTTGCCTCAACATCAAAGAAACTGTCAGCTTCCGCATTATTTTCATATGTTGTCCAGCCTGTAAAAGTGTACTTGCCGTAATCCTTATCCTTCTGACGGAAGATGAGGTTACGGTTAATCATATTCCAAAGCCATGATGTTGCAGTGTTGTTGCCGTAAGAATAGCTTTCAATGCCTTCATAGTTTGCAACAACATAATCAGCGATTGTGTCTCCCTGTTCAACATACAACACACATTCGTTGCCGTTAACATCTGTGATTGTTGCTGTTTTGTATGTTTTTGCGAGAGTAGCGTAGCTAAGTTCATCCTTGGTTGTAGTTGTTTCTGTTGTCCAAGGATTTGCAAGAGTTACTGCATAATAAAACTTGCCGTCATTTGTAACGGTGTTGCAGTTTTCACGTGCGCACTTTGCCTGGTAGATATAACCGTCACTGCTGACCGCATAAGTCCAATTTGCATTCACAAAATCGTGACCGAGAGCTGTTGTAAATGTGTCCTTACCGAAAACTTCCTTGCACACTGTACAGTATGTTTCTGTCCAACCGCCCTCTGTACAGGTCGGCTCAACAACTCTTGTGCCTGTCAGGTGATTACCGACTCCGCAATTTTCAACTGCTGATGAAGAAAAGCTGAAAACAAGCACAGCTGTAACAACAAGTGCAATAACGATTAAAGCTCTTTTTAGTGTTTTTTTCATAAACTTACCTCCTTGAATTTTCATAAAATTCATTATTACATCATCCAAATTCCGCATAGAACAATTACTTACAGTTCCACACTTAATTATACTATATAGTTTTTTCAATAAAAAGTCAATGACCAAGATAAAACTTTGGATATTTTTGAATAAAATTTAATCTAAATTTGACATTTATGTCAATCTGCTGACTGAATGGCACGGACAAAAAAACTGCCGTCAGAATTTTTGCCGAGTGTTATTTTCATATACTTTGACGGCTCGGGTGAAACCATATTACCCTCTATGTCCTGTGTCCAGTCCGTTGAGGCAAGATAACCGACTGTCAGAATAACCGTGCTCGGTCTTTCCGAAACCTCCGTCACCTTTGGAGTATAGATTGGTGTAACACCTGTGATGGGAATCACATAAGCTTCTTCTGTTTCACTGTAACTGAAATAAATACCGCCGCCGTCAACTGTTCCGTGTGACCATTTGACATCCGAACCGAAAAGAGACTGAAACTTCTGTTCAACCTCCTCTTGGGGCACAAGCATACCGCCATCGGTATATTCGTATTTATCCGGTTCCGGGTTACTGTCAAGAATAGACCAGATTGCAATACTTATAAGCTGGTCTGTGTTGGCAAGGGATATATCATCAAAAGTATCGGGATCGTACATTATAATCGGTGCGATAAAATCTTCATAGGTGCTGTATTTTTCTGCACTCTGTTCCTTGACTGAAGTGCCTATTCTGTCCGCAACAGAGCCGATGATGCTGAAAATACCTATCAGAACGAGCACAATCACCACTATGCCCACAACAAAGCTCACAGGAGACCTCTTTTTTGTGTCTTCCATATTGCTTCCCCTTTCTTATCGTGTTTGACCTTCACCGTAAACGATATATTTTTGTGAAGTGAGTTCAGGCAGCCCCAAAGGGCCTCTTGCGTGAAGCTTCTGAGTTGAAATGCCGATTTCTGCACCGAAGCCGAATTCGCCGCCGTCGGTAAATCTTGTTGAAGCATTAACATAAACAGCTGCCGCATCAATAACTGAGGTAAATTTTCTTGCGGCAGAATAATTTTCTGTCACAATACATTCGCTGTGTCCGCTTGAATACTTCATAATATGTTCTGTTGCTTCGTCAATATCAGAAACAACCTTCACACTGATTTCATATCCTAAGTATTCCTTGCCGTAATCTTCTTCGGTTGCGGGAACAACATCCGGGATTATGTCTGCTGTTTCTTTGTCGCCGTGAATTGTAACGCCGTATGTGTCAAGCTTAGCCTTTATCATAGCAAGCACCTTTTCTGCCACGTCACGGTGAATAACAAGACTTTCGCAGGCATTGCAGACTGAGGGGCGGGAAGTTTTTGCGTTATAAATTATATCAACAGCCATAGTGAGGTCTGCATCTTTGTCAACATAAATGTGACAGTTGCCTGTTCCTGTTTCAACAACGGGCACTGTTGAGTTCTGAACGCAGGAGGAAATGAGTCCTGCACCGCCTCTGGGAATGAGCACATCCACATATTCATTCATTTTCATAAGGGCCATTGCCGAGTCTCTTGTTGTGTCTTCAACAAGCTGAATACAGTTTTCCGGGAGACCTGCCTTTTTTACAGCCTTTCTCATAATTTCTGTCATAGCCTTGTTGGAGTTGATAGCCTCCTTGCCGCCACGGAGAATAACCGTGTTTCCCGATTTCAGGCAAAGAGCAGCCGCATCAACAGTAACATTAGGTCTTGCCTCAAAAATGACAGCAATTACACCAAGCGGCACGCTGACCTTTTCAATAACAAGTCCGTTGGGACGCTTTGTGCCGGAAATAACCTTGCCAACGGGGTCTTCAGCCGTAACAAGCTCTCTTGCAGCATCGGCAATGCCTTTGATGCGTTTTTCATCAAGGGAAAGGCGGTCAATCATTGACTCACTCATGCCCTTTTCTCCGGCATTTTCTATATCGATTTTATTTTGTGCAATTATGTATTCACAGTTTTCTTCAAGAGCCCTTGCAATTTCACAAAGGGCTTTGTTTTTCTTTTCGGAAGAAGCAACCATAAGACTTCTTTCCGCTTCCTTTGCATTTTTACCAAGTTGTGTAAGCATAAGAAGCACCTACCTTAACAAGTAAATATAGTTCCGACGGAGTGACCGTCAATAAGCTTATAAATATCCTGAGGAGCAGTTCCGTTCATAATAACCGTCGGAATTCCTGCTTCACGGGCAATCTGAGCTGCGTGAATTTTTGTGACCATACCGCCTGTGCCTCTGTTGCTGCCTGAGCCTCCGCAAAGAGCAATGATATCATCGTTTATTTCCTTAACAACCGGAATAAGTCTTGCATCCGGGTTTTCCATCGGGTTTTCATCAAAAAGCCCGTCTATATCGGAAAGGATAATCAATGCATCGGCGTGAATCAGTGCTGCCACAATGGCAGAAAGGGAATCGTTGTCACCATACACGATTTCTTCTGTTGCAACGCTGTCATTTTCATTAACAATCGGAACAGCACCGTATTCAAAAAGCTTTTCAAAGGTGTTTTCAAGATTTTCTCGTCTTTGACTGTTTTCAATGTCACTTTTTGTGATAAGAAGCTGGCCTGTTTTCACTCCGTTTTCACCAAAGTATTTATCATACATAAACATCAGTTCACATTGACCCACCGTTGCCGCTGCCTGCCTGCCGGGAATATCCTGCGGTCTTTCCTTTAGTCCCAGCTTGCCGACACCCACACCGATTGCACCTGAGGTGACAAGAACAACCTCTTTGCCGGAGTTATGCAAATCTGCAAGCACGCTGCAAAGCTTGACCATTCTTCTGATGTTGATTTTTCCGGTTTCATATGTAAGGGTGGAAGTGCCCACCTTAATAACTATTCTTTTTGCATTTGAGATAACACTCATTTCAGTCACCCTCTTTTATCCCCTCAGAGATAATTTTTTCATAAATCTCTTTTGTTTTAACCTTCCCCACGGCTGTGAACGACATCTCAGAAGGTCTGAGATACCTTTCAGCCGCTTCTTTCACATCGGAAAGAGTAATTGATTTGATTTCATTTATAATATCATCGTCTTCTATAAATTTATCAAGCAGCAGAAGATTTCTTCCCTCAGATGAAAATTTTGACTGCGGATGCTCCCTTGACATAATAAGACTTGATATTAGCTTTTCTTTTGCAATGTCAATTTGTCTTTGAGTGACAACACAAGAAAAGTCCCTGATGATTTTCACCGTTTCTTTGATTGCCTTTTCTTCGCTTTTTTCGCCAAGACTCATTGAAACTGCAATGTACCCGCCACCCATATATCTGCCAAGCCATGCATCAATTGAATAAACAAGCCCCAACTGCTCTCTTATGCGCTGATTCAGCATTGACGATGTGCCCGTGCCGAGAATAAACATAGAAAGCTGCAACGGATAAAGGTCTTTATGCTCAATGCCTACACCGGGAAAGCAAAGCATAATATGCGTTTGCTCCGTCGGCATGTTTTTGAGCGCATATGTTTTATTGAAAGGCACATCATACCAGCTGAGCAATTTATTTCTGTTCTCCAGAGAACCGAAATACTCCTTTATTTTTTTGAGCATTTCTTCTTCGTCGAAGCTGCCGCTGACACCGATAACCATTCTTTCGGGAAGATAATTTTCAGAAATGTATTTTTTGAAATCCTCCGCCTTGAATGAAGATACTGTATCCTTGGTACCGAGAATCTGAAGAGAAAGGCTTGTGCCCGAAAACAAAGCTTCTTCATTAACTTCATAGCAAACATCACTCGGGTCATCTTCACACATTGAGATTTCTTCAAGAATAACGCCTTTTTCAGTTTCGATATCCTTTTCGTTCAGCCTTGGATTACGAATCATATCAAAAAGAATGTCTGCGCCTTTCAGAATCTGATAGTCAAGAGCTTTCACATAAAAGAAGGTGTATTCCTTTGTGGTGTAAGCATTGACCTGTGCGCCGATTTCATCCATTCCTTCAGCAATTTCAAAACCGTTTCTCTTTTTGCTGCCCTTGAAAACAATATGCTCAATGAAATGGGAAATACCGCTGTTCTCTCGTGATTCATAGCGTGAACCGCTGCCAACCCAGACGCCCACAATTGCAGAACGCAAAGAGGCACATGGGCTGAGGAATATTCTCAGACCGTTATCAAGTGTGATAAGTTTCATAATGTACCTCCTGTGATGTGCTGACGGCAGGCTTTGCTGTATAATCAAAATTATGTCTTCATTATTGCTCGCCGCAGGGCATTACTTTCTTGAAAGAAAGTAACCAAAGAACTATATTTATTCTGCAAACTGTGAGTTATAAAGCTCTGCATAAAATCCGTCCTTTGCCATAAGCTCGTTATGCTTACCTGTTTCAACAATTCTTCCGTCTTTCATAACAAGAATCATATCTGCTTCACGGATTGTGGAAAGTCTGTGGGCAATAACAAAGTTTGTTCTTCCCTGCATAAGATTCTGCATAGCCCTCTGAATCTGCACTTCCGTTCTTGTGTCAACAGAAGATGTAGCTTCGTCAAGAATGAGAATATCAGGAGAAGCAAGAATTGCTCTTGCGATTGTGATAAGCTGTCTCTGACCTGCGGAAAGATTGATTCCGTCTTCTTCAAGAACAGTGTCAAAGCCGTCGGTGAGGGTGGGAAGGAAAGAGTCAACCTGCGCTGCCTTGACAGCATCGAGGAATTCCTGCTCGGTTGCGTCCTGTCTTCCGTACATAATATTATCTTTCAATGTGCCCTCAAACAGCCATGTGTCCTGAAGCACCATACCAAGATGCTCACGAAGATTCTCTCTTGATATTTCTCTTATATCAATTCCGTCAATTCTGATTGCACCGCCCTGAATTTCATAAAATCTCATCAGGAGATTTACAATAGTTGTTTTTCCTGCGCCTGTAGGGCCTACAATTGCTACAAGGTCTCCTTTGTCGACATTCAAACTGAAATTCTTGATAACCGGCTTTTCGGGAACATATGAGAAATCTACATTTTCAAACTGAACTGAAGAAGCAGAAGTTATCTTCTTATCTTTTTCTTTCTCCTGCACTTCCTCCTCAGCTTCAAGAACGGAGAACACACGCTCTGCCGAAGCAAGTGAAGACTGAAGATTGTTGGCAATGTTTGAAAGGTCGGTTATGGGCTGCATAAGCATTTTTGTGTATGCCATAAATACGGTGATTGCACCGACGGTAGCTTCACCTTTAATAATAAGATAACCACCGATAACGCAAATAATCACATAACCTGCATTGTTTGCAAAATTTATCAGAGGATTTAAAAGACCTGAGAAGAACTGAGCTTTTCTGCCTGCTTCGCAAAGTTCATCATTGATTAAATCAAATTCTTCAATTGCGGTCTTTTCGTGCCCGTATGCCTTGACGATTCTGTGACCTGTGAACATCTCTTCAATATGTCCGTTCACATCACCTGTCACCTTCCACTGACGTCTGAAATAATACTTTGAAAATCTCAGAACAACAAGTGCAATCACAAGTGCAAAGGGGAAAGGCAGAAGACTTGTGAGTGAAAGTGTAATACTCTCTTTGAGCATAATTGCAAACACACCCGCAAAAGTCACAACAGAAGTAATTATCTGAATGAGATTGTTTTGCAATGTATTGTTGATGTTATCCATATCATTAGTGATACGTGAAAGAATATCGCCCTTGTTGTGGCTGTCATAATAAGAAAGAGGCAGTCTTGACAACTTGCGGTTGAGGTTACGGCGAAGCTTTGTGATAAGATTCTGCACAACACCTGCCATAACATAATGTTGGAAAAAGCTCAGAAGTGACGAGCCGAGATACACAAAGAAAATTGTTCTGAGTATTGAATAAATCGGTGTGAAATCCATCTTGCCGCTTTGCAGCTTGACCTTAACCTGTTCATCAAGAACTGTGATAATATCACCAAGATACTGTGGGCCTAAAATCGTAAGAAGCGAACTGCCCGCTGCAAAAACAACCGTCATAACAATTGCGAGCTCGTTGCCTTTGAGCAGTGACAAAAGCTTTTTGAAGGTTTTGCCGAAGTTTTCCGGCTTTTCCTTTTCGTTCCGGCTGTGGTCACGGTACTGTGCGTATTTATCAACCTTCTGATTTTGTTTCATAGGAGCTGTTTTTTTCATTGTTACACCTCCTGTTGAATCTGCGATGAATATATTTCTTTATAAACTTCACAGGATTCGATAAGTTCTTCATGCTTACCCGTTCCGACTATTCTTCCCTTGTCGAGAACAATAATCTTATCGGCATCAAGAATTGTGCCGACACGTTGAGCGACGATAATTACAGTTGCGTTTATATTTTCTTTGAGTGCTTTTCTCAAAGCTGCATCAGTTTTGAAGTCGAGAGCTGAAAAGGTGTCGTCAAATATGTAAACTTCTGCATCTCTTGTCAAAGCTCTTGCAATTGAAAGTCGCTGTTTCTGACCGCCGGAAAGGTTTGTACCGCTCTGGCTGACAAAGGATTTAATACCGTCAGGCATTTTATCAACGAATTCGGCGGACTGTGAAATTTCAAGTGCTTTTCTGATTTTGTCATCGCTTGCATTTTCGTCGCCGTAAAGAAGATTGTCTTTAATGCTGCCGCTGAAAAGACAGGCCTTCTGCGAAACATAGCCTATTCTTGAGTGAAGGTCTGATTGCCTGAGTTCTCTGACGTCAACGCCGTCAAAAAGCACCTGACCTTCGTTGACATCATAAAACCTTGCGATAAGGTTAACTATTGTTGACTTACCGCTGCCCGTTCCGCCTATAATGGCTGTGACCTTGTTTCTCTCTGCGGTGAAGCTGATATCTGAAAGAGCAGGGCTTTCGGCACTTTCATAGCCAAAGGTAACGTTTCTGAATTCAACCGTACCCTTTTCGCTTTCATCGATTTCCTTTGTGCTTTCAGCATCTTTGACTGAAGGCTCAAGGTCAAGCACTTCAACAATTCTTTTTGCTGAAATTCTGGCTCTTGGCACTATAACAAACATTGCCGCCGCCATGGTGAAGGCAAAAACAATCATAATCATATAAACAACAAAAGCCTGCAGATTACCGATTGAACTTGTCAGTTCATCTGCCTGAGTAAGATAATCAAGCTTATCAATACTTTTTGCCGCAAAGATAATCAGAAGATCCAGTGCTGTAATGATAAGCACAATACAGGTGGGTATAAGCACCGACATCAATCTTTGAAATTTGAGAGTGAGAGCAGAAAGCTCTTCATTGGATTTATCAAAGCGTTCATCTTCATAGTCACTTCTGTTGAAAGCTCTGATAACTCTTATACCGCTGAGTTTTTCTCTGATAAAACGGTTGATTGTGTCAACCAGCTTCTGCCTTTTTCTGAAAAGGGGCATAACAACCTTGAGAACTACAGCGACAATAACTGCAATAATGGGAACAACTGCAAAAATAACCATTGAAAGGGTGGGATTCATAATAAAAGCCATTATGATGGCGCCCACCAGCATAATCGGGGCAGAGATAATCATTCTGAGGCCTTGAAGAATAAAGTCCTGAAAAACTCTGACATCGTTTGTGCATCTTGTGATAAGTGACGGTGTACCGATAACGTCAATATCCCTTTGAGAAAGAGACTCCACCTTCAAAAAAAGCTCACGGCGAAGAGTCCTGCCGTATAAAGCAGATGTTTTGCTTGAAAAATAGCTGTTGAAAGCGGCAATCACAACGGCAAAGGCTGAAACGGACATCATAACAACGCCGATTTTTTTGATATATTCCGTATCACCATTTGCAATACCGTTGTTGACAATCATACTCATCAAAAGAGGAAGAACCAGACTGCCTACCTGGGAAAGCACAGTAAAAACCATTGCCGCAACTGCAGGGCCTTTCATATTTTTAAGAAATTTCAACAATCTTATCAAGGTTATTTACCTCCGAAAATTCTCTAATATATTTTTCGATTTTATAAAAATTGGGCATAATCAGACAATTATATAAGAGTATAGCAATATAATATGAACAATGTGTAAACTAAAGATGTCAATGCTGACATAAAATGGTATAAAATTCTTTCTTTTGTGCTTCAATTGTGTTACAATAAAAAAACAGAGTATTCTGTTAAAATAGTAAAAAAGGTCTTGTAGTATGAAGGAACAAAAACAAATACCGGTTTACGCCTATAAATCAGCAAACGGATTCATAGGCAAATATCAAAAGCTTATTAAAGAGGTTGTTATTCCATATCAGTATGAGGTGCTTTGCGACAAAGCAGAAAACACGGAAAAAAGCCACGTTATTGATAATTTTATCAACGCTGCGAAGGCTCTCAGAAATGATGGAAGCAGCCGTGGCATATTATGAGGCAACGGGCAAGGACAAGCTTCTGAGGGTGATGGAAAAAAATGCAGAGCATATATATAATGTATTCATAGAAAAAGGGCACAAAAGCTATCCGGGGCATCCCGAAGTAGAGCTTGCTCTGATGAAAATGTACTCACTTACAAAAAAATGAAAAGTTTTTTTCTCTGGCAAAGCATTTCATTGATATAAGGGGAGTCGACCCTTATTACTACGAAAAGGAACGAAGCAAACGAAACTGGACTGTTTGGAACGGTGACGGAAGAAATCACGAATACCAGCAAAGCCAAGCTCCCGTGAGAGAACAAAAGGATGCTGTGGGCCACTCTGTGCGTGCGGTTTATCTTTACACAGCAATGGCTGACATTGCTCACACACACAACGATGCTGAACTGCTTTCTGCCTGCAATAACCTTTGGAACAGCATCACGCAAAAAAGAATGTATATAACAGGTGCAATCGGCTCAACAGTACACGGTGAAGCTTTCACGGTGGATTATGACCTGCCGTCGGACACAGCCTATGCAGAAACCTGCGCTTCAATCGGTCTTATGATGTTCGCTTCACAAATGCTTCGGGGTGAAGTCAAGGCAGAATTCCTACACTTTCAGGTCTTGTATCTGTCACAAGAGGTCCGCTTGTTTACTGCTTTGAAGGAACAGACAACGAAAACGACGTCTTGTCACTGAGGTTCAGAGAAAATGGAAAGATAAACGTTTTACCTTTCGACAGCGAACTTCTTTCAGGAACAGTAAAAATCAATCTTGAAGCGACGAAAGAAAAAAGCACCGACAGACTTTATTCTTCACAAAAACCAACACTCATTCCCTGCACAGCCCATGCAATTCCTTATTATCTTTGGGCAAACAGAGGTGAAAACCAAATGAGAGTATGGGTTGGGATAAAATAAAACAAAAAGTGGCTTATACTGCCACTTTTTTGTTTATAAACTTGGAGATAAACTCGTCCATCTTATCTTCATATGCCTTTTTATCTGTCAAATAACTTTGTGCGTGGTCTGCACCGGGAACAATGAGAAGGTCTTTATACTCTGCCGTGCAGGCATCGTGAAGAAGGTATACCATATATGTTGGCACAAATTTATCTTCACCGCCGTGGATAAACAGCATAGGCACTTTAGCTTTTGCAACAGCTTCAAGTGCATTTGTGTCCTTCCCGAAATCATAATTTGCTTTTTTGCGGTTGATTTTGCTGATAACGGGCACAAGCGGTTTCAACGGAAGGTTGAGAGTTTCAATCTTGTAATTGAATTCGTCCAAAGCGGATGTATAACCGCAGTCGGCAATTGTGAATTTTACATTCGGAACCAAGTCCTCACTGCCGCTCATAAGCATAACTGTTGCACTGCCCATTGAAATTCCGTGAAGGATAATCTGAATATCCTCACCGAAGGTTTCAGTCATATATCTGAGCCACTTCAAACTGTCCTTTGACTCATAGGAAGCAAACCCGATGTATTCTCCCTCACTTTCACCTGCCGCCTGATGATCCACAAAAAACAGATTGAAACCGAGTTCTTCAACATAATGCTTCACATAATGACACCATTCACCTTTGCCGTCACTTCTGTAACCGTGTGAACCGAAAACATAAACATCCGAAGGCTCTTGCGGTCTGACGAGATAGCCCTGAAGCTTGTGACCTCTGTCATTTATTATATTGTGAAGCTCAATGTCACAGCTTTCGAGCAAGCGCATATTTTCTTCGATTATACTGTCATCATCGGCATCCCCTTTTTCGCTGATAAACTTTGAAACTACCTCAGGGATCTGGAAGTTTCTGTGGATAAGTAACTTGTGCAAATAGTTGTTGGCAGCATAAATGCCTGCACCTGCTGCCGTGCCGAAAGCGAGCAAAGCACCCAATTTCTTCATAATGAACATCTCCTTGATTATTGATTTAACAAACAAGGGCTGCCATTAAGACAGCCCTATATGATTGCGCACTTGAATTATTTGTAAGTAATTTCGAAAGTTGTATCCATATGACCGCTAACACCAATGTCAAGCTTGATGGGACCCTTACCTGCTGTACCTGTTCCTTCAAGAGGAAGGTAAATGTGAAGCTTAACGAGTTTGCCTTCTGCATTGACTGTTGCATCACAAGTTCCGCCTGAATAGTTCATATCTGCATTGAAAATTTCAAAGGGACTGAGATCAAGTGTTGCAAGATCAAGAGGATCTACACCTGTGAGGTGGTTTGTGGGTGAAGATAAAACCGTACCGTTGTCATAAACAGAGGTTTCTGCCGGGAAAGTGATTGAAGCTGTGTAGCCGCCGTCAGCAGTTGCTGTTGCTGTTGCTGAAATAACATTTGCTTCTGCTACTGTTACATTTCTTCCGCCCGGATAAAGTCTGTCGTTCATGGTTCTTGTTTCGCCGCTGTCGTTCTGATATGAACCGTTAACCATTTCAAATGTTTCGTCTGAGCTCTTGATAAAGCTTCTTACAACGCTGTCAAGAGTTGACTGAAGAGCTGCAACAGAACAATCGTTAACACCAACGTCAATTTCTTCAATTCTGCGAACTGTTGCGTTGCCTGTGTAAGCCTTTGCTTCATTAACTGCCTTACAATATGCTGCACAAACTTCTGCAGGAGTTGAAGGAACTGCTAATGTGGTGTCTACACTGCCGGCATCTGTTGCTGCCGCTGTGGTGGGAGCTTCTGTTGTATCTGCTGCAGGAGCTGCCGTGGTGTCTGCACTGCCGGCATCTGTTGCTGCCGCTGTGGTGGGAGCTTCTGTTGTGGGTGCTGCTGTTGTTGTGGGTGCCTGTGTCACGGGAGCTGCTGTGGTAGCCACTGCATTTGCTGCTGCCGAACCGTTGTCAACCTTAACGGTAAGATTGAATCCGCTGCTTGCTGTGCCGACTACAACACCGCCGAGAAATACCAGAAGTATTGAGAGTACAACGGCAATAACCTTTGTTTCTTTTTTCATGATTTGAAAAACCCCTTTCAAAACTTTACATTTAATACTGTTACGCTGTTTCCGTAATAATGGCTAATATTGCATAGTCATCTACCTAATAAAATTACAATAAAAATCGAAAAAAGTCAAGTCTTTTCAGTAATTTTATTCCATAACATAAAAACTGTATTATACTTTTATGAACCGTTTTTTTAATATGCCTTTTTAGAACGAAAAAAAGGCCGCCGCACTTGAGCGACAGCCTTTTGGTATTGAGTTATTCTTATTCGTACTGCATTGTGTATGTAGAATCCATCTGACCTGCAAGACCGATTGTTGCTTTGATGGGACCCATACCGCCTGTACCCTTACCTTCAAGAGGAAGAGCGTTTTCAAGCTTGATAAGTCTGCCCTGTGAGTCAACTGTAAGTTTTGTTGTTGCACCTGAATAATACATTTCAGCATTTGAAATTTCGATAGGATCAAGTGAAAGTGTTGCAAGGTTAAGGGGATCCATTGCTGTCATGTGGTGAACGGGGTCTGTTGTGTTAACACCGTCAAATGTTGATGTTTCTGAAACAAACTGAAGAGTGATTGTGTAACCGCCGTCAGCATTTGCTGCTGCTGTTGCTGATGTAACGTCAGCTGCTGTAACTGTAGCATCTCTGTCCCAAGGAATAATCTTCTTGCCGATTGTTCTGCTAGGATCGTTTACGTCTGCGCCGTTTGTGAATGTAAATGTTTCGTCAACGGGCTTAACAACGTTACCGATAACGGTGTTGATTGTGCCTTCAAGAGGCTTAGCAATTGAAGGAAGCTCTGTGATATTAACCTGTGTATTTTCAACCTTGTGAGTTGTTACAGTGCCTGTGTATGCTCTGTAATCGTTGATAGCCTTGTTATAAGCTGCACAAACCTCGTCTGTTGTTGAAGGAACAGATGAACCGCCCTGAGGAGCTGCTGTTGTAGCAGCATCGACAGCCTGAGGAGCTGTTGTAGCAGTATCGTCGCCCTGAGGAGCTGTTGTTGCGGGAGCCGCTGTGGTTGCAGGTGCTGCTGTGGTTGCAGGTGCTGCTGTGGTTGCAGGTGCCTGTGTTACGGGAGCTGCTGTTGTGCCTGCAACAGGCTCTGCTGTACCGGCGCTGCCACCGTCAACCTTAACTGTAAGATTGAATCCGCCGTTTGTTGTGCCGACTACAACGCCACCAAGGAAAACTACAAGGATTGCGAGTACAATGGCAACAACCTTAATTTCTTTTTTCATGGTTATGAAACCCCTTTCAAAGTATTGCGTTTTATGCTGTAACGCTATTTACGTAATAATGGCTAATATCGCATAGTCATCTACCTAATAAAGTTACAATAAAAATCGAAAAAAGTCAAGCAGTTTTACGTAAATTTGACAAAACAAATTCTTAAAAACTTACGACCTTCATTCTTCTTCGACTTTTTGACCAAAACAGAAGAACAGAATTATGCAAAATTCACAATTTGCGATTTTATTTTTTCTATTGCTTTTTCTTTTTGCTTGGTGTATTCTATTATATGTCAGAAAAAACAAAAAAAGAAAGGGTAGTTTCCATGAAAAAAATCATTCAGGTAAGCGGAATGCACTGTGCTCATTGTGCAAAAGCTGTTGAAGATGCTCTTCTGGCTGTTGAAGGTGTGAATAAGGCAAAAGTTGACCTTCAAAAGAACACCGCCACAGCAAAAATGAAAGCAGATGTTGATGACAAGCTTCTTATTGAAGCTGTTGCGGCAAAAGGCTTTGAAGCCGGCGAAATCACAATTAAAGAAGGTTTTTTTGCATAAGACAGAAACGGCCTTAATCATCTTTAAAGGAGCGAAAAAAATGGCAAAAGACAAAGAAAAGAAAGAAAAAGCTGTCAATGACCATCCTAACAAAATAGGTATCAAGGAAGCAGCCGGTTATACTGTTGCCGAAGCAGGTAATATGTTTAACCTCACTTATATTTCCAGCTACCTTAAGCTGTTCATGACTGACGTTCTTAAAATTGCGCCGGCAAAAGCCGGTCTGATGTTCATCATTTCCCGTTTGTGGGACTGCATCAATGACCCTATCTGGGGCGCAATGGTTGGCAAAAAGCCACCGAAGTCCGACGGTAAATTCAGACCTTATCTTAAATGGGTTGCTCTCCCTCTCGGTATTGCAACAATACTCTGCTTCGCACCCTATCATCAGATTACAACCAACCAGACTATACTTCTTATTATCTGTTACATAACCTACATCTTCTACGGAATGATGTACACCGGTATGAACATCCCCTTCGGTTCACTCGCATCGGTTATCACAGATGACCCCAACGGCAGAAATCTTCTTTCCACCTTCCGTTCAATCGGCTCAGGTGTCGGCGGCGGTGTTGTTTCACTCATCGCTCCCCTCGTTATCTACACAGTAACAGACCAGATTGATCCGACAACAGGCAAGGCAATTGAAGTTGCCGACGGCAACAAGATGTTCATCTTCGGCCTTATTATGGGTATCTTATCAATCATTGCTTATTTCGTAGGCTACAAGACCACAAAGGAAAGAGTGCCCTCAGAAGCAGAGCCGCAGGTTGATTTCAAAAAGACTTATCTCGGACTTCTCAAGTCAAGACCGTTTGTTACCGTTGCACTTGCAGGTGTTCTCATCAGCGGTCAGCTTCAGTTCAACTCTTTCAATACTTATCTTTATAAGAACTACTTTACCGACACCTCACTCGGTATTATGGGTACAATCTGCAACTACCTTCCCATGGTTTGCCTCGTACTCTTCACCCCGAAGCTTTCAGCAAAATACGGCAAAAAAGAGCTTTGCGGCAAGTTCTCAATCATTGCAGCCATCGCCGCTGTTATGCTTGCAATTCTTGCCAACAACCAGAGTGCAATTGATATGATAAACGGCACTCAGGGCGGCATCTTCCCCGCTTGGCTGTTTATGGCAGCACTTCTTCTCATCGGTTTCGGTTACACCTTCGTCAGCCTTACCTGCTGGGCAGTTGTTATGGACGTTATTGACTATCAGGAATACTCCACAGGCATCAGAAATGAAAGTGCAGTTTACGCCGTTTATACCTTCTCACGTAAGCTCGGTCAGACCATTGCCGACGGTGCAGGTCTCTTCCTTCTTCAGTGGGCAAAATATGACAGCGAAACCGCAGGCAACGGCTTCATCTCAGAAAACGGTACAAGTAAAAAGATTATGCTCATCTGCACAATCATTCCCGCTGTTGTTTACACAGGTGTATGGCTTCTTATGAGATTCGGCTATCCCCTCACAAAAGAAAAGCTTGAACCGATTTATGCTTTTGTTCGTGAAAAGCGTGCCCTGACCGAAGCAGAAGCTACTGCATAAAACAAAAAAATCAAGGGGCTGTTGCACTAAGACAGCCCCAAAATAAAAAAATAAAGCCACCGAGTAG
>CAYUVR010000010.1:21042-46144 GCA_964448225.1 uncultured Faecalibacterium sp. | reverse complement strand
GACCTACGCCCTTAGCAGGGGCGCCTCGTCACCAACTTGAGTACTTCTCCATGGTGTCGATAAAGACTTCTCTATAAAATAAAAAATGGCGGAGAGAGTGGGATTCGAACCCACGGTACGCAGGACGTACGACGGTTTTCAAGACCGTTCCGTTATGACCACTTCGGTATCTCTCCATAATTGCCTAATGATATTACCACATCAAAAAGATATTGTCAAGGGTTTTGTGAAAAAATTTTTCCTTGGTTATATGGAAAAATATTGAAAATTCATTTCGTTGTGCTATAATTATAATAAACAGTCTGCTGCATTAAAGCAGAAAAAAGGAGCAAAAAATATGAGTAAAGTTAAAAATGATGCAAAAATCAAAAATCCGATTATTGCCGCTGTCCGTGAACAGCTTGAACACAGAGCAACCTGGCTCTATCTTCTTTGTGACGAAGCACAGAAAAGAGGTCTCGACCCCAAAGATTTCGGTTCTGCGGCAGTTAAACGCTGCGGTCTTATGCAGGGTCAGGGACTCGTTGAAAAAGGCAAAACAGATTCACTTATTGGCTTAAGAAAAACTCTTTTCACAAAGCCGGCTCAGTGGGTATTTGAAATGGATATCAAAAACTCAACCGATGACGAACTGGAAATTGAATTTCACTATTGTCCCCTCGTCAAGGCATGGCAGAAAGCAGGCTGTTCCGATGAAGAAATCTCTATGCTTTGCGACATTGCAATGTGCGGTGACAGAGGCATCGGCGAAAGATATTCCGCAGAGCTTGACCTGCCCAAAACAATTGCTAACGGCGATGATGTGTGCCATCTGAGATATCACAAGGTAAAATAAAGAATAGTTAACATTTTATCTTTGAAGGCAAATACTTGGTTTTCAGTATTGTAAGCATCGGAAAATAATGTTAAAATTATGTATGAAGAAAATATTTTTCAGGAGTGATTATTATGGAAAAGTATGATATCCTCGTTGTGGGCGGCTCCACAACCGGCGCTTGGTTTGCAAGAAGAATGGCAGAAAGAGGTCATAAGGTTCTTGTTATTGAAAAGGAAGAAGCTGACAATGTTTCAAGGGCATACGACATCTTTCATATGACAAAAAAGGAAATGGAGCAGTTCGGCCTTGAAATACCGGAAGAAGGCTCAAAAGAGTTCGGCTTCACCTTTGACGGCTCACCTATGCTTTCCCCCTTCGGTAACTATCCGAAAAAAAGCGTACCCAACACCATCGTTGGTCTTCACAAGCACGAATACATAATGATGATGAATCGTCTTGCAGAAGAAGCAGGCGCAAAGATTATCTACGGTGCTGCCTTCACAGATTTTCTCAAAGACGGCAACAAAATTATCGGTGCAAAATATAAGACCTCAGAAGGTGAACAGGAAGTTCTCGCAACTCTTGTTGCCGACTGTACAGGTATTCCCGCTGTTGCACGAACAAAAATGCCCGACGATTCCACAGTTGAAAATTACAAGCTGACACCGGAAGATATTTTCTATGTTGTGCTTTATTATGCTGTTTATAAAAGTGAAGATGTGAATCCTATGGACCTTCACGCTTCCTTCCTTAACTACAAGGCTGTATGGTCTGCCCCCTCAGGCAACCCTCACGGCGCAATTCTCGGTATCGGCGGCAATTACAGCTATGAATATTCCGAGGAAGTATTCAAAGATTTCAGAAAGAATGTGCCCTGGCCCGGATACACCGTTGAAAAGGTTGAAAAGGGTATGACACCTTACCGCAGAGGTATTTATTCTTTCGTTGACGATAACTTTATCGCTCTTGGTGACACCGCTTGTCTGACAAAGCCCACCTGCGGCGAAGGCTGCACATCGTCACTTGTTCAATGCACAATTGCAGTTGATGTTATTGACGGACTTTTGAAAGAGGGCAAAGAGCTCACCAAAGAAAATATGTGGAGCATCAATAAAAAGTACCTTAAAGAACAGGGAATCGCCTTTGATTCAATGCGTGCGCTTTTGAAGGGTGTTGTTTCCCCCAGCTATGAAGAAGCAGAATATATGTTCAAAAAGGATATTATTTTCAGCACAAAAATTCTCGGCAGCGGCGGTGAAGATTTGAATCTGACACCTGCAGATATTGCAAAGCTCGTCGGAGGTCTTGCTGCCGGAGTTGTAACAGGCAAAATCAGAGCTTCTGTTGTGAAAAAGATTGTCACAGGCCTTTTGCAGAGCATGGAAATCACAAAGCTTTATGAAGAATATCCGGACTCACCTGACGGATATTGGGCTTGGAAAGAAAAAGCAGACGCTCTTTGGGAAAAGGTCGGACCGATGTCTGACATCTGCGACCCCGTAATTCTGAAAAGACTCGGAATTAAGTAAGGATGATTTAAAGAGATTATCACTTCGGCGATAATCTCTTTTTTCCATCAAAAAAGTTCCATGCCAAACTCCCTTGAGCTTTTGCATTTACGAAGAAGAACTGTTCTTCTTATTCTTTATTCCTAACACTTTTTTAAATTTTCTTGCGATTTTTTTAAGAGTTTTAACTATTTTTCTGTTCATTTTAATAATAATTGCACCGTCATCTATTTCTTGCAGTTTAGCAGTTAGTTTATTGTTCTCTTCCTTCAATTGTCGTATTTCCCGCACTTTATGTTTTTTATCTTTTTCTAACGACTTGATTTTTTTCTCAAATACAACCTTTTCTTTTTTTAGCGTTTGCAGTTCTCCCCAACGCTCGCCTTTTTCTTTTCTTAGTGCTTGCAGTTCTTGCCAACGCTCACCTTTTTCTTTATATAATTTTTGCAATTCTTCATAGCGTTCTCGCTTTTCTTTGTTTAATATTTGAATTTGTTCACGCAAACGCTTAAATTCTTTACGGTGCTGCTGTGACAGATTGTCGTTATTATGTGTGAAAAAATATGTTTTATGCAAGGCCAATATCGGAGCTAACAATGTATAATCCAGTTGTCTGACTGAAGGATCTTGTTTTATTCTTTCTTGTTGGGTACTGTCCAACTTAAAATAATAATTATTAGCACTTTCAAAAAAATAATTTATGCGGAAGGCAATGCAATAAATAGTGTCTTCGTTAAGTTCGTGTGCAACCAAGTAATCTAACAACAAACAAGCGGTTTCGTGATATCCTATATATTTTAGATATAGGTCCTCCTGATTTGTCATTGTGGAATTACTTCTGACCCGACGATGATAAGGCGAATAGTTCAATGTCTTGGTTCTGTCGGCACAGATGATAGAGTGAATTGCAAAGTACTCGTCTTCAAAACGAATATTTTCCGGAAAACGAATACGATTATCCTGAAGATACTTTCTACGGTATAATTTCATACACGGTTGTACGATAGAATCCCAATTTTTGGAGAGCATCACATACATATCTTGCCCTGAGTAAATATAGGGGTAATATTTTTTTCTATGATAACATGTTTTATATTCAGGAAACCTCTGTTCTAATTCTCCATCCTCATAGAAAGACACACCTTCAAATAGCACAACATCCAGATTGTTCCAGACCGCAATTTCATAGCACTGTTCAAGTGCATCCGCATCCAGCAAATCATCACTGTCCATAAAATAAACATATGTTCCCCGTGCCAAATCAAGTCCTACATTTCGAGCTTTTCCCTGCCCTTGATTTTTTTGATGATGCACGCGAATACGCTCATCTTTAGTTGCGTATTCTTTTAATATTGCTGGGGTATTATCTGTAGAACCATCATCAACACAAATAATCTCGATATCACGCAATGTTTGGTTCCGTATAGAGTTCAATGTTTCTTCCAAATATACCTCTACATTAAAAATAGGAATGATAACAGATACCTTAGGAGTGCCAACCGCATCGTTTTTTTCCTGACAACCGCGTACAATTGTATGTTCTACAGGAGCTTGTAAATAACAACGATACCAATCATCTGCAAAAACTACAGATTGGTCTTTCCACGGTTTGTCTTTACTGGAAAAATGAATAATTGCAGCATCTGAAAACAAACTGGTCTCATCCGGATATTCGGTTGCATAGCACTTATTTATTTCATCAAGAGTCCACTTTTCTTTTGCACGAATCAGATTTAATGGAAGAAAATTAAATCTGATAGGAAGTGTAATAACTTTTTTATCGCAAGCACAGTTAAAAATGTTTTGATCCATCAGGTTGGAATCTTTTAGATCCGCTTTCAATTGAATTAATGTTTGTGTAAGATTATCTAGACGCATCTGAGCCAAATTCATAAGCATTACGCCCGAATTAAAATAATTCTCTACTCGATCAATATACTCGTTATGATAATATATGGTGCTGCTGTCTACAACAGCCGCCAAGTATGCATTTCCGAGATTTGTCTGATATAGTTCAGTCAGATCCTCTCTTACGAGCAAGTCACCATCCAGATAGAGAACCCTATCGCAGTCAAAAAGCAATTCAGGCAAGATGAATTTTAACAGTGCAGCAGGAGTTGCTACACAAAATGCCCCTTCTTGGAAAGTATGGAGATTCGCAAAGCGCTCAGCGCTTTCACGGATAATATGAATGTTTATCGTTTCGCTTTCAAACTGCTTAAATATATTCTCATTACTCTCGGACAAACTGGCGCACACGATGTAAATATCGTAAATTGTTTCTGCATGTTTGCTCTGAATTAGTGATGTAATTGCAACAGATGTAGGCATTACATAACCATCATCACAGATTAAAGCAATCGCAACGGGCGCGCGGGATACGGAGATACGATTTTTTTCTTCCATTTTTTTCTTCCTTTCAAGACAATTATGGTGCGGTTCTATAAATATTGTTTCAACTAATTTCACTCAACACCTTATCGTCTTTAATTATACTTGCGGACTATTTTATTGTCAAGTATAAAAGTCGACACACATATATCAGTTGCGTTTCAATCGGCACTCCACCGTTTAACAAGCTCCTGATATTTTTCCACAATCCAGAATCTGACTTCGTACTTCTTTTCACCTGTCACAATATCCATTCCCTTTTCATTCAGTACATCAGAGAGCTTGGCTTCATTTTCACTTGCAGCCGGCAGACATAATGGCGGAAACATCACACACCACCAGTTCTTACCCTCACCCTCACCGATAATCACCTTGACTGCGTTATATGACCCGGCGGGCAAAGTAATATTTTCATACTGCCTTGTGGGGAAATAGCTTTTTGTCAGTTCGACATCAACAGGATATGTATATCCCGATTCCCTGACTGTGCTTTCTGCCGTTTCTTTCAGCACATCAAGGCTGTTTTTCACCTTTTCCTCTGCCATAATAAGACTGTCGTTTTCCGTGAATATATCTGCACCCTTTTCAAGCAGAGCATCTCTTACCTTCAGCTTAAGCTGCTGGTCTTCTGTTGTGTCAGACGACGCAACAACATGAAGTCTCAGCACACTTTGTCTTATATCCTCACAGTCATTTTCAAAGCTGACACAGCTTATAATACAAACAAAAAGTGAAAGAAAAACTGATATCTCAATAAGTCTTGCTTTCATATTTTGCCTCCTTTCATTGTCTTTGTGTGTATATTCTTGGCTTATTTGGAAAAGATATACTCATTTGGAAAAATTGATTTCTTATTACTTTTATTACCTGCAAAATCTTTTTTCATCTCTATTGACAAAAAAACACATAACAGATAATATGATGATATAAAGGAGTGATTCTGATGGAAATTTTCGACCGTGTTTGCGAAATCATCAAGCAGCAGTTAAATATGGATGAAGGAGAAATTATGACCGAAGGCACAACACTTGATTCCCTCAACGCAGACAGCCTTGATGTTGTTGAAATCGCAATGGCTCTCGAAGACGAATATTCTATTGAAATTCCCGACGAAGATGCAGACAAAGTCCGCACTGTCAGCGACATTGTTGCCCTTGTTTCAAGGCTGATATAAAAAAAAATTAAGCCGTCCCTGTGGGCGGCTTGTTTTCAAAGGAGAGTTAAAATATGCAAAAATACAAATATATAATGTGGGACTGGAACGGAACTATCCTCAACGATTTACAGATGAATTTCGACATTGAAAACATACTTCTTTCAAGGCGTGGTCTGAGTCCGATCTCTGATATTGCCGAATATCACGAAAAGTTCTGCTTTCCGATTATCCGCTTTTATGAAAGGCTTGGTTTTGATCTGGAAAATGAAAGGTTTGAAGTTATCGCAAGAGAATATGCTCACCTTTATGATGAGATGTATCCTGCAGCGGAGATTTTTCCCGACTGCGAAAGGATACTGAGAAAGATCAAAAACGCAGGCATAAGACAGCTCATCATTTCACAGACAGAGCAAAGCTATCTCACAAAACAGGTTACATATTTTGAACTTGAACATCTTTTCACCGATATTCTTGGCAACACCGACATTTACGCAAGAAGTAAGGTGGGAGTAGCTCAAAGGTGGATGTCGGAGAACAGCGCCGAGCCCTCTGAAATCCTTTTCATCGGTGACACCGTTCATGACAAGGAAGTCGCCGACAGCATCGGCTGTGACTGTGTGCTTATCGCAAGCGGACACAACTCAAAGGGAATGCTTTTATCAACCGGTGCGGTTGTGCTTGACAGTATCAGCGAAACAGAAAAGGTTGTGCTTTGAAAAATCCTTCTGTAAAAGGATAAATTTAACAGTTTGGTATTGATTTATTTGGAATTTTGTGGCTTAATATAAGGTAGTAATAAATTATATCAATTTAATGCAAAGGAGCATAAAAAATGAGCAATATCAAAAGACTCAAGTACTTTGTTGACGGCCAATGGCTCGAATCAAAAACAGAAAAGTATATGCCTGTCTACAACCCCAGTACAGGCGAAGTGATTGCAGAAACACCCTGCTGCACAGCAGAGGAAGTTGTTTCTGCAATTCAGTCTGCTAAGGCAGCATTCCCCGCATGGTCAAACACACCTGTGATGAAAAGAGTTCAGGTGCTTTACAAGTTCCGTGAGCTTCTCATTGAGCATATGGACGAACTCGCTGAGCTTTGCGCTCTCGAGCACGGCAAGGTGCTGTCAGAAGCAAAGGGCGACATTCTCAAGGTTAAAGAACCCGTTGAACACGCACTCAGCGCACCCTCACTCACAATGGGCGACGCAATGAGAGACACGTCAAGCGGTTATGACACAACTCTTTACTATGAACCCGTCGGTGTTTTTGCAGGTATCGTACCCTTCAACTTCCCCGGTATGATTCCCATGGGCTGGATGGTTCCCTGCTGCATCGCTTGCGGTAACACAATCGTTCTTAAGCTTGCATCAATGACTCCGATGACAGCTATGAGACTCAATGAGCTTCTCACCGAAGCCGGTCTTCCCAAGGGCGTTGTTAACCTTGTTACCTGCTCAAGAGTTGAAGCTGACATTCTTCTCAAGCACGAAGATGTTAAGGGTATCACCTTCGTTGGTTCAACAAAGGTCGGTCTTCACGTATATAAGGAAGCATCAGCAACAGGCAAGAGAGTTCAGGCTCTTTGCGAAGCTAAAAACCACGCACTTGTTCTTGAAGATGCAGCACTTGAGCGTTCAGCAAGAGGTATCATCAACTCCTCCTTCGGTTGTGCAGGCGAACGCTGTATGGCACTTCCCGTTGTTGTGGCTCAGGAAAGCATCGCAGATAAGCTTGTAGTTCTTCTCAAGCAGTACGCTTCAGAGCTTAAGCTCGGCCCCGCATACGAAAAGGAATCAACACTTGGCCCTGTTGTAACAGCAGAACACAAAGCTTCAGTTATCAACTGGATTAACAAAGGTATTGAAGAAGGTGCAACTCTCGTTCTTGACGGACGTGACGCAATTGTTGAAGGATATGAAAAGGGCTTTTATGTCGGCCCCACAATTCTTGACAATGTTACCGAAGAAATGACTGTAGGTACACAGGAAATCTTTGGCCCCGTGCTTTGCATCAAGAGAGTCAAGAACTTTGAAGAAGGTCTTGCACTTATGAACCGCAACCCCTACGCTAACGGCTCAGTTATCTTCACTCAGAGCGGCTACTATGCAAGAGAATTTGCAAAGAGAACAGACGGCGGTATGGTCGGCGTTAACGTTGGTATCCCCGTACCCGTTGGTGTATTCCCCTTCACAGGTCACAAGCTCTCCTTCTTCGGCAACCTCCACTGCCTTGGCAAGGATGCATTCCGTTTCTTCACAGAAACAAAGGCTGTCACAACACGCTGGTTTGACGAAGAAGAAATGAAGGCAACCACCGTTGACACCTGGGACGGCTCAGTCGGTGGCGGCGTGTAATTGAATGCAAAATTTACAATGTATAATATGTAGGGGCGCCTACCGGGCGTCCCTTTTTTCACATAATAAAAAAGCGGCAAGGATTAACCTTGTCGCTTAAACTTTTTGTTTTTATATATCAAAATCATAAATCTCTTCTGCGTAATATTCCTCTCCGAGATATTCTTCCATGTCACTCACTTCCGAGCCAACGAAGAACATCATAACAACCATCATCACAACATAGAACACAACACCCATAATCACGCTGATAAGTGCGCCCTTGCCTGCCGCTTTTGCTGTTTGTGGCTTTTCCTTTTTCCAAAGAATATAGAGAATCAGACCTGCAACGGGAATAAAAAAGCCTAAAATGCCAAAACCTATTTTACTGCCCTCTTCCTCTGTTTTAATGACTTCATTTGTGTTTTGAATCATTCCGCAGTCGGGACAAGTTATAATCTCCTGTTCAATTTCTTTTCCGCAATTGACACAATACTTCATTTTAATTTTCTCCTTTGTTTTTTATACGGTAAATATTCACCATATGAATATTATATTCAAACAAATTATGAAAGTCAAGCATATTTTATGATAAATTTGAATATAGAGGTGAAGGTATGAAAAACATCAAGTTAATACGGGTTACAAAAGACTATACACAGCTTAAAGTCCAAATGGAAACGGGCATACCTCAAAGTATGCTTTCAAGATATGAAAGAGGCGACCTTATGCCAACGGCAGAAAATCTGATGATACTTGCAGATTTTTACAAAACAAGCCTTGATTTTCTGATGGACAGAACAGACGAAATGAAGCCCTATCCCGAAAAGAAAAAAGAACAATAAAAAACCATCATCTGACCTTTTAAGGAAAGATGATGGTTTTACTTCATTGTTCAGGATAATTTTTGAGCTTACAGCAATTCTGCTCCGTGTTTCTTGCAATACTTCACGGTTTCTTCATCCCAGTAGGATGATTGCACTTCGCCAATGTGGGCTTTTCTCAGGAAAAACAGGCACATTCTGGACTGACCGATACCGCCGCCGATGGTATAAGGAAGCTCCCCGTTAAGAAGCGCTTTGTGGAAAGGAAGAGATTTTCTGTCTTCATTGCCGCTTTCTTTAAGCTGTCTTTCCATTGCATCTTCATCAACACGAATACCCATTGACGAAAGCTCAAGTGCAATGTCAAGAACAGGATAGTAAACAATAATGTCACCGTTGAGAGTCCAGTCATCATAGTCGGGAGCTCTGCCGTCGTGGGGTTTGCCGTCTTTGAGCTTGCCGCCGATCTGCATCAGAAAAATTGCACCGTATTGCTTAACTGCAAGGTACTCACGTTCTTTTCTTGACTTGTCGGGATATTTTTCTTCAAGCTCACTTGATGTAATGAAGGTGATTTTTTCGGGAAGAAGTGAGCCGATGAAGTTATATTCCTTTGTTATGTAATACTCGGTATGACGTAGGGCCGCATAAATGAGCTTGACTGTCTTTTTGAGCATTTTTTCCGTTCTGTCTTCTTTTTCGATGATTTTTTCCCAGTCCCACTGGTCAACAAAAATGGAGTGAATGTTGTCGGTATCCTCGTCACGGCGGATGGCATTCATATCGGTGTAAAGACCTTCACCAGTCCCGAAGCCATACATTTTAAGGGCATATCTTTTCCACTTTGCAAGGGAATGCACAATTTCAAAATTCTTACCGCTGAAAACATCAAAGCTGACAGGTCTTTCCGTTCCGCTGAGATTATCGTTAAGACCGCTTTCGGTGTCAACAAACAAAGGAGCAGAAACTCTTGTGAGGTTGAGCTCAATTGCAAGGTCTCTTTCAAAAAAGTCCTTGACCTTTTTGATTGCCACTTCTGTTTCTCTCAGATTAAGATGCGGCACATAGTTTTCGGGAATATAGTGTGACATAAATTCAACTCCTTACCGGGATAGGATAAATACGGGAATAATTATATCAATTTATGCGATATCTGTCAACGCAACAAAGAGAAAAAAATGAAAAAGCACTGTTCAACAACACAGTTTGTTATTGTAAATATGTTTAACTTATGGTACAATTATTATAATTATGTAGTAATCGGAGGAAAAAATATGATTTCCGTTGCACTCGCCGCATATAAAGGCGAAAAATATATTGAAGAACAGCTCCGTTCCATCCTTCCTCAGCTTTCTTATGACGATGAAATCATCGTTTCTGACGATAAGCCCGGCGGACAGACAGAAAAAATCGTCAAGCGCATTGCCGGTGAGGACAGCCGTGTTGTGTGGGTTGAAGGCAAAGGCAAGGGTGTTGTGGCAAATTTCATCAACGCCATCAGGCATTGCAAAGGCGACAAGATTTTTCTTTGCGACCAGGACGATATTTGGCTGCCCAACAAGGTTAAAATGGTTATGGAAGAGTTTGAAAACGGTGCAGACCTTGTTCTTCACAACGCATATGTAACCGACGGTGATTTGAATATCACCAACCACTCCTTTTTCAACACAAGAAGCAGCAAAAAGGGGATTTTCAGAAACATCATCAAAAACTCATATATGGGCTGCTGTATGGCTTTTGACAAAAAGATGCTCAAATTCATAATGCCCATTCCTCAGCATATCCCAATGCACGACCAATGGATAGGCATCATCTGTGAAATTTACGGCACGGTGAAATTTGTTGATATGCCGCTTATCTATTACCGTGTTCACGGAAACAACGTGACAGGCGGAAAAACCACAACAGAGCAGAAGCTTCGTTGGCGCAGATATCTCATACAGAAATTATACAAACGAGTTTTTCTCAAAAGATGAGGTAATTTATTATGGAAAAAATCAAAGTCAGCGGTTGTATTGTAACTTACAACGCAAAAGATAAAATCTCACCCACAATTGAATCTGTGCTTGAAATGACTCAAGGGGTGGACTTCACTTTATATGTTGTGGACAATGCTTCACAGGACGGCACGGCAGAATTTATCAAAGAAAAATTCCCCCAGGTTGTTGTTATTCAATCAGAGAAAAATGTCGGCTTCGGTGCAGGTCACAACAAGGTTATCCCCTTTTTGCAGTCAAAATATCACACTGTTATAAATCCGGATATTCTTCTCAGAACTGATGTGATAACTGAACTCACAGAATATGCGGAAACTGACGGAAGTATCGGTCTTCTGTCTCCGCAGATATGTTTCACTGACGGCAAAGTGCAGATGCTCGCAAAGCGTAACCCCACCGTGAGATATCTCGGAAACCATTGGTTTCACAAAGGCGACAAGCCGAACAAGCTTATGACAGAATACTGTATGCTTGATATGCCCGAAAACGAGCCTTTTGAAATCACCAACGCCACAGGCTGCTTTATGTTTTTCAGAACCGACGTGTTTATGGAGCTTGGCGGCTTTGACGAAAGATTTTTTATGTATCTTGAAGACTGCGATATTGCAAGGCGTGTAAGCAAAAAACACAAGGCTCTTCATTACCCCATGGCAACGGTATATCACCTGTGGGAAAGAGAAAGCAAAAGAAACAAAAAGCTTCTTTTAATTCATATTCAGTCGATCATCAAATACTTCCTCAAATGGGGAATAAGATTTTAAGGGAGAATAGCTATGGCAAAAATATCGGTAATTGTTCCCGCATATAACTGTGAAAGGTTTGTGGGCGAAACTCTGCAAAACCTTCTTGACCAGTCACTCAAGGATATTGAGGTTATTGTTGTCAATGACGGCTCAACCGACGGCACTCAGGCAGTTATTGACGAATACTGCAAAAAAAGTGACATTTTCAAGTCCTACATCAAAGAAAACGGAGGCGTTTCAAGAGCCAGAAACTACGGCCTTGAAAGAGCAAGCGGTGAGTATGTTCTTTTTCAGGATGCCGATGACCTTTATACCGCGGGAAGCCTTGAGGCTTTTTATGAAACTGCAAAAAAAACAGGCGCAGACCTTGTTCTCGGCAGACTCACAACCTTCGGCAAAAATACCGTGAGTAAATACAATCCCTATGCCGACAGACTCGCTTCAATGGAAAAAGTTGATACCTTCGATAAAATTCTTCTCTGGAGTTTTCTTGTGGGTAACAAGTGCTATAAAAGGGACAGACTCGTCGAAAGCGGCGTTCGTTTTCCTACATATAAATATTCTGAAGAGGGCGCATTCTTTATGTCCTATGTTTACACCGGCGCAAAAATTGCCGGCACAATGGACGCCTGCCTTGCCTATCGCCGCCACACAGAGGAAGAAGGCCTTTCCGTCAGCCAGACTGTAAATGAAGACCTTGCTCGTTCTTTCAGCGGCTCGCTCAAGGTTATATATTACAAAGCACTTGAGGCAGTTGAAAATGCACCCGACTCTGTTGACAAAGAGGATTATATGCAGGAGGTTATTTACAAAACCGCCTACATCCTTCTGTCTCAGTTCTACCGCCTTTGCTGGCACAGCGATGACAACTGTATGACCTACTGTGCTGAAGAATTTGAGCGTTTACGTTCACTTATGACAGAAAAGCGTTTTAAGGTTATGCAAATGACCGATGCGGATTTACACCTTGAAAATATCTTCCGTACCCGGCAGGAAATTGCAGACAATCCGGGCATTTCCGTTATCATCAGAAAATCAAACAGAGATATGACAGTTCTGCTTGATTCAATTTACGCTCAGATTTGTCCGATGTTTGAGGTTATTGTGCCGCAGAGTATGGTGGACAAGGGGCTTATCCCCGAAAAATATCTCAAAATGAAAAACCTTCGCATTCTCCCTGACAAGAGATATATGAAAAACGCAAGAAAATCTGCAAAAGCCAAAAGGGTTATCTCTTTTCTGAGACCGACAAAGCTCGATGTCAGAGACTTCAGAATGACCTACCGTTTCAAGAAGATTCCCAACAGACTAAAAGAAATCTTCTTCCCCATTATGCTCAGAGGTATCGACTTCCTTCTGACAAAAAGGATTGTGAAATAAATGAAAAAACTGCTTTACAGCGTTTATGCTTTGCTTTTCAATCTCAGCCGTTTGCTTTTCCCGATAAAGAAAAACAGGGTTGCTTTCGTTTCAATGCACAATGAAAACTTCCGTGACTCCCTGGGCTGTGTTTATGAAGAAATGAAAAAAGAAGGCGGATATGACTTTGTTCTTATCACAAGGCAGGATTTATCTCTCAGAAATATTCCCCGTCTTATTTCCTTCTTTCTCGTGAAATCCCGTCTTCTTGCAACTTCAGAATATGTTTTTCTCAACGATAACTTTATGCCTATGGGTAAGCTGAATTTCAGACCTGAGGCGGTTATCACCCAGCTTTGGCACGCAGAAGGTGCTTTCAAAAAGTTCGGTTTGCATATTCCCCAAAACGATGACCTGAGAAAAAGAGAACAAGCAGGCAACAAAAAGCTGACTTTCGTTGTCTGTTCAAGTGAAGGTGTCAGAGATATCTATGCCGGTGCATTCGGAGTTTCAAAAGAAAAGGTTTTGCCCCTGGGCTCACCGAGAGCCGATTTTCTTTTTGAAAAAGAAAACAAGAAAAAAGCAGACGAAAAGCTGCAAAAACTTTATCCTAAAACCAAAGGTAAAAAGGTTGTGCTTTATGCCCCCACTTTCAGAGATAACCTTGAAAGAAATGAGGATATACTGAAAGTCTTTGACACAAAAAAGTTCAGTTCTCTTTTGGGTGAAGATTACTGTATTATGGTGCGACTTCACCCGCAGATTCATACAGACGGATGTGACCTCGAAAACGCAATCAATGTGACTGCTTATGATGACGTGCGTGAGCTTGTGCTTTTCTGCGATGTTCTTATCACGGACTACTCCTCAATCTGTATGGACTTTTCACTTCTGCAAAAAAAGACCGTCTTTTTCGCCTATGATTTAGAAGAATATATAAGTGAAAGAGATTTCTATTTTGACTATGAAGAATATGTGCCCGGTGAAGTTGCAAAAACCTTGGAGGCCTTGGCTGAAAAGGTGACGGGGGACTTCAATGAAGAGCGCAACAACCGTTTCAGAAGCTTCAATTTCAGCTTTCTTGACAGCAAAAGCTCTCAAAGGGTTATTGAAAGGATTGTTAAAGGTAATGAATAAAACTAAATGCATTGCTTGATATATATCTTGAAACAGAAAATCCGCCAACGGTTTATCTTTGCACCCCGCCTGTGGCATATTTCCCCGAGGGTGTGACCGAGGGCCTTACCAACTATGACATTCAGCCCTGATATGTTGAAGTTGTGGCAGAGCTTATCCGTCAGGTGGCTTCTGAGCGTGGAACGGAGCTCATCGACATTTACAAAAATGTCGAAAGGTCACAGAGAATATTTCGGCAAGGACAATGTTCACCCTAACAATGATGGTGCGGCGGCAATTGCAAACGAGATTTACAATAAAATAAGCGTATAAAAAGAAGACTGTAAGAGGTTTTATCCTGCTTACAGTCTTTTTTATTGTCCTGTTTTTATTCACCCAGAAGTCCGTCGATAATTTTGCACCAGTCTTCATATGACTTTGAGCCTACATATTGTCCGACCTGTTCACCGTTTTCATCAACAAAAATTGTTTCGGGAACAGAGTAGACCTCAGAGAGCTTTGCTTCGTTGAGAGAAACAGAAGGAAGAATGTTGAGATAGGTTACGCCCGTGCTTTCAATCACGTCCTCAGCCTCACTGAGAAGAGCCTTGCTATGAGTACCGTCAGCTGTGAGTGACACATCGCAGACAATTCCCACAATCTGAAAGCCCTTGTCGGCATATTCCTTGCTGATTTTTTCAAGATCCGGCATTTCTCTGATGCAAGGGCCGCAGAAGGTTGCCCAGATGTTGACCATTGTCAGCTTTTTGCCCTCGAATACGGTATAGTCAACCTCGTTGCCTTCAATATCAACACTTTGAAAAGCGCCGAAAACTGCATTTTCAAGCTCAGGAACATCTTTGCTTTCAGTTGTATCCTCTGCACCCTGACTTACTGTTGTTTCGCCATCAGTTGTGGTTGTGTCACCGTTTCCGCCTGAACAGGCTGTGAAAACAAGGCAGAAAACCACCGCCATAATTAAAATGGGAAGTATTCTTTTTCTCATAATCCGTCTCCCTTATTGATTTTTCTTTGAAAATCCTTTAACAAGCTTTTTAAAACCGCCCTTTGTGCCGTTGCACATATCAAGAAGACCGTCAACACTCTTTTGTGAAAGGATGCCTCCCGTAAAACCGCTGAATGAGCGAAGAGGCATATCCTTGATTGATTCGGTAATCATATCAGGGTTTTCAGCCGTGAGAGCCACAACCTTTGCACCGTTTGTAAGTGCTCCGTAAAGGAACTTGCCAAAGCCGCTTACAGCAACCTGGCTGACTGAACAGTTGATTGTAAGGTCACCCTTTTTGAATTCGCTGTTGTCGGGAATTTTTCTTCCCAGAACTGCCTCAAATTCGCTGTCAGGGATAAGCTTTGCCTTTTCAATGTTATAGTATGACGGTGCGGTTTCGCTGTAATCGGGAACTTCGGCATCAGGCTTTGCGGTTGTGAGCTTAACATCACAATTGAGGCGGATATCTCTTGAAGATGAACCGACAAGGATTTTATATTCGCCGCTTTCTGCGTGCCAGTCAGCAATGTTGACATTGTAGTAGCTGAATGCTCTTTCGTCAAGCTCAATTTCAACTTCCTTTTCTTCGCCTGCTTCAATGTAAATCTTCCTGAAGCCTTTAAGCTCTTTTTCAGCTTTATAAATCTTGCTTTCGGGTGCAGACACATAAACCTGAGCGACTTCTGCACCGTCTGCACCACCTGTGTTTTTGATTTTGAAGGAAACTGTCAGCTTGTCGCCTTCCTTAATCTTTTTCTTTGAAAGCTTAATATCACTGTATTCAAATTCAGTATAGGAAAGACCGTGACCGAAGGGGTACGCTACAGCCTTTCTCGCTGAATCGTAATATCTGTAACCGACATAGATGCTTTCACGGTATTCAACCGTTCTGGGACCCATGGGGAAGTATGTTGAAGCAAGGTTGTCTTCGTTATACATCGGGAAGGTTTCGGCAAGCTTACCGCTTGGGTTAACCTTGCCGAAAAGCAGGTCATAGCAAGCTTCGCCTGCTGCCTGACCGCCAAGGTACATATTAAGAACAGCCTTTGCCTTGTTGTCCCAAGGCTTCATCTGAACAGGTGAGCCGCAGGAAAGCACAACAACGATATTTTCGTTTACCTTTGCAATTTCCTCAACAAGAAGAGCGTGAGAAGAAGGCATATTGATATGCTTTCTGTCAAAGCCCTCACTTTCAAAGGCATCGGTAAGACCGATAAAAACAATAACCTTATCCTTACTCTTTGCGGCGGCAACAGCCTCGTCGATAAGCTTTTGGTTATATCCGTCACCCTTGAGCGAATAGCCTTCAGCATAGGTGAAAATCTTGCCTGCGTTTTCCATAGCCTCGGTGAAGGATACTGTCTTATAGGGGTTGATGTGGCTTGAGCCTGCGCCCTGATAGCGTACCTTCTTTGCCAATGCGCCGACAACAGCAACGCTGTCATTCTTTTTGAGCGGAAGAATACCCTCTTCGTTCTTCATAAGAACAGCGGAAGATTCCGCCGCTTTTCTTGCAATTTCGTGATGGGCAGGGAAATTGATTGCATAACCGTCACCCTCATTTTCTTTACAGTCAAAGGCAAACTTAATCATTCGAAGGGCAATTTTGTCAATGTCCTCCATTGTGATTTCACCCTTGTCGAGGGCTCTTTTGATGTTTATGTTATTCATACCGTTGTTTCCGGGCATTTCAAGGTCAAGCCCTGCTTTGATGCCTTTCACTCTGTCATTGACTGCGCCCCAGTCACTGACAACGATACCCTTGAAGCCCCATTCGCCACGAAGAATATCTGTGAGATAACGCTTGTTGTCTGAAAGATATTCTCCTTCAATTCTGTTATAGCTGCACATAATTGTGGTGGGCTGTTCGGTCTTTACGATATGTTCGAACGCAGGGAGATAAATTTCACGCATTGCTCTTTCGTCAGCAACGGTGTCAATGCACATTCTGATATGCTCTTCGTTGTTGGCGCAGAAATGCTTGAGGCTGACGCCTACGCCTTCCTCCTGCACGCCGTGAACAAAAGCAGCTCCCATTCTTGAGGTGAGATAGGGATCTTCAGAAATGTATTCAAAGTTTCTGCCGCAAAGGGCGCTTCTTTTGATGTTCACACCGGGGCCGAGAACAGTAGTAACCTTGAGAGCCTTTGCTTCGTCAGCAATGGTTTCGCCAACTTCTTCAATAAGCTCCGGATCCCATGACGATGCAGTTGTAACTGCGGTGGGGAAGCAGGTTGAAGTTTCTGATGCCTGCATAATGTTTGTGCCGGCTGACTGCTTTTCTTTTCTCAGTCCGTGAGGGCCGTCACTCATCCACACAGAGGGAATACCCACTCTTTCAATGTCGTTTGTGAGCCAGAAGGTCTTGCCTGAAAGAAGAAGAAGCTTCTCATTCAGGGTAAGCTCGTCTAAAATCTTTTTGTAATCTTGTTCGTTCATAGCGGTTTCTCCTTATATTATTTCTTACCAAATACCATTTTAATGATACCAAAAAGATAAAGATAATTCAATAGAAAAGCACGAATTCCTTTCACATTACCAAGGAACGGAAGAATTACCGATGAATAATGAAACAAAAATAAAAGGCACAGCTTGAAACTGTGCTCTTATAAGTAAATCAGATTATTCCTGAGTAATACCCAAGGCTCTTGCCTGAGCTGCATATTCGCTCTGGAACTGAGTGTTAACCTTGTTAATCTGGTCAAGGTTTGTCATGGCAATGCCCTGATAGCCTGCAAGGCTGCTTGCAACAAAGTTGCGTGCGCCCTCAGTAACTGAGATTGCATACTGTTTTGCCTGTTCCTTAAGCTCATTACATTCGGCTGTTGCCTTTGCAACCATTGCCTGAGTTTCTCTTTCGGTGTTTTCCTTGATTCTTTCAGCTTCTTCTCTTGCCATCTTGTAAATGTTGCTTTCTTCAACCATTTCCTGAGCCTGCTGTTTTGCACGTGAAATGATTGTTGCAGCATCGTCCTGAGCCTTCTTGATTGTCTCTGAGTAGTAAGCCTTAGCCTTGTTTACGGTTTCAACTTCCTGTCTGTGAGCTTCTGTGAGGATAGCTTCCTTCTCGTTATTTGCTGCGGTGAGAATTGCGTTCTCTCTGTCAAGAATATCTCTTGCGGTGATGATTTCACCGGGGAGCTTATGCTGAATGAACTGAACAAGGTGAGTGATTTCTTCACCGTTTACAATTCTCTTCTTCTTTGAGAAGAAGAACTTTTTGCTTGTTGCAACAAGGTCAGCAAGTTCAATAACAAGCTGTTCAAAATCGAGGTCGCCCCATCTTGCATCTGCATCTGCTGCATCATATGCGCCGAATTCGGTGATCTCCTCATATTCTTCGTATTCTTCGCCGGAAGTTACATCTTCCACTTCAAGGTCTGTTTCAAGATCATAAAAATTAGACATATTAACTTACCCTTTCTTTAACTTTTCAATTATTTCATTTTTAATTTCTCCCGGTACAAACGGGGTTATATCGCCGCCGAGCTGACAAATCTGCTTTATCATACTCGAGCTTAAAAACATGTGCTCGGAACTTGCTGCCAGAAACACGGTTTCAACATCTTCGTTAAGCTTTTTGTTAACAAGAGCCTGCTGAAACTCGTCCTCAAAGTCTGAAACAGCTCTCAGACCTTTAACTATTGCCGTGGCATTTTTAGCCTTGGCATAGTCGGCAAGAAGTCCCATATATGAATCAACGCTGACGTTATTTAAATCACCCGTGCATTTTCTGATAAGTTCCATACGCTCTTCCACACTGAACGCATAAAGACCTGTTTTGCGGTAATTTGTCATAACAACAACAATAATTTTATCGAATAACTTTGAGCTTCTTCTGATAATTTCAAGGTGTCCTTCTGTCACCGGATCAAAAGAACCGGGGTAAATTGCAATTCTTTCCTTCAATTTAATCTCCACCTTTTAGTTTTCCGCCGCTTGGGAAAGTCTGTAAAGGAACAGACCTGTTTTGCCGTATCTATACTTCTTTTTAAGCTCGAAAGAGCCTGCTTTTTCGGGCATTTCGTCGCCGTAGGGAGCTTCGCAGATAATAACTCCGCCCTCATTCATAACGGCAGCCACCTTTGGCAACACCTTTTCGATAAGACCTACCGAATAGGGCGGGTCGAGAAGTGCAATGTCATACTTTTCGCTTCTGCGTGAAAGAAAAGCCGAAGCATCACAAAGCACAACAACGGCCTGCTTCGTGAAGCCTGTGTTTTCAAGATTCTTTTTGATGACCTCTATACTCTTTTTGGAAGAGTCAACAATAACTGCATCTTTAGCACCTCTTGAAAGGGCCTCGATTGCCAATTGTCCGCTTCCGCCGAAAAGGTCAAGAACCTTTCTGCCTTCAAGTTCAAACTGAATGATGCTGAAAAGAGCCTCCTTAACAATATCTGTTGTAGGTCTCACATCATTGCCCTCAAGGGTGATTAAACGTCTGCCTCTTGCTGAGCCTGTGATAACTCGCATCAGCCCATCCTCCTTGACATAATAATTTAGGATAATATTATCACATTCTTCAATTAAAAACAACAGTATTTTTGTTTTTTCTACCTTTTTACTTAATTTTCCACGGTAAAATGTGATTTTTTTGCTTTGTGTTACCAATAAAAAAGGAAACAGGGGCCGGTGGTCAGGGAATACACGCCGTAACTGCGTAATATTTCAGCGATTGCTCCCGTGTAATTTAAGTTAAAATTTCTGTCCCCTACGGCACAAATTTACCTTGGGTGATTATGTAGCGAAGACACATCGCTGACTACTGACTACCGACTACTCATTCCAGGTTCGCTTTCGATGAAACCTCTTTTCTGCCGTGATTATATAGCTTTCTGTTGTCAAGAGCCCATTGCCTGCCGGTGAACTCACCGTTTCCAACCTCTGATACGGCGGTTGTGATTTCATAAATCGTGGCATCTAATTTGTCAAGCTGACTGAGAACTTCAGCTTCAAGGAACATCGGTCTTACGGCAGCACCGAAGTCAGGCTCACCGTGGTGAGAAATGACCATATGCTGCAAAAGCATTGACTTTTCTTCGCTTATACCAAGCTCTTTCGCCTTATCCGCAATTTTAACGGCACCCATAACAAGGTGACCCAAAAGCTCACCCTTTACGCTGTAGCCTGTGACAAGTCCGGCTGAGCTGAGGTCAAATTCATCAATCTTGCAAAGGTCGTGCACAACAGCACCGCAAAAAAGAAGGTCTTTATCAACAGCGGGATAAATTTTGCAAACTGCATCAGCAAGCTTGATGATTGAAAGAGTGTGATATAAAAGTCCGCCCCTGATTGCGTGATGAAGCTTGAATGCGGCAGGCCAATGAAGAATGTCATCTTCTCTGTCCTTCACAAGGGCGTATGTAAGCTTTTTCAGTTCTTCATCCTTAACACCGGCGATAACATTCATCACCATACCCAGCATCATTTCACCCGGATATTCGGCTGAAGGGACAAAGTCTGCAACACTTACTCCGTCATTTGCAGTCACCTTTCTGATTCTTTCAACTCTCAGTTGACTGTTGCCGTTATATACGGTTACACTGCCACGGATTTTAACAAGCTCACCCGGCTCGTATGTTCCGTGAGCGAGTTCGTTATAGTCCCAGAGCTTGCCGTTCATTTCACCTTCCTTGTCACAAAGTGTCAAATCAAGGTAAGCCGAACCTTTCACATTAACTTTCTTCTCGGCGGTTTTGATAAGCCAGAAACCGTCATTTGAACCGTTAGCGTTCATAAGCTACTCTCCTTTTTTCTGATAATTTATTTTTTAAAACAACATTTCAATTTCAACATAAATTCTGCATTATTCGGTAAATCCCTGCCCGATAACCTCACCTGCATCACACACAACGGCAAAAGCCTTCGGGTCGATATTTTTTATAATACGGTTGATGTTTCTCACCTGTGAGGCACGGACAGCACACCAGATAATAGTTTTTTGCTTTTTGCTGTATCCGCCTTTGCCTTCAATAAAGGTCACACCCCTTGCAAAATCGGACATAATAACATCTGCAATTTCCTGTGATTTGTCAGACACAATCATCAGCATTTTGCTGTGTTCCGAGCCGTAAAGAACAAAATCTATCACCTTTGAAGTCAGGAAAATTACAATCAGCGCATACATAATCGCTTCAATTTCACCATAGGTAACAAAGGAAAGAAGAACGATAATGCCGTCGAGGAACAGCATCAGTCTGCCCATTGAAAGGGTGGGCTTTCTGCTTTTAATCAGCATTGCCACGATATCCGTTCCGCCCGTTGTTGCACCTGTGAGAAACACAAGGGCAAGTCCCACACCTGCAAGAATTCCGCAGAAAATGCAGGTGAGCATTTTGTCCCCTTGGTAAGCAGGGATAAATGAAGCACCGATATCAATAAAAGATGAAAATATCAGCGTTGCCACAAAGGTTTTTGTAACCGCACCTTTGGGCAAGAGCAATTTTGCACCGATAAACAAAGGTACATTCATCACAAAAATTGCCGTGCCGATTGGAAATGTGGGAAAGAAGTGATTGATTATCGTTCCGAGCCCCGTAAGGCCGCCAAGAACAATATCATTCGGAACGGCAAACATATTGATTGATACGCTGAATATGGCAGAACCTAAGATACAATATAAAAGGTCAGTTGCAGTACGCTTGATTTTCATACCTACCTCACAAGTATATATAATGAAAAGCAAACGCATCTGTTAAACTCTGCTCGCCGCAATGGCATTACTTTCTCCCAAAAAAGCAACCAAAGAACTTTATTTATTCTTCCGAAACAATCATCTCAAACAGTTCACGAAGCCTGTCGAGTTCACCGTTCAGATAAAGATAACCGAAAAGTGCCTCAAGTCCCGTTGCATAATGGTAGTCTTCCACATCTGCGTTTTTAGCTTTGTGATTAGTATGAGCGTTTCTGCCCCTTTTAAGTATAGAAATTTCCTTTTCCGTTAAGTTTTGTGTAATCTTCATTGCCGCCTTAGCCTGTGCCGAAGCTTTCACAAGTGTTGTTGCACTCTTGTGAAGCTTATTGACGGGTCTGTTTGCTTCACATACAAGCTTCTCCCTCACAAAAAGGTCAAAAACCGTGTCTCCCACAAAGGCAAGGTTCAGCGGGCTGAGATTATTAACGTCGCAATTTTTATCGTACAGTCTGTTCATAAATCCTTTAGTTCATAAACTCAAATTCATAGTCATATATGCTTACAATGTCGCCTTCCTGAATCCCCTCATCACGGAGTGCATCAATAATTCCGCTTGAAATGAGAACTCTCTGGAAATACTGAAGCGACTCATAGTCGTCAAGGTCTGTGCGACAGATGATTTTGATAAGCCAGGGAGCTTCTACAATATAAACATCGTCTTCCACGGTGATTGTGAAGCCTGTATCCTGCTTTTTGAGGAGAGTTTCCATCGGAATTTCCTCTGTTTCATATCTTCTTACGGGAGGAAGTGTCCGGAGCTTTGCCGCAACAGCATCAATAACCTGCTTTGTGCCCTCTAAGATGGGAGCACACATTTCAAAATACTGATATCCGAGGTTTTCGATATATTCTCTGAAACGTGCCAACTGCTCATCTGTTGCAAGGTCGATTTTGTTGCCCACAACAATCTGCGGTCTTGTGGCAAGTTCCGGATTAAAACGTTCAAGCTCAAGATTGATTTTTTCAAAATCTTCAATCGGGTCTCTGCCTTCACTGCCTGCCACGTCAACAATATGAACAAGCATACGGCAACGGTCTACATGCCTTAAAAAGGCATGGCCGAGACCTACCCCCTCACTTGCACCCTCAATAAGGCCGGGGATATCCGCAATAACAAATGATGTGCCTTCACCCAGAGATACCACACCGAGAACGGGGGTGATTGTTGTGAAATGATAGTCTGCAATAATCGGCTTTGCCTGACTGACAACGGAAATGAAGCTTGACTTGCCCACATTCGGGAAGCCCAGAAGTCCGACATCGGCAAGAAGCTTGAGCTCAAGCGTTACCTCCCAATCCTCACCGGGTGTACCGCTTTTGGCAAATCTCGGTGTCTGCCGGGTCGGTGTTGAAAAGTGACTGTTGCCCCAGCCGCCTCTGCCACCCTTTGCTGCAATGAAGCTTTCATCTGTGGACATATCTGCCATAACGGCACCGCTTTCGTTTTCACGGATAATTGTACCTCTCGGCACTTTAATCACAAGGTCTTCACCTTTTTTGCCGTTTCTCCTTCCGCCCTGACCGTCCATACCGTTGGGAGCTTTATACTTTCTTTTATACTTAAAGTCAGCAAGGGTTGAAAGGTTATCGTCAACAACAAAAACGATGTCGCCGCCCTTTCCGCCATCACCTCCGTCAGGACCGCCGGAAACAATGTATTTTTCTCTGTGGAAAGCAACAGCACCGTTACCGCCGTCACCTGCTTTGATTTTAATTATAGCTTTGTCAACAAACATTAGGAAGTTCCCTCCTTGTTTTACATACTTTATATTAGGGCATAATCAATTTATTATACTATAAATAATGAAAAAGATAAAGTGTTTTTGCAAAAAAAGATAGCAGATACAAAACTCTGCTATCTTTCTATTATTATATAGTATTTGCAATTACTCAACCGTTACTGTGCAGAAAGCGATGAAACCGCCGTCTTCAGTTGTTACGGTGATGTGTGCAGTGCCTTGCTTGAGAGCAGTAACAAGTCCGTCCTTGACAGATACAACAGAGCTGTCACTTGTTTCCCAGACCACATTTTTGTTTGTCGCATCATTGGGTGAAACAGTTGCCTTAAGCTGTACCGTGCCGCCCTTTGCGAGAGTTACGGCAGTCTGATTCAGTTCAACTGCTTCGGCAGGCTTCACAACCTTGACTGTGCAGGTTGCAGTTTTGCCGTTTTCGTTTGATTTGACGGTAACAGTTGCTGTACCAAGCTTCAGCGCCACAAGATGTCCCTTTGCGTCAACAGTCACCACCTCGGGATTTGAAGAAGTGAAGGTATAGGCCTTATCTGTTGCATCTGAGGGGCTGATTGTAGCGGTAAGATTTGCTTCGCCGCCGACAACAAGGCTGACACTAGTCTTGTTGAGCTTGATTGCAGTTACGTGCTGTTTAACGGTAACTGTGCATTTTGCTGTGTATCCGCCGTCTTCCGTTATTGCGGTGATTACGGCGGTACCGGCCTTAACCGCAGTTACAACACCCTTTGAGCTTACTTTTACAACCGATGTGTTTGAGCTTGACCAGGTAACATTCTTATTGTCTGCATCTGTGGGCAGCACAGTAGCCTTGAGCGTAAGTGTATCACCGGCATAAACCGAAGCTTCAGTTTTGCTCACATTAATGCCCTCAGCAGGCTGAGTAACAGTGAATTTGCAGCTTGCCTTAAGTCCGTTTGAAGTTACGGCTGTAATTGTTGCAGTACCTGCCTTGATCAGCTTTACAACACCGTCTGCCGAAACAGTTGCAACTGTTTTGTCACTTGACTTCCAGGTGAGAGTTGTGTTTGTTGCATCTGAAGGGCTTAAGGTTGCCTTCAGGGTGTAGGACTTACCTGCATTACGTGTTACACTGTTCTTATTAAGAGTAAGCTTTTCTGCCATTTTTTCAACAGATACGACACACTTTGCCTTGTAAGCACCGTCAACTGTCTTGACCGTGATTGTGACTGTACCCGGTTTCACGGGAGTCACTACACCCTTCTGGCTGACCTTGGCAATTGTCTTGTCCGACGTGTACCATTTAACACTCTTGTCTGTTGCATCAGAAGGTGAAACGGTAGCTTTAAGAGTCAAAGTATCTTCGATATCAACAGATGCCTTTGTCTTGTTAAGCTTAATTCCCGTTACAGGCTCATTGACCGTAATCTTGCAGGTT
>CAYUVR010000010.1:0-20942 GCA_964448225.1 uncultured Faecalibacterium sp. | reverse complement strand
CATTCAGTGAAAGCGATGTCTTGTTAAGGGTGATACCTTCAACCGCTTGCTTAACAACAAGCTTACAGGTTGCGGTGTATCCGCCGTCGGCTGTCTTTGCCGTAATAGTAACAGTACCAACCTTGACGGGAGTAATGACACCATTTGAATTTACCTTTGCAATGCTATTGTCACTTGATGTCCAGGTGACCTTCTTGTTGCTTGCATCTGAGGGAAGAACTGTTACTGTGAGTGTTCTTGTTTTGCCGAGATAAACGGCTGTGTATGTCTTGTTAAGCTTAATTCCCGTTACAGGCTCATTGACCGTAATCTTGCAGGTTGCCTTGAGTCCGTTTGATGATGTTGCGGTGATTGTTGCTGTACCTGCGCTGATGAAGTTCACAACACCGTCTTTATCAACTGTGGCAACCTTGCTGTTGCTTGACTTCCATGTTACAGCCTTGTCTGTTGCATCAGAAGGAGTTATCGTTGCCTTGAGTGTATATTTTTTACCCTCATTCAGTGAAAGCGATGTCTTGTTAAGGGTGATACCTTCAACCGCTTGCTTAACTCTTACAGTGCAAGTTGCCTTAAACGAACCGTCAACGGTTTTTGCTGTGATGGTGACAGTACCGACCTTAAGCGGTGTTACAACACCCTTCTGGCTGACCGTGGCAATTGTCTTGTCCGATGTGTACCACTTAACGTCCTTGATTGTTGCATCAGCGGGTGAAACTGTAGCTTTAAGTGTTCTTGTTTTGCCGATGTAAACAGCCGTGTAAGTTTTGTTAAGCTTAATTCCCGTAACGGGTACGACAACATTAACAGTACATTTTGCAACAACACCGCCTGCAACTGCCCTGCAAGTAATTGTGACAGTACCTTCCTTAAGTGCAGTTATAACACCGTTGGAACTTACCTTGGCAATTGTCTTGTCTGAGGAAGTCCATTTCACTTCCTTATCGCTTGCATTTTCAGGTGCAATTGTTGCCTTAAGAGTGTATTTTTCTCCCGCTTCAAGATTGACGGTCTTTTTATTGAGAGTAATCTTTGTCACGGGCTGAACAACATAAACCTTGCAGCTTGCTGTGTATCCGCCGTCCTTACTTTTTGCAGTAATAACTGCATAGCCGGCAGCTTTTGCAACTACCTTTCCTTCCGTTGTAACATCAGCAACATCATAGTTGCTTGATGACCATGTAACCTTTTGATTGGTTGCATCAGAAGGAGTGAACTTCGGTGTGATAACAGAGCTTTTGCCGACATTGATTGTCATTGATGTTTTGTTGAGGCTGAGTCCTGTCACACTTCTTGCAACGGTCACCTTGCATTTATCGGTAAAGCCGCCGCTTTCTGTTGTGGCTGTGATTGTGACTGTGCCCGACTTGATACCTTTCACAACGCCGTTTTCATCAACTGTTGCAATCTTCGTGTTGCTTGATGACCAGGTAACCTTTGAATTTGTTGCATCTTTCGGAAGAACATTTGCAACAATTGCCACTTTTTTGCCAACCTTAACGGTAACCTTTGAGCTGCTAAGCTCAATACCCGTTGTCGGTTGTCTGACTGTTACCTTACAGGTGCTTTTGGCATTCCCGTCACTTGAGGTACAGGTGATTGTTGCTGTACCGGCACCAACAGCTGTGATAACGCCCTTGGAGCTGACCTTTGCAACCTTTTTGTTTGAGCTTTTCCATACGACAGTTTTGTCAGATACGGTTGCAGGTGAAATGGTTGCGGAAAGCGTCTTTTTCTTTCCTGCATCAAGAGTGATACTTGAATAATTGAGCTTTACACTGGTTGCAAGCTGAACAACCTCAACGGTACAGCTCTTTTTAAATCCTCCGTCCTCTGTTGTGGCAGTGATTTTTGCCGTACCCTTTGATTTTGCGGTAACCTTACCTGATGAGTCAACAGTTGCAACGGATTTATCTGAACTTGTCCAGGTGATTTCCTGATTCGTGGCATTCGAGGGAACAACGGTTGCAGTAATTTTTGCAGTTTTACCTTTTGCTACGGTAACGGTTTTTGAACCCAGCTTAATTCCGGTTACAGGCTGAATAACCGTGATACGGCATGAGGAAGCATAGCTTCCGTCGACAGTAATAGCCGTGATTGTTGCAGTACCCGCCTTAACAGCAGTTACAACACCCTTGGAGTTAACCGTTGCAACGCTCTTGTCTGAAGTTGACCACTTTACAGTTTTGTCTGTTGCATCGGTGGGCAGAACATTAGCTATGAGTGTCTTTGTTTTTTCAACATCAAGAGTCACGCTCGTTGCGTTGATTCTCACACCTGTTACGGGCTGAACAACGGTAACCTTACATTGATACTGATATCCGCCGTCCTGCGTTGTGGCGGTGATAATTGTCGTACCGGGTTTCATGCCCCTGATTACGCCGCTTTGTGAAACATTGACATTGGTGTTGCTTCTTGTCCATTTGACGGACTTGTCACTTGCGTTTGACGGTGTAACCGTAGCAAGGAATGTATATTTTTCATCAACCTTGATGGTGATTGATTTTGTGTCAAGAGTAATGCCTGTTACGGCAACCTTAGGAGTAACGGTAACAGCACAGGAAGCGGTGTAGCCGTTCTGATTGGTTCTGACAGTGACTGTTGCTGTACCTTCACCGACTGCCGTAAGAACACCGGCTGTTGTGACTGTTACCACTGAAGCGTCACTTGATGACCAGGTAACATTCTGATTTGTTGCAGTTGTGGGCAGCACGGTTGCCCCGAGGGTATAAACCTGACCATGATACAGCTTAAGTGATGTTGAATCAAGCTTAACACCGGAGACCTCTTCAACAACGGTTACGGTACACTTGGCAGTTTTGCCGTTGTGGCTTGTTGCCGTAATTGTGCAGCTGCCGCCTGCAACAGCAGTTACAACACCGTTTGAAGCAACAGTTGCCACCTTTGTGTTCGAGCTTTTCCAGGTGACGGTACGATCCGTTGCGGTTGTGGGAGAAACTGTTGCATAAAGATTTGCTGTCTGACCTTTGTCAAGCGAAAGGGTGGTTTTGTTGAGAGTAACGCTTTCAGCTGCAATCGCAACCGTTACATTACACTTTGCCGTGAAATTTCCGTCTGCTGTTGTGCAATATATAACAGCAGTACCCTCCTTAACGCCTGTCACAACACCGCTTGAGCTGACGGTTGCAACAGCTGTGTTTGAGCTTTTCCATGTCACCTTCTGGTTGGTCGGGTTTGACGGAGTAAAGGTGGGTGTGAGTGTTACGGGTGAGTTGATATAAACGGTTTTGCTTGTCGGAAGCGATACGCCCTCAACAGGCTGAACAACATCAACAACACAAACCGCATATTTGTCTGAGCCGTCAAGTGCTGTTGCCTTGATTGTTGCCGTGCCGGCTTTTTTGGCGGTCAGATTGCCGTTTGAATCAACAGAAACAACGGATTTATCATCGCTTGACCAGGAAACATCATCGGTATAACTCTTTCCGTCAATTGTGGTGACACTTGCACTAAGCTGATATGTGTCACCCACATCAAGGTCAAGTGCGGTTTTGCCGATTGAAACCACAGATGCCATAGCTGCAACTCTGACCTTGACGGTATCATTCTTGTTGCTGCCGTCTGTGGCAATTACATAAATCTGACATTCGCCCACACTTTTGGGAGTGAGCTTGCCGGAATAGTCAACCGTACAGACATCACTGTTGCTTGAAATCCAATCGAGCACCTGATTGCCTGCATTTGAAGGCTTGATTGTTGCGGTGAGTTTAGCGTTTGTGGTGTCAGGTGTGATAACCGTGACAGAAGGACTTACGGTAAGGCTTGTGATAAGCGGTCTTACTTCAACGCTGAAAGAGCCTTTCACACCGGAGCCGTCTGCTGCGGTGTATGTAATTTTGGCTGTACCCGTACTTACTGCTGTAATATTTGCAGTTGCGGTAATATCATTTGAGCCCGATGTCGACTTAACCGTTACCACCGATGTGTCGGAGCTTGTCCAGCTAAGCGTTTTGTTTGTCGCATCCAGGGGTAAAACAGTAACGCTGTACTGCTGAACCTCATTGACTGTCATCACAACACTGTCTGAGCCCTGCGGTTCAAGAGATTCAATCAACGTGGCGGCATAGCTAGTCACCGTGAGCATATCCGCAAAAGGTGACACAGGTGCGACGCCAAGCATCATCACCACACATAACAACAATGACAACAATCGTTTCTTCATCATTTTCTTACCTCGTTTCTTTCAGTAGTTTTTCTCATTCAAGTATCACTTAACTTTCGTTTATTCTCTTGGTTTAAATTATTTATATATTATTGCACGTAAAAACAGCGGAGTGCAATTGCGCCATTTTAAGCAATAATCATTATAATGCAAAATGTCAATACTGTCAACACAAACGGGTAACTGTATTGAAAAAGTTTACAATTTATGCTAAACTTAAAAAAGCTCATAACCTATGGAAGGACTGAACAGACGATGAAAAAATTTATTTCCTGGAATGTTAACGGTATCAGAGCCTGCGTAACAAAAGGATTTCTGGATTCCTTTGCCGCCCTTGATGCTGACATTTTCTGCCTGCAGGAAACAAAATTGCAGGAGGGTCAGATTGAACTCGACTTGCCCGGTTATTACCAATATTGGAACTATGCCGAAAAGAAAGGTTATTCGGGAACTGCGATTTTCACAAAGGAAGAGCCGATTTCCGTCTTTTTGGGCCTTGATATACCCCGCCACGACACAGAGGGCAGAGTTATAACCCTTGAATTCGAGAAATTCTATTTTGTCACCTGCTATACACCAAATGCACAGGACGGACTCAAAAGAATTGACTATCGTATGGACTGGGAGGACTGCTTCAGAGAATATCTTGTTTCGCTCAACAAAAACAAGCCTGTAATCATCTGCGGTGACCTGAACGTTGCCCACAATGAGATTGACCTCAAAAACCCGAAAGCCAACCGTGGCAATTCCGGCTTCTCCGATGAGGAACGTGGTAAATTTTCACAATTATTAGATGCAGGCTTCACCGATTCCTTCCGTTATCTTTATCCCGACGCTGAGGGTGCATATTCCTGGTGGAGCTACCGCTTCAAAGCAAGAGAGAAGAACGCAGGCTGGCGTATTGACTATTTTGTTGTGTCAGACAGCATAAAAGACAAAATCGCAGCGGCATCAATCCACAGTGAAATTTTCGGCTCAGACCACTGCCCCGTTGAATTGCAAATCGACCTTTAAGCAGTAAAAAACAGCCGTTTTTCTGCATTCTCGCATTCCGAGAGTGTTTTCTCTTTTTGTCGGGTGGACTTGTTTTACTGTTACCCATAAAATGAAATTGTAAAGAAGAACCGAAAGGAGCAGTAAAAAAATGAACAACAAAACCTTGGGCGAATTTCTCGCTGAGCTGAGAAAAGAAAAAGGCATAACCCAACGTGAACTCGCTGAATTTCTCAACGTTTCTGACAAAACAATCAGCCATTGGGAACGTGACGAAAATTCACCTGATTTGAGCGTGATACCAATTCTCGCCGAATATTTCGGTGTGAGCTGTGACGAGCTGATTAAGGGGGAGAGAAAGGTCGAAAACACCTCAGTTGATTATTCTCCCTGCAGCTTTCAAACCGCAGAAAAAAATCCGCACGAAGACGAAAGAAAAATTCACAAGGCATATTCAAAACATAAAATTTTCTGCATTGCATCAATTTTTATTTCGGTGTTCTTTATTGCCGCTTCGATGCTTGTAATTAAGATAGTCAATGTAATCGATTATTCGAGAGACTTTGAAAACATTGCATTTGTTTTTTCTATGGTGTTTTTCCCCTGTCTGTGTATTCTTCTCACCTTCATTTCAAGGCATTTGTTTATGAACACATTAAGAAGCTGCGATTTTGAACGCACCGAAATCAGAAAGTGGAAAATCAGGGCGAATCTGGTCTGCCTTTTTCCCGCAGTCTATTCAGCCGTTGTGATTTTCATTCTGGTTAGAATTCTGATGCCCGTACCTTCTGTACACTTAACCGAGCCGCCGACTACCACAATTCCCGTGAGCGTAGAGCCGAATGTTTCAGCAGCCGCTCCCTATGATGAAGCCGACATCTCTGTTCCCTTTACAGGTTCAGTTTCGGTTTATTAAGCAAAAGTTCAAAAAACTTTTTGAAAAAAATTTCAAAAAAGTATTGACAAACCGATTTCACTTGTGTATAATAGCCAACGTTGAATGACACGAGAGCGTTAAAAGCGCATCGGTAGTCGGTGTTTTTAGCGATGAGGGTCCACCCGTTCCCATCCCGAACACGGTAGTTAAGCTCATCAGTGCTGACAATACTTGGCTGGAAGCGGCCCGGGAAGATAAGGCAATGCCGACACAACATTAACCGCAGCAAAAGCTGTGGTTTTTCTTTTTTTATTTTGCTTTTAGCTATTGATATTTTCCCGTTGTATAGAATATAATGTATATTGACAATAATATCTTCCGAAGAATGTCAGGGAGTGAATACAGTATGAGCAACAAAGGCGGAAATGTGATTTTTATGCCGGATATTGAATACAAATCCTGGGTCAACCGCAACCGTGAACTGCTTGAGGAGATACTCAAAACGGGCAAGGTTTCAACGGTATGGCTGAACAAAGACAACAACAAAACTCACCTCGTGAGATATTTCAAAGAATGCGGATATATAATAACAATTGATTAAAGGAGAAACAAAATGAAGGACGCATTAAAACTTTACGGAAAAGCAAAAAAAATCAAGCTTGCTGTCAAACTCACCGCCGCTTGTGCCGTGTTTGCAATGACGGTGTATACTCTCATTCCCAAGGATGAAAAAATCAAGGGTGTAACAGAAACAGGGTTTCTTAAGAATGCAGAACGACCCTCTCAGTCACTTCGTGACAGCCTCCCTGAGGGAGAGCCGAGAATACATCTTTAAATATTTGTATTTGACTCAGAGGACAGGTGAAACATTTTCAACAAAAATTCATTCCATTGTATGTGCAAATTCAACTTGCCAAATATTATGTTTAGTGATAAAATATTGAGGTTATAAAAACAATGTCAAATTTTTAAAAAATAAGGTGAAATAATGGACATCAGAAACGAAGTCAGAAATGTTGCAATCATCGCTCACGTTGACCACGGCAAAACAACCATGGTTGATGAAATGCTCAAGCAGGCAGGTACTTTCAGAGAAAACGAGCAGGTTGCAGACCGTGTTATGGACTCAAACGACCTTGAAAGGGAAAGAGGCATCACAATTCTTTCAAAAAACACCGCCATTCATTACGGCGACATCAAAATCAACATCGTTGACACTCCGGGTCACGCTGACTTCGGCGGCGAGGTTGAGCGTATCCTTATGATGGTTGACGGCGTACTTTTGCTTGTTGACGCATTTGAAGGCTGTATGCCTCAGACGAGATTCGTGCTGAAAAAAGCTCTCGGCCTCAAAAAGAAAGTGCTTGTTGTTGTCAACAAAATCGACCGCCCCGGCGCAAGACCTGTCGAGGTTATCGACGAAGTGCTTGACCTTTTCATTGAGCTCGGTGCTGACGATGACCAGCTTGAATTCCCTGTTGTATACGCTTCCGCAAGAGACGGTTATGCTTCACTTGACGACAGTGTCCGTGAAGGTGATATGCGTCCTCTTCTTGATGCAATTGTTGAGCATATAGAGCCACCCAAGGGAGACCTGAACGGCCCGACACAGATTCTTTTCTCCTCACTCGATTATGATGACTATATCGGCAGAATCGGTATCGGCAGAGTTGAAAGAGGCTCTGTCAAGCAAGGTCAGCAGGTTGTGCTTTGCAACAATAACGGCGACACGAAAAATGTAAAAATCTCACGCTTATATCAGTTTGAAGGACTCAAAAGAGTCGAGGTGCAGAGTGCCGCATTAGGTGACCTTGTCTGCGTTTCGGGTATTTCGGAACTCAACATCGGTGACACCGCCTGCGACCCGGAACATATTGAACCGTTGCCCTTTGTCACAATTGACGAGCCCACAATTTCAATGAACTTCATTGTCAACAACAGCCCCTTTGCAGGTAAAGAGGGTAAGTTTGTCACATCAAGAAACATCCGTGAACGTCTTTTCAAAGAGGTTGAAACCAACGTTTCAATGCGTGTTGAAGAAACCGACTCCACCGACTCCTTTAAAGTCAGCGGCAGAGGTGAGCTTCACCTTTCAATTCTCATCGAAACAATGCGCCGTCAGGGCTATGAATTCCAGGTTTCACGCCCCAAGGTTATTCTTAAAGAAGAAAACGGCGTAACTCTTGAGCCTATGGAGCTTCTTATTGTTGAAGTTCCCGACCAGTATGCAGGTGCAGTTATTGAAAAAGTCTGCTCAAGAAAGGGCGAACTTGAAAATATGGGCACAAGAGACGGCGGAAGTACACACCTTGAATTCAAAATTCCTGCACGAGGTCTTATCGGTTATCGCAGTGAATTTATGACCGATACCAACGGTAACGGTATTATGAATCAGCTTTTCGCAGGCTATGAGCCCTATAAGGGTGACATACAGACAAGAGAAAGAGGCTCAATCGTTGTTCACGAAACAGGCGAAAGCTCTGCTTACGGTCTTTTCAACACTCAGGACAGAGGTCGCCTTTTCATCGGTGCAGGCGTGCCCGTTTACGAGGGTATGATTGTTGGTGAATGTGCAAAATCAGAAGATGTTGTCTGCAACGTATGTAAGCAGAAGCATCTGACAAACACAAGAGCATCCGGCTCTGATGATGCCCTGCGCCTTGTTCCGCCCACCAACCTTTCACTTGAACAGTGTATGGAATTCATCAAAGACGATGAGCTTCTTGAGGTTACTCCCGTATCCCTCAGACTCAGAAAGACCATTCTTTCAAAAGAGCTGAGAATGAAAAAACAGTTCAAGAAGAGTTAAATATAAACAAACTGCGGGCGGCTGACAGCCGCCCTTACAATGTTCTGTTCGAGTAGGTGCGGATAATATCCGCCCGCATTTCATTCAGGGTGATTATTTTATGAAAAAATCGCAGATAACATATATCAAAAACATCCTTTTACCATGCCTTGTGTATTCAGGTCTGACAGGTGTTTTCACAGGCTGTTTGATATTCCTTTTCAAGCTTGCCGTTTCAAAGGTCGTACCTCTTTCTGAGACAATTTATGCCTTTGTGCGTGAAAGCCCTGTTTTTTTACCCCTGCTTTTACTCGGGGCTGCTGCCGTAGGCTGCATATCAGCCCTGATTCTCCGTTATGCACCCGACTGTAAAGGCGGCGGAATACCAACATCAATCACACTTCTTCGTGGACTTGTGTCCTTCAGTTGGGTGAAAAGCATTTGTCTTCTTTTCCCCTCTGCTCTTCTGACATATTTCTGCGGTGTGCCGCTCGGTACGGAAGGCCCGAGTGTGCAAATGGGTACTGCTGTGGGCAGAGGTACGGTAAGAGTTTTTGCCAAAAAGCATCTCGCCTGGGACAGATTTGTTATGACAGGCGGTGCATCTGCAGGCTTTGCCGCCGCAACAGGTGCACCCCTTACAGGTATATTATTCGCTTTTGAAGAAGCGCACAGGCGTTTTTCGCCGATGCTGTTTATGGTTTCTGCCGTCAGCGCAGTCACAAGCACGGCGGTTATGCAATTTCTCTGTCCCCTTGCAGGCATAAGCCCCTCGCTTTTCCACCTCAACACTGAGGCTGTTTTACCCCTCACTTTTTTGTGGGCGGCAGCTCTGTCAGGCATAGTATGCGGTCTTGTGGCTGCTGTTTTCACAAAGCTTTACGGCAGAATCCACAGCTTTATTGATAACAAGCTTAACAAGATCCCCTTTGCGGCAAAAATAATTCTTGTGTTCACTCTGACTGCCCTCATCGGCTTTTTCTCAGCCGACTGCATCGGCTCAGGTGACAAAATGATTGAAGCACTCTTTGAAGGTCACGACGCCTGGCAGCTGCTTATTGTTTATTTCTGCATCCGTGCTGTTATGCTTATCATCGCAAACAATGTCGGCATCACCGGCGGACTTTTTGTTCCCACCCTCGCCTTCGGTGCAGTTATCGGCGGTCTTTGCGGAAAAGCAATGATCGGTATTGGTGTTCTTCCTGAGGAGTATTACATCATCACGATCATTGTGGGCATTGTTTCTTTCCTTTCCGCATCTTCACGCACACCGTTGATGGCAACAGCTTTTGCAATTGAAGCCCTCTGCGGTCTTCAGAATATCCTGCCCGTTATTATAGGTGTCACCCTTGCTTATATCACCGTTGAAACTCTCGGCATACACGATTTCACCGATATCGTAATTGAAAGCAAGCTCAAAGCTGCACGCAAAGGCAAAAAAGACCGCATTTTCGACATAAAAATGACTGTTGCCGAGGGTGCTTTTGCAGAAGGCAAAGAAATAAGAGATATCCTCTGGCCGCCCACCTGCACGGTGCTTTCAGTTCATAAAAATCCCACAACTCATCACCATTCCCACACGGGAATTTCAGCAGGCGATGTGCTCACCCTTCATTATCACACCTATGACCCCGAAGAAACACTTAGAAGCCTTGAGGCAATTCTGGGAAAACAGGAGTGATTCGCAATGAATATTGAATGCAAAATGAAGGGTCGCTTCGCTCCGATTATATCCGTCTTTACATTGATGTGACCGATAACATTTTCCCGCCGAATCAGCAAAGAAAAAGCATCTGAGTTTAAAATTCAGATGCCTTTTTTATTATGATAATTTACAAACTTACCGATAGACTGCTTTACAGATACAAATATTACAGACATAATCACGACCTCAATTTTGCATTTTGCACTTTACATTCTGCATTAACTCATAAATTTGCAAAGCAAATTTATGAGTTATAGTCGCTCATGGCTTTGTCAATCTGATCTTTCACCATCAGCTCAACTGCACTTGTTGCGTTTTCTGCCGCCTTTTTGATTTCCTCTGCTTCCTTTTTTGTGAAACGGGAAAGTACCCAGTCTGCAAGGTCATATTCCGGATCAGATCTTTCACCCACACCGATTTTTATTCTGGGTATCATATCGGTTTTAAGGTGATAGATGATATTTTTCATTCCGTTGTGTGTGCCTGCTGAGCCCTTCCTTCTGATGCGGAGTTTGCCCGGCTCAAGGCTGATATCGTCAAAAATCACGATGATTCTTTCCGGCGGAATTTTGTAGAATTCAACAGCATCTCTCACCGCTTCACCGGAAAGGTTCATAAAGGTCTGAGGCTTTAAAAGAAGACAGCGTGCACCGCCGATTCTCGCTTCACCCGTAAGGGACTTGAACTTAAGCTTGTTCACCTTGACATTATACTTTTCAGCCAGCATATCAAGGCAGATAAAGCCTGCGTTGTGTCTTGTTGTTTCATACTGTCTGCCCGGGTTACCCAGACCGACAATAAGATAGTCAAATGTGCCTGTATATTCTTTGTTTCTTTTGAAAATCATTTTGTATCTCCCATAGAGTTTTTTCTGTGGACTATTATGCCAATAAACAAAAGAATAATCAAGTCATTTTTTCAGAATTTATATACTATTTATATGAAAATTTTTTCTCTTTGGCATTTTAGGTTAGTTATATTTCTTTTTAGTAAATAAAAATAATGTCCTCTGTGCTATAATTGGTCGATTATAAATATTTTAACTGTTAATCGAAAGGCAGATATATATGGACAGAAAATTCGACCGTGAAAACCGCCACGGTTTTAACAAAAAAGGCAGGCAAAATGACCTCGCCGAAAAGGACGAAAACAAGGAAGACAGAAACGCTGACCTTATCATCGGAAGAAATGCTGTTTCAGAGGCTCTCAGAAGTGAAAGAGTGATTGATACCCTTCTTGTTGCAAGAGGCGAAAGAAACGGCTCCATCGGCAGAATCATTGCTGAATGTCGTGACAAAAATATCGTTATCAAGGAAGTTGACAAGAAAAAGCTTGACTTCCTTTGCGGACAGGGCAACCACCAGGGCATTGCCGCCTATGCCGCAGCCCACGAATATGCTGAAGTTGAAGATATTTTCGCTCTTGCAGAAGAAAGAGGAGAAGATCCCTTCATCATTATCTGTGACGAAATAGAAGACCCTCATAACCTGGGCGCAATTATCCGTACTGCCGAAACAACAGGTGTTCACGGAATTATCATCCCGAAAAGAAGAAATGCCTCACTTTCCTATGCCGTGGGAAAAACCTCGGCAGGTGCAGTTGAATATGTGCCCGTTGCAAGAGTAGGCAACCTTGCTTCAACAATTGAAGACCTGAAAAAAAGAGGTCTTTGGGTATACACCGCCGATATGAACGGACAAAACTGGTGTGAGACGGACTTTTCAGGGCCCGTCGCCCTCATTGTCGGTTCAGAGGGTAACGGCGTGAGCAGGCTTATCAAAGAAAAAAGTGACTTTGTTGTAAGTCTTCCCATGAGAGGAAAAATCACTTCACTCAATGCATCTGTTGCTGCAGGCATACTTATGTATGAGGTTGCAAGACAGAGACTCGGCATTAAAGCGAAATAAATCAAGGCGAAAGAAAAATTCAAAGGAAAGGAAAATCAGTATGTCTGAAGAGAAAAACGGCGTTTCCCCCTTTAGAAATAAAGAATATCTGCAGTCATCAAGCAGTCAGAACAATAAATTCAAAAAACAGGTTACAAGTGAAGATATTGCGGAATTTAAAAAAGCCTTCTCCGATGAGGATATAGAAAGCACAAGAGCTTTTTCCGCACCCACCGAAGAAGCTCCCGCACCCGAAAATGTACAAAGCATCGCACCTGCTCAGTCATACACAAAAAATGAGGAGCTTTATGCTGTTCAGAGCATTGACATTGATGCTTTTCTCCAATCTCTTGGCGGAACACCGATGAAAGAAGAGAAAAAGCAAGCTTCAGCTGCTCCCGATGCATCTGAAACCATTGCTTTCACAATACCCAAAACACAGGCAAAAGAAAGTGCATCACAAAGAACACGGCATTTCAATCTGAATGATGCTTTAAAAAGCAAGAGAAAGGGAGCTGCAAGCAAAAAATCCGACCTTATCAAGGGTGTCCGTGTGCTTTCCGGCAGCGATGCGGCAGATGAGCCTATTCTCGAGCATACCCCCGATGAAGACGAAAAAGAAAACGTGCTTGATTCCGTAAACCCCGAAAACGGTCAGGACCTTTTTGAGGCTGTTGACAATGCGGTGAAGAAAAAGAAAAACTTTGCCAAAGAAGCACGTCTCAAAGCTCAGAAGAGAGCCAGAAAGAAGAAGGAAGAAGAGGTTATCCTCACAGGAAAAGCTCTTATCCGTTCACTTTCACAAAAATCCGGTTTTGAAAAAATCAGACTTTACATTTGTCTTGGTTTGCTTTTTGTCAGCCTGATTTTCACCGTTCTGCCCTCGTTCTATTCTCAGGGCAATGCCCTTGAAGGTCTTTTCGCAAACGGCGGAAGGATTTATGCAGTGATAAACATTATTCTGCTTCTCCCCTTGATTGCCCTTTTCCGCAGGGAATATGTGTCGGCTCTCGAGAGTCTTCGTGATATGAACCCCAACGGCAATGTGGTGCTGTTCATTGTTTCACTTTTTGTGCTTTTGCACGATATTGTGTCTCTCAGTCTCGGCACGGCAGGTCTCAACGGAGTGAGAATGTACACCTGCTTTGCGATTTTTACCGCTGCGGCAACCTGCACGGGCAAATACTTCAAAACCCGCACGGCACTTCGCTCAATCATCACCGTTATGAAAAGCAAAACTCTTCAGAGTGTTCAGCCCGTTGAAAACAAAGCTGATGCAAATGCACTGGCTCTTGGCATCACAGATAAAGGCGACCCGAACATTCTTTACTGTGCCGAGGTTGAAATGGGTGACAGCCTTTCTTCAAAAATCAGCACAAAGCCCCACGACAGCAAGTTTTATACCTACAGCAGCATAGCAGTGCTTGTTCTCGGCTTCGTTACGGCTCTTGCAATTTATATCAGCACCAAAGATGCAGGCTCATTTTTGACTGTTCTTCTTTCCTCGGTCTGTCTTTGTATGCCTGTTACGGCAGACACGGCAGAAGCTGTGCTCGGTTACTTTGAAAACCTTAAATTCAATTCCTTCGGTGCTGCGGCAACGGAATATGAAGGCATACGTTCCGTGGGCAAGGCAAACGGTGTTGCAATGGATATTTCAGATATTTTTACAGCCGATGTTTCAGCTTTCCGTCTTGCTCCCGGTGCATTTCTCGACAAAACAAAGGCCGCTGTTTATGCTTCTGCCGTCACAATCGGTGCAAACGCATTAACAGGCAAAGCTTTTGAAGAGTTTATGAAGCAAACAGGTGCCGAAATGCCTGTCACTGAAAATGTGCAGTATGAAGAACATCTCGGATATTCTGCCTGGGTGGACGGCAAAAGAGTGCTTGTTGGTAACAGAGAAATGCTCATTCAGCACAGTATCCCCGCCCCTGATGAAATGACGGAAAAAAAATACGCAAAGGGCAAATTTGTGATGTATCTTGTTGTTGAAGGTCAGCTCACCGCTTCCTTCCTTGTGAATTACAGGGTGCTTTCTTCAATCAAAAAACTTGCACCGGACTTCAACAGAACAGGGCTTGTGCTTATGCTCACCTCAAAAGAGCCCTTTCTCACCAACAAGGAAATTGCAAAAAGACTCAGCGTTGACACAGCAGGCATCAAGGTGCTTTCAACCAAGGCTTCAAACATTATGAACGAATACAGACGCAACAAGGCTATGCGCATTTCAAACGGCCTTGTCTGCTCTGAAAAAAGCAGAAGTCTTCTTCCCCTTGTTGTGGGCGCACACAACCTTTACACAAGCGAAAAGTTTATTTATAATGTGCATCTTCTGGGACAGATTGCAGGCTTTGTGCTTATTGTACTCTCCCTGCTTTTGAATATGCCGATTTTCTTCAGTCCCTTCACAATTATCCTGCTCCAGCTTATCTGGTCAGGCGGCTCATATTTCCTTTGTACAAAAAGAAAATAAAACGGATCTTTATATAAACAACAAACAAAAACGAAAGGCGGATTACGGCAATGGCAAATATCATCAATGTTTCCTCACTCAAAAAGTCTTACGGCAAAAAGGTGGTTCTTGACGACGTCAGCTTTAAGATTGAAGAAGGCTCAATCGTCGGACTTCTCGGCCCTAACGGCTGCGGCAAAACAACACTTATTAAAATTCTCACAGGTCTTATCAAAGACCACACAGGCACAGTCAGAATTGACAATGACGAGCCCGGACCTTACACAAAGAGTATTGTGGCTTTTCTTCCCGATAAGTCATATCTCCCCGACTGGATGTGTCCCGTTGATGCAATAGAATATTTTTCTGATTTCTACAAGGATTTTGACAAAGCCAAGGCAGAAAAAATGGTCACAGACTTCCGCCTTGACCCGAAGCAAAAATTGAAAACAATGTCAAAAGGACAGCAGGAAAAGCTCTGCCTTATCCTTGTTATGTGCCGTCAGGCAAAGCTTTATATTCTTGACGAGCCTCTCGGCGGTCTTGACCCCGCTTCAAGAAGTGCAATTCTTGACCTTATTATGACTAACTACGCAAAAAATGCCAGCGTTCTCATTTCCACACACCTCATCAACGATGTGGAAAAAATCTTCAACCGTGTGCTGATGATAAGTGACGGCAAGCTTATCGTTAACTCCCACGTTGATGAAATCAGAGAAAAAGGCAAAAGCGTTGAAGAAGTTTTCAAGGAGGTGTTCACCTATGCTTGGTAAGCTCATTAAACACGAAATCCGCCACTCGGCACGTTATCACCTTGCAATTCTTATTGCAACCGTTGCCGTTACCGTGGTTGTTGGTATCTCACTTCTCAGTGATTCATCACTTCTTGCGGCTCTTTCCTGCTTTGCCCTTGCACTGACAGGTATTGCGACGGTGGTTATCACCCTCGTTTCCGTTATCAAAAATTTCTATGACACAATTTACGGCAGACAAGGCTATCTTACACTTACACTTCCCGTCAAGGGCAGTATGATTCTTCTTTCAAAGGTACTTGTTTCATTTTTGTGGGTTGTTGTGGGCTTTGTTGCAACGGCTGTCCCCTATGTGCTGATTTTCCTTTATGCAAGAGTAAAAACAAGCGGCCTTTCCGATATGATTGGTGATGCACTCAAGGGAATTTTGAGTATGCTGCCGGAAACAAATGTTATCATCTCTTTCATTGCAGTTATGGTGGTGCTTCTTATTGCACAGATTCTCACCTATGTCGGTTATGTTTATTTTTCCGTAACCATCGCCAACACAAGGGCTTTCCACAACCACCCCAAGCTTTTCGGCGGACTTACCTTTTTCACAATCAGCCTTGTCGTGTCACAGGTCGGCAATGCACTTGGTGAGGTTATCCCCTTCTCCTTTGTTATTTCCTATGATAATGCATATTTCAGCTTCAAGGCTGCAGAAAACATCGGCAACGCACTTCTCACTTATCCCATCGGCGGAACTCTTTTCTCAGGCCTTGTTGCCTTGGGACTTCTTGTTCTCACCGGATATGTAATCGAAAACAAAGTCAATATCAAATAAATTCCTCAAGGAGGAAAGAAATATGAGAAATCAAATTCACGGCTTTAACGAGTGGCAGAACGAAGCCACAGTAACAGGCATTAACCGCCTTCCTTCAAAAACAACCTTTGTGCCCTATGACAGCCTTGACAAGGCAAAGCGTGGCGAAAGAACTGAAAGCGAAAGATATCTTGACCTTTGCGGTGAATGGAAGTTCAGACTTTTCAATTCCTACCGTGAAAAAGAAGAAGGCTTCGCAGAAGAAAGCTATGACAGCAGCGAGTGGGACAACATCCCCGTTCCCTCCAGTTGGCAGATGCTCGGTTATGACTACCCCATCTATGCCAATATTCAGTACCCTTGGGAGAAAATTCAGGAACCTGTCCCCCCCGAAGCTCCGACGGAATATAACCCTGTAGGCTGCTATATCAAAAAGTTCACTCTCCCTCAGAATTTCAAAAAAGAAAGAGTGATTATCGCCTTTGAAGGCGTTGAATCCGCATATTATCTTTATGTCAACGGCACAAGATGCGCTTACAGCGAAGGTACTTTCAGACACAGTGAATTTGATATCACAGACCTTCTGAAAAGCGGTGAAAACACACTTGCAGTTGAGGTTTACCGCTGGTGCACAGGCTCCTGGATGGAAGACCAGGACTTCTTCCGCCTTTCAGGTATTTTCAGACCTGTATACATCTACACAACAGGCGCACAGTATATTGAAGACTTCACCGTCAAGGCAGAGCCGGACACCACCGACTATAAAACAGGCTCACTTTCAGCTTTTGTTATTCTCGGCGAGGACACAAAACACACCGAGATTGAAATGATAGCCTATGATATGAAAGGTGACATTGTTGCAACAGACTCAGTCACGGTACAAAGCGGAAACACGGCAGAACTGAAAGCCACTCTCCCCTTCATCAATCTGTGGAGTGCAGAAAAGCCTTACCTTTACAACATTATTATAACCTTGCGTGACGAGGGCGGCACAGCCTTTGAATTTGTCAGCTGCAAAACCGGCTTCAGACACATCGAAATCAAAGACTCCGTTCTTTACTATAACGGCAAGAGAATTATTCTCAAGGGTACAAACCGCCACGAATTTTCCTGCGACACCGGCAGAGTTATCTCAAAAGAGTTGATGATTAAGGATATAGAAATAATGAAACAGCACAACATCAACGCTGTGCGCACTTCACACTATCCTAACCATCCCTTGTGGTATGACCTTTGTGACGAATACGGTCTTTATGTGATTGACGAAAACAACCTTGAAACTCACGGCACACGCTTTATGGGTGAAATAACTCCCCTTATGCCCGACGGAACGGAAATGTGGACTCCTTCCTGTATGGACAGAATTGAATCCCTTTATGAAAGGGACAAGAACCACCCGTCAATCATCATCTGGTCTTTGGGCAACGAATGCAGCGGCGGTGAAAACTTCCTGAAAATGCACGATTATCTGCACGAAAAAGACCCGTCACGCCCCGTACATTATGAGTCAATCTGGGCTAAGGAAACCTTTAGTTTTGACAAGAATGTAACAGATGTTTATTCACAGATGTATCCAATGCCCCGGGATCTCGAAAGAGATATGCAAACCTACACAGACAAGCCCTGGATGCTTTGCGAATACTCCCACGCAATGGGTAACTCCTGCGGTGGCAATGAAAAGTATCTTGAGCTTTTTGATAAGTACAAGGGCTTTTTCGGAGTGTTCGTCTGGGACTTCGTTGACCAGGGTGTACGCATAAAGCTCCCTGACGGCGAAAGCTTTATCGGCTACGGCGGAGACAGCGGTGAAATCACCCACGACGGTACTTTCTGTGCAAACGGACTCGTGTTTGCAGACAGAGAGCTGACACCGGGCATCATTGAAATCAAACGTCTTTATCAGAATGTACGTTTCAGAGAAATCAAGGCAAATATGGGCACTTTTGAAGTGACAAACGATTTCCTTTTCACCAACCTTAATGAATTCAATCTCCATTTCCAGCAGGTCAGCCGTAACAGAGTTATCGGCTCAGGCGATATGATTGTTGATGTAAAGCCCGGTGAAAAGAAAAAGATTAAGCTTAACCTTGCCGAAGCACCCGACACAGAATGGTATCTCAACATTATGTTTGAAACAAAGGAAAGCACAGTCTGGGCAAAAACAGGTCATATTGTTGCAAAAAAACAGTTTATTGTCAACGAACATAAGCTTCCCAAAACCGACCTGAAAAAAGACGATATGACCGTAAAAATCAATTACGGCAGCGTAAGTGTCAAGGGCGGAGATTTTGAAGTTTGCCTTTCAAGAAGAAACGGCGCAATTTACTCAGTCAAAAAGAATGAAAAAGAGCTTCTGAACGGCGAAGTGAAGCTCAATTTCTGGCGTGCAATCACAGATAATGACAGAGGCAACAAGCAAGAGGTACGCTGTGCCGCCTGGAAAAAGGCGGGCGACTATGCCTGGCAGGGCATTGATATGAACAGCATCAGAAATGACGGCAAAACAGTTAAAATTTGTGTCGATTTTTCAGTTCCCACCTGCCCCGTATGCAATGGTAAGCTTGTTTATACAATCGAAAGCCGTGGTATGCACATCGATTATAGCTTCACTCCCGACGAAAGTCTGCCCGAAATTCCCGAAATTTCAATGATATTCCCCCTTAAAAAGGACTATGACAGACTTGAATATCTCGGCAAAGGCCCTCACGAAAACTATATCGACCGTGACAGAAGTGCTGATATCGGCGTTTACAGAACAGACATCAACTCTCTTTATGTGAACTATCAGAAGCCGCAGGAGCACGGTGAAAGAACAGGCGTGAGATATGCCACACTCAGCGGAAGCAGAAAGCTTACCTTTGAAGCTGATAAGGAAATGGAATTCAATGTTTGTCCCTGGAAGGCTGAAACTCTTGAAAACACAGGTCACAAACACGAGCTTCCCGAAAGTGATGCCCTTTACGTCAGAGCAATTGCCCGTCAGATGGGTATCGGCGGCTTTGACAGCTGGGGCTCACACACCCTTGATGAATACAAAAACAAAACCGGCAAAGAGTATAAGTACGGTTTCAGCATTATTCCCGAATAATCCCTTTTTTCAAAAAGCGAAAGCAAGAAAGGCAGATGAAAATATGAAAAACAAAGGCGAACCCATTGCGGCAGTATGTGCAGTGGTAACAATGGTCACAATCCGATTTGCAATTAGCCGTATGGTGAAAAGATATTCAGGTGTTAAGCTTTGAGCAGTAACAATAACAAAAGAAAGCCTCACCCTTCACAGGCGAAAAAGGTCGGCAAAGGCAATGCCTGTCCCCTTTATAAAAAGTGCGGCGGCTGTCAGCTTCAGAATATGACATATCCTGAACAGCTCAGCTTCAAGCAGGCCAAGACAATCCGTTTTCTGGGTCGCTTCGGTCACGTTGAAGAAATTATCGGTATGGAAAGCCCTTACCGTTACCGCAACAAGGTGCAGGCGGCTTTCGGCACGACAAGGGGCGGCAAAATAATCTCCGGCGTATATCAGTCCTCAAGCCACAACATCGTGCTTGTTGACGACTGTATGCTTGAAGACGAAACCGCTGACAAAATCATCACGGATATCAGAAAAATACTTCTCCCCCGATTCAAGCTCACCGCCTATAACGAGGATACAGGCAAGGGCTTTCTTCGTCATGTTCTTGTCAAACGCGGCTTTTCAACAAATGAGGTTATGACTGTTCTTGTGACAGGTACAAGAATATTCCCCAAAAAAGACGAATTTATCAAAGAACTCAGAAAGCTTCACCCCGAAATCACCACAATAATCCGGAACATCAACGGCGGCAAAACAAGCCTTGTTCTCGGCGACAGGGAAGAGGTGCTTTACGGTAACGGGTACATTGAAGATATACTTTGTGAAAAGCGTTTCAGAATTTCCGCCAAGTCCTTTTATCAGATTAACCCCGTACAGACCGAAAAGCTTTATAAGACCGCAATTGATTTTGCAGAGCTGACGGGCAAAGAGACTGTTCTTGATGCTTACTGCGGAACGGGCACAATCGGCATTGTGGCATCGGATAAGGCAAATAGGGTTATCGGTGTTGAACTCAATAAAGATGCGGTGAAAGATGCAATAGGCAACGCAAAGCTCAACAACACAGATAATATCCGCTTTTTCTGCGCTGATGCAGGCAAATTTATGGTGGGTATGGCAGAAGAAAACGAAAAGGTTGACCTTGTGTTTATGGACCCGCCGAGAGCCGGCAGCGACCTTAACTTTCTCAGAAGCGTTGCAACCTTAAAGCCGAAAAAGGTGGTCTACATCTCCTGCAACGTTGAAACTCAGGCAAGAGACCTCGCCTTCCTTTGCAAAAACGGCTACAAGGTGACAAAAATCCAGCCCGTCGATATGTTTCCACATACAAACCATGTAGAATGTGTCTGCTCGCTTATTAGGAAGTAAATAAATTAAAGGGGCTGTTGCACGAAAGTGTGACAGCCCGTTTTCATAACACGCCACAAT
>CAYUVR010000009.1:0-47136 GCA_964448225.1 uncultured Faecalibacterium sp. | reverse complement strand
ATCGAGATCTGGAACCACGTTTTCACCCAGTTTGACAGCGACGGCAACGGCAACTACACCCCCCTCGATCATCCCAATATCGACACCGGTATGGGTCTTGAGCGTCTTGCCTGCGTAATGCAGGGCGTTGACAACCTTTTCGAGGTCGATACTGTTCAGAACATCATGAAAAAAATCGGCGAAATCGCCGGCATCAAATACCACGATGACCCCGTCAAGGATGTTTCTCTCCGTGTTATCACCGACCACGTCCGTTCCACCACCTTCATCATCAGCGACGGCGTTATGCCCGCAAACGAAGGCCGCGGATACGTTCTCAAACGCCTTCTCAGAAGGGCGGCACGCCACGGCAGACTCCTTGGCATCAACGAACCTTTCATCTACAAAGTTGTTGACACCGTCATCGAAGAAAACCGCGCTGCTTATCCCGAACTTGCGGAGCACGCCGACTATATCAAGAAGGTTATCCTTTCCGAGGAGGAGCGCTTCTGCCGCACCATCGACCAGGGCTTTGAGCTTCTCAACGATTACGTTGCAAAGCTTGAAGAAAACGGCGAAACCGTTCTCCCCGGCGACGTTGCATTCAAGCTTTATGATACCTACGGCTTCCCTCTCGACCTCACCCAGGATATCCTCGAGGACAAAAACATCACCGTTGACGTAGAGGGCTTCACCGTTCTTATGAACGACCAGAAAAAACGCGCCCGCGATGCAAGAGCTTCCGCAAACGGCGTTTCCTGGGTCGAAGACAGCCTTGCGGCTCTCGGAGACGTAAAAACCAAATTCGTCGGCTATAACAGAATGGATTCCGCTTCCGAAGTACTTGCAATCCTTAAGGACGGCGAGCTCGTTTCCGAGCTTGACGAAGGCGACGAAGCAGTTATCATCCTCGATTCCACCCCCTTCTATGCAGAAATGGGCGGTCAGGTCGGCGACAGAGGCACCATCACCTCCGGTCCCTCCATCTTCAACGTAACCGACTGCAAAAAATCCCCCACCGGTCAGACTATGCACATCGGCGTTATGGGCTCCGGCCACATCAGAACCGGTTCCAGCGTCCGCGCAAGACTTACCGAATCCATCAGAAACGCAACCCAGCGCAACCATACCGCCTGCCACCTTCTCCAGAAAGCCCTTCGTGAAGTTCTCGGCGACCACGTACATCAGGCAGGCTCCTATGTTGACGAAAACCGTTGCCGCTTTGACTTCAGCCACTTCTCCGCGATGACCTCGGAGGAAATCGCAGAAACCGAAAGAGTTGTTAACGAAATGGTTCTTGCTTCCCTTGACGTTGACATCAACGAAATGCCCATTGAGGACGCAAAGAAAATGGGCGCAATGGCTCTCTTCGGCGAAAAATACGGCGATACCGTCCGCGTCGTAAACGTTTCCGGACGTTCCATCGAATTCTGCGGCGGTACCCACGTTACAAATACCAGCAAAATCGGTCTTTTCAAAATCATCAGCGAATCTTCCGTTGCCGCAGGCGTAAGACGTATCGAAGCCGTTACCGGCACCGGCGTTCTTGATTACATCGACCAGATGAACGGCACCCTCGCGGAAACCGCCGCCAACCTCAAGGTAAACGGCGTCGGCGAAGTTGCACAGAAATCCGCCGCTGTCATGGCTGACCTCAAGGCAAAGGACAAAGAGATCGAAGAGCTTAACAACAAGCTCGCAAAGATGAGAGTCGAAAGCCTTATCTCCTCCGCAAAAGAGATCTGCGGACTCAAATTCATCTGCACCAAGCTCGAAGGCATCAGCCCTGCGAGCCTTCGTATCATGGGCGACCACATCAAATTCACCGCACAGGACGCCATCGCACTTCTTGCTTCCGTCAACGACGACAAAGTAAGCGTTCTCGTAGTCTGCGGCATCAACGCCCTTACAGAAGGCGCACACGCGGGCAAGATCGTCAAGGAAATCGCTGCAATGGCCGGCGGTTCCGGCGGCGGCAGACCCGACAGCGCAATGGGCGGCGCAAATCCCGAAATGATCGACGAAGCCCTTGCTTCCGCAGCTGAAATCGTTGAAACCCTTCTCATCAATAAATAATTGAACCGTAGGGGCGGATATTATCCGCCCGTTCGGATTTCTTAGAAAGGAGCATAATCTTTATGGAAAACTGCCTTTTCTGTAAAATCGCAGCCGGAATAATCCCCAGCAGCAAGGTTTATGAGGACGAGCGTGTTCTTGCCTTTAACGACATCGACCCCCAGGCTCCCACTCATTTCCTTGTAATCCCCAAGGAACACATCACCGGCGCAGGCGTTATCACCGAAGAAAACAGCGCCATCGTCGCCTATATCTTCGAGGTCATCGCAAAAATCGCAAAGGAACAGGGCATCGAAAGCTACCGCGTTGTCACCAACTACGGCGCCGACGCAGGCCAGACCGTTCCCCACCTTCATTTCCACGTTCTTGCAGGAAGAGAACTTGGCTGGCCTCCGGGCTGATCCAAATTTATCGAAACAGGCACAGCTTTTGCTGTGCCTTGTTTTTTGGCAAGATTTAATACTTTTTGTAAAATTCTGCCACATTATAACGAATTGTATTGTAAATTGTTGTTTAGCGCACCAATGTGCAGAATGTGGTCGTAGGGGCGGCCCCGATAATGCGTTGCAAAACCAAACAATAGTTTATCTCCATAAATAATTTCCTGCAAAACGAAACACAATTCGACGGATAAAATCCGCATTCGTCTTATTGCAACTTACATAATAATATGGTAAAATAAAATGGAATAAGTATTGAAAAGAGGTGCGGATATGGCAAAGATAATTTTGGTGGCCTCCGGCAAGGGCGGCGCAGGAAAATCGACCGTTTCCGCTCTTCTCGGCGAAGCCCTCGCTTCAAAAAAGCATAAATCACTGATTATCGAGCTGGATTCCGGATTGCGCAGCCTTGACGTTTCCTTCGGAGTGACTGAAAACATCGTTTTTGACCTCGGCGACATAATCCGCGGCTCCTGTGACATAAAGGATGCCGCCGTTCCCTGCTCTTTCTGTGAGGGACTTTTCCTTATCCCCGCGGCAGCAAAACCCGCCGTGGTAACTTCCGAAACCATTAAAGATATCTCCGCCGCCATCGGCGAAGAATACGAATATATCATACTCGATTGTCCCGCCGGAATCGGCGAAGCTCTTGAAAACGCGGCGGAATCTGCCGATATTGCCCTTGTGGTCGCAACGCCCGACCCTTCTTCCGTTCGCGGAGCAAGAAGCACAGGAGCGCTGCTGGGTTCTTTCGGAGTTCCGGTTCGCCGGCTCGTGATCGAGCGCTGCCCCCAGAAAGCAAAGAAGCTCTCCCCCATCAATAACCTCGATGAAATCATCGATGGCGCCGAGCTTCAGCTCATCGGCGTAATCTGGGAAGACCCAATGACCCGAAGCGCCATGGATTCCGGCACACCGCTTTCTTTTGAAAGCCCGAACTATCAGACTTTCCGCAACCTTGCCGAAAGGCTCTGCGGTAAAAATATACCACTTGGTTTCAAATAAAAGGAGGTTTGCAAATTGAACATTGCAATTATTGCACAGGACACCAAAAAAGAACTTATGGTCCAGTTCTGCATTGCCTATTGCGGTATCCTTGGCAAACATAAGCTCTGCTCCACTTCGCGCACCGGAAAGCTCGTTGCGGATGCCACCGGTCTTAAGATTTCCTGTTTCCTCAGCGGTTCCCATGGAGGCTGTGAACAGATTGCCTCCCGCATCGCCTGCAACGAGATCGACCTTCTCCTTTTCTTCCGTGACCCCATGAATCAGAACCACGATTCGGACTATACGACCCTTCTTCGTCTTTGCGACGTTCACAATATTCCCGTTGCAACCAATATCGCCACCGCCGAGGCGCTTATCCACGCTCTTGAACGCGGCGACCTTGACTGGCGCGACCTCGTTCATTAAAAAACGGCTTAATAAAGCCATTCTCTATGTTGCAAAGCAAAAGCAAACTATTTCAGATTATTATAAACAGGATTATATAAGAGGTAATTTCTATGGCTATTCTTACAAAAGCGCCCCGCGGAACCCAGGACGTTCTTCCGGAACAGAGCGCAAAATGGCAGCATGTTGAAAAAACTGCCATGAAGGTTGCCGATATTTTCGGCTTCAAGGAAATCCGCTTTCCCACCTTTGAACACACCGAGCTTTTTGCCCGCGGAGTCGGCGATTCCACCGACGTTGTGCAAAAGGAAATGTACACCTTCCTCGATAAAGGCGAACGCTCCATAACCCTTCGCCCGGAAGGCACTGCAGGCTGCATGCGAACCCTTATAGAGCACGGACTTCTCGGCGGTGCGCTTCCCGTAAAGGTCTGTTATCTCACGAGCTGCTTCCGCTATGAAAAACCCCAGGCAGGCCGTCTTCGCGAATTCCACCAGTTCGGCGCGGAGCTCGTCGGTTCGGCTTCTCCCGCGGCTGATGCGGAAATGATCGCCATGGTAAGCCAGATTTTCGACCAGCTCCAGATCGAGGGCATCGAGCTTGAAATCAACTCCATCGGCTGTCCCGAATGCAGAGCTAAATATAACGAAGCGCTCAAGGAATATTTCCGCAGCCATGAGGACGAGCTTTGCGAAACCTGCCGCGAAAGACTTGACCGCAACCCCATGAGAATCCTCGACTGCAAGAGCCCCGTCTGCCATAAAATCGGCGAAGACGCTCCGGTAATCCTCGATTACCTCTGCGACGACTGTCAGGCGCATTTTGACGAACTTAAAGAGCGCCTTGATTCCATCGGCATCGAATACACCGTCAACCCGACCATCGTACGCGGACTCGATTATTACACCCGCACCGTCTTTGAATTCGTCAGCACCAACATTGGTTCCCAGGGAACCGTCTGCGGCGGCGGAAGATATGACGGTCTTATCGAACTCCTCGGCGGACAGAAAATGCCCAGCATCGGTTTCGCCTTCGGCATCGAACGTCTGCTTCTTCTTATGGAAAACACCGGCGTTGCCTTCCCGGAAGAGGGTGCATGTGATATTTATATCGGTTCCATGGGCGCAAAAGCCAGCATCGAAGCCGCAAACCTTGTTAACTCTCTCCGCGCTGAAGGCTTCAAAGCTGAATGTGACCTTTGCGGAAGAAGCGTCAAGGCACAGATGAAATACGCCGACAAAATCGGCGCAAAACTTTCCTGCATCATCGGCGATTCCGAGCTTGAGGAAAGAAAAGTCAAGGTTAAAAACATGGGCGACGGAACTTCCGAAGAAGTTGAGCTTGACGAACTTATCGAATACGTTTACGAAGCAAGGCTCGGCGACGTTTACGGCGCGCTCGAGGGCGTTCTTGAGGATAAGCTTTCCAACATCACTCCCCTCGATATCCCGCCCGAAATCAATTTTTGATAAATTATCCGTAACGGAGGAATATAAATGATAAACGGCTATAACCGCACCGCTTACTGCGGTGAATTCAACGAAAGCCATATCGGCAAAGAAGTTGTCGTTTTCGGTTGGGCACAGAAAACCCGCGACCTCGGCAACCTTATTTTCATCGACCTTCGCGACAGAAGCGGCATTCTTCAGCTTGCCTTCGGCGACGGCACCGATAAAGAAGTTTTTGAAAAAGCGGCATCCGTAAGGGCGGAATTCGTTCTTGAAGCAAAGGGCGTTATCCGCAAACGCGAATCCGTCAACACCGAAATCCCCACCGGCGCAGTGGAGCTTTTTGTAAACGAGCTTTTCATCCTTGCAAAGAGCCAGACTCCTCCTTTCGAAGTCAGCGACAACTGCAACGCAAAAGAGGACCTTCGCCTCAAATACCGCTATCTTGACCTTCGCAGAGGCGAGATGCAGAATATTCTCATGATGCGCCACAAAATCGTAAAATCCGCACGCGATTATTACGACGAGAACGGCTTCATGGAAATCGAAACTCCGGACCTCATCAAATCCACCCCCGAAGGCGCAAGAGACTATCTTGTTCCTTCCCGTGTACATCCCGGCTGCTTCTATGCTCTTCCCCAGAGCCCCCAGCTTTACAAACAGCTTCTTATGATGTCCGGCTGCGACAGATATATGCAGATTGCAAGATGCTTCCGCGACGAGGACCTTCGTGCCGACCGTCAGCCCGAATTCACCCAGATCGACATGGAAATGAGCTTCGTTGACGAAAACGACGTTATGACCCTCAACGAAGGTCTTGTAAAACGTGTTTTCAAGGACGTTCTCAATTATGACGTCCCCACTCCTTTTGAAAGACTTACTTACAACGAAGCCATGGCAAGATTCGGTTCCGATAAGCCGGATACCCGTTTCGGTCTTGAAATCTGCGACCTTTCCGACCTTCTCAAAAACACCGAATTCAAGGTTTTTGCTTCCGCGCTTGAAAAAGGTTCCGTCCGCGCAATCAACGCAAAGGGCGCCGCTTCCGTTTTCACCAGAAAAGAAATCGACAAACTCACCGAGGTCGTGAAGCTCTATAAGGCAAAAGGTCTTGCATGGACCAGACTTACTCCGGACGGCGAAACTTCCAGCTACGAGAAATTCCTCAGCGAGGAAGAAAAACTCGCTATTCGCGAAAGACTCGGTGCGGAAACCGGCGACGTTCTCTTTATCGTCGGCGACCCCCGCAACGATATCGTCTTTGATGCTCTCGGCGCGCTCCGCCTTGAACTCGGAAAACGCCTTGATCTTATCCCCAAAGGCACCTATAACTTCCTTTGGGTAACCGATTTCCCGCTGTTCGAGTGGAGCGACGAGGAAAACCGCTGGATGGCAAAACACCATCCCTTCACCTGCCCCAGATTCGGCGATGAGGATAAACTTATGACCGACCCGGGCGATTGCTATGCAAGAGCATACGACATGGTCCTCAACGGCTGTGAGCTCGGCGGCGGTTCCATCCGTATCAGCGACACCGAGGTTCAGGACAAGATGCTCCAGGCTCTCGGTCTTTCCGAAGAAGTTGCCCAGGCAAGATTCGGATTCCTTCTTGACGCTGAAAAATACGGCGTTCCGCCCCACGGCGGCATGGCTTTCGGTCTTGACAGAATGGTCATGCTTATGCTCGACCGTCCTTCCATCCGCGACGTCATCGCTTTCCCGAAGGTACAGACCGCAAGCGAACTTATGACCATGTGCCCCACCGAGGTTGACCAGAAAAACCTTGACGAGCTGCATATTGCCATTGTTAAAAACGAAGAATAATCATATAAATGAGGCGTTTCATTTTTTGGAACGCCTCTTATGATATATTTTAGGCGGAACGGTCAAGACCGTTCCCTACGCTAATACTTCGGAGGTATCCATGGGTAATATTGCAGAATTTGAACTTATAAAACTGCTTCTTGAAAAAGGGCTCACCGTTTCGACAGCCGAAAGCTGCACCGGCGGAATGGTCGCCGCGCGGCTCACTTCCGTTTCCGGTGCTTCCGGCGCATTCAAATACGGCGCGGTCACCTATTGCAATGAAGCAAAACACGAGGTGCTCGGCGTGAGCACCGAAACTCTTGGTGAGCACGGAGCTATCTCCGCCGAAACCGCAAAGGAGATGTCCGAAGGAATACGAAAGGTTATGAACGCCGATATCGGCGTTTCCGTAACCGGGAACGCCGGACCCGGCGCAGCCGAAAACAAGCCCGTTGGGCTTGTTTATATCGGTGTTTCGAGCGAGAAATATTCCGCCGTGCTCGAAAATCATTTCAAGGGCGACCGGTGCTCAGTCCGTGAGCAGGCGGCAGATGCCGCCCTTGAGCTTGCACTTTCGGCGGCAAAAAAACTTGGAGAATGACAAATTATGACAAAATATGTTCTTTTTGACCTTGATGGCACCCTCACCGACCCCTATGAGGGCATCACAGACTGCATAAAATACGCTCTTTCTTCCGTCGGAATCGAGGAAAACGACCCCAAAAAGCTCCGGAGCTATATTGGTCCCCCTCTTCGCAATACCTTTGCCCTTTATGGCTTTGATGAAGAAAAATGCGAAGAACTGGTGGCGAAATACCGCGAAAAATTCCTTGTTACCGGTATCCACCAGAATTTTACATATGACGGCGCAATTGAAATGCTCAGGGCTTTGCATGAGCACGGCTGTAAAATTTCCCTTGCTTCCTGCAAGCCCGAAAGAGCCTGCCGCATCATTCTCGAGGAAAGAGGCATGCTCGAATACTTCGATGCGGTTTGCGGAGCCACCGAAGATAAGACCCTTGATACCAAACCGGCGATAGTGAAGGTCGCGCTGGAACGCCTCGGCGTTCCTGAAAGCGAACTTGAGCACGCATACATGGTCGGCGACAGAGATATGGATATCATCGGTGCTCACGAAAACGGAATAACCGGAATCAGCGCACTCTATGGCTACGGCGATGAAGACGAGCTTTCCGGAGCCGGCGCGGATTACGTCATTAATGCTCCCCTCGAACTTCTCGACATCGTTTTGGGAAAGGAGCCGACATAATGGATAAAAACGTTGCTTTCACCGAAGAAAAACGCGCGGAGCGCCTTCTCGAAAAGCTCCGTCAAAACAGAATGGAAGCCTATTTCGTAAAAACCTCTGCCGAAGCGGTCGGCCTTGTGAAAAAACTCATTCCCGAAGGTTCCGTCTGCCGGGTCGGCGGTTCCCAAACTTTGCACGAAACCGGAATAATCAGGCTTCTTGAAAGCGGAAACTACGATTACCGCGATTCCCACTCCGTTCCCGCCGAAGAGGTCGAAACCGCAAGACGCGAAGCGTTTTTTGCGGATTATTTCCTTGCCAGCGCAAACGCCATCACCGATGACGGCGAAATTTATAACGTTGACGGTGCCGGAACAAGGGTCGCGCCCATTATTTTCGGACCGAAGAACGTAATTCTCGTTGCTGGAACAAACAAAATCGTTTCGGATATTGCCTCGGCGGAGGATCGCCTTCGCAGCCTTGCGGCGCCCGCAAACGCAAAGCGCCTCGGCTGCAAAACACCCTGCGCTGAAACCGGAGTCTGCATGGACTGCCATTCCCCCGCAAGGATCTGCTGCAGTTATACCACTTTGGGCTATCAGCGTATTCCAAACCGAATAAAAGTCATTATTATCGGGGAACATCTTGGATATTAACAAAAAGTTCTTTATTTTTCGACAGAACCATGCTATAATATAGTTTAGACTATTTATTACAGACGAAGGGACGCTGTTTTTTTTGAAAAAAATTATTCTGATTCTTCTTTGCCTTGCGCTTCTTTTTTCCGGCTGCGGAAAATTGCAGAAAGCAGAGCCTTATTATACCGATACCCTCGATGAAGTAAGCTTCAGAACCCAATATGAATATTACTTTGATGACGAAAGCAATATCCTCTGCATCTGGAACAACGAAACCGACGGTGAAATCTATTTCCACGATACCTTCGAGCTCCACGTCCTCGGCGATGACGGCGAATGGTATCTTGTCGGCAAAAGTGATGAAGTTTCCTTCAACACCTCTTACTGCCATTTTGTTGAACCCGAAATCGAGAGCAAAAACAGATACGAGCTTTCCGTTTATACCAAAAGCCTTGAAGACGGTGAAACCTATCGCATTTCCACCTATTTCTTTGATGAAAGCGATAATTATTATCAGGCGTTCGCCGAATTCACCTGTGATAACGACCTTGCCGAACTCGAAATGAGCGAAGTTACCGGCGGTTACGTCAGCGGAAGAAGCGACCCCGAAGACGGCAGCTCCCTCGAAATCATCCGCGGCGAAGAATAATATTGTATATTGTTATATATTATAAAAGAGAACGGTTTTTTTGCCGTTCTCTTTTTATTTTATAAAACAAATTATTGTTTAGCTCGCCGAGATACAGACTGTGGTTGCAGGGCCGCCCCTACAACGTTTCCGATAATACGCTGCGAAATCAAACAATAATTCATATCATCAAAGCGTATATTTTCGCAAAATTAGCACACCAATAAAGAAAGTGCTAAAAATTTGTGAATATTTTGTGTATTCCCTTGACAGCGGGAAAAATATATGTATAATATAATCATTGGCACTCCAAACGGTTGAGTGCTAAAGCAAAAAAGGAGGGAGAAATCCGATGCGATTCGATGACAGAAAAAAACGAATCCTTTCCGCCATTGTTGAAACCTATATACGCACCGGCGAACCCGTTGGTTCAAAAACTCTTTCCGAATTCCCCGAGATAAGCGTTTCGCCGGCGACCGTAAGAAACGAAATGGCGGCGCTTTTTGAAATGGGTCTCCTCGAACAGCCCCATACCTCCGCAGGAAGGATACCTTCCCACCTCGGATACAGAGCCTACATTGACGATCTTATGAGGGTCCGGCCGCTGACCGAGGACGAAAAGGACGGAATCGACGCTTTGTTCAACATAAGCGACCCGGATCCGGATAAGCTCCTTGCGGATTCCGCCGAAACCCTTGCGGAATATACCGGCTGCGCGACCATCGCCATGACCACCACCCCGGATTACGTGACGGTCGAGCATATCGACATCGTGCCGGCGGACGAAACCACCGTCGTCCTTCTGGTGATTGCCTCCAACGGCGTCGTCAAAAGCAAGGTGTGCAGGCTTTTCTTCCGGGTCAACACCGGAATCGCGGATTTCTTCCGCAAATTCGCAAACGACCGTTTTTGCGGTCACACCCTCAAAGAGATAAGCGCGGAATTCGTAAACGCTGTTTCCATCCAGCTCGGCGAATATTCCAACGTCTTTAATCCGCTCATCGTCGGAATCTATGAGCTTTGCAAGGAAGTTTATGACGGTCAGTATTACCTCGGCGGTCAGGAAAAGCTCCTTACCTATAACGAATATTCCGACAGAGCCCTCGAGATAATGAAGCTTATCTCAAAGCGCGATAAACTCGGTCCCGTCATCGGGAACAACCCTTCCGGTGTAACCGTTTTCATCGGAAAGGAAAACAGCCTTTCCCAGCTTTCCGGAAGTTCACTTCTGGTCGCAAGGTTCAGCATCGGCGAAAACGACTGCGGAACCATCGGGCTTATCGGCCCGGTAAGAATGGACTATTCAAGGCTTATACCCCACCTTGAATATTTTGCTGAAAAACTCGGCACACTGCTTTCTATAACATATCAAAGAAAAACAGGTGATGACAATGGATAAAGAAAAAACAACCCCCATGGAAGAACAGACCGAAGTTCCCGCAGAAAAAACAGAGCTTGAAGCCCTCCGCGAAGAACTCGAGTCCCTCCAGAAAGCAAAAGACGAGCTTTATGACAAATATCTCCGCACCCTCGCGGAATATGACAACTACCGCAAGCGCAGCCAGCGCGAAAAGGACGCCATTTACGGCGATGCCACAGCGGAAGCGGTCAAAAAGCTTCTCCCAGTTCTCGACAGCTTTGAAAGAGCCCTCGGCTATGAATGCAAAGACGAGGAATTCAAAAAAGGGATCTCCCTTATCCAGAACACTCTCAAAGAGGTTTTTGATGACCTCGGCGTAAAAGAGATACCCGACGTTGACCAGCAGTTCGACCCAAATCTTCATGAAGCCGTCATGCATCTTGATAACCCCGCATACGGCGAAAACATCGTCACCGACGTTTACCGAAAAGGCTATACCCTCGGCGACAAAGTTATCCGTCACAGCATGGTCGTTGTGGCAAACTGAAAAAAGTCAAATTAATGCAAAAATTTTTATATAATTAAATTTGTAAATCTTATCATTTATTGGAGGAAAATATTATGGCAAAAATTATCGGCATTGACCTTGGTACCACCAACTCCTGCGTAGCTGTTATGGAAGCAGGCGAACCCACCGTTATTCCTAACCCCGAAGGCGCAAGAACCACCCCTTCCGTAGTCGGCTTTTCCAAAACCGGCGAAAGAGTAACCGGCCAGGCTGCCAAACGCCAGGCTGTTACCAACCCCGAAAGAACCATCACTTCCATCAAACGTCACATGGGCAGCGAATACAAAGTAAATATCGACGGCAAAGGCTATACCCCCCAAGAGATTTCCGCAATGGTTCTCCAGAAGCTCAAAGCTGACGCGGAAGCATATCTCGGCGAAACCGTAACCCAGGCCGTTATCACCGTTCCCGCATACTTCACCGACGCACAGCGTCAGGCAACCAAGGACGCAGGCAAGATCGCCGGTCTGGAAGTAAAGCGTATCATCAACGAACCCACCGCTGCCGCTCTTGCATACGGCGCAGACAAAGAGGACGACCAGAAAATCATGGTTTACGACCTTGGCGGCGGTACCTTCGACGTTTCCATCATCGAAATGGGCGACGGCGTTCAGGAAGTTCTTGCAACAGCAGGTAACAACCGTCTTGGCGGTGATGACTTTGACCAGAGAATTATTGACTGGCTTGTTGCTGAATTTAAGGCAGAGCAGGGCGTTGATCTCCGTGGCGACAAGATGGCAATGCAGAGACTCAAGGAAGCAGCAGAAAAGGCTAAAATTGAGCTTTCAGGTGTCACAACATCTGCAATTTCACTTCCCTATATCACAGCAGATGCAACAGGTCCCAAGCATCTTGAAACAACACTTTCAAGAGCAAAGTTCAACGAACTCACAGCAGACCTTGTTGAAGCAACAATGGGACCTGTTCGTCAGGCACTTTCAGACTCAGGTCTCAACGCAGGCGAAATTGATAAGGTGCTTATGGTCGGAGGTTCATCAAGAATTCCCGCTGTTAACGAAGCTATCAAGAAGTTCATCGGAAAAGAGCCATTCAAGGGTATCAACCCCGACGAATGTGTTGCTATGGGTGCTGCTCTTCAGGGCGGTGTTCTCGGCGGCGACGTTAAGGGACTTCTTCTTCTTGACGTTACACCCCTTTCACTCGGTATCGAAACTATGGGCGGCGTAAATACAAAGGTTATCGAAAGAAATACAACAATCCCCACAAAGAAGAGCCAGATTTTCTCAACAGCAGCAGATAATCAGCCTTCAGTTGAAATCCACGTTCTTCAGGGTGAAAGAGAGTTTGCAAGAGACAACAAGACTCTCGGTGTGTTCAGCCTTGACGGTATTATGCCGGCTCGCCGTGGTGTTCCTCAGATTGAAGTTACATTTGATATCGACGCAAACGGTATCGTTCACGTTTCAGCTAAGGACCTCGGTACAGGTAAGGAACAGTCAATTTCAATCACATCTTCAACAAATATGTCAAAGGAAGATATTGAAAAGGCTGTAAGAGAAGCTGAACAGTTTGCTCAGGAAGACAAGAAGCGCCGTGAAGACATCGACGCAAGAAACGAAGCAGACCAGATGGTATATCAGTGCGAGAAGATTCTTTCAGAAGATGCTGCAAAGGGTCTTCCCGAAGAAGATAAGGCAGAAATTCAGCAGAAGATCGATTCACTCAAGAACGCTCTCAAGGGTGATGACATCAACCTTATCAAGAATGAGAAAGAAGCTCTCACTCAGGCTTTCTATAAGCTTTCAGAAAAGATGTATCAGCAGGCAAATCCTCAGGGTGGCGCTCAGGGCTTTAACCCCAATGATTTTGCAGGCGCACAGGGTGGTTTCAATCCCGACGATTTCCAGCAGGGCGGTGCAAATGACGGTTATACCGACGCCGGCTATACAGACGCCAACTTCACAGACGCTAACTAAAATTTAATTCATAGGACACGGCTTTACGGTCGTGTCCTTGATGAGGTATTATAAATGGCAGAAAATAAACGAGATTATTATGAAGTGCTTGGTGTCAGCAAGTCCGCTTCCGATGATGAAATCAAAAAAGCATACCGTAAGCTCGCAAAGCAGTATCACCCCGACCTGAATCCGGGCGATGCGGCGGCAGAGGCAAAATTCAAAGAAGCTAACGAAGCTTATGAAGTGCTTTCTGACAGCGAAAAGAAGGCTCGCTATGATCAGTACGGTCACGCAGGTGTTGACCCCAACTTCGGCGCAGGCGGCTTTGGCGGCGGTTTCGGTGATGCATTTGACCTTGGCGACATTCTCGGCAGTATGTTCGGCGGCGGTTTCGGCGGAAGCTTTGGCGGCAGACAGCAGAATCCCAATGCACCGAGAAAGGGCTCAACCATTCAGACTAGCGTCACAATTTCTTTTGAAGAGGCTGCAAAGGGTTGCAAAAAGAAAGTTAACATAACAAAGGTCGAACGCTGTTCGGAATGTGGCGGCAGCGGTGCGGCAAAGGGCACAAGTCCCGAAACCTGTCAGACCTGCGGCGGCAGAGGACAGGTTAATGTTCAGCAACGAACACCTTTCGGTGTTATGAGCACCACAAGGCAGTGTACTGCCTGTGGCGGCAAGGGTAAGATAATAAAGAGTCCCTGCTCAAAATGCCGCGGTTCAGGTGTTCAGGGCAAAAATCAGACTGTGGAAGTGGATATCCCGGCAGGTATCGACGACAGACAGGCACTCAATGTCAGAGGCGGCGGCAATCCCGGTGTCAACGGTGGCCCGACGGGTGATTTGAGAGTCAATGTCAATGTCAGACCTCACCCCTTCTTTGAAAGGGACGGCTTTGATGTATGGTGCGAGGTACGTGTTACTTACGCTCAGGCGGCTTTGGGTGATACGCTTTACATTCCGACACTTGACGGCAAGGTGAAATATACTCTTCCCGCAGGTACTCAGCCCGGCGAAATCTTCCGTTTCAGAAACAGAGGTATTCAGTCTCTTTCAGGCAAGGGCAGAGGTGATCAGTTTGTCAAGATAATAGTTGATGTGCCGAAGAATCTTAATCAGAAGCAGAAGGATTTGCTCAGAGAGTTCGACAACACACTCACAGACAAGCCCAAGAATAACATAGACGACGGAACAATCGTAGGCGAAGAAAAAAAGAGCTTTTTTGACAGATTTAAATAAGACCCGACAGCTCACTCTCAGCACGAGAGTGAGCTGTTGCATTTTGTCGAAAAATGTGGTATGATTACAAAGTTATAATGTTTTAAAACTTAATAAGATTTTTATATGAAGAAAGAAGAAAAAAATTAAGGAGTTTTTATGATTAAAAGATTATCTTGTTTGATTTTGTCATTTATCGCATTTTTTTCTTGTTTTATGTTCGGTTCTTGTTTTGAGGCAGATGCCGCCGATGACACCATGGAAAAGCTTTATTCTCTTGTCAGACAGTTCCCTGAAGATAAATATTGGAATCATATGGGAAGCGATGAGAATAATCCGGACGGCTATACGGATACTCCCTGTGAATCACACAGAAATTGCAGTTTTCTTCCTGGAGAATGCTGCTGCAACAGCTTTGACAATGCAATTCAGTGTATGGGTTATGCTTATAAGATTGCCTATGAAATTGTGGGTGTGTCTGCAAGACAGTTCAGCAAAGTAACCACACTTTCCGCTTCCGAGCTCAGAGTGGGAGATGTTATCCGCTATAACGGACATTCGGTTTGTGTCACCGGTGTTAAGGGAACAAAAATTTCCTTCACCGATAACAATTATACGGGACTTTGTCAGATTCGTTGGGGGCAGATGGATATAAGTTCCATCAAAAACTTCAATTATGTCCTTCACTATGAAGGCAACAACAGAAAAAACACAGACCTGGATTTTTATCTTGACGTTCCGGAAGAAACTCCCGCAACCGAAAAAAGAGAAATCTGGAAAATGAGCAGCGACAATCTGAATGTGAGAAAAAAAGCCTCAACAGATGCGAAAATAGTGGGCAAAATAACAGGCGGTTCACAGTTTTATGTTTATCAAAAAAAGATTGTCGGGGATTACCTTTGGGCAAAGGTGAAAAGTGGCTCTGTTGAAGGTTGGGCTGTGCTTAATTATGCCACCTATGTCAAAGGCGAATATGAGACTCCGGAGATATCCGATCCTCAGAAGTATTACGACACATCTGAAATCACTTTCCAATGGAACGAAGTCAGCGGTGCGGCAAAATATAAAATCCGACTTTATGACGAAAATAAAAAAACAGTCAAAACATATACTGTAAAGTCAAATAAAAAAACTGTTACCGTTCCAGCTGAGGGTACTTATTATGTGAGGGTCTTTGCTCTTAACGATATGTGCCCGACATGGAAAATCAAAAGTGACCTCATAAAGTTTGAAATAGGTAAGACTGAAAAAGTAAGCGTGGAAAAAATAGAGATGAAATCCTCTCTGTCTTTATCTGTCTCAGAGACATACGCTCTCGTTGCCGAAATTCAGACCTCCGATGTAACGGACAAAGAACTCAAATGGAAATCGAGCAACAAAAATGTTGCAAAAGTAAGTTCTGACGGAACGGTTACTGCTGTTTCTTGCGGCGATGCCGCAATTACCTGTACTTCGGGTGACGGAACGGTCAGTGCAAAATGTAAGGTGTCGGTGAAGCCTAATGCTCCCAAGGACTTCAAGCAGGTGAGAAGCGAAACCACAACAGGCGAAATTAAATTGACCTGGTCAAAGGTTGCCGAGGCTGAGGGATATCGGGTTTATCTTTATAACACGGAAAGTAAAAAGTATGTTTTGCTGGCCACAACCAAAAAGACAAGTTATACGGCAAAAGACCTTTCGGAAGGTGTGAACTATAAATTTGTTGTCAGAAGCTATGTGAAAATTGACGGCAAAAAAGTTATGAGTTCATACGCAACGCTTGAAGCTGCAACAGACCCTGCAAAGGTGACAAACATCAGGCAGACCGCATCTTCTTCGGGTACGGTCACAGTCAGTTGGGATAAAGTACAAAATGCTGATGTTTATGTTGTTTATAAATACAACACAAAGACCAAGAAGAAAACCAAAGTCAAATCCACATCCGAAACAGAAATAAAGCTTACACAAAAAACAGCTTCCACTGTTTATTACCGTGTGTATGCTGTTACAAAAACCGCTTCGGGCAATATTTACAGCTCGGCTTCTTCAGTTTGCACAACGGTGGCGGGACCTGCAAAGCCTGCTGCACAGGCTGAGTCAACGAAGAAGAGTCAGGTGAAAATCACTTGGAACGAGGTTTCGGGTGCAACGCATTACTATGTTTACCGCCTTGAAAACGGCAAATATAAGAAGATCAAAACTCTCACTTCTGAAACGACCTCTTACACGGATAAAAAGCTCACAAGCGGCAAAGAATACAGCTATAAAGTCAAAGCCGTAACAAAGAAAAACGGAGTTACAGCTAACGGCACAGCTTCAGGTGCAATCAAGGTTACGGTGAAGTAAAATATTGATGTCAGATAAACCGTTGTGTTTGTCTGACATCATTTTTCTCTTGCTCCAAACGGTATTCTGTGATAAAATAAAATAAATCCGTTTTGAAAGAAGGTGAAGATATGTCAGAAAATCCGAAACTGAATGTTTTGCGTCAGAAGGCGATGAAGCTGCCGCTTACCCCGGGTGTTTATATTATGAAAAATAAAGAGGGCAAGATAATATATATCGGCAAGGCGAAGAAGCTGAAAAACCGTGTCAGTCAGTATTTCGGCTCACAGAACCGCCACAGCACAAAGGTGCTGAAAATGGTGGAAAATGTTGACGATTTCGATTATATCCTCACTGATACGGAGTTTGAAGCGCTTGTGCTTGAGTGCAGCTTAATCAAGCAGAATATGCCGAAGTATAATATCCTGCTCAAGGATGATAAGGGTTACAGTTATATCAAAATCACTCCCAACCCTTGGGGCAAAATTTCAGCCTGTTTCAGAAAGGATGATGACTTTGCAGAATATCTCGGCCCTTACACGGGTAATTTTTCCGTCACAAACGCTGTTGATCAGGCCCGTGAAATTTTTTGTCTGCCTTCCTGCTCAAAGGTTTTTCCGAGAGATATCGGAAAGAGCAGACCTTGTCTCAATTTCTTCATTTCAAAGTGCTCGGGACCTTGCGGCGGCAAAATCAGCCGTCGGGAATATGAAGAAAACCTTGCCGATGCGGTGGATTTTCTGAAGGGCGGCAGCGCAAATATGATAAAACAGCTTTCAAAAGATATGGAGAAAGCTGCGGAAAACCTTGAGTTTGAAAAAGCAGCAAAAATCCGTGACAAAATCAAAGCTATTGAACGCATTGCAAGCCGTCAGAAGGTGGTTGTTTCTGACAGTGTTGAAGAGGATGTTTTTGCAATTGTTCAAAGCGGAGAAAAGGCATGCCTTGCTGTTTTAAGCTTACGTGACGGTCTTTTGTGCTCAACGGAGCATTTCATTTTGCAGGCAAACGAAAACCTTGCAGAAGCAAGATACGAGGCAATTACGTCGTTTTATTCAATGGGCAGAAGTATACCTGCTCTGGTGGTTGTTGACGGCGAAACTGAAGACAGCGAACTCATCGCTCAGTGGCTCAGCGGACAAAAGGGCAAAAAAGTCACCGTTCTTCACCCGAAAAGGGGAGAGAAAGCCAAGGTTATGGAGATGTGTCTTAGTAATGCGGCGCAAAAGCTTGGTGAATATCTAGGCAAAACAGGCACACAGACCGCAGTTCTTGATGAACTTGCGAAAATGCTCGGGCTTTCAAAAACGCCGGAATATATTGAGTCATACGATATTTCACACACCGCCGGAAGTGACAATGTTGCGGGTATGGTTGTGTTTAAAAACGCTCAGCCTTTAAGAAGTGCATACCGCCGTTTCGCTGTTAAAGGCTTTGATGGTCAGGACGATTACGGCTCAATGCGTGAAGTTATCAGCCGACGGCTGAACAGATATATGGAAGAAAAGGAGACGGGCGAGGGCTTCGGCAAACTTCCGGACCTGATTTTGCTTGACGGCGGACAAGGTCAGGTCAATGCAGTTCGTCCAATAGTTGAAGCTTTTGGCCTTGATATTCCCGTTTTCGGTATGGTGAAAGACTCGAAGCACCGCACAAGAGCAATCGCAGCAGGCGGTGAAGAAATTGCCATCAATTCAGGCAGACGTGTGTTCACACTTGTTTCCACAATTCAGGAAGAGGTACACCGATTTGCAATCACTTATCATAAGCAGAAGCATACAAAATCTTCAATTGCAACAACTCTTACCAAAATTGAAGGCATAGGCGAAAAGAAAGCGTCGATTCTTCTCAAGCAGTTCAAAACGATGTCAAAAATCCGCACAGCAGAAATAAACGATTTAATGGCAGTCAAGGGAATAAGCGCAAAAGATGCACAGCGTATTTACGATTATTTTCACTGTGAATTTCAAAATTGAGGAATGTGAAAAATGTTATCCTGAAGAGTTTTTGTGATTATTTGAATTATCCTGTCGAAAAAACTCTTATTTTATCAAAATAGCTTGATTTTTCTCAGAAAATGTGGTATTTTAAAAAAACAGGAGGGATAACTATGGCGTTGGAAAAAGTTGCAGACTCACTCAAAAAGGTGAGAGAAGACCACGGTCTTACTCAGGAGGCTGTTGCAAAGGTACTGGGTGTTGACAGAAGTACTTATACTTTCTATGAAAATGGCAAGACTTCACCTTCAATTGCTTCTCTTATCAAGCTTTCGGAATTATATGACTGCACAGTCGGGTATCTTCTCGGTGTTGAAGAAAACCATACTCAGCTCAAACTCAAGGACGGTGCGGTGGCTGCGCCATATACAAACCCTATAGCAGGTCTCAGCAAAGATGAGAAATTACTCATTATGTGTTTCAGACTTGTTCCGCAGGAAAAACGTGATGAAGCCATTGAGGCTGTGAGGCATTATCACGAGATGTGAAAGATTTTCAGGCTTACCGCTTTTTGCGGTGAGCTTTTTTGTCAGCAGATGCACTTTTAGCTTTTTGCTGCCCGGAATATATTTGTTCAAATTGTGAATTTGGTTAAAAACCCTTGACAAAAATTGAAAGGAAATATATACTGAACACAGACAGGAAAGTTTTTTTCTTTTCCGTCGGAGAATTTAAGGAGGTATTTAAAATGAAAAAGATTATTGCACTTCTTCTTGCTGTTATTATGACTTTCTCACTCGGTACAGTTGCTTTTGCTACTGATGCTGAAGCTCCTGCTGAGGATGAAACAACCACCGTTGCTGAAGGCGAAGTAACAGGAACAGAAGAAGAGGAAGCAGGCGACTTTGATTGGCTTCTTGATCTTCCTTTCTGGACAGTAGGCCCTGCTCTCAAGTTCGCAAAGGTTGCTCTTAAGCTCGTTAAGGTTTTCGTTAAGGTTGGCACAATCTTCGGTCTTGTTGATACAAGCGATATCATCGGTCAGATTGTTGACCTCATCGCATCGTCGCAGAACGCTGAAGGCGAAGCTGAAACAACAGTTGCTCCCGAAGCAGAAACAACTGCAGAAGCAGCAGCGTAACAACAAATGAACATCAGGACCTCACAGCGAGGTCCTTTGTTTTTGTGAAGATTTGCATAAATTGTTCATTTTTGGGTTGACTTTTTTTCCGGGTTTTATTATAATATAACTAACAGTGTGGGTGTGTTATGCACTTTGCAACATAAGGAGGAAAATTACTATGAAAAGATTAACTGCTATTTTGTTGGCGACACTTATGATTTTTGCTTCACTTTGTGTTACAGTGTCAGCTGCTGACATTGTTGAAGAAGTACCTGTCGCAGGTGAATGTGACTGTGCAGATTGCAAGTATGCAGGCTACAGCGATGAAATGCTTGAGGGCAAGCCCAATGACTGCTCCTGCTGTGTACTCTGCCCGAAGCTCAACAAAACATATCTCACAGCTTGTGCAAAAAATACCAGCTCAGACGGTTCATTTGACGGTTCAGTTTGTTGCGGTTACTGTTCAGGCATTTGGGATGCACAGGGTTGCGGTTGCACATGTGACTGCTGTGAAATTGTGAATGAAGACATCACAGACAATGACAACAAGATCAGCGACTATTGGGACGAAGAAGATCAGAAATCTTTTGTTGACGGTTTTCAGGCAATCCTCAAGCAGATTTCTGATTGGTTTGATATGATTTTTGATGCAATCTTCGAGTTCCTTAGAATTGATGAAGTTCTTGGTTAATTGATGAAGCTGTTAAATCCGTCGCATAAGCGGCGGATTTTTTTGTGGCTTGTTGAAAAGAAACTGTCATTTTCTTATTTAAGGTATTGATAAAAAATATGAAATAATTTTGAATAAACTATTGACATTTATCTTTTACTGATATATAATATAGCCATATTAAGGGAATACCCTTAGTAAATCTTAATATGGAGGATACTACAATGGCAGAATTTTTCGCAACATTTGAAATTGTATGGCAGGAACTCTGGGCATACCTTTACAAGGTATTTGAATACTTCTGGCCCACAACAGAAGAATAATTTAGTTGCTTAAAACAATTGTTTTAGAAAAAGAGCACCCCTTTGGGGTGTTCTTTTTTTTAAATGGCTGAAAAAATAATGAACTATAAAAAATATGAAATAATTTTGAATAAACTATTGACATTCATCTTTTGCTGATATATAATATAGTCATATTAAAGGTGTGTACCTTTGGTAAATAATAAAAGGAGGAATTTACAAATGTTCAAAATCTTTGAAGACATGTATGCAATGCTTTGGGAGTTCATCTACAGCCTTCTTGCAGCTCTCGGTTACGACGGCAATGTTAAGCCCGTAGTATAATTCTTGAATGAATTAAACAATTGTTTAATAGACAAAGCCTGCCTTTCGGCAGGTTTTGTTTTTTCGTTGATGAATAAGGTTTAAACAATTTTTAAATTACATATTGACATTTTTAAATAAAAATATTACAATTTGATTATAATTAAGTTTAGGAGGTTTAAACTATGGAATTTTTTGACAAGTTTGAAGAATTTATCTGGAAAATCTTCAACGCAATTTCAGACATCTTTGCAGTTTTCGGTATTAACATCGGCCGCAAGGAAGACGCTGAAACAGAAGAATAAAAAAACGCCGCAGTTGCGGCGTTTTTTTTATCTTCTGACCGGTTCACCGGTTTTTGCGTTGATGATGTTGTTGAACACACTGATGTGTGTTGTTGAAATGAATTTGTCAAGATGAAGTGATCCAAAGTACCAATGCCTGAAGGTGCAGATGCGGCTTACGTCTTCAAGATAAGTGTTGATGGCGGTTATGCTGGCATCAGAGCCGGTGTCAAGCAACAAAAAGTCTTTGATTTTTGCAGGTGGCTCGTGGGTGATAACAAGGTCAACCTTGCCGTCATATTTTTGCAGATTGTCAACACCTTCAACAAGCTCTTCTCTTGTGGGAATTTCCAAATCTGACCATGTATCCATTTCAAAGCGGATGTCAATATCCGGACTTTCGCCGCCGCCCATTGTGAAAATTTTTGTTCCTTCAATTGTGAAAATCTGACCACGCATAAGATGGAAGATATTTGCGGCAATGTGATGCACCTTGCCGCCGTTCCACTTTTTAATTTTGAGCTTATTCAGCATATCAAAGTTTTCGTGAGTGCCGTCAACAAAACAGATGTTATACTTCTTTTTGCTCAGCTTTTTCAGCACATTCATTTCTTCCTTTGAGCCGTTCCACAAAAAGCCGAAATCGCCGCAGATAATGAGTGTGTCACCACGCTTGAGATTTTTAAGTCTCGGGTCATCAAACCTTGAGGCAATGCCGTGAGTGTCACCGGTTACATATATCATACCTTGCGGTCACATCCTTTCTTTTATAAAAAAGTTCATTTTAAATTTAAACAAAGGTATATACATTTCTTTTTTTAGTTGATATAATATTAAAAACAATCCTTTGATATTCTATCATATCTTTTTATATATTGCAAACATAAAAACGGAATTTCAAAAAATTACATTCGGGGTGGAATTTTAAAATGAAGAAAGTTACAGCTTTAATTATATGTTTAATAACGGTATTATCCTTTTTTTCTGTTTCGGCATCGGCGCTTTTTGATTCAGGCTCAGTGACGTCACAGCTCAGGTCAGATATATATTATATGGAAAGTCTTGACGAAGGTACGGTCTTTTTTGACAAAAACAGTACAAAAAAAACACCGGCTGCCGCTTTCATCAAAATAATTGCCGCTGTTGTTGCACTTGAAAAATGGGGAAACCTTGAAGGTGATGTGAAAATCACAAAGGAAAGCCTTTCTCTTGTTAAGTATGATTACGGTGTGCGTGTTGCTTCTTATAAAGCAGGGGAGACCGTGTCAAAACGGGAGCTTTTTGACTGCCTTGTTGTCTATTCTGCCAATGATGCGGCAAGTATTATTGCTTATGAAATTGCGGGCTCACTCGAAGCTTTTGTCAAGGAAATGCAGGCGCTCACGGAGAAAATCGGCTGCACATCAACGGTTGTCAAAAATATTACCGGCTTTGATGAAGAAGGTCAGTATACAACGGCTGCCGATGTTGCAAAAATCATCAAGTATGCGCTCAATTATCCTTTGTTTTCTGAAGCTTTTTCCGCAAAAAGCGTAACACTCAAGGCTACGCAGCAAAATGAAGAAAGAACTGTGAATGCAAGCAACAAAATGACAAACGCATCAATTTCCGATTATTATCATTCTTCTGTCACCGGCGGAAAACAGACAAGTACAGATGACGCAGGGGAATGTATTGCCGTTGTTTCAAACAAGGACGGATATTCGTATCTTGCTGTTGTTATGGGTGGCGAGCTCGCCAACATTGACAGTGACGATGCAGATGAAAACACCTGTATGACCGATGCGAAAAAGATGCTTGACTGGGTATATAACAACATCAGATACAGAGTTATTGTTTCTCCCTCTCAGACTGTTGATGTTGTACCTGTGACTGCAGGCAAGGGCGTTGACACTCTTCGGCTCGTGCCCGAAAAAGAAGCTTCGGCTCTTGTGCCCTCAAAGGCAACTCCCGCTTCTGTTATGTTTGAAATTGTGGAAGATTCAATGCCCAAAAGTATCATCGCCCCCATTGAAGCAGGGGAGATAATTGCTCAGGCTAAGGTGTATTATGCAGGTCAGGAACTGACAACAATCAACCTTGTTGCAGGAAGTGATGTCAAACTCAGTTTTTCCGGCCTTTTGATGAGCGGCATAAGAGCAGTTATCGGTTCGGTGCCCTTCCTTGTGATTTCGCTTATTCTTTCTGTTATAGCCGTGGCTGTTTTCCTTTTCAATTATCTTGAATATAACAAGAAAAAGACTCTCAGGGAAAAGCGGGAAAAAGCAAGAGCAATGAAGAAAAATGTTGCCGGAGCTTCGCAGAAAAAATCTGCGGACGGTGCAAAGAAAAGTGCCGCCCCGTCAAGAAGACCGGTCAATAAAAAATAATGGTTGTAAATTTGTAAATAAAAAGTCAAGGTTACCTCTGTAACCTTGACTTTTTTTATTAAGTAAGGTATCATTTATATTAGGATATTTTATATTTCAGACTAATAATTATTTTGAATATAGATTGACGGAAAGGATTTGAATAATATGAAGAAATTACATAAACCGGTTTTGGCTTTGGCTGTGATTTTAGTTTTGGCTGCTGCCTTCACGTTTACCTCGTCTGCAGAAACTTGGGTTTCCGCCTGGGGTACCGGCCCGACAAAGATTGGTGTTGACGGCTATCAGAATATTACCGCTTATGTGGGAGATGTAACTGCCCGTACTATTATTACTCCCTCAGCAAGCGGTTCAATGCTTCGTATTAAGGTTTCCAATCTTTACGGAGATGAACCTCTCGTGCTTACGAGTGCGACCGTTGCAAAAAGTCTCGGCGGCTCAAAAATTGACACAGAAACCGCCAAGATGATTACCTTTAACAAGGGTTACAAGGGTGTTACTGTTCCGGCAGGTGAAGAAATCTATTCAGACCCTGTTTATTTTGATGTAACTGCAAACAGCGACAAAATCGCAATCAGCTTTTATGCTGAAAAATTTACCGAAATCAAAACAATGGGCCTTTCCGGCGCCGATACATATCTTACCTTCGGCGGAGACCAGACTCACGCTGAGACTTTTGGTTTGGCAAGTGTAATGGATAACGAGCAGGTGCTCCAGATCATCAGCAAGCTCCTCGGCTCTGAAATTGACCTTCAGTTGGCATACAGTTTTATCAAGGTTGTTCCGTGTGTGGTCAGTCTTGACGTTTGTTCTCCCACAGATAACGCATACAGCGTTGTTGTTATCGGTGACTCCACCGTTTCAAATGAGTTCCCACAGTATCTTTCTGAAAAAATTGTTGAAGCAGGCTTCACAAATGTCGGTGTGGTCGGTAAGGGTATTATCGGCAACAGCCTTTTGTCAGACGGTCTTGGTTTCGGTTCACAGCTTTACGGCAAGTCCCTCATCAGCCGTTTTGATGCTGATGTACTTGCAGCAACGGGTGTTAAATATGTCATCATCAAAATCGGTGCAAATGATATTATCCATCCCGTGTGCATTGATATGGCAACAGACGGTGTCACCCAGCCTACTGCAAAGCAGATTATTGCAGGCTATCAGCAGTTGTTCCGGAAGTGTCACGATGCAGGCATCAAGGTTGTTACAATGAGCATTACCCAATGGAAGGGTACAACAAGAAACTACTTCGGCAGTTCTGACAGCTATGTCAGAACAGACGAAGAATTCCAGAAGGACTGGAAGATAGCCGAAGATGTAAACAAATGGCTCAAGACAACAACGGAAAGTGACGGACACTATGATGTTGTGGATATGTCCGCAAACCCGAAAGACCCCGATGCTTTTCTGCCTGAATACACAATTGACGGTATTCATCCTTCTGATACACTTCAGCGTGTGTGGGCTGAAAACTTCCCCCTCAGCCTTATCGGTATTGGAAAAAGCGTGAATAAGGTTACTCTCAGCAGCAGTTCATTTTCACTCAACGTGGGAAAAACCAAAACGCTGAAAGCAACGGTTCTTCCCACAACAGCAGAGGATAAGACTGTAAAGTGGTATTCATCAAACACAAAGGTTGCAACTGTTGACTCAAACGGCAAGGTTAAAGCCGTTGCCAACGGTACGGCAACAATTACCTGCAAAACAAATGACGGCGGAATTACTGCAACCTGCACGGTCAAGGTTGTGACACCGGTCAGCTCAGTTTCACTCAGCAAAACAAGTGTATCAATTTACACAACAAAGTCAGCAACACTCAGTGCAACAGTTCTTCCCGAAACAGCAACTGACAAAAGTGTAACCTGGACAAGCTCAAACACAAAGGTTGCAACTGTCAGTTCAAAGGGTAAGGTCACAGCTGTCGGTGCAGGTACAGCGACAATCACTTGCACATCAAGTAACGGTATTGCCGCAACCTGTACTGTTAAGGTACTTAAAAAGACAGAAGTGACATCAATTTCACTCAACAAGACTTCTTTCAATATCTATAAGGGTAAGACATATACTCTCAAAGCTACTGTCAATCCGTCAGATGCAACTTTCCGGGATGTTGAATGGACAACTTCCAACAAGAAGATTGCAACTGTAGATTCAAACGGTAAGGTAACAGCCAAAAAGGCAGGTACTGTCACAATCACCTGTACTTCTGTTGATAATCCTATGGCTAAAAAGACATGTAAGGTTACGGTTAAGGTGAAAACAACAGGGGTTGAGCTTAATGCTGCCTCGGTCAAGAAGTATCAGTACAAAACCTATCAGCTCAAGGCAACCGTGTTACCTTCAGATGCAACAAACAAAAAGGTTACCTGGACAAGCTCGAACACAAAGGTTGCAACTGTTGATTCAAACGGCAAGGTAACCTTCAAAAAGGCAGGTACGGCGTATATCACCTGTACCACCAATAACAGCGGTTGTACTGCTAAGTGTAAGATTGTTGTTATCGATGCAATTGAAGCAAAGTCAATTAAGCTCAATAAAACAAAGCTCAGCTTGGTTGACGGTGATACTTATACTCTTCAAGTGACAACCAACCCGACAGATGCAACCTATCAGACCTTCAAATGGTCAAGCTCAGACACAAAGATTGCCAAGGTTAATTCAAAAGGCAAGATTACAGCCGTAAATCCCGGCACGGCAACAATCATCTGCACCACAAAGGATACAGGCAAAACTGCAAAATGTGTTGTGACTGTCAAAGAGGCTACCCCCACAAAGGTGACACTCAACAAAACAAAGGTTACTGTTGGTTATAACGCAACTTATCAGCTCAAAGCCACAGTTTCTCCCTCAAACGCATCAAATAAAAAGGTTACATGGAAGTCGAGTGACCCTTCAATCGTATATGTTAACTCAAAAGGTGTTGTTCAAGGTATGACACCGGGCAAGAGTGCGGTGATCACCTGCACAACCGTTGAAGGCAAAAAGGTTGCAAAATGCACCGTTACGGTCGGCACGGTTAAGGTGACGGGTGTTAAGCTCAACAACTCTTCGGTAACACTTTCCGGAGCGCAGACATATACACTCAAGGCAACCGTATCCCCCTCAAATGCAGGAAACAAGAGTGTAACATGGACAAGCTCAAACACAAAGGTTGTTAAGGTCAGCTCGAATGGTGTTCTCACTCCCGTTTCAACAGGCACGGCAACAATCACCTGCAAAACAAAGGACGGCGGCTACACCGCAAAATGTACTGTACAGGTCAAAACTGTGAAAGTTCTCGGTGTTACCCTCAATCAAACAAGTCTCAGGCTCAACAACGGTGCATCTGTCACCTTGAAAGCAACTGTTGTGCCTTCTGATGCAACAAACAAGGCTGTGACCTGGAAGTCAAGCGATACCTCCGTTGCAACAGTCAAAAACGGCAAGGTAACTGCAGTAGGTGCCGGCACTTGCGAAGTCAAGGTTTATACATCTGACGGTAATTATGTCGCTTTGTGCAAAGTAACGGTAGTATAATATAAGTAAAGTACTTTTGATTCCCGGCTCCCCTTTCAGGGGAGCTGTCTGCTTTTGCAGATTGAGGGGTAGCTTCAAGAAAAGAATGTCTTGCGGCGAGCAATTTTAACTTTAGCAAAACAGAAATTAAAGTAGTCGGGAGAAATCCTGACTGCTTTTCTTGTGCTGCAAACAGTAATATGATAAAATAAAATCAAAAAAGTATAGTTTTGACACTTAAAGTACACACCGATGCTTTATGATAATCACGAAAGGAGAGGATAAAGATGTATAAAATTCTCGTTTGCGATGACGAAAGAAAAATCAGAGAAACCTTATGCGATTACCTTACTGCCAAAAACTTTGCTGTCACCACGGCCGAAAACGGCAGAGAAGCGGTGGAAAAGGTGTGTGAAGAAAGCTTTGATTTGATTCTTCTTGACGTGATGATGCCCGTTATGGACGGACTTACTGCCTGCAGGGAAATCCGCAAAATCACAGCAGTCCCTGTATTATTTCTTTCCGCTTTGGGTGAAGAGGAGGACCTTCTCAAGGGCTACAAATTCGGCGCTGATGATTATATCGTGAAGCCCTTTCCGATGTCGGTGCTGAGTGAAAAAATTATCACAACAATAAAGCGTTACAAGGGCATTAACGAGGGTAACAGTATTTCTGTCGGCTCAGTTACACTCGATTTAGGAAAAATGAAGGTGACAAGCGACGAAAAGGAAATTTTTCTCACAAGCAAGGACTTGAATCTGCTGTCTTTTCTGATGGAAAACAAGGGGATTGTCCTTAGCCGTGAGAGAATTATCAACAAAATCTGGGGCTATGACTATGACGGTGACGAAAGAGTGGTTGATACCCACATCAAACGCATAAGAAAAGCCCTCGGCGAAAACGGAGAAATGATTAAAACCGTTATCGGCTCAGGCTACTGTTTCAGAGAGGGGAAAGTGAAATGACAAAGAAAAGAATGGTTGCGCTGATTTTGCTTTCCGTGGTATTGTTGTTCTCTGTTTCAACGGGGGTCAATTATATAAGTGCAAGGCAGAGCGAAGCAAGCAGTATGACACAGCGGATGCAGTTAGCTTACAACTGTTTTACAGACAATCTGGAAAATTGGGAATCAAGTTTTTCAAGCGAAAAAACCAGCATTGCTGTTTCAAATAAATATTGCACATATTTAGAGCTTATTATGGCAGATTTGCAATATTGTGTCGGAAGGGATAGCTTCCCGTATGTTGTTGGTTTGATAAATGCCGACCGGGAAATTGTAGCAAGCGGAAAAAGCACTGTTTCTGTTATAAAATATGTTGAGAACAGCGGATATAACACTACACGTTATATTGACCTTGAAGCTTATCTTACTGAAGAAATGAAAGAGCAGATTGCTGAGCATCAGGGTGCTGAGATACAGTTTGGAGTAAGAAAAGATGAGCAAGGCAAATATGTTCCCACAGAGATTTGCTTTTATGAGGATAAAAGCGTTGCTGTTTCTTTGAATAACGGTGAAACTCAGGAGTATTGGAAAGATGACATCAACACAACCATCCGCTGGAACCTTTACGGCATAGGTGAACGCTCATACGAAAGAAAATACTATGATGAATTGAATTCAGCTCTTGAAGATTTTGCAAAGTCAGAGCACAGCTTTAACGGTGGCGGTGGCTTTTCTGATTCTGATGAGTTAGTAGTGTATGACGGACCGGTATTTATAGACGGTGAAAAATATATTTTCTACTACGCCGCAAAATATAACCTCGGTATGAGAGCCTTGGAGTCTGACTTTTTCAAATACCTTACAGAACAGCTTGCGATTATGTACTTAATTGTGGCGGTGGTGATAATCTTTGTCGCACTTAAGCTTTATAATAAAAGTGAACGACTGAATGAATCCCGCAAAGCCTTCACCTCAGCGGCGGCACATGAGCTGAAAACACCCCTTGCTGTGATTCAGAACCAATGCGAATGTGTGCTTGAAAATATCGCACCGCAGAAAAACGAAGAATATGTCAGGTCAATTCACGATGAAGCACTCAGAATGAATGGTATTGTTTCTTCACTTCTTACCTTCAACCGCCTGACCAATGCAGACAAGGTGCACAAGGAAAAATGTAACCTTTCCGAAATAGTGAAGAAAGAAAAAGAAAAGTACCTTTCCTTCGCCGAAGCAAAGGGCGTGACATTGACAAAAGAAATTGGAGAAGATGTTTTCGCCGAATGTAACAGGGAAATGTTTTCTATGGCAATCGATAACTATCTTTCGAATGCCATCAAGTATGCCACAGGCGAGAAGGAAGTTAAAATCAGCATACGAAAGAACAAAGACCGTTTTTATCTTGAAGTAAGCAACACCGCTGAAAAAATAGACGAAGAAACTGAAAGAACAATGTGGGATGTTTTTTCAAGAAAAGACAAGGCACGAAACAGCGCCGACGGCTCAACGGGTATGGGGCTGCCTATATGCAAAAGAATATTTGACCTGCACGGCTTCAGCGGCGGTTATGAGTATAGAGACGGGGCTGTCGTGTTTGAAATTAAGGGTAAAAGCAAGTAAAGCTCTTTTTCCGGCAATAACAAAAAAGCTATCTTTCCCAAAGGATAAGATAGCTTTTTTATCATTAAGTTGTTTGTCATCGTCGGAAGAACAGTACTTTCTTGCAAGAAAGTATAAAGAAATTTACTTATTCACAAAAGCCGAATGAAAATGCGCCCATATTCTGTGTGCTTTTTAGCCAGTCAAGAATATCACCGAAAACAACATCGTTATTTTCTTCGTTGAGAATTTCGTGTCTGTCGCCGGGATAAAGAATAACTTTGGGCTCGTGACCGGCACCTTCAAGATTATCACAAACATTGATAACTCCCTTGCCGTTGAGACCGACAGGGTCTTTTGCGCCGGAAATGAGAAGAATGGGAAGTGTGGGCGGAATGAGATATGCCCATTCGTCTGTGCAGCAGGAGTTGGCAAGTGAAAGAGTATCTCTCATACCGCCGAGGGTGAGTCCGTTGCCGCAAAGCGGGTCGCTTATGTAAGCGTCAACATTCTTTTCGTTTCTTGAAAGCCAGTCTTTGTCTGTTCTCGGGTCTTTAATACCAAGATTGCTTACCTTGTCAAGAAGTGAAGCGGGCACTGCGGCTCTTGCACCCATTTTTTTGCAAAGGTATTTAACCGGAGCTTCAAGCACAACAGCGGCAGAGGGAAGTTCGCCTGTGCCGCAGATAATGATGCCGGAAAGCTCGTGATGAAAGGCTGTTGCATAAACTCTGACACAGAATGAGCCCATTGAGTGACCGAAAAGATAATAAGGAAGCTCAGGATATCTCTTGTGCATAATGGTGTAAAGAATATGCATATCGTCAATCATACGAAGGTCGCCGTCTTCTTCGGCAAAAAAGCCGAAGTCTTCAGCGCTCTCAACACTTTTGCCGTGACCGAGATGGTCGTTACCGCAAACTATGTAGCCTTCTTTTGCAAGAAACTCAGCAAAAGGCTCGTATCTTTCAACATATTCTGAAACACCGTGAGCAATCTGCAAAACGCCTACAGGCTCTTTTTCATCATCCTGCCAGATGCAGCAATGAATTTTATTGATTCCGGTTGATGACATATAGTAGGCATCTTTTTTTATTATAGCCATATTTTTTATCCTCCGTGAAGTTTGATACTACAATTATATTATATCAGCTTAAAATAATCAACTAAAACTTAATTTAAAATTTAACTTGATTTAATATTATTGTTTACAACATCGGAGAAATAATATATAATAATATATCAAGATTAAATGAAAGGCAGAAAAAGATGCTCGGCTATGTAAGAATCAACAAGCCCGAAATGAAGGTTAAGGAATATGAGCTTTACAGGGGACTTTACTGTTCACTTTGCAAAGCTATGGGCAAGCATTTCGGTATTTTTTCAAGACTTACTCTGAGCTATGATATTACCTTCCTGCTTCTTATGCGTCTGAGCTTTTCTTGCAAAATTCCCGATTTCAAGGTCGGACGCTGTCCTTTTAATGTGGCAAAAAAATGCAACTACTGCCAAAACGGCGAAGAAGAAATGAAGTATGCCGCTGCAGTTTCAATGATGATGTTTTATTATAAGGTGCGGGACAATATTGCCGACGGAAATTTTTTAAAACGGCTTTTGATGTATCTTATCTTGCCCTACGCTTATATAAAAAATAAAAAGGCGAAAAAAATGTATCCCGAAATTGAAAAGCTTATATGTGAGTCAATGCAAAGACAGGCAGAAACCGAAAAATCAGACACCGATTCACCCGACAAAGCTGCTCACGAATCTGCCCATGCTCTCGGCAAGATTATGGCACACGAATTCGATGATGATGACAATACGGTTTACCGTTTCGGGTACGGTATCGGTAAATGGGTTTATCTTTGCGATGCCGCCGATGATATGGAAAAGGATTTGAAAAAAGGTAATTTCAATGTATTTTTAAACAGCTTCAAAATAAAGAAAGCAGATGATATCGACGAAGAAGTGAAACAGCAGATTGTTGAAACGCTCAATATGAGCTGCGCTTTTGCCTGCGATGCTTTTCAGAATATTCCCGATAAAACCCTTGTTCCCGTTGCAGAAAACATAATTTATGAGGGAACGGAAAATGTAATGAATACCCTGATGAAAGGAAGAAAGAAAAATGAGAGATCCTTATGAAGTGCTTGGTGTGCCAAGAAATGCAAGTCAGGAGCAGATTAAAAAGGCTTACCGTGAACTTGCGAGAAAATATCATCCCGATAACTATGAGAACAGCCCTTTGAAGGACAGCGCAGAAAAAAAGATGCAGGAAATCAATGAGGCTTATGATGCCATAATTTCCGGCAGAACAGGCGGCTATTCAAATGCAGGCTACACAGGCGGAACGAATTATGCTGAGGTTGAAAGCCTTATGAGACAGCACCGCCTTGATGAGGCTGAGAGAATACTTGAGAATATGGCTGAAAGCAGCCGTACTGCACGTTGGTATTATCTCAAAGGTCAGATTAACTATCAGCGTGGCTGGACACAGCAGGCATACAGTTATTTTCAGATGGCTTACAATATGGAGCCGGGCAACCCCGAATACAAGGGTGCATTTGACAGTATGAACAATCAGCGAAGCGGCGGCTTCAGAACAGACAACAGACGTGCAGGCGGCGGGACAATGCGTGGCGGCAGTTGTGACGGCTGTGACCTTTGCTCAAGTCTTATTTGTGCAGACTGCTGCTGTGAATGTTTCGGCGGCGATTTAATTCCTTGCTGTTAAGAGGTAGAATATGAAACAAAGCGGAAAAGTTGCATTGGGCGGTATGCTCATTGCCTTAAGTGTTGTGATTCTTGTGCCGTCTGCCCTCGAAGCTTTTGTCTATACCCTGCCGGCAATGGCAAGTATGCTGACAATGCTTGCGGTTATTGAGCTTGACAAAAAGTGGGCGGTGGGCGTTTATGCCGCAACCTCAATTCTCGGTCTTCTTCTCGTACCCAACAAAGAGGCGGTTGTGCTTTATGTTGCCTTTTTCGGTTACTATCCCATAGTCAAGTCAATTCTTGAAAGCAAGCTGCCAAGATGGGCAGAGTACATATTGAAATTTCTGATTTTCAATGTGTCGGTTGTGCTTGCATATGTGGTGATGATTAAGGTGTTCGGTATGCCCTATGACAAGCTGATGGGGATTGAAGGCGAAACAGGTTTCATTGCGGATTACATTGTGCCGATTATGCTTGTTCTCGGCAATATCGTATTTATCGTTTTTGACATTGCAATTACAAGAATAGTTACTGTTTATCTTCGTGTGTGGCAAAAGAGATTCAGAAAATTGTTCAGGTTCTGATAAAAATTCAAAAAATCCTATTGACTGCCAAGTCATTTAGTGATATATTCAAATGGTCAAACAGAGTAGGTTTGTGTGCGTTCAGTGCCTTGGGGACGGGGAGTTGCCCTGAGGACGAAAAGAAAAATGCTTTTTCTTGCGGTGCACAAATCGCATCCCGCTGTGAAAAAAGGATAATAAAATAAGTGTATATTGCATCTTCCTTTATCTTTTCAGCGAGAGTGAGAAAAATAAAGGAAGTGTTTTTTATGTCAAAAAAGAAGAGTTCTCAGGAACATATCTTCGCCCTTTGCTGTCTTGCTCTTTTGTGTGCAATGCAAATTGTTTTTGCAAGGTTTCTTGTCATACCCATAAGTGCGAGTATCAGAATTTCTTTTTCATTCATACCCGTTGTTATTGCCGCACGGCGCTTTGGCGTATTGGGTAGTGTAATAGTCTATGGCTTAGGCGACCTTATCGGTGCTTTCGCTTTTCCCACAACAGGGGCATATCTTCCCGGCTTTACCGTTACGGCGGCAGTATCGGGCTTGATTTTCGGTTTGTTCCTTTCAAAAAAAGGCGGTATCGTGAGAATTGTTCTCTCAGTTCTGGCAAGTCAGATTGTGTGTTCACTTCTGATGAACAGTATGTGGCTGACATATTATTACGGCAGTGAGTTTCTGCCTCTGCTCTTGTCAAGGTCTGTGCAATGTGTTGTTGTCGGTGCGGCACAGATTGTTTTTATGGCACTTTTCCTTGAAAGAATATGCAAAGCCATAAAACTCCCCAACAGATAACTTAAAGGGTTGGCTTCCGGGCTTTTTTTATAATCCCTGACTACTACTGCTTTCTTACTTTTTTCTTACAAAGAGGTAAATTTTATTGAAATTTTAAATATCCTGCACTATAATAAAATTGTAAAAAGAAGTAAAAGGAGGAAGGAAAATGAAAAAGAAAAGTCAGATTGCTGTTCTTCTCGCATTTGCAGCATTTTTAATTGTTTCAACGTTTCTGATACCCAACAGTGAATATTATGAAAAGTATAAACCGTATAAATACGCCTATTTTCCTAACTACTCCACAATAAACAACAAACTGTCCGAAAAAGATATGGAAACGGCGGCACCCATAATTGAAACCGCAAGAGAGGTTTTCACTTTTGTGGGTGAAGAAAAACCCGAAAAAGATGTGGGCAAATTAGACAGGTATTACAGAATTGAAGAGGGTATAGCAGATATTGAACTCGAGATAGAAGCTGTGGCAGGGGACTTCAGTTGGGGCAACGGTTATCTGTGGGTAGTTTACAGCGTGACAAGAAAAACAGAAAGCGGCGATACACACAGCGGTTCGTGGGATATACTTTCCTATTGGAAGCTGAAAGAGACAGACGGCAAGTGGGAAGTTGTGCAGATTAAAGAAGCGGTGTAAAAACGCTCTCCGTGAGGAGAGCGTTTTTTGATGTATTTTAAGAAAGCAAATTGTAATTATTCGTGAAAAAAACTGTAGAAATTTGTAAAAATGTATGGTACAATATGAGCATCACACCAAAGGAGACAAAAAATGGAACGTTTTTTTAAGCTTAAAGAGCGAGGAACAACAATAAAAACCGAGTTTATTGCAGGTATGACCACTTTTTTTGCAATGGTCTATATCCTGATGGTCAATGCCAATATGTTTTCTGACCCCTTCGGTGACGGCTCAAACCCTCTCGGAGTTTCTTACGGCGCAATTTATATTGCAACGGCAATTTCCGCAGTTGTGGGTACTGTTCTTGCAGGTCTTCTCGCTAATCTGCCTTTGGCTCAGGCAAGCGGTATGGGTCTGAATGCCTTTTTTGTTTACACCGTTTGTATCGGCTTTGGTTTGTCCTATGCAAATGCGTTGGTGCTTATTTTTACAGAAGGTATGGTTTTTATTCTTCTTACCGTAACAGGCCTTCGCAAAAAGATTTTCGATGCTTTGCCCGATGCGGTCAGAGTTGCAATTCCTTCCGGTATCGGTCTTTTCATTGCACTGCTCGGGCTTCAGAATGCGGGTATCGTTGTGCCGGATGAATCCACCTGTGTTGACCTTGCTTCATTCAATCTGCTCAATAAGAGCTGGGGCGATATTATGCCTATGCTTGTCACAATTTGCACTTTGCTTGCAATTGTTATTATGAGTCACAAAAACATCCGTGGTGCTGTGCTTATCGGCATCATCGGCGGTATGGGACTTTATTATCTTCTGGGACTTAGCGTTGACGGATTTTATGCTCAGCTCGATATCAACTTTATAAGCCCGTTTGAAGCTTTCAAAGAGTTTGGCTCACAGTCATTGTTCAAGGTGTTCACAGAAGGCTTTGATTTTTCTGATTACGCCAAAGAACACGGAAATGCAAATCTTATTCTCACCATTGTCACAACAGCACTTGCGTTCTGTATGGTTGATATGTTCGATACTCTCGGCACTCTTTATGCTGCTTGTGAGCGTGCAGACTTGCTTGATGAGAACGGCGAGCCTATCAATATGAACGAAGGTATGCTTTCTGATGCAATTGCAACAACAATCGGCTCAATCTGCGGCACATCGACCGTTACCACCTTCAGCGAAGTGAATGCAGGTGTTGCGGCGGGCGGACGAACAGGCCTCACTTCCGTTTTCTGCGGACTGTTCTTTTTCATCGCTATGTTCCTTAGTCCTATTGCACAGCTTGTTCCGAGTTGTGCTACTGCGGCGGCTCTCATTTATGTCGGTCTTCTTATGATGTCATCAATCAAAAATATTGATTGGGATAACTTCAAGGTTTCAGTTCCCGCCTTTCTCACTCTTGCCGTAATGCCGTTTACTTACAATATCTCATATGGCATTGCTTTCGGACTTATCTCTTATATTATCATCAGCGTATTCTGCGGTGATATAAAGAAAATCAAGGCAAGCTCATGGGTAATCGCGTTTTTGTTTGTTGCAATGCTGCTTCTCACACATTAAAAGAAGCCCTCCTTACGGAGGGCTTCTTTAATATATATTTCTCAGTTTACAGCAGATTTGTAGATTTCTTTCAGTCCGTCAAGAAGCAGGTTTTCGTCATAGAGAATTTTTGTTTCACAGCAGGGGATTATACCTGTGCTGTAGCCGCCCGTGGCTACAACCGTAACTTCATCGTAGTCGAGTTCTGCTTTGATGCGCTTGATGAGTCCGTCGATCATTGCCGCTGTTCCGTAGACGATACCGCTTTGCATACATTCCACTGTGTTTTCGCCAATTGCTTTTTTGGGTGTGGTGAAGCTGACTGACGGCAAAAGAGCTGTTCTTTGTGCCAAAGCATCAAGTGAGATTTTAACCCCCGGTGAAATTGTACAGCCTTTGAAACAACCGTCCTTGTCAATGACGAGGATTTTTGTTGCTGTTCCCAAATCTGCTACAAGGCATGGCAAGGGATATTTCTTTACAGCGGCAACTGCACCTGCAATGAGGTCAGCACCGAGATAAGAAACAGGCAGTATGTCGACTTTCAGATTACCGTTATGTTCAGCACCGACCAACAAAGGCTCAATGCCTATTGTCCTTTTGACGGCTCTGACAATCGGGTCAGTAAGCTCGGGAACAACCGAAGCAAATATTGCAGCTGTAAAGTCAGACGGCTTTACATTGTAGAGGTTGAATATATCAAGAAAATCAATTGCGAATTCATCGCTGCTTTTGTGTTTGGCGGTGTACATTCTTGAAACGAAAACCAACTCGTCGCCGTTATAGCAACCTAAGGTGATATTTGTGTTGCCCATATCAATTGCCAAAAGCATATTATCAACTCCCAAAAGTATTAAGTATAAAAAGTATATACCAATCCTATGGCAAAAGTCAAATGATTGTGATAGAATATAGAAAAAAAGAAGTTTAAGAAGTGATGAAAATGAACTGTAATATATGCCCACGCAGTTGCGGTGTTGACAGAAGCCACGAAAAAGGCTTTTGCGGTGCGGCGGAGGAGTTCACTCTGGCAAGGGCGGCAAAGCATTTTTGGGAAGAGCCGCCGATAAGCGGAGAAAAGGGCAGCGGAACAGTATTTTTCTCAGGCTGTAATTTAGGTTGCGTGTTCTGCCAGAACTATGATATAAGTCATAACTGCAAAGGCAAGGTAATCTCAGACGAAAGGCTGACGGAGATTTTTGACGGGCTTGTTGCAGAGGGGGTACACAACATCAACCTTGTCAATCCTACCCATTATGCGTTGAGTCTCAAGGGAGTTCTCGAAACATATAAAAGCACTGTTCCGATTGTCTATAACAGCGGCGGATATGAAAAGGTAAGCACGTTGAAAGCATTGGACGGTCTTATTGATATTTATCTTCCCGACCTTAAATATATACGTCCCGACAGAGCAGAAAAATACAGCGGTGCGGCTGATTATTTTGAATATGCGTCGAAGGCTCTTATCGAAATGAAAAGGCAATGCCCTGATAATATATATAATGAAACGGGGATAATGCAAAAGGGTCTTATTGTCCGTCACTTGATTTTGCCAAAGAATACCAATCAGTCAATTGATATTTTAAGTTGGATTAAAAACAATCTCGGCGAGGATACAACCGTAAGTCTGATGAGTCAGTATACACCTTTCGGTAAGGTTGAGAACATACCTGAGCTTCAAAGAAAAATAACCGGGCGTGAATATGAAAAGGTTATCACGGCGGCAGAAAATATGGGCTTTCATAATCTCTTTTTGCAAGACAGCACATCTGCGAGTGAAAATTTTATTCCCGAATTTGATTTTACGGGCGTTTAAGTCTTTACTTTTTCGGTGAGTATGTGCTAAACTTAATACTATAATATTTATACACAAGACGGAGGAATTAAAAATGAAAGGGTTTATTCAGGAATTCAAAACATTTATTATGAGGGGCAATGTTATGGACCTTGCTGTCGGCGTTATCATCGGCGGTGCGTTTCAGGCAATTGTAAATTCTCTGGTCAACGATATTGTATCGCCCGTACTTTCACTTATCACCAAGGGTATCAATTTTGCTGATAAGTTTATTGTACTCACAACACAAGATGTTTCTTTTGCAACAGTTGAAGCAGCAAAAGAGGCAGGTTATGCAACACTCAATTACGGCTCATTCGTCACAGCAATTATAAACTTCCTTACAATGGCTGTTGTTATTTTCCTTCTTGTTAAAACAATCAACAAGGTTATGGAGCTTGGCAAGAAAAAGGAAGAAGTTGTTGAGGAAGCTCCCGCAACAAAGGTTTGTCCGTTCTGTAAGAGCGAAATCAGTCTTGATGCCGTCAAGTGTCCCAACTGCACATCGGATATCCCCGAAGAAGAGGTGACCGAATAATGACAGGCTTTATCGGTTGCGGCAATATGGCAACCGCAATCATCAAGGGTATGATTTCTTCCGGCTTCAGAAAAGGGGAGGACATTGCTGTTTTTGATATTGACAAAGAAAAAACGGCGGCGCCGGAAAAAGAGTGCGGCATCAGGGTGCTTCAAAGCGAAAAAGCAATTGCAGCAGAGTGTGACACCGTTGTACTTGCCGTGAAGCCTGATGTGTTCCCCGACTTGCTTCCGCAAATCGGCGAAGAACTGAAAAGCTCCGATCCGCTTATCATATCCATTGCGGCAGGCAAAACGCTCGATTATATCGCATCTCTTTTGCCTTATACTCCCAGGGCTGTACGCATTATGCCCAACATCAATGCAAAGGTATGTCAGGCAATTTCCGCTTTCTGCGGCAATGAGAGAGTGACGGAAACGGACAAGGATTTTGTGTCCGCTTTCTGTGACAGCTTCGGTAAGGGTACTGAGATTAAAGAAGAGCTTTTTTCAATTTACAGCGCAATCGGCGGCTGCTCACCGGCTTTCACCTATATGTTCATTGACTCAATGGCAAGGGCGGCGGTGAAAAACGGAATGACCAAGGCTCAGGCTCTTGAAATTTCCGCACAGGCAGTTCTCGGCAGCGCACAAATGATTCTCAGCACAGACAGTCACCCCTGGCAACTGGTTGATGCGGTCTGCTCACCCGGCGGCACAACGATTGAAGGTGTTGCTTCGCTTCAGGGCGACGGCTTTGAAAATGCCGTCATCAAAGCTGTTGAAGCAAGCTATAATAAGGATAAAAAAGTTTGATGGAACGGGACAGGGATTAATGCCTGTCCCGTTATTTAGTGGTTGCCTCATCAGTCTCACTTCGTTCGACAGCTTCTTCTGTGGAGAAGGTGCAGCCGAAGGCTGACGAATGAGGCCTTAACACCTTTTTAACAAAATGCACAAAATAAACCTCTTAAATTTTACCTAAAAATTACCTTCAATCCTATTGATTTTATCGCCTTAATATTTTATAATGAATATGTGTAATTATAGGGGTTATTCTACCCTTTTGCAAATTCACGCACCAAAAGGTGCAAACTTAATGAAAGGAAACAATGTGCTTATCGGTGAAACACAAGGAGGTCAGGTGTGTTCGATGAACATTTAATCTTTCACTTCTTTTATAACAGCACTTCGGTGAAAGCCCGAAGAAAATCATTCTTGTTCTCTGTGAGCGGAGAACAGGGAAAACCACTTTATTAAGGGGGATAAAACAAAAATGAAAAGATTTTTATTGACGTTGGCAAAAAAGTCGATGTCACTGTTTATGGCTTGCGTAATGCTTTTGTCATGCTGGGTGTTCATTGCACCTGAATGGGCTACGGCAGCAACTTCGGTATCATACCCTGTAACTATTACCTATAGCCGTGTTTTTTCGAAGGGAGACGACGAAGCAAGTATTCAGATTTATTATAAGGAAGTTACTTCCACGGGCACTTTCGGACCAGAAACATCCTCACAAGCCGACGCCGTTTATAAAGATTGCGCCGGTGGAGCCGCGACAGATGCTACCTGGACCACAACTGTTCCGGGCTTCCCTACAAAGGTCGCTATATATTCTAAAGCATCCGGATGTGAGGAAGCCAGTCTTTCTGTTTCTAAGATTGTGATAGGCACACAAACCGTAACAACCGATACAACCTCAACCAATGGTGGTGATACAAAAAATATATCAGGTTGGTCAGACCCTGCAGTCAGCACGTGTGCAACAACCATCTCAGATCAGACTATCCCTGTGCCCAACGGCGGCAGCACTGCTTCAAAAACTTTTACCACATCCTTTAAGGATCAGTATGGTCAGACCTGGCCATCAGGCGCTACGACATTTTCTGCCAGCCCCTCGGCTACTGACGGTGGTTTCGCAGTATCTCAGAGCGGAAACTCATACACAATAACGGCATCACAGTCTGTATTCGATAAAATTTCAGGTTATTCAAGCGGCTCAGGTCAGGCTACAACAACTGTTACATATGCAGCAGGCTCTGTCAGCAAAACCTTTACAGTAACCTTCCAGTCATCATCTTACACAGTTGATTTCAACGATGCTTGCGGAACTGTACACAACAAGACTTGTTATTATAACGGCACAGTAACTCCGCCCACAGCTTGTGCAAAAGATCCGGATAATAGTTATCACTATGCTTTCAGTTCTTGGAGCGACACAACATTCAGCGGCATTACGGCTAATAAATCTGTTACCGCTAATTACACAGGTACCGCTCACACCTTTGGCGGTGACTGGGTATATAACGGTGACGGCACACACTCAAAAAAGTGTACCAGCGTTGGTGCTGATAAAACATGTACAATTGTGGGTCTTAACGGCAAAGCTTACGGTACAACCGGCGGTTCAGCTGCTTGTACCGGCACATGGACAGGTGATGGCGATACTCACAGTATATCCTGTACAACCTGTAACGGCGAACAGACTCACACTGCTGTTTGGCAGGAAGTTGTCGCTACAAAATATCAGAAGACAGCTCAGGACTGCGAAAATGCCGGTGAATACTATAAGAGCTGTTCAATCTGCGGTAAGGCACACTCAACTGATACCTTCAAGCCTGCTGATGAGGCTGCAACAGGTCATAGCTATACAATTTACCTCAAACATATTGACCACACTTGTACAGCAGACGGTTATGACGTATACCTCTGCGAAAACTGTGGTATGGCTGAAGAAGAGAATTATAACACATACAGAGGTCAGGAAGGCACTGACCCCGCAACTCATACCTGGGAAACTGTTCTCAGCAAGAAAGATGACAGCACTCACGGTTACAAGTGTTCAATTTGTGGTGCTGAAGATGCCTGGAACGAAGTTAAAGAACACGTATGGTCAACAGAAACAGTTGTTAAGGCTGCAACTTGCATGGTAGAAGGTAAGAAAGAATACACTTGTTCCTGCGGTGCTACAAAAGAAGAGGTAATTCCCGTTGACAAAGTTAACGGCCACAGCTATTCAAATGCAGTTTCTAACAATGACGGTGCAACACACACAGCAACCTGTTCACTTTGCTCCGATGAAGTTACCGGCAGCTGTGTTGATACTGATGGTGTAAAGGATTGTATCTGTAACACTTGCGGCGGCAACATCAATCATGTTTACGACCGTCAGGCAGCAACAGATGCTTACAAAGCATCAGATGCAACCTGCACTGCAAAAGCTACATACTATTATAGCTGTCAGTGCGGTGCTAAGGGCACAGAAACATTTGAAAGCGGCTCGGCTCTCGGTCACAATTACACTGAAGACTCCACAGAAGTAAGAAGTAACGCAACATGTGATGACGCTCAGACCAATTGGTACGGCTGTTCACGTTGTGATGCAAATGCAAAAGACGACGCTGATGCAGCAGATAAGTACTACGAAGTAGGCAATGCTCTCGGCCACGAAGCATCAGCAACAATCTATGCTCTTGCTGACGGTCAGCACGGTTATAAGTGCGTAAGATACGGTCAGGGCGGTTGCACTGCGATTCTTAATGTTGTTGATTGTACTTATGAAAACTATACTGACAACAATGACGGAACACATACCGGCACATGTATCTGCTCTAACACCGATACTGCTGACCACGACATGAGCGATTGGGCTTCAGATGATGCTTTCGGCACAGTTGCAGGCACACAGTCAAGACATTGTAAAGTTTGTGACTATAAAGAAAATAACCGGATTTGTAACTATGAAACATCGGTTACACCTGCAACCTGTATAACAGGCACAATCACAACTTATACCTGTACAGATTGCGGTCACGGATATTCAGTAAATGACGGTGTTAAGGATGACTCAAACCACTCCGACTATGGTACTTGGACTGATGAATCAACAGCAGTTGCTTCCACCTGTACAACACACGGTAAAGATGCTGACGAAAAGTGTCTTGGCTGTAATGCTGTTATAAATGAAGGTGCTGAGCGTTCCTTCGACTATACAAATCACGGCGACAACACAATATCTGTTGACGGTTATGTTGAAGCTACCTGTACAATCGAAGGTCACACAGGTAAGGTAGTCTGCGACGGTTGCGGCAACACAATCACAGAAGATACAAATATCGGTATCAACGCAAATAACCACGTAAAAACAACATCACACGACGGTCTCGCTGCTACTTGTGAAGCTGACGGTTACACAGCATACGAAACCTGTGATGCTTGCGGCATTGAACTCGGCAAAACAGTTCTCGAAAAGCTTGGTCACAATTATAACGGCGATGCAGTTCAGCTCGACGGCGACAAACACGCATATAAGTGTGAAAGATATGATGATTGTCAGTCAACAGGTGTTGGCACAACAAAGGGTGCATCAGAAGCTTGCTCAGGCGGCAAAGCAACATGTCTTGATAAGGCAGTCTGCGACAAATGTAAAGATACTCACGGCGACTATGCTGCTCACGTATTTGACGGTGATTACAAGCAGGTAGAAGGTACGGATGAACACAACAGACTTTGCTCGGTTTGTGAAAGCGAATACGGTCTTGACGGTGTTGTTGGTGCATCAGAAGCTTGCTCAGGCGGCAAAGCAACATGTCTTGATAAGGCAGTCTGCGACAAATGTAAAGATACTCACGGCGACTATGCTGCTCACGTATTTGACGGTGATTACAAGCAGGTAGAAGGTACGGATGAACACAACAGACTTTGCTCGGTTTGTGAAAGCGAATACGGTCTTGACGGTGTTGTTGGTGCATCAGAAGCTTGCTCAGGCGGCAAAGCAACATGTCTTGATAAGGCAGTCTGCGACAAATGTAAAGATACTCACGGCGACTATGCTGCTCACGTATTTGACGGTGATTACAAGCAGGTAGAAGGTACGGATGAACACAACAGACTTTGCTCGGTTTGTGAAAGCGAATACGGTCTTGACGGTGTTGTTGGTGCATCAGAAGCTTGCTCAGGCGGCGAAGCAACATGTCTTGATAAGGCAGAATGTGAATTCTGCGGCGGCGAACACGGCTCAGCTCTCGGTCACGACTACTCAGCATCTGCTGACAGAATCAACAAGCCTGAAGACGGCTACCATAACTACAAGTGCTCACGCTGTGATCAATACGGTATCGTTGAAAACGATGCTCAGGTTGACGGCGGCAAGATTGCTTGCTACGATGCATACCCCGTGAGAACTGCTGAAACCTGTACAGAAGATGCATACTGGACTCACATTTGTGACACCTGTGCATACACATGGACTGTAACAGAAGAAGGCACAACACTCGGCCACAATTACACAGAAAAGCTTGTAAATGATGCTCACCTCATTTCACCTGCAGACTGTGAAAACGCAGCAGTTTACTGGTATGACTGTTCACGTTGTGACAAGAATGCAAAGAACGAAGAGGATACTGAAAAGTATACTGACCTTACCTATACAAACGGTAAAGCTCTCGGACACAAGTTCAAAGGCGCAACTGAATATCTCCATAAAGCAACAGATGCATCATGTACCGCTGACGAAACATACTATGTATATTGTACAGTATGTAAGGTGTCAAGTGAAGGTACAGAATCTGAAAAAACATTTGTTAAGTATGACACAGCTCCCGGGCATCAGTATGCTGAAATTGTTGACGAAAATGACCTTGCCAAGAATCGTAAGTCAGAGGCAACATGTACTGCAGCAGCAGTTTACTATAAATCTTGTTCAGTATGCGGTGCTAAGAGCACAGCGACCTTCACATACGGTGATCCGCTCGGTCATACCTTCAAAGAAAAGATTATGGATGCAGCTCACAGAATCACAGCTGCCAACTGTATAACAGCGGCAACCTATTGGTATGATTGTGCAGCTTGTAGCAAAAACGCAGCAAATATCGATAAGACAGATATGACTGAAGAAGAAATTGCTGCTCTTCAGTATACAGACGGAGAGCCCAATGCCAACAAGCATTCAAATCTTGTTAACGTTGATTATAAGGCTCCCACTTGTACAGAAGACGGTCACAGTGCATATCAGAAGTGCGAAGACTGTAAAGTTGAAATCGGTAAGGTAACAGAGGGTTACGAAAAGAAGGACCACAACTTCACAGGCTCATATGTATATGATGCAGATACTGACACTCATAAGAGAGCTTGTCTCAACGGTTGCGGCACATACAACGATGCTGTAGCTTGCTCATTCGGCTCATGGAAGCAGACAGTTGATGCTGACGGCAATGCAATTCATACACGTGAATGTGTATGCGGCAACACAGATTCAGGCGACTGTGCAGGCGGCACAGCAACTTGCCTTGAGAAGGCAAAATGTACAACTTGCGGCAAGACCTACGGTGACACATTAGAACACAAATATCCTGACACATGGACTTCAACAGGCAAGAATACACATAAAAAGGCTTGTGAAAACGGTTGCGGTGTTGATTTGACAGAGGCTTGCTCAGGCGGCACAGCAACATGTAAGGATAGGGCAGTTTGTGATACTTGTAAGACAGCCTATGGCGAAACAACAAGTCACACATTTGAAACATACGAAAAGATTTCAGAAGCAAAGTGCGGTGTAAACGCTAAGGAAAAAGCAACTTGTAAGTATTGTGATGCAACTGATGAAAGAGATATTGTAGGCACAGCTCTCCAGCACGTTATGGGCGATTACACAACAGATAGCGAATATGCTAAGGCTCCCACATGTAAGGACGAAGGTATTGAAGTAAGCTGTTGTACACGTGAAGGTTGCAACTACTATGTGACACGTACTGTTGCTGCTGTTAAGGACGCTCACGTTTGGGGCGAATGGACTGTAGTCAGCGGTGACTGTGCAACAGGTATCTCTGAAGAAAGAGAATGTTCAGTCTGTGGTGAAACTGAAAACAGAAAGAGCTATGATGTTGAACACGAATACAAGGAAGTTGCAAGAGTTATGGCAACATGTCTTGTTGACGGTTACATTGAATATGTATGTACAAACTGTAACTTCTCATATGTATATGACAACACTGTAGACGGCTTCCCCGGCGAATACAGCGAATTTAAAGCCAAGGGTGAACACACTTGGGGCGAGGTTATTGAAACTAAGGCTCCCACTTGCGCAAACGAAGGCAGAGGCTATCAGATTTGTACAGTATGTAACGCTAAGAGTGACAACGTAGCAATTGCTAAGCTCGGTCATGGTTGGGAAGATAATGACGGTATAGAAAATGACTATATCTATCACGCTCCCATCGATGCAACTTGTGACACAGACGGCCACAGCGGTTACTATGAGTGTGCACAGTGCGCAACAGGCAAGACAGAACCTGAAGAGATATTCACGGCAACAGGTCACGCTGATAAAGACGGTGACGGCAAGTGCGATAGCTGCAAAGGTGAGATTTATACAGACGGCGGCAATGCAAAATCTTGTAACTGTATCTGCCATAAGGAAAACGGATTTATGCAGATTATCTATAAGATTGCCAGATTCTTCTGGAAGTTGTTCAAGATTGGTCAGTCTTGCGATTGCGGATACGTTCACTACTAATATTTGCAAGGCTCAAAGCTTAATATTAAACTCCCCGAGAAAATCGGGGAGTTTATTTTATCATTGACAAAAAAAACCATTGGTGTTAAAATGTAGAAGAAGTAATTTATACTATGGAGGTATTTAGATATGAAAAGAACATTGTCTGTTATTCTTTCTCTTGTGCTTCTCTTCACAGCTGTGCCGCTTATGGCTCAGGCTGAAGACTGTGACCATTCCAGAGGATATACATGGGTTTATGAGGCTGTGGACGGCGACAAATATGACTGTACTGATGAAGAAGGCGGCAAAAGATATAAGGTTTGTGTGACCTGCAATGCTGCAATTGAAACTGATGAAAACGGTGCACCCGTTTATTCTGATGTGCCTGTGCAGTCAGGCCACCGTTGGGCAGAATATGCTGAATCAACTGTCAAAGCTACCTGCACCGATGATGGCTCTCAGGGATACAAATGCACAATCTGTGATGTGGAAAATTCATCTGTCATCGGCAAGCTCGGACACGATTGGAGTGAATGGGAGATTAAGGTGAAATGTTTTGAAGGCACAGACCCGATGCAGAACGGCACATATAAGAGAACTTGCAACCGCTGCAAAACAGAAACCGAAACAAAGATAATCAATGATCATACTTATCTTGTGATTGAAGGCATTGAGCCGACTTGTCACGTTGAAGGCTCAACCGATTTTCTTTTCTGCTCGGTATGTGGAACAACAAGGGAAAGTGTAAGCATTGAAAAGCTTTCTCACATTGATAAAAATGCAGACGGCAAGTGCGACCTTTGCGACGGATTTATGACTGAAGACGGATATGCTTGCAGATGTCTTTGCCATGTTGACATGGATATAGTGCAGAAGCTTATTATTCCGATTCTTAAGGTGCTGTGGCAGGTGCTCGGTATAAACGAATTGTGTTCTTGCGGTGCAGAGCATTATTAAAGATGATGAAGGGGCTGTTGCACGAAAGTGTGACAGCCCGTTTTCATAACACGCCACAATGTA